>CAZTUC010000004.1:0-129716 GCA_964616805.1 uncultured Microbacterium sp. | reverse complement strand
ACCCGCACCTGGCGGGACGCTTCAAGTTTCGACCCACCCGTAATGTCTTGAATCAGCGCTTCAGCGTTACGGAACCCGTTCTTCTGCGCGATCCCCTCATGACCAAACTCCCGCGAAGACTTCGAAGCAATCACCCCAGCCGCCGCGGTCGTGACGACCTGCACCCCACGAACGAGCGCTTCACCAGCCCGCAACACTTCGAGCAACCGTTCGGGCCCCCAACCCGCCATCACCCCAGTGAGGTGGGCGGTATCAAGGTCACCCCCGAACGCCGTCAACACCCTGCCAAGGTGTTGCTCTAGCTCGAATAAATTGGACATATTCTATTCAAACACAGACCACTGACATTAGAAAGAATCTTCGAACAGATCGCAGCAAACTTCCAGGCAACTCGGGCCACAGCGTATCGCTGCGCGGACAATCGTCCCCGACGAAGAACTACCGCTGAACCGGCACCGGCCGTATCGCCAGCACTTCACCTGGGTAGAGATCGTAATACCCGGGCGAGGTGCTGATTATTCGCCCCGACCCAGATGTGGTTTGGGAAGGCAAATAGTGGCCCACCTCACCACCGGTCAAGAAAGCGGCGAGTAAACCACCAGCCCGTTGCCGAACTCGTCGTAAACCACGGCGCGACGCTCATGTGCGTCGTCATACGGCGCCTTGGCAAGGCCGCCGCCGGCCGTTTCGATGGCCGCAGCAACACCGTCAACATCATCGGTCTTGATACCGACAACGACCTGTCCCGGAATTGGATGATCGAGCGGCGTCGCCAACGCGAGTGTGATCGTGCCCCCATCGAGCGCTGCGAAGTGGTTTCCATCGCGAAACTTGAGCGGGAACCCAAGGGTTTGCGTGTAGAACTTGATCGAACTCTCGATGTCGTCTGTGTGCAAAACGATCATCTTCACTTGCGCCTGACCCGACATTGCATCTCCTTCGTCGTCGTACCGCTGGTGGCCGCCAGCGTATCAGCCCATATCCGAAGACGGTCTGGTTTGTCCGGTCAACGCAAAACCCTCCCCGTGCCAAACTGAGACGGTGAGCACAACGACATCCGAACGCGACCTCGTTCGCCCCATTTCGGCGGGTATTGTCACAGCCCTCGTTGGGGTTTCGAGCTCGTTTGTTGTGGTGATCGCGGGTCTGCGCGCCGTCGGCGCAACCGAAGCCCAAGCGGCCAGCGGCCTGATGGCTCTGTGCATCACGATGGGCATCGCGAGCCTGTGGCTCTCGCTGCAGCACCGCACACCGGTGATCTCGGCCTGGTCTACACCCGGCGCCGCCCTCTTGGTGGCAACCGGCACGGTTGAAGGCGGATGGCGCGCAGCCGTCGGCGCGTTCATCGTGACCGGCATACTCTTCATGCTGAGCGGGCTGATCCCGCAGCTCGGCAACCTCATCACGAAGATCCCGACCACAATCGCACAAGCCCTGCTTGCCGGTGTCGTCCTGCAACTGTGCCTCGCACCCATCGGGGCAATAACCCTCAACCCGCTCGCGATCGTGCCCATCATCATCGTGTGGCTGCTCGCTTTGCGGTTCGCCACCCGCTGGGCCGCACCACTCGCGTTCGTCACGGCAGCGATCGTGATCACAGCCGACCTCATCGCCAAGGGAGCGCGGCTCGACACGCAAGCCATGCTCCCCCGTTTTGAGTTCGTCATCCCGACGTTCACCCCAGCAGCCCTCATCGGTATCGCCCTGCCGCTGTTCATCGTCACGATGGCGTCACAAAACATCGCGGGTGCGGCAGTGCTACGCAGCTTCGGCTACGACGCCCCCTGGCGCAGTTCGATGGTCGTCACCGGTATTGGTACCGCCGTTGGCGCACCGCTCGGTGGTCACGCGATCAACCTTGCCGCAATCACTCAGGCGCTCGCGGCAGGTGCGGATGCAGGCGTTGACCGCTCGCGCCGCTGGATCGCTGGTGTGGCATCCGGTATCACCGCGATCGTTCTCGGACTGTGCTCCGGAGCCCTCACAACGCTCATTTCAGCAGCACCCGAAGGCGTCGTTGCTACGGTTGCTGGCCTTGCATTGCTGCCAACGCTTGCCTCGGCACTCAAGAGCGCGCTCGGCGGCACCGAACTCATCGCCCCGATCCTCACATTTGTGGTTGCCGCGAGCGGTTTCGTATTGTTCGGCATCGGCGCGGCGTTCTGGGCGATCGTCATCGGCCTTGCCGCCCGATTTGTGCTCGGCTGGGCCGCCCGCGACAAGCAGGCGTAGTCTCGAAGCATGACTCAGGTTGTGCAGTATTCCGAAACGGGCTCCCCCGACGTTCTTCGGGTCGTCGAAGTTGAAACCCCGCAGCCGGGTGTCGGCCAAGTGTTGGTTTCAATGCGCGCGATCGGCGTCAACCCGCTTGATGCAAAACTGCGCAGCGGCATCCGCCCGAGTGGCCCGTTGACTGGCCCGCGCGGAATCGGATTTGACGGTGCGGGTGTTGTGACCGCGCTCGGCGAGGGTGTTTCGAGCCTTGCTGTCGGTGACCACGTGCTCATCTCGCGTGGCGCGCGCACGTATGCCAGCGATGTTGTGGTTGCGGCGGATGCCGTCGACCCCATTCCCCAGGGTGTCACCGACGCACAAGCTGCCGCCCTGCCGATTCCAGCCGGAACCGCCTACCAAGTCCTGAAATCACTCGCGGTCACCGGCGATGATGTTGTCGTGTACCACGGTGGCTCTGGCGCGGTCGGGCACGCGCTCATCCAGTTCGCTCGTACGATCGGCGCGACGGTTATCGCTACCGCCTCCCCGAAGAACCACGAGCGTTTGGGTGAGCTCGGTGCGACCCCGGTCGACTACACGGGCGCCGATGCCGATGAACTCGCGGCGCGCATTCAGGCCGCAGCGAGCGCACCCATCACGGTTGTCATCGACGGCATCGGTGCGGATGATGCGATAAACGCAAGCCTCAAGCTCGGTGTCGACCCGAACCGCATCGCAACGATCGTGCGCGGTGCTGATGCGCCCGGTTTTGGCATCCGCGCCTTCGGTGGCGGCAGCTCGATACCGCTCACCGAGCAAGAACAGCAGTGGCGTCTGGAGGGTCCCGTCGAGGCCATGCGACTGATCGCTGCCGGCGAGTTCAAGGTTGCGTTCAGCGAATCGTTACCGTTGAGCGAGTCCGTCGCGGCGCATCGCTTGATCGAGTCACAGCACGCGGGCGGCAAGATTATTCTCGTGCCGTAACGTAGCGTCACACCCGCACGGCGCCAACCGGTGGTGGCAAGAATAGTGACATGAGCGGATTCGCAACAGAACAACTGCGCGCTGGCTACGAAGCTGGCGTGCCGCAGAACTCCGCTGCGGTGCCGATTTACCAAACGACGGCGTATGTTTTTGGCAGCCTGCAAGAGGCGGCCGACCTGTTCGCGTTGAAGACGAGCGGGAATCTTTACAGCCGTAACGCGAATCCCACCCAGCTTGTGCTCGAGAAGCGTGTCGCGCAGCTTGAAGGCGGTGTTTCAGCCGCGGCCGTTGGTTCGGGCCAGGCAGCTGTTGCCGTTGCGCTACTCGCGCTCGCAACGGGTCAGGGTGGGCACATTGTTGCCGCCAACCAGCTGTACGGCGGCACGATTGACCTGCTCGAATACACCCTCACTGACTTCGGTATCGAGACGACGTTTGTTGACCAGGATGACCTCGACGCGTGGCAAGCTGCCATCCGCCCGAACACGAAGGCGTTCTTTGCCGAGTCGGTTGCGAACCCGATCGCTCAGGTGCTCAACACGCAAGCT
Organism: uncultured Microbacterium sp.; assembly: GCA_964616805.1. Lineage (GTDB taxonomy): Bacteria > Actinomycetota > Actinomycetes > Actinomycetales > Microbacteriaceae > Microbacterium. Next base: position 125,970 of record CAZTUC010000004.1, on the reverse strand, counting down.
GTTGCCGACATTGCGCATGCCGCTGGCGTTCCGCTCGTGATCGACAACACGCTGCCCACCCCCTACCTCAATCGCCCGGGCGACTTCGGTGCCGACGTTGTTGTGCACTCAGCGACGAAATACCTCGGTGGTCACGGCACGAGCCTGGCCGGTGTCGTTGTCGACCAGGGCACGTTTGACTTTGGTGCGGATGCCGCCAAGTGGCCCCAATTCAACGAACCCTACGATCGGGTCGGCGGCACGATCACGCTGTGGGAAAACTACGGACAGGGCACCGCACTGACCGCGCTCATCAAAACGAAGTACGTGCACGACTTGGGTGCGTCACTTTCACCGTTCAATGCGTGGCAAGTGCTGCAGGGCATCGAAACGCTGAACCTGCGCATGCGCGCGCACAGCGACAACGGGCTCGCCGTCGCGCAATATCTTGAGCAGCACAAGCTGGTTTCGCACGTGAACCACCCAGGCCTTGCGTCAAGTACGTGGCACGAGGCGGCACAGCAGTACCTCGCAAGCGGTTCGCCGTCGGTTTTCTCGTTCGACCTGGTCTCGTCGGGTGATGCCGCAACGGATGCCGCAAACGTCGCAACGGTCATTGACAGCCTCGGACTCATCAAACTTGTCGCCAACATCGGTGACGCGCGCAGCCTCGTGGCACATCCCGCCTCGATGACGCACTCACACATGGATGCTGCCCAGCGCGAAGCGGCCGGTATTTCGCTGCTGACGATTCGTCTGTCGATCGGCCTGGAAGAGGTCACCGACATCATCGCGGATCTTGACCAGGCGCTCGCCCGGATCGCGTAGCGCTACGCAGCCGTGGCGCTAGACAGCTCATGCACTGCTGTACTGAGCCTCACACAGCGAAATTTTCAGCAACCCTCAGCAGCAAACGTGCACCATAACCGGTTGCACCGGCGGTGCGCCACGAATCATCTTTCTCAGTTTGCATTGTGCCGGCGATATCGAGGTGCGCCCATGGTGTGCCCTTGGTGAAATGGTCAAGAAACAGCGCCGCGGTAATCGTGCCTGCGAACGGCCCGCCGAGATTCGAAATGTCAGCAATTTGGCTGTCAAGCTGCGGTCGATACTTCTTCTCCAGCGGTAGCTGCCACACTGGCTCGTCTGTGCTTTGTGCGGCGGCACGAACCCGTTCAATCGTCGCGTCGTCGTTGCCCACCAGGGCAGCGATTTGCCCCCCGAGCGAGACGAGTGCTGCACCGGTGAGTGTTGCGATGTCGACGATTGCGTCGACGCCTTCTTCGTTGGCGAAAGCGAACGCGTCGCTCATCACCAAACGCCCTTCAGCGTCGGTGTTCTTGACCTCAATGGTCGTTCCGTCACGCGAGGTAAGCACGTCACCCAGTTTGTATGCGGTTCCGGAAGGCATGTTGTCAGTGCACATGAGCCAGCCAACAACCTCGGCCGTAACGTTCGAGTCGCGCAGTGCCGTGAACGCGCCCAGCACCGCTGCCGCACCGCCCATGTCCATCTTCATCAGCAGGTGCATCGGGTCACTGGGCTTGAGGCTAATTCCGCCCGAGTCGTACATAATGCCCTTGCCGATCATGCCGAGCTTGCCGCTGGCCTTCCCCTCGGGCTTGTAGCGCAACACGATCATGCGCGGCTCTTCTGTCGACCCCTGGTTCACACCCAGCAGGCCGCCACATCCCAGGTCGATGAGCTCCTGCTTGTCGTAGCCACGCACATCGAAGCCGAAACGAGCACCCAACTCGGCGGCGACGTCTGCCATGTTGGTTGCGGTCAGGTGACCGGGAGGGGTATTGGCAAGATCGCGCGCGACGATTGCCGCACGCACGTTGACGAGTGCGCTTGCAACCGCTGCGGCATCCGCCACCTCATCGCTCGCACCTGCATCGATCGTGAACGAGGCAAGACCAACGTGCTTTGATTCACTCTGCAGCTCCGTATAGCGATAGCGAGCAAGGAGCGCCCCCTCCACGAGGGCAGCAACGGATGCCGCACGGTCTGCGCCGGCAAGATCGACTTGTAGTCCTAAACGGTCGTGGCGAGCCGCGGCACGAGCCAGTGCTGCGGCAGCGTCACGCAGCACCACGTGGCTGGTTTCGGCGGCCGGCCCGAGCCCCACGGCAACAAGGTCTGGCCCGTCGGCACGCGCAATCACCAGTGTGCTGCCGGGTTTGGCTTCAAAACCGGCGGCTTCAAGTGCCGCGCGATCGAAACCCAGGCCGGAAGGCACGTCTGCGTCGGTGTAGACACCGATACCGATCGCTCCGACGTCACCTGCACCGCCAGCCTGCACGTGAGCTACATCAAGGGCATCGAGCCCCGGGACGGTGGCGAAATCGGCGGGGATGAGTTTGTTCGAGCTACGAGTCATTTCTCAAGTCTTTTCTGCAGTATTCGAAATCGAGATCAGTGCCAAAATTGGACGGTTTAGCCCAACTCCACGGGTGCGCCGGGACCCCACGGTATGCCGGTGAGGAACCACACCGCGAACAAGGCGGTCCAGGCCACCAGCATCCACAGTGCATACGGAATCATCAACGCGATGATCGTGCCGATACCGGCATCCTTCTTGTACCGCTGCGCGACAGTCACCATGAACGGCAGGTACACCATCAGCGGCGTCAGCACGTTTACGGGAGAGTCGCCAACACGGTAGGCGGCCAAGAGTGTCTGCGGGGCAACATCGAGCGTGGCGAAAATCGGGATAAACACCGGTGCAAAAATTACCCACTTGGGCACCAGGCCAGGCAGGATGAAGTCGAGCACCAGAATCACCAAAATGAATGCGAGCAACAGCACGATTGCAGGCACATTCGCCGTCTCGAGCGCTTCAGCCGCGGCGATTGCGGCCACGGTGGGCAGGTTCGTCCAGTTGAACAGGGCGATGAACTGGGCGATCATCAAGAACATGACCAGCAGCCCGCCGAGGGTGCCGAAAGTCTTCGCGATGGCGTCGACAGCTGCCGAGCCACCCTTCATGGTTTTGGCTCCCGCGCCATAGGCAACACCGCAAACCAGGAATGCCAGCGAGATGATGAAAACAAGGCTTGCCATAAACGGCGACGTACCGGCAACGTGGCCATCCGATGCTGCCCGCAGTGGCGCCCCGGGCGGGATCGTCAGCGCAAGAATCACGAGAACAAAGCCGAGCAGTGCCCAGCCGGCCATCCGCAGACCACGCGCTTCAGCGTCGTAGTCGACGTTGTCGGAATCATCGACGACCGTCATCTCGGCTCGGTCGTATTTCCCAAGACGCTTCTCGGTGATCAGCATCGTCACCAGCAATGCAACAAACGTCAGCACGAAGGTTGAGACGATACCGAAGTACAAGTTGTGCGTGACCTGAATCGGCTCCATACCCGCGGCTTGCAGCACGCCGTTGGTGACTTCCGTGAGCATACTGTCGCTCGGCGTGATGATAATGTTCGCCCCGAACGCGGCACCGACCGCTGCAAAAGCGCCGGCGAGACCGGCGAGTGGATGGCGGCCAACGGTGAGAAACGCGGCGGCGGCGAGGGGTACAAGAATGAGATATCCGGCATCGGTCGCGACCGATGAAATGACACCAACAAACAACAAGATCGCGGCGAGCCACCGGCGTGGGGCGACCTTAACAACACGTCGAATGAGCGCGCCCATGAGCCCTGCGTGCTCAGCGACACCCACACCGGCCATCGCGATAAGCACGGTCGCAACAACGCTGAATCCGGCGAAGTTGTCGACAAACGAGGTGAAGAAGAAACGCACACCCTCAACCGAGAGCAAGTTCTTGATCGCGAAAGTGCGCTCTTCAATGACGTACTCGGGAATGTCTGCGGGCATCCCAGTAGATGTGTCGTAGATCTGCCAGTCGGTGCCGAACTGATCGTTCAGTTGCGAGACCTGTTCGGTCGAAACCGGGGTGGCAACCTCCTCGGTTACAGAAACACCCGCCCAGCTCATGATCGCAGACAGCACCGCAATAAAGCCGATCAGGTACAAAAACATGATCGTCGGGTTCGGCACTTTGTTGCCAACCCGTTCGATCCAGTTGAGGAAGCCTTTTTCTGACTCCGGCTGCGCCAAGTCTGCGGTACTAGTCATTTCGAAGACCTTCGTGTTGTTTTCACTTGTTCATGTAGCACGCAGGCACACAACGAAGACGCCGCGAAAGTGCAATCATGCTGATGTCGCCAACCTACTCCGGAAGCCCAGCCAGCACAATACGTCGTGCAGAATTCATCGCACCATGACTCATGTGCGCGGCTATTGTCAGAACTATGGATCCGATTTCCATCGTCTTTACGATTCTCGTCGTGGCAGTGGTGGCCTTTGTCTCGGGAAAGGTACCTCTGGGCGTGGTGGCCATCGGTGTCTCAATGGCACTGTTCTTCACCGGCGTACTCGATCTGACGCAAGCACTGGCCGGGTTCGGTGACCCCACCGTGCTGTTCATTGCGGCACTTTTTGTCGTGAGCGAAGCTCTCGACTCCTCCGGCATCATCGCTTGGGCCGGGCAACAGGTGATCTCGCGGGCGGGCACCGGAAAAGTGCGCTTGGTGCTCGTGTTGTCTCTGCTCACCGCCGTGGTTACGGCATTGATCAGTGTCAACGGTTCCGTAGCAGCATTCTTGCCACTTATTGTGGTTGTCGCGCTGCGAGCAGGTATCGCGCCATCTCAAATGCTCATGCCACTGGCATTCTCGGCGCATGCCGGATCAATGCTCGCAATGACCGGAACCCCGGTGAACATTCTCGTTTCAGAAGCTGCGTACGACGCGGGCGCTCGCCACTTTGGCTTTTTCGAGTTCGCGCTTGCGGGCATCCCAATGCTGATTGGCACAATTCTCATCATCCTCTTCCTCGGACCCAAGCTGCTACCCTCACGGCAAGCGCCAGCAGCGCCGATCGATGTGCGGCAGCTCGCCGAAGTGCTGCGGCGCGAATACGCACTCGCAGACGACAGCATTTCGCTCGACGCAATCCACGGCGCGACAGAAGTTATCGTCCCACCACGTTCCTCGCTGATCGGCCTGCATGTTTTTCCGGGCATGTGCACCCCGAGCGGTGACCTTGTCATTCTCGCCGCGCGCCGCGGTGCCGATGAGCTCATCGGCCCCAAGGCCACGCTGCAGGCCGGTGACACGTTGCTCTTGCAAGGTACATGGGATGATCTCAGTCGCCACACGGCCAACGATCGCGAAGTGCTCGTTGTCGATCACCCAGACAAGCTGCGGCGCGGTATTCCGCTTGGGCAGGGCGCAAAACGAACTCTCGTGATTACCGCGCTCATGCTCGTGCTGCTCGTCACCGGTATCGTTCCGGCAGCAATGGCTGCTCTGCTTGCCGCGTGCGCGCTCGTGGTGACAAAGGTTCTCTCGCCCGCACAGACCTATCGTGCGATTTCGTGGACAACGATTGTGCTGATCGCCGGGATGATCCCGCTCTCGGTTGCCTTTCAAACCACGGGTGCGGCCGCGCTCATTGCCGATTGGCTGAGCAATACCATCGGCGATTTCGGCCCCACCGCGGCGCTGGCCGCAATCGTCATTGTGACGCTCATCCTCGGGCAACTCATCAGCAATACCGCGACGGTGCTGATCATGATTCCGATCACTGTCGCGCTGGCTGACACGATGAACGCTTCAGTTTTGCCGTTCCTCATGGCACTGACTGTTGCTGGCGCTGCTGCGTTCCTCACGCCGGTTGCGACCCCTGCAAATCTCATGGTGATGACGCCCGGCCAGTACCGCTTCGGTGACTACGCAAAGTTCGGGCTACCCTTCATCGTGCTGTTTTTTCTTGTTGCGGTGTTCTGGGTGCCGCTCATTTGGCCATTCTCTGTCTAAGACCCAGCGGTGCTCATCGCCGGCTTCAACCCGGCCGTTGCGCGGACCTCCGGATCGTTCGATGGTCTCAAAAAGCGCACCGCACGCGACGTTTTCTGCACGCCACGTGCATAATGATCACATGACCGAGATCGCAATTGACGGGCGCGCCCAACGCCGTGTCACGACCATCAACAAGCTCGTCGAAGCCCACGCAGCACTGCTGCGCCGAGGCGAGGTTGCCCCAACAGCAGTGCTCATCGCCGACGAAGCAGGCGTTTCGTTGCGCACGCTCTGGAGCGCTTTTGGCGATATGGAAGCCCTCCTGCAGGCAACAACCGCGCACTGGGCAGCCGGCGAAGCTGCCCTGCATGAAGACGTTGACCCCGACCTCGACTTCGAAACTCGTCTGGCTCAGTTCTGTGACGTGTCGGCCCGTAAAGCCGAGTTCATCAGCCCCGCAGCACGCGCCATGATGGTGCGAATTAACTACTCTCCAACCCTGCAAGCCAGCCGCAAGGCCGAGATTGCGCACGTGACCGAGTTTGTGGCAGCAACATTCACGAACGAACTCGCGAGCGCTCCCGACCGCGACTTTCTGACGGATCGAATCGCCGCAATTGCGGGATGGACCATGTGGGAACACTACCGACACGACCTCGGCTACAGCGTCAAGCAAGCGCGAAGGCAGCTTGAACAAACTCTGCTCGCGATGCTGGCCCCATTGGAGACGCGCTCGTGAGCGGGCCACTTGGCGGCATCCGCATCGTTGAACTCGCCTCAATCGGCCCTGTGCCGCACGGCACGATGCTTATGGCCGACATGGGGGCGGATGTTGTGCGCCTGGAACGCCGCGGAGCCGGGCGACATGTCGATGACGACACAACCGACTGGCTGCTACGTGGCCGGAAATCGATCGCACTTGATTTACGCAACCCCGACGATCTCAGTCTCGCGCTCGAGTTGGTAGACCAGGCAGACGTACTCGTCGAGGGCAACCGACCTGGCGTCACCGAGCGCCTCGGCATCGGCCCCGACGTGTGCCTCGAGCGAAACCCGCGACTCGTTTACGCCCGCATGACCGGATGGGGGCAGTCCGGTCCACGCGCACTGCAAGCCGGCCACGACATCAACTATCTCTCGCTCACGGGTGCACTCAACGCGATCGGGCCGGCAAGCGAAGTTCCTCCCCCGCCCTTGAACATCATTGCCGATGTTGCCGGTGGTTCACTCATGCTCGTCAACGGCGTGCTCGCGGCGCTCGTCGAACGTGCAACGACGGGCCTTGGCCAGGTCGTGGATGTTGCCATGGTCGATGGTGTGAACGCCGCGATGCAAATGATTTGGGCGCTGCGCGGACAGGGGTATTGGAGCGATGCGCGCGAGCGCAACATCCTCGACGGGGCAAACCCGTGTTACCGCAGTTACCGCTGCGCTGACGACCGTTTCGTTGCCGTCGGCGCAATTGAACCGCAATTCTACGCGCTCTTACTTGCGGGCCTTGGGCTCAACGAAAACGATGTCCCCGACCGAAATAATCCGCGCAATTGGCCGGCACTCACCGAACAGCTCGCCGGGCTTTTCGCGCAGCGCACCCGTGACGAATGGGCGGAGCATTTCGCCGAATCGGATGCTTGCGTGACCCCCGTGCTGACGTTTGCTGAAGCTGCAAACGACGAGCACATGGTAGCGCGAGGCAACCTCATCACGCTGGGTGGGGTTGTGCAGGGCGCCCCGGCGCCGCGGTTCTCGCGGCATCCGAACCCGGCAATCACCGAGCCCCCCACAATCGACGCTGATCGGGAACAGATTTTGGCCGAGTGGCTCGGTAGAACGTAAGCCGGTCCCTGAGCGAGCGAAGCGAGACGAAGGGCGGCGACCGAAGTCGCTTGTACTGAGCGAGCGTCAGCGACCGAAGTCGAAACGCAGTTTTCGACGCACTGCGTTTCGACTTCGGCACTACGTGCCTCCGCTCAAGGGCGGCGGGGCTAGCGGTACTCTTCCCCGGCCTCAGCGCGCGCGATGAGCGACGCTGGCGGGCGGAAGCGGTCACCATACGTATCGGCCAATTCGTTCGCACGAGCAACGAAGCCGGGTAGTCCCCCCTCGTACTGGTTGACGTACTGCAGCACGCCACCTGTCCAGGCGGGGAAGCCGATACCGTAGATCGAGCCGATGTTGGCATCCGCAACACTTGTCAGCACGTTGTTGTCGAGGCAGTCGATTGTGTCAAGCGCCTCAGCGAACAGCATGCGCTCTTGCAGGTCGATCAGCGGCAGCGCGGTCGAACCTGAGTTGTACTTCTCACGAAGCCCCGACCAAATACCGGCCCGTTTACCACTCTCGTCGTAGTCGTAGAAGCCCTTGCCTTCACGGCGACCAATACGACCTGCCTCGTCGACCATGTAGTCGACAACCGGCTCCGAAGGGTGCTCGTCCCACGTCTTGCCGGCGGCTTCGTCGGCAACGCGCGTCTCTTGGCGAATCTTCTGCGTGAGCGAAAGCGTCAGTTCGTCAAGCAACTGCAGTGCACCTGCCGGATAGCCGGCCTGCAATGCGGCCTGCTCAACCGACGCGGGCTCAACACCCTCACCAACTGCGGCAACAGCCTCGGCGATGAACTTGCCGATGACACGCGAGGTAAAAAAGCCACGCGAGTCGTTGACAACGATCGGCGTTTTGCGAATCTGCTGCACGTAGTCGAACGTCTTCGCGAGCACTTCGTCGCTCGTGTTGTCACCCACAACGATCTCAACGAGCGGCATCTTGTCGACCGGTGAGAAGAAGTGGATTCCAATGAAGTCGTTTTCGCGGGTGACACCCTTGGCGAGCTCCGTGATTGGCAGTGTTGAGGTGTTGGAACCCAAAACGGCGTCGGGTTCGACGATGTCTTGAATCTCTTGGAACACCTGCTGCTTGACCGGAACCGACTCGAAAACAGCCTCGATGACAAAGTCAACGCCGGCGAAATCGGCCGGGTTGTCGGTCGGGGTGATACGGGCCAAGAGTGCCTCAGACTTCTCTGGGGTGGTCTTGCCACGGCCCAGCGCCTTTTCTTCGAGACCACGCGAGTAGTCCTTGCCCTTTTCGGCTGCTTCGAGCGAGACATCCTTCAGCACGACCTCGATGCCAGCCTTCGCTGAAACGTAAGCAATGCCAGCGCCCATCATTCCGGCGCCAATGACACCGACCTTCGTGGCGGTGAACTTCTCGACGCCTTGCGGACGGCTTGCCCCAGAGTTGATTTGCTGCAGGTCGAAGAAGAATGCGTTGATCATGTTCTTCGCAACCGGGCCGTGCGTGAGGTTCACCAGGTACCGGCTCTCAATTTCGGATGCTGTGTCGAAATCGACATACGCACCCTCAACTGCAGCCGACGTTGCTGCCTTCGGCGCTGGCATCGGGGCGCCCTTGAGCTGCTTGCGCAAGAGGGCCGACATTGCCGGCAGCATCGATCCGACTGCAGGCGAGTTCGGACCACCGCCGGGGATGCGGAATCCCTTTTGGTCCCACGGCTTGACCGGGGCCGGGTTTTCAGCGATCCACGCACGAGCACGGTCGTCGAGTTCGGCAAGCGGGGCGAGTTCGTCAATCAGGCCGATCTCGTGAGCCTGCTGCGCGCTGAAGCGCGTCGACGGAAGGATGATCTCTTGCAGCGCCTTATGTAGACCAAACATGCGAACACAACGCGTGACACCGCCACCACCGGGAAGCAGCCCGAGCGAAACTTCGGGAAATCCGAACTGTGCCCCGCGCACGTCACTCGCGGCAATTGTGTGGTGTGTCGCCAACGCGACCTCTTGGCCCCCACCGAGGGCTGTGCCGTTGATCGCCGCAACGACGGGCTTACCGAGCTTCTCAATGCGACGAAGCAGGGCTTTGATGTGGTTGATGTGTGCGGTTTCTTCTTCCGCTTTGTTCGGGTCGGCCGAACGCAACAGGTTCAAGTCGCCGCCAGCGAACCAGCTCTTTTTCGCTGACTTGAGGATGACGCCAACAATGTTGTCGCGCTCAGCTTCGAGGCGGTCAACAGTTGCTTCAAGCGCGGCACCGAAGTGCGGGTTCATGGTGTTGACGGCGCTGTCAGGATCGTCCATCGTGATCGTGACGATTGAATCGGTGTTTTGTTCCCACGCGTAACCGGTGTAGTCAGTGTTGCTCATGAGTGTTCCTCTCAAACCCGTTCGATAATCGTCGCGATGCCCATACCGGCACCGACACACAGCGTTGCGAGTCCTCGTTTGAGGTCGCGGCGCTCGAGTTCGTCGAGCAGCGTGCCCAGAATCATCGCTCCGGTGGCACCGAGCGGATGCCCCAGTGCGATTGCTCCACCGTTAACGTTGACTTTGTCATCCGGAATCCCGAGATCTTTTTGCCACTTCATCACAACTGCGGCGAATGCCTCGTTGAGTTCGAAGAGGTCGATGTCTTCAACCGTCAGCCCAGCTTTCGCGAGCGCTTTTTCGGTCGCTGGCGTCGGGCCGGTGAGCATGGTGGTCGGTTCGGAACCGACAACAGCGGTTGCCACAATGCGTGCGCGGGGCTTGAGGCCCGAACGCTCACCGGCAGCCTTTGAGCCGATCAGCATGAGCGATGCACCATCAACGATGCCCGATGAGTTGCCGGGGCCGTGCACGTGGTTGATTTTTTCAACGTTGTGGTACTTCTGCAGTGCGACAGCGTCGAAACCGGCCTGTTCCCCCATAACCGCGAAGCTCGCCGGCAGTTTACCGAGGCTTTCAACGGTTGAACCGGGGCGGCGGTGCTCGTCGTTGTCGAGCAGCACAACACCGTTGATATCTTTCACGGGAATGATCGACTTTGCGAAGCGGCCTTCTTGCCACGCCTGCTCGGCACGTTCTTGTGAGCGGGCAGCGAATGCGTCGACGTCTTCGCGCGAGAAGCCCTCGATCGTTGCAATGAGGTCAGCACCGATGCCCTGCGGGACAAAGTAGGTGTCATACGCGGTCGACGGGTCTTGCGCGAAAGCGCCACCGTCGGAGCCGATCGGCACACGCGACATCGACTCGACACCACCGGCGAGCACGAAGTCTTCGTAGCCCGAAGCGACTTTTTGCGCAGCGATGTTGACCGATTCCAGACCCGAAGCACAGAAGCGGTTGACCTGCACACCAGGAACCGTCTCGGGAAGCCCCGAAAGCAGCACTGCCGTGCGGGCAATGTCGCCGCCCTGCTCCCCCACGGGAGAAACGACACCAAGCACGACATCATCGACATCCGCTGGGTCGAGCGCGGGGTTTCGCTCAATGATTGCGTCGTAGAGCCCCACGACGAGGTCGACAGGCTTGACGCTGTTCAGCGCCCCACCCCGGTTCTTGCCGCGCGGCGTGCGCACAGCGTCATAAATGTATGCGTCAGACATGAATTCTCCTGTTTAGAGGCCGAGGCTACGGCCGACGATCTCTTTCATGATTTCGGTTGTGCCACCGTAGATTGTGGTGATGCGTGAGTCGAGGTAGTCCTGCGCGATGCGGTACTCGAGCATGTAGCCGTACCCACCGTACAGTTGCAGGCATCGGTTCACGACGTTGACGTACTGCTCAGTCGTCAAGAACTTGGCTGCGGCGGCATCCTCTGCCGTCAGCTTTCCGTCAAGGTGCTGTGCAATTGCAGCGTCGACGTAGGCGCGGCTCGCGGCGACTTGTGCCGTCATTTCCGCGAGCTCGAAACGAGTGTTTTGGAACGTTCCGATCGGCTTCCCGAACGCTTTGCGATCTTTCACGTATTGCAGCGCGCGCTCGAGCACACCCTCGCTCGAAGCGACGGCGCCGGCAGCAATTGACAGGCGTTCTTGCGGCAGGTTCTTCATCAGGCCCAAGAAGCCTGCACCTTCGGGTCCGAGGAGGTTTGCAGCCGGAACGCGCACATCCTCGAAAATGAGCTCGGCGGTGTCTTGTGCGTGCAACCCAACTTTGTCGAGGTTGCGCCCGCGCGAGAAGCCCGCCATGCCTCGCTCGAGCACGAGCAGGCTCATCCCGCGGTGCGGATCATCAGAGGTGCGCACTGCGGTTGCAACGAGGTCGGCGTTTTGGCCGTTCGAAATGAAAATCTTCGAGCCGTTAACGATGTAGTCGTCGCCGTCACGCACTGCGGTGGTGCGGATGCCTGCCAAATCGCTGCCGGTACCAGGTTCGGTCATCGCAACCGCGACGATCAGCTCGCCTTTCGCGATGCCGGGTAGCCAACGCTGCTTCTGCTCGTCATTGGTGAGGTCGGTGAAGTATGGAATAACAATGTCGTTCGAGAGTGCGATTCCGGCAATCCCACTGGAGACAGGGTTGCGCGAGAGCTCTTCGGCCATGATCGTGTTGAACCGGAAGTCGCGCGTGCCGCCGCCGCCATATTGCTCATCAACGCCAAAACCAAGCAGGCCCGCTTCGGCCGCTTCGGTAAACAGCGAGCGATCAACGATGCCCTCTTCTTCCCAGCGTTGGGCGTGCGGCTTCACGTTTCGATTTACGAATTCCCGCACGATTTGACGGAATTGCTCATGATCTTCGTTGTAAAGATGCCGTTCGAGCGCCATTGCTTGTCACCTCTCTGCGCGGCTCCGCTGCCGCCTTGCGAACATTATTGCACATGCCGTGCAGATTTATTTTTACCACACGTTTGATGATTCCCACATCTGAGCTGTGTGCGTGATGCAGGTGAGCGCGGATGCCGCCAGGTCTGGGAGTTCTCCCAAGCGTTCAGCGAAGGGCGTCTCTGATCGCGAGCGCTTCTGCCTCGTCGATCCCCGGACGTGTTGCGCCAGCCGCTTGCGCGGCTGGCCCAACCGAAACCGCCAGCTCGTCAGGAACCTCACACTTCGCCGAAGCGTGGACCGCGTCAACACCCGCCGCGGCAATCATGGCGGCATTTTGCGCATTGACACCAGCGCCAGCCATGACTTCAATACGACCCGCGGCTTGGTCAACGAGAGCCCGCAACCGATCGATTGCGGCCGCAGCGCTGACCGCACCCCCAGAAGTCAGCACACGTGTGACCCCCAGCTGAGCAAGCGTCTCGATCTCAGCGACCTGGTCGGCGACCTGGTCGAAGGCGCGATGCACTGTGACTTGCGCACCCTGGGCTGCCGCGATGATCTCTGCGACAAAGTCGGTGTCGATGCGACCAGCCTTGAGCGCGCCGACAACAACACCGTTCGCGCCGAGCGCGAGGGCGGTTGCGGCATCCGATTTGGCGGCGCGCAACTCGGCTTCCGAATACTCAAACCCACCCTCACGCGGGCGAATGAGCACGTGCACATTGAGCCGGGCAGCAACAGCCTGCTCAATGAGCGCGGCCGAGGGGGTGAGCCCACCGGTTGAAAGCGCTTGGCACAGCTCGACGCGATCGGGGGCAATGCGCAGGGCGCTCTCGATACCGCTGACGTCTTGTACGACGAGTTCAAACTGTGGCACAGGAAATCTTCTCACGCCTGACGCACGCACATCACACCGCATACAACGTATAGCCCCAGCCGACCGTTTCACGCTGGGGTTCGGCGAGACCGGCCGCGGCAAACAGCGCGAGGTGCTCTTCGTGCATGCGAGCCCCGCCGCCGGTCAGCGCGAATTCAATGATGTCGCTTTCGTAGTCGTGCTCGTCAGCAAGTTCGGGTTCGAGCACGTTGCCAAACACCAGCACCCTGCCACCGGGGGTCACGCTCGCGGCTGCTTCGCGCAGGGCGTGGGTAGCATCTTCAGAATCAAGCGAACTGAGTACATCAACGAGCAATACGACATCGGATGTTTGCTGTTGGCGCACCAGCGCATTTCCTGGTACCCACTCGATGCGGTCGCGCTCGCCTTCAATTCGGCGCCATCCTGTCAACTCTGATGGTGCGCCGACAACCCGAACGGCAAGATTCGGGTGTGTTTCAACGAGTGCCGTCGCGAAAGTACCCGCGCCGTGCCCAAGCACCGTCACGGTGCCCGCCTCGTCGAAATCGCCTGCCTCGACAACAGCACCGGCAAGGTAGCCAGCCCGGCTGGCTTCACTTTCCAGACGCGAAGCAACGAGGCCAGAGTCTTCAATCCGGTGCTGCGGCCACGGCTTATCAAACCAGCGGTCGTAATCACCTGTTCCGGTGCGCACTGCTGTCAACAGCGAAAGCAAACCACCGAGTTCTCGCTGGGCAGCGGCACCGGTGAGATCAAGTTCGCCGATGACTTCATCGTCGTCGAGTGCGCGCCCGAGCGGTGTCAAACGGATTTCACTGTCGGTCGTCTCAGTCACACCGATCGCTTCGAGGTAGCGCACCAGCTTGGCGAGAGCCGTGGCATCCGTTTTTGTCGCCTCGGCGATGTACTCGAGTGACCGCGTTTGCGCGCCCACCGCCGGGCCGAGGCCGATCGTTGCGGCGATGCGCAGCGCGAAGCCGGGGGTCAACTCTTGCAATTCGTGGAACGCTTCTGCGTCGTCGGTCGTCGCGTCGAGGTCTTGCACACCCGAATCATCCGATACCACCACCTCACGCCTGCGCCAATAGCCGGTGACTTCAACGTTCTCTTTCGCAAGCCCTTTTTCGTTGCGAAGCCAACGACGAATCGGAATAAGGGTGAGCGTTTCGCCAGCAACCCACGCGAACACGTCGCCGTCCCACCACGGGGCCGCTTGTAATGCGTCAAACAGCAACGTTGTTGTGCCCGGCTCCGCGCCGTCACGCACGAGCCAGGTCAGCTCGACGCCGTCAGGCACACTGAGCTCTTGCCGATGCGATGCTTCCGCCACCTCGATGAACACTTGCCCACGAGCACCGTCGGGCCACACCTCAAGCCAGCGGCCGATCGCAGGAAGCGCGGTCTCGTCGCCGGCAACGAGTGTCCAATCTGCCCCGACCGGGTGCGATGCCGACATTTTCGGGCCCGCCCACTGCACCTTTTCGCCCGGTTGCACGGTATTTGCCCATGTTGTTGCCGGGCCGACACCGTGGTTCACAAAATCGAGGTCGAACTCCCCCGCGATCGGATCCCACCGGCGCACGGTATACGTGCGGTGCAACAAGTGCTCGTGGTGCGGCCAATGCAAAACGCCGTCGGCTTGCTTTGGTGCGATGAGCGCGTCGGCATCAGGATGCTTGAGAAACAGCTTGCCTTCGTCGTCAAATCCATCCGAGCGAAACGCCGCGACCGGATAGCCGTTCTCAGCGATATGGGCAGCAAGTTGCTCGCCACCGAGGGTCACGCGACGCATACCGGGGGTGACATCGCTTACCCGCAACACTTCGAGGGTGCGGGTTGTGATGGGGTAAATCTCGAGGTGGCGCAGGCTGCGGGGCATTCATTTCTCCGGTTTGAGGTCGACCTCTCAACTCTCTCATGTTAGGCAACCCTTAGCGCTGGTTCTGTGCAACGCGATGCCGAAAGTTTCCGTCTTTGACGTTGAACCGCGCATCACCTCCCACTCCGCAGACGAGTCATGAGATCGGAGCAAAACCCGAGGGCAAGACAGCCATTAGGATTACTGCGGACGCAGGCAACGTGGCCGCGACCGAAAGGATCTCTGTGCCTGAACACCCGTCAATGGCCCACCCGCTTCCGCGCGCTGTGCCCCATGGCATCCGCTGGTCTGCCGCGACTGCCGCTTTCCAAATCGACTGGTACCGCTCAGTTATCCAAGCGAGCCGCGCATGAATGCAATCCCCAAGGCCAGCACAACGACTGCCCCCGCCAAGGTGAACTCGCGCTGGTTCATCCTTTTCACCATCGCCTGGCTCGTCATTTGGACGGTGCAACTCACACCGCTGCAATTGCTGCTGCCGTTGCAACTCGACACCTCTGCCAGCCAGGGCAGTTGGGTTCAGGGCGTCGTCTACTCAGGCCTCGTGCTCGGTGTTGGTGGGCTGGCTGGCGTGATCGCAGGCCCACTCGCTGGGGCACTCTCTGACCGCAGCCAGTCATCGCGCCCGCGCCGTCGCCCATACGCACTGCTGGGGACGTGGATCACCGCCATTTGCCTCGTGTTGACCGGGCTCAGCAAAACGCCGCTTACGATCGGCGCATCCTGGGTTGGTGTCTCCACCGGTGTCGCGATCGCTTCGGCGGCATTCACCGCGCTGATCGCCGATCAGTTGCCAGCCTCACAGCGCGGTGCGGCAGCATCCGCGGCATCCTCGGCACAAGCAGTCGGCATCGTCGTTGGCGTTGGCACCGTCGTCTTGCTGGGGCTCGGCGTTTTCGACGGATACCTCGTGCTTGCCATTGCGATGGCTGTGCTCGGTACGTTCGCGGCCATGTTGCTGCCGGATCCTTCGGGGAGTTTCGCCATGGCGCCCCCGGTTCGCGCCGCGGGCGAAAGCCGCTTCGCGTTTGTGCACGACCGCGACTTCATGTTCATGCTCGCTGGCCGGCTCGTTGTCAACATTGGCAACGCGCTTGGCACTGCCCTGTTTCTGTTCTTCCTCATCTATGGCTTGGGACAGCAGCACGATGAAGCCGAGAACAACCTGCTGCTGGTCATCGTCGTTTACACGATCTTCGTTGTTGCAGCGTCGGTCATCACGGGGCTTGTATCCGACCGCACCGGCCACCGCCGCGGACTCGCCGTCGCGGCGGCGCTCGTGCAGGCGACCTCAGGCATCGCACTTGTGCTTCAACCGACGTTCACGATGACAATGGTTGCCGCCGCGCTCATGGGAACGGGCTACGGCGCCTTCATGGCAGTGGGCTTGGCGTTTGCAACCGACCTACTACCGAGCGAACGTGACCACGCCCGCGACCTGGGGGTCGTCAATGTGGTCGCCGGACTCGGACAGTTACTCGGACCCGTCATTGGCGCCGGACTTGTTGCGCTCGTAAACGGCTTCTGGCTCGTCTTCACGATTGCCACGATCCTGTCGATCGTGGGCGCGTGCCTCACCGCACTTGCGCGTGAGAGCACGGCACCAAGAACGTGACAGGTTTCGCATGCGCAGCAACGTCGGATCACCAACCTTCAGCGCGGCGATAATCGACGACGCGCACGAGCACGCGTGAAGTGGTCCCCGCCTTAGGCGAAGATTTGCCCGATCGGTTCGCGTTTTTCCGCTTGGAAGCGGTCTTCGGTTCGGCCCCGTGCCCAGTATCCAGACAGCGAAACCTGCGAGCGTTCCAGCTCACGTTCGTCGAAAAGTACGCGCCGAAGCGCCTTCATCGACTCCCGCTCGCCGTGCACAAACACATCAACGTGTCCGCTCGGCCAATCGAGTGCGCGCACCGCGTTTGCAAGAAACTCAGCCTGATGTGCTTCGTCAACAAGCCAACGCACCTCAACCCCAGCGGGTGCGACCAGGTCAAGTGCTGCATCCGTTGCGTCAATCTCGATGAGCGCAATGCCCTCGGCGTCGTCTGGCAAAGCCTCAAGACTCGCCGCGATCGCCGGCACTGCGGAAAGGTCACCGGCATACAGGTAAAAGTCCGCCTCGGAATTGGGAAGGTAGCCTCCGCCAGGCCCAAGCAGGCTCAATTTGGCGCCCGGCATGACCGCAGCAGCCCAGGGTCCCGCGAGACCTTCGTCGCCGTGAACGACGAAGTCAATCTCGAGCGTGTGTGCCTCACGGTCGACGTTGCGAATCGTGTAGGTACGAGTGACTGGGTCGCCCTCCGGGGTCGTAAACATGAGTTTTGCGTACTTGTCGGTATCTGGTCGGTCTTCAAATTGCGCGAAGCCATCACCGCCGAGCCGCACCCGTACGAGGTGGGGACTCAGCCAAACGGATGACTCAACGACGAGATCTACTGAGGGACGAGGTGCACGGGGTGATGTTCGAGATGCGAGAGCCACATCTCCAACGCTAGCCGGGTTCTCAAGCGGAGGGCGCGAAATAGATGATCGCTCGAGAACTCGTGCACTCACCTCGGGCAGATGGATTTCTTGCCTCATCATCCGTACCGGCTTCGCGGCGCGGCCCCGGGTGCTGGCAGCGACGTGTCAGCGCTCACTCACTGCGCACACGGGTGAATCGAGGGATCGTCGACAGGGTACAAGCCACGTCGATAATCACCGGGCCGTGGACAATGTCGCCGCCGGGCGACGCCCACGTCCCCGCCGGAACCGCCACGGTACGTGACGTTGCTGCGGGCTCGAGCACTGGGGCAAAAAACAAATCAGGTCCCACGAAGAATTGGTCCGCGACCCCCGGATACTCGGGTGCGTGGTACGCCATGGGACGCATGATCGGCTCGCCAGTACGTGCAGCAGCGTCGACGAGTTCGTTCAGCAACGGCTGCAGTTCCGCCCGAAGCGCCAAAGCTTCCTCAAGGGCGGTGAGGTGGGTCTGGTCAAGCACGCGAGCTGGCATCACTGAGAATTGGGCCATCGGTGCGACAGCGGCAATCTGCGCGTAGCGAACGAAAAACTCCTGGTCGATTTCACGCTGACCGGTCATCGCAATGATCTCGCCACCACCGATCATGTCAGGACACACGAACGGATGCCCGATCATCCCCTGGGCGAGCATCTCGGGAACGAGAGCTCGAATGCCGGATTCGTCCCAATGCGGTGGCTTATCCTGCAATCGCTGCGCAAGCGGCTGCCCGCCCATTCGCCAGCAGGCTCGGTATTCGTTGAAGGGGTAGCGCAAGCCGATTTGCGCCCAGGCTTCACAGAGGTCGGCGGGTGACATCCCATTGGTAACGAGGTCGTCTTCGCGGAAGTCGCGAATGTCGCCGCCGTCAAACTTGAATCCATCGACCATCGTCTGCGCGATGAGCTCATCGAGTTGATCAGTCAGCCACGAAATGGCTGCCGGCTGTGACAGATCGATGATGGCGCTCAGGCCGTTCCACCAACGACGCACCGCCACCTCGCCGGTGGCGTCCCGCAACAAGAGCCCCTGACTTTCAAGCTGACGAAAGGCCAATGAATCCGGGCTGACGAACGGCACCACCCAAAGCATCACCGAGAAGCCCCAATCGTGCAGCTGCGTTGTCATGGCCGCCGGGTCAGGAAAGCGCGCCAGATCGAACCGCCACGTGCCATAGTCCGGCGCCCACGAGTCATCGATGATGAGCACACCCGGGGGCATTCCGGCGTCAAGAATGCCGCGGGCATAGCGCAATACGGATTCCTGCGTCGGCGCGTAGGGCTGCTCGATCCAGATGTTGTATTGCGGTGCGGCAAACAGTTCGGCCGCCGGGGCGGTGCCGCTCGCGGGAAAAAACCGGCTCGAAACCACGCGATAGGCATCGGCCAGCGTTTCTCCGCCGCATCCGACAACAATGTCTTCCCCCTGAACCGACAGGCGCCCATCCGCAAACGTAAACCGAAACGGTCGATCAGAAGCGATATACCGACCATTCGTCGACACCAGAATCGGCGCGCTCTGGCTTGACGGCGCACCCAGCGTGGCGGTGGCGAGATCGCGCTCGTGTGCCCGTGCACCGAATGGCATGACCGAACCGTCGTCGACCGCTCCGCCCCACCAGCGCTCGTCGGGCCCGACCGCCAACTCATGATGCGACCGGGGCTCGGTGCACTCGCCGGCCGCGAGTCGGCGGATTGCGGGATTGGCACTCACGTCGTCCTCCGGTGTTGTTTCGTCGTATCCTCGGCTGGTCGCAACTCAGTAGGGCGCGTCGATACGTATCGCATTGAGCGTAGTTCTTCTGACGCCTCCAGCGCAAGTGCGTAAGAAAATCTCCCAAAACTGGCACAATTTGGTTGCCGATACGTATGCGCGTGTGCAATAGTACGAGTGACTCGTTCAGCGATACGTATCGAAAGCATCGCTGAACGAAGCTCCGGAGCCCGGCTCCAACGCAGCACGATCCAGTCCAGACACACAGCACACTCAAAGAGGAGTCCTCTGATGATCAACCGAAAGTCAATGCTTACCGCCGCGGCACTTGCGGCAGTCAGCGCAATGGTTCTTGCCGGATGCTCGAGCACACCAGCCAGCCCGAGCACACCCGACAGCACGAGCGCACCCAGCAGCTCGAGCGCACCCGAGAGTGCCGCAACGACGACACTCAACTACTTCACCTGGTACGGCGAAGAGAAATTCAAGCCGCTCGCCGATGCATTTCAAGCTGCGAATCCTGATATCAAGCTCGAAGTGAGCTCTGCAAACGCCGATCCGATTCAATACGCACAAACACTCCTCACCCGCGCATCAGGCAATCAGCTGCCCGATGTCTTCCACCTCTCACTCGAGACCCGGTCCGAGATTATCGACGCCGGTCTCGCACTCGATATCACCGGGAAATCGTTCCTCGAAGGTTCTGACAAAACAGCGCAGGCCATGTACTCGAAGGGCGACCGTGTCTACGGCATGTCACTGAGCGCCTGGGCTGGGGTCATCATCTACAACGTTGATCTCCTCAAGCAGGTCGGATACGACGCGGTCCCCGAAGACCTCGACGGATTCATCGAATTGGGTAAGAAGCTCAGCGATGCGGGCATCACCGCATATATGGAGGACACCGGTGCCATCTCGCCATCGTTCTCGCCCATGCTCGGCGGATACTACGCCGCAACCGGTACGAGCGACGCTGAAATCTTCGACGACGGCAAGTCGTTCGACACCTGGCTCCCGGTTCTTGACCAATGGAACCAAATACTCGAAAGCGGGGTGATGTCGCGAGACGTTGTCGGCGTGAGCTACGACCAGATCAAGCAAAGCTTCATGTCGGGCGACCTCGCCATGTACCGAGGCGGCGCATGGGACTTCCCCGACATCGACACTTCGAGCGTCAACTATCTCACTGCGGCCTTCCCGGCAACCGATCCTGGTGAGCCGTTCGTCGGTGGTGGCCCCGACTCCCCGTACGCACTGAGCGCCAAGCTGGATGGCGACCAGCTCACTGCGGCTGAAAAACTGCTGGGCTTCCTCAATAGCGAGGAAGGGTTGAAGCTCGCCGAGCAGCACCTCGGCCAGGTATCTACGTCGACGAACTATGCAGCGCAGGTGGCGCCGCAGATTGAAGACGTCTACAAGCAGTACATCCAGACGGGCAAGTACTACTGGGTGAACTGGCCGCGAAACGGCGCCGTGATGGGAGAAGCTGCAACCGCACAGTTCCAGTTGCTCGACCTGGGAACGGCGACGACGCAGGATGTCACGAAAGCCCTCGACGAAGCGTGGCAGTCAGCCGAATGACCATCGTGCAACGGCCGCTGGTGCGTTCTCGACGGACCGGCGGCCGTCGCGCATCGGAAAACTTCGCGTCAGCGATCTTTCTGATGCCGGCATTGGCGGTGTTCGTGGTGTTGTTCGCGATTCCGCTCGGGCGAACCGTGTACCTCTCGTTCACCAACGCCAACGGACTCAACCCCGATCCAAAGTGGGTGGGCGTCGCCAACTATGCGAAGGTCTTCTCCGACCCCTCACTGGTAGCCGGACTCTCGTTCACCCTGCTGTATACCGTGGTTACCAGTGTCATGATCACGGTGCTGGCAATTCCGCTCGCGGTTGTGCTCAACAAACGCTTCGTGGGGCGAGCGTTCGCCCGCTCCCTGCTCTTTTTCGTCGGGGTTCCGGCGATGGCAATCATCGGCCTCATTTGGCAGTACATATTCTCACCGCTGAAGTCCGGGGCTTTGAATGTTGTCCTGGGTCACATCGGAATTGGGCCGATCCCGTGGCTCGCTGACTCGGCTCTTGCGAGGTTCTGCGTGATCTTCGTCGCGATTTGGGCCCAGGTCGGATGGTACGCCACCCTCTATCTTGCCTACCTGCAGTCGATCCCTGCTGACCTGTACGAGCAGGCCGAGATTGATGGGGCGAATGGCCGTCAGCAGTTCTGGGCGATCACACTCCCCGCTCTCGTGCCCGCACTCGTGGTGTCATCATTTCTCCTGGTGACCAATGGACTCAAGGTTTACGACCTACCGTTTGTTCTGACTGGCGGAGGCCCCGGCTACGCAACAAACACGATCACACAACAAATCATCCTCAAGGGCCTCTCGCAATTCAACCTCGGCCTCGGGTCCGCCCTGGCGACCGTGTTCACCGTGATGTGCCTCATCGTCGTGTTGCTGCAACTTCTCGCTGCCAACGCCCTTTCGAGGAGGTTCGGATGAGTGCTGTTCGACATTCAGGAGAACGCCGGCGCATTGTGGTGCGGTCGGTGGTGATGATCGGCCTCACCATTGTTGTCGCGATGCCGCTGTATTACCTTGTGATCAGCAGTTTCAAGACGCCGGGAGATATGGCCACGTCGCCCTTCGGCCTTCCGACAACCTGGGTCTTCAACAACTATGTCTCAACCCTCGCCGACGAAGACATCTGGCGTGGATTCCGCAACACACTGATCGTGACGGTATTTGGTGTGTTCTTCCAAGTGGTGATCGGCTCGATGGCTGCGTACGGGATGATTCTCGGTGGCGGCCGTTTGGCTGCAGCCGTGGGGGCGCTGCTCTTGCTCGCGTTCACGATTCCGATGCAGTCGACCCTGATCCCGCTGTACCAAATGCAGGCGCAGTTCGGTTTGGTCAACTCACTGCCGGGACTGATCGTGATCTATCTCGCCGGAGCGGTGTTCTGCTATTTTCTGATCGTCGGCTACATGCGAAAGCTGCCAATGGAGTTGATTGAGGCCGCCAAGATCGATGGTGCAGGTCCTTTTCGCATCTATTGGTCGATCGTGCTCCCCCTGATCCGACCGATCCTGGTCACCGTCATCGTCTTCCAGTCGTTGTGGACGTGGAATGACTTCGTCTGGCCGAACATCCTGCTGTCGTCGAACGAGAAGCGCACGGTCGTGCTCCAGGTCTACAACGCTATGGGGCAGTTCACGACGAACTGGCCACAGTTCATGACGATCACGGTTGTCGCGCTCATCCCCGTGTTTATCTTCTTCCTGCTCTGCCAACGCTGGATTGTTGCGGGCCTCGTTGCCGGGTCCGTCAAGGGCTGAGGGCGTTTCGGTAGGCTGATCCCATGCATCGAGAGTCACCGCGCGGGCGATCGCTTCCGACGAGCAAACACGTCGCGGCGCTCGCTGGTGTCTCGCAAAGCACCGTATCGTACGTGATGAGTGGCAAGCGGGCCGTCTCAGACGATGTACGCAATCGTGTTGAGCAGGCGATGAAGACGCTTTCGTATCATCCGAATCAGGGCGCTCGCGCGTTGCGCGGAGTGGGAACGAACGTTATTGCGCTTGTCGTGAATCTCGGTTCTGACTCAGACTCGAGCGACTCAATCCCCTACGTCGAGGCCGTGGTAGATGAGGCTCGCGATCGTGACTACGACGTGGTACTGGTCACACACGATGAAGGCCCCGGGGGGCTGGACCGGCTGGCTGGACGACGGGTAGCGGATGCCTTCTTGTTGATGGATGTGCGCACGGAAGATCCTCGACTGCAAACCGCGGCTGGCTTGGGTATGCCCGTTGTGCTCTTCGGGCGCCCGATGGACCGACACGGACTGGATGCGGTCGACTTCGACACTCGCAAAGCCGCAGCCCTGCTCGTTGATGAACTGGCCGAAACGGGGCACCGGCACGTTGTCGTCGTCAGCGACCAATCGGAGGCAGATGCTCACGAAATGCGCTTCGTTGACGACTTCAACGAAGGCGCCCGTCAGCGCGCCTCTGACCATGGGCTTGCTTTCGATATCGTCCACCGCGGGAAGGCCGGTTGGGCAGGCATCGCAGCATCCGCTGATCGGATCCTGACGCATCAGGCCGATCGTCTCGGTCTCATCGCACGCACCCCGCGCGTCACCGACTGGCTCGTCCAGCTCACGCGATTGCGGGGGCTTGTGCTCGGCAAAGATCTCTCGCTCGTCAGCTTGTGCACAAACCGCGTCGCTCAAGGCTTCGAGCCAGCGGTCACGAACGTCTCCCCACAGCCGCGCGGTCTATCACGACTAGCAATGCAGGTGCTTTTCGAGCGCATCGAGGGCGACGATCGCCCAGCACGGCTGGAGTTGATGCAACCTGAAGCCCTGGTGCGACGCGACACCACCGCGCAATTCTGACAAGGTCTCGATGAAAATGACTGAGAACATCCTCACCGTGGAGCAGACCGGCGGCGTGCTGACGATCATACTGAATCGGCCCACAAAACGAAACGCGCTGAACCTCGCCCTACGTCACGAACTCACCTCGGTGCTACGTACCATCCCAACAGGCGTCGGCGCTGTTGTGCTCACCGGTGCAGACCCAGCGTTCTGTGCCGGTGTCGACATCGGCGAGCTACGTGAAATCGGCCGTGAGGCGGCGCGGAGTGATCCCCCAACGGACGCGATCACATCGTGTGCCGTACCGGTTCTTGCCGCGGTGAACGGGGCGTGCTGGACGGGCGGCCTTGAAGTTGCCCTTGCGTGCGACTTCATTTTCGCTTCGGATCGAGCCTCGTTTGGTGACAGCCACGCCCAGCTCGGCCTGATGCCCGGATGGGGTGGGAGCGCCCGCCTTGCCCTCGCTGTCGGCGAGCGCCGCGCCGCGCAACTCATGCTCACCGGCACGCCAATCTCGGCCGAGCTCGCCCTCGCGTGGGGGCTCGTCAACGAAGTGCTCCCCCACGAACAACTGCTCGAGCGCGCAAGAGAAGTTGCCGCCCGAATTGCCGACGCGCCGTCGGGTTCACGCTCGGTTGCGCTCACGCTCCTTCGGAGCGGGGCAGGACACACGCTGTCCCAGCGGCTCACACTTGCCGACGAGCAGCGAAAGAACCTTGACACGGATGCTGCAAGTGCCGCAGACCGCTTCACACAGCGCTCTGGCGGGGCCCAATAGCGGGCCCCGCCAGAGCTGCAGGAACAAAAACTACTTCGCGCTGCGATCCCACGGAATCGAGACGCGACGCAGCAGGTCAACGATGAGGCGCAGCGCGAAACCGAGCAGCGCGACGACGACGATCGACACGTACATCTTGTCGGCGATGAAAAGCGTCCAGGAGTTCCAGATTCGGTACCCCAGACCCTCGCTGCCGTTGACGAACTCAATTCCAACTGCGATCAGAACTGCGTTACCCACGGCGATCCTCAAGCTCACAAAGATCTCCGGGAGAACCGCGGGGAAGATCACGCGGAAGAAGGTTTTGACCGGGTTGATCTTGAACGAACGTGCTGTCTCAAGATAGCCGGCGGGGATACTCACGACAGCTTCCTGCACCGAGATCCAGACGACGAAGAACGTGCCGAGAGCTATCAGGATCACCTTCGGGAGCACACCGTAGCCAAAGATGAGCAACAGCAGCGGCAACAGGGCGAGCTTCGGAACCGTGTACAGAGCAGAGAACACCGGGTCGAAAGCAACTCGGAGCGTGCGGGTCAGACCCATCACGAAACCGAGGATGCAACCCGCGAGGAATCCGAAGAAGAGTCCAGCCAGGAGCGGGAAGAGCGTCGCCCAAGTATCACTGAGCAGCTGACCGCTCGCGAGATCGTTTACCCCGGCGGCCCAAATTCTTGACGGGGCTGGGAAGAACCGCTGATCGATCCATCCGAGGACGGCAGCGACCTCCCAAAGGATGACCAAGAGCACCGGCGTGGCGATGCCCAGGAAGATTGCCTGGTTCCGGCGTCGGCGTGCGTAGCGATCGGGCTCTAGGTCAGAAAACCCTGGCTCGATCCGGATGACCTGCGCCTTCGATGAGACGGTGCGCACATTCTGTGTTGGAGTGTCAGCCATGGTCACTCCTCGTGATCTTTCAGCTGCGGTGCGAGCAGCTCCCACAGGTGCTGCTCGAGGGCGGCGAACTCCGCGTCACCGCGAATATCTGCAGTGCGCGGGCGGGGGAAGGGAATTCGGATGTCTGCGGCGATCTTGCCCGGGCGAGTCGACATAACGACAACCCGGTCACCGAGCAGGATAGCTTCTTCAAGACTGTGCGTGACGAAGACAACCGTCCGGCGGTCTTCCTGCCAGATGGCGAGCAACTCGTCCTGGAGCACGCGACGCAACTGCGCATCGAGTGCCGCGAATGGTTCATCCATGAGAAGCACTGATGGCTCGACGATGATCGCGCGAGCGATGGCGACGCGCTGACGCATGCCGCCAGAGAGTTCTGCGGGGTAGTGCGAGCGGAACGCCGCGAGCCCCATCCGCTCAAGCCACTTCTCGACCCGAGCGTCTTGCTCGGCTTTCGGGATGCTCCTGGAGAGTCCGAAGCGAACGTTATCCTCGACGGTCATCCAAGGGAAAATGCTGTAGTCCTGGAAGACCATCGCGGTCGGCAGGCTTCCGGCGTCGGTGGCAACCTCCACGTAGCCATCCGAGGGCCGGCTGAGCCCGTTGATCATCCGCAACAGTGTCGACTTGCCACAGCCGGATGGCCCAACGAGACAGACGAACTCGCCGTCCTTGATCTCCAGGTCGACATTGTCGACAGCGTGCACCGGGTTCTTCGTGGAGTACCACTTCGAAACGCCGTTGATCTTGATCCGAGTCGGCGGAGCTTGTTGCTCCGCCGACTCCACAGTGATTCCGGTCAAAACGGAATCCTCCTCTGTTTTCCTTGCTGAACTCTGCGGTCCGGCTCGCGGGGATCTATTTGAGACCGTTCACGTATTCCATGAACTCAGAAGTCACGATTTCCTCGAACTTCGTCGGGTCAGGATTCGCTACCTGCCCGGGGACAACACGCCACGCGGCATCCATCCGCGAGATGTAGTCACTCGGGATTTCCATCGTCGGCTCGAAGATGAACTCGTCTGAACCTTGCACTGCCTCAGCGGTCTGGCCAGTGGCGGCGACGATCGCGGCGAGGACCTCAGGGTTCTCTGAGTATCCGGGTGTGAGGTAGTCACGGAAAAGCTCACCCATCGCAGCGGTGAATGCCGCACCGACTTCGGGGCGATCTTCCAGCAGTGAGGGCCCGAACATGTAGACGGTCACCGGCCACCCCTCAGGGATCTGGCGTGCTGCCCAGGTTGCCTCGTTCGCTTCGATCAATGCAAGCGTTCCGGCAGGTGATGGGGTGCCCAGTGCGATCGCGCCGGTCTGCAGCGCAACGACCTGGTCGGTCTGGGGCATCGTGGTGACAGTCACGTCGTCCAGTGTCAGGCCCAGGCCCTCGAGCGTGGCGAGAATCTGAACCATCGTGATGCCTTGCGTACCTTGCGAGCTCGCAAATGTCTGGCCACGCATGTTCTCGGTCGTCAACGTCCCACCGGTCACGGCGTTCGACGTGTAGAAACCAATCGTGCTGTCCGACTTCTGGTAGTTGTTCGGTGCGACAACCTGGAGCTCAGAGCCGCCGTAGATTGCGTTGAACAACCCGACGTTCAGCCCGCCGAGCACGACATCGACCTGGCCGGTTGCAAGAAGCGGCACGGCAGCAGTCGTGGCGATGTTCTGGACCTCAAGTTCGATACCGTACTTCTCGAGGATTCCGAGCTCATCTGCCCACAGTGGAGCGGTGATGTCGAGGACGGCGTTGCTCGCGGTGCTGAAAATCACCTTGGCTGGCTCCTTCAGCGCACCTTCTGGGGTGAGCTTCGAAAGCCACTCGGGGCCTGTGGGCTCCGGTGCTGCGGTGGTGGCGTCCGGCCCTGCGGTGGTGGGCTCCGGTGCTGCGGTCGTAGCAGCAGGGGTGCCGCCACCGGTGCATCCGATGAGCATGAGCGAGCTCAGAGCAATAGCTCCGAGGGCTACGGAAAGACGTCTCTTTTGCATGGGATCTCCTCGTTGAGAATTCGCTGGGTGCGGGTTGTGTAGTGCCAGTGCGGTCGACGAAAGGTACCCGCGATTCACACAGTATCACAAAGTGACTTAACAATAAATGGTGTTGGATACTAAAGCTGAAGTGCAATGATTATGCTCAGGGTCGAGCATCAACGATTGCGACTGGATTCGTAGGAAAACCTGGCCCAGATTCAAAGGAGAACGCCCGATGAGCACAGAAATTCGACTCGACGATCGTGGCATCGTCATCACCGGGGCCGCGCGCGGACTCGGCGCAGCATACGCGAAAGAATGCGCACGTCGCGGTGCTGGCCTCGTCTTGACTGACATCGATGCGGCCGCGCTCGGGAATGTCGTTGACGAAATCAATGCTGCAGGTGGGCGAGCAATCGCAGCCCCCGGCGACATCACCGACCCCGAGTATCTCGACAGCGTTGCGGCAACCGCAATCGAGACATATGGCTCGCTCAATGCATGGGTAAACAACGCCGGATTGGAGTTACTCCAGCCCGTCAACCAGATCGATGTCGCCCGAACACGACGGCTCATTGATGTGAACCTCCTCGGGCCCATCCTTGGAACCGCAGCAGCCGCGCGAGTCATGAGCAAAGGCGGAACGATCGTCAATGCGGTCTCCGGCTCGATGTTCGGCATGGCACACCTGTCCGTGTATGGGGCAACGAAGGCTGCCGTCGCAACACTCACGATCGCAGCATCTATCGAACTCGCCGAGCGTGGCATCCGAGTCAATGCAATCTCACCTCTGGCCAGCACGCGGATGTCAGAGCAGGCTGACGAGTACCACGCGTCTCGCTATGGCCGACCCGCAACTGATCGGTCGATGATGTCGAGCGCAGATTCGATCGCCAGCGCACTGGCATACCTTGTCTCAGATGCGAGCGCTGCGCTCAACGGCCAGGTGCTTCGCTTCGACGGGAAAACACTCACCATCGTTCGTCGAGCCCGGGCCGAAGAAAAACTTGCGCAGCGTGCCAACGAATGGACGGCCGAGCAAATCGCCGCCGCGGTCGCCGGACCACTCGCGGGGGCACTTGAGCACGAGTCATTCAAGTCACCCGCTGTTCCGCTCACCTGAGCGGAACAGGTCATCGGCACCGCCGATTAGCCTCCCTGGGGCGGTTCTGACGCACCGTACCCCTTGGCCCGCATTCCTCCCCGGGCCGTCATGAGCGCAGCACCCCCGTCGGCTCGTATTGTCGTGCCGGTAACCCACTCTGATTTCAAGATGTTCAGCGCCGCCTGCGCAATGAGTTCTGGCGTCCCGAGCTGACCGAGTGGGGTTACTGCGCCCGTCGTCTCGAGCCAGTCCTCGCGTGACGTCAGATGCGCCACCATCGGGGTGATTGTGGGCCCGGGAGCGATCGAATTCACCCGGATGCTGTGCGGCCCAAGCTCAACGGCCGCGACGCGAGCGAAGTGATCGACTGCGGCTTTCGAAGCCGAATAGGCTGACACGCCCGGGTCGGCGATCGAACCGTTCACGCTCGAAACGAGCAGGAGCGATCCGTCGATGCCCTTATCGATCAACCGCCGGGAGATCGCTCGGACGCCAAGAAAGACGCCGCGAAGATTGACCGAAATCGTTCGATCCCAATCATCAACTGGGAGGTCGACGATACGGCCAGGAATACTGACTCCAGCGGAAGCAATCAGAATCGAAGGTGTGCCGAACTGCTGCTCAGTCTGCGTCAGCGCTGCGTCAACTGCCGCCTCATCACTCGCGTCACAGCGGATGTCTGCGGTCGGCGCCAGATCCCAAACGACCGGCACAGCCCCGGCTTCATAAAGCGCCGCCGCGCATGCCGCACCAATTCCAGAGGCGCCCCCCGTGATGACAGCCACGCGGTTTCTTAGGTCGAACATGTGCGATCCCCATCCGAATCGAAGTAGTGCGCGGCCTCCGGCGAGGCAACAAACTCCATGTGCAGTTGTGTCTGCGCGAGCGCCGAGACAGCGTGATAATCGGGCAGTGTGTTCCAGTCACGACGCCAACGCAGCCGTGTGGCCGTCTCCCACACACCACTTCCGGGATGCTCGGCCAAGACATCACGTACCTCCCGCGCCCGACGCATGTGGTTCGCGGCAAGCGACTCGCATCGTTCGGCGAGCCCTCGAAATCGAAACTCGTGACCGGGAAGGATCTCGTGGTCGTCGAAAGCTGTGACCTTCTCCAGCGCCTGGAAGTAATCAAGAATCGGGTTCGATTGCACCCATCCGCCGAGTCCCAGTCCCGGATTGATCGTCGGGAGCACGTGATCACCCGTGTAGAGCAGTTGCTCATCGAGATCACGGAAGCACAAGTGCCCGCTCGTGTGGCCGGGTGTCCAGACAGCTTCGACTCGACGTCCAGGAATCGGCAGGAGGTCACCGTCTGCAATCGACGTAATTCCGTGCGAGAGCTCGGGGAGAGCTCCCAGGTCGAGCGGACCGCTGAGCCGATCGAACTGGTCTTTCGGAACGCCCCACGACCGTAAGCGGTCGTCGTCCACGTCGAGATTCACGCGCGGCTGATCGCTGTGGAAGGCCTCGGCCTCGACGGTGTGCATAATCACCTCGCCGCCGGTGAGTACTGCGAGACGGCCAGAGAGTCCAAGGTGATCAGGATGAAGGTGTGTCGAGGTGACGGTGCGGATGTCGCCGATCCCACGCCCAAGGTAGTCAAGGAATCCGGTCAGTCGCGACCAGTTCTCTTCGTTGTCCCACCCAGGATCGATGAGATGCAGCGCCCCATCTACATCTTCGATCACGTAGCCGATACTGTATCCGATTGGGCGCTCCACGAGCGGCAGAGCGAGCGCCCAGATTCCGGCTCGGACCGCCTCGTAGTGCAAGCCATCGTGAGCCCAATCACGCCGTCCAGTAGCGATGATCAAGCCATGCTCCAAGACATTCGCAAGCCGCTATCGCCAAACAATGACGCAGTCATCGACGCGATTAGCCGGCGTTTTGCGGCCGCGTGCCGCTGATCCCTGTAGCGAAGAGTTCCTCGATTTGTGCTTCGTCGTAGCCCAACCAATCCGCAAGGACCTCCGCCGTGTGCTCTCCCAGTGTTGGTGCCGGAGTCCGGTTCCAAGGACCGGACTGCCGCGCTGAGCGATACGGCAGTCCTGGCACCGGGTGCCGCCCCGCCAGCGGATGATCAACGTACTCAAAGAACTCACGGTGCTCGAACTGTGGATCAAGCACCGACCGACCTCCGCCATCAACCCGCGCTGCGGGAACCCCAGCGTTGGCCAGGATTTCTGCGGCTTCGTGTGCACTGTGGGGCGCCACCCACGAGGCAATTGCCTCGTCGATCTCATCCTGGTTGGCGAGTCGGTGTGCGACTGCTTCGAATGCCGTAGTCTGCAGCGCAGGCACATCAAGCACCGCCGCGAGCGACTTCCATTGCGCATCAGAACGCACTGCGACACAAAGCCATTCATCCTCACCGGTGGTTGCGTACACACCGTGCGGAGCGAAGCGATGATGCCGATTCCCGATCCGCTCGACCAGTTCGGTGTCGAGTTGCCAAGCAAGTGACTGACCGAAAGAAGCAATCGTGGCCGGCTCGAGCATGGAAACCTCAACGAGACCGCCGCGCCCCGTGCGCTGACGAGCCCGAAGCGCCGCAAGCCCCGCGAATGCCGCGTGAATACCGGCGAGTGGATCACAAATACCACGTGGCGGTACCGGAGATCCCTCGGGGTACCCGGTGATCCACGACAGCCCCGACGATTGCTCAATCGTCTGGGCGAATCCGGTGCGGTCGCGCCACGGGCCGTCGAGCCCGAATGCGGGCATCCGAACCACAACGAGTCCGGGGTTGCGCGCACGGATTCGGTCCCAGGCAAGTTCGACGGAGTCGAGAACTCGCGGAGCAAAGTTCTCAAAGAGAATATCTGCCTGTTCGAGAAGCTCCGTGAGTACTTCCCGACCCGCATCACGCGTGAAGTCGAGGGTGATGCCGCGCTTGTTCGTGTTCGCGCCGAAGAAGACCGGGCCCCGTTCCCACCACTGGTCGGCGCTCGGATCCTCGACGAATGCGAAACGTTGCATGTCGGGGCGTACGGTCGACTCAACTTTGATTGTCTCCGCACCGGATGAAGCCAAAAGGCTTGCGGCGATAGGGCCCGCCCAAAACGCGGTCAGGTCGAGGACTCGGATGCCAGCGAGCGGCCCATCACTCGTGCTGTCGCCGTGCTCTGCAGGTCGAGTCGGAACTGCCGGGTCATCCGCCTCGGTAAAACGGAACGTCGCGCCCGGCAGCGTCGTGCCATCGCCGCCCGTCCGGTAAAAGTCGCGCGCAAGCAGCTGCTCGTTTTGGGCGATCGTCTGACCGTTCGCGAGCGGCGCGACAGGGATCCGCAGAGCAGACGCCAGCTCAATCAACTCTTCGGTTGTGTGTTCGAGCGCCCAGGCTGCAGCATCCTCACGGATCTGGCGATCAACCTCGGGGTTTTCGTTTCCGTACGAGCTTTCATCGTCGGCAAGATCTGATCGACCAATAACGAGCAGGAAATCCTGACGCATCCGAGCCGACGCTGCGCTGAGCCCCACCCAACCATCCGCAGTGCGCTCATTGCCAGGAACCTGAACACTGCGTGTCGGGAAATCCGTACCGGTGAGCCCGCGCAGCGACGCGGAGGTTGTGTTGTACAGCGTGTGTCCGAGGCTGGACACTTCCAGGATTGAGAGGTCGATGAGATCTCCCAGTCCGGTGCGTTCTCGGCCGGCCAAGGCAGCAAGGGCCGCCGACGCAGCGTAGACGCCGGCAAGAAACTGCTCTGTCTCCCCTGCCGCCGCAAGAGGAGCTTGTTCCCGGGTACCTCGCCCCGAGGTAGAACCGCTTTGCGCCTGAATCAGTTGCGATGTCGCACGTTGTCCGGCCCTCGGACCTGTGAGCCCGTAGTCGGTGACTGAAACAACGATGAGCTCAGGATGCTCCTCGGCCAGACGCCGCGCATCAACCTCGGGCAGGTCGCCTGTGTCAATGACAATGTCAACTCGGTCGAGTGCATCTGCTGCTGTCGCGACGAGCTCGCGCCCCTCGGTCAGCAGGCGCCCAAACGCTTCACGAGCGCGCTCGGAGTATCCCGTGCCCGGATCACCGAGGTCAAGTGGCATCTCGGCAACTCGGATTACCGTAGCGCCGGTTTCAGCGAGCAGGTGCGCCGCGTATGACCCGGCGAGAGAGCCGCCGAGATCGAGAACGCGAACGTCTGAAGTAAGCTCTTGCTGCTTCGTCATGAGTATCTTTCTTTCAAGCACGGAACTCGCGGCATCATCGCCACGCGAGTTCGTATGGGATCGGGGGGTTGACGTCAACCCCAAGTTCGGCTCGTGCACGCAAGGGGAATGCCGACTGACGAAGTGCGGCGCGGCCAACCACGATCACGTCTGCTCCGTGGTCGACCAGGATTCCTTCTGCTTGCTCGGGCGAGGTTATCCTCCCGGCCACGGCAACCGGCGCATCCGTCGCTGCGGACACTGCGCGGGAGAGCGGCACATGGTAGGCGGGGCCGGTGGGGATTTCTTGGGCCGGATCGTTTCCTGCCGATGACACGCTGATCAGGTCAGCCCCCACCTCGACCAAGTGTGGGGCAGCCCACGCGGCATCATCGGTGGTGAGTCCACCCGGCACCCATTCGGTCGCGGATATGCGCACGAACAGGGGCGTGCCGCTGGGAATGGCAGCGCGGACTGCTTGCAAAACCTGTGTCGTGGCCAGCAGTCGCCCAGCCGGACCATCGTTGTACTCGTCGTCTCGTACGTTCGACAACGGTGACATGAACTGGTGCAGCAGGTACCCGTGTGCGGCGTGGATTTCGATGGCGTCGAAACCACTTGCGACCGCGCGACGCGCTGCGGCAGCGAAGAGATCTACGATCCGGAGGATTTCATCGCGGGTGAGTGCGTGGGGCGTCGGAAGTCTGCCCCATGAGGTTGCAGATGGCGCGGCTGTCTGCCATCCCCCTTCTTCGACAGGGAGAGCACCGCGACCCAGGTGCGGAGAGCGAATGGATCCCTTCCTGCCGGTATGTCCGAGTTGGAGTGCGATGGGAACACTCTGATCGTGGACGAAGTCCACAATGGGCTTGAACGCCTCAGCCTGGTCATCTCGCCAGATTCCGGTGTCGTGAAGTGTAATTCGGCCTTCGGGACTCACAGCGGTCATTTCCGCCACGATCAGCCCCGGATGTCCCACCGCAAGCCCACCAAGGTGGACGAGGTGCCAGGGTGACACGACGCCATCCTCGGCCTTGTATTGACACATGGGCCCAATCCAGAGGCGGTTGGGCACGGTCAGGGAGCGCAGCGTCAAGGGCGCAAAGAGTGCCGGCACACGCTCCGTTGTCATAACTGCCGCTCCGTTGCTCGCTGGCGGTGAACTGTCAGGTTTGGAGCCCAAGACGATGAAATCTTCTCAGGCTGCACTATCCAGCCTATATGAAGGACACCATATCGTAAAGGTACCGAACACATACAGCGCGGTAAGTAAGTCTTCGTGTACTCTGCCGCCTGTCGCGCCAGCAAAAACGAAGCGTTACGGAGGTACTCCAAACGACGGTCTTCCGAAGACCCGCTCATCACGCAAGTTCGGGCCCTCACGGCGCGCCACCCTCGCAAAAGAGCACTCAAACAGGCTCGAGCGAGAGTGAATGAGATGGGCTAGCAGCCGAAACGGGTTGCCGCGGCGATCACTACTCGTGAGCCTCGGCCGGCACCGGTTCGTCACCGTCATCCGATGGCACAATTGTGCTCGTCGATGTTGCGTCGGTTCTGCCGATAAGCGCCAACATGGGAAACAGCAGCACCGTGAGCATGCCGCCACCAACGAGCGCAGCTGCGACATGCTCGTCGAGCACACCTGATCGCGTGCCGATTTGGGTCACCGCGATCACGAGCGGCAACGTCGTTGCGGTGAACAACGCCGAGGTGCGTCTATCCGTCAACGAGGTTCCGCGCGACAACAAGAAGAAACCTGGGAGGCCACGAGCAAGCAACATGACGAGGGCGAAAACGGGTACGAGCGCGAGTGCCTTCGCGTCACCAAGCAGTGACTGCAATGGGAACGAAATGCCCGTTGCGACAAAGAACACCGGAACAAAGAATCCGAACGCGATCGATTCCAGCTTCGCCTCGATGATCTTCGCTTCGCCCGGGTCACCATCACGCAAGACCACCCGGGCGAGCATTCCCGCGGCAAATGCACCGAGCAGGAAATCCACGCCGAGCACAAGGGCGAGTGTCACAAGGGCTGCCAGCAGCAAGATCACAAAGCGGATGGCGAACTGGCCACTCGTGTGCAGTGTCAGGCTCACCAGGCGGCGCAACCACTGCTGCTGACCGCGGATCGCGATCCAGAACGCGAACGCGGTAACTCCGAGAAACACCACCAGGGTGAGCACCCCAGCAAGCGGCCTGTGCCCGCTGAGCAAAACCGAAATCGCAACCAGTGGCAGAAACTCCCCGACGGCACCGGTTGCACTGATTGCGCCGCCGAGGGCACCACGATTCAACCCAGCATCCCGCAGAATCGGGGTGATTGTTCCGAGCGCTGTGCCGGTCAGTGCGATAGCGACGATGACCGCGGCTTGGGGCGAATCGGTGAGGAACAGTGCCGCGGCGATCGCGATGAGCGCACTCATCCCCCACCCACTCAGCGCACGCCGACCGTTTGCGCCGCGAACCGACGTGGGATCAATTTCGTTGCCCGCCATAAAGAACAGCATCGCCAACCCGAGCTGCGAGAGGGTGTGAACCGTATCGGTCACCTCAACCCACCCAAGCCCCGCGGGTCCGACGAGCATGCCGAGACCGATCTCGAAAACGATGAGCGGCACCACGATCGCACGCTTGGCGAAGGCCGCGAGAATCGGGGCAAGGACGGCCACAAGCGGCACGATTAGGATGGCGTTGTCCATGCCCATAACCCTAATGGCGTGCGGAGCATCACCACTGCGGGAATAGGTGAAACACCCTGGGAGTTGCAGCAAGCATGAGCACGGTTGAGTTTGGCCTCGACACCTTCGGTGGTGTCACCAGGAACGAGCAGGGCGAGCAAACGTCGCACCCGCAAGTCATCCGCGACCTGGTTGAGGATGCCGTTCTTGCTGATCAAACCGGGTTGGATTTCTTCGGCGTCGGCGAGCACCACCGCCCTGACTTCGCAGTCTCGAGTCCCGAGATGGTGCTCGCTGCAATCGCGTCGCGCACAGAACACATCCGCCTCGGGTCTGCTGTGACAGTTTTGAGTTCGGATGATCCGGTGCGCGTGTTCCAGCGCTTCGCGACGCTGGATGCCGTCTCAAACGGCCGTGCCGAGATAGTCGCGGGCCGCGGCTCGTTCATCGAATCGTTTCCACTCTTTGGGTATGACCTGGGCGATTACGAGGTGCTCTTTGAAGAAAAGCTTGACTTGCTGGTGCGGCTGCTGACCGAAGAACCCGTGACGTGGCAAGGCAGCACTCGCGCCTCCCTGACTGACCAGCGTGTCTACCCGACGACTGCTGCGGGTATTCCGACCTGGGTCGGGGTTGGTGGCAGCCCCGAATCTGTCGTGCGCACCGCCCGACACGGCCTCAACCTGTTTCTGGCAATCATTGGTGGCTCTGCTGCCCGCTTTCGCCCATATGTCGACCTTTTCACACGCGCACAGGATGAGCTTGGCCGGCCACACGCCCGCGTCGCGGTTCACTCGTACGGCTTTGTCGCTGACAGCGACGAGCAAGCACGCGAGGCCCTCTTCAAGGGCTGGCTTGCGCAGCGTACCCAGATGGGGAAAGAGCGCGGCTGGCCACCACCCGCTCCCGGTGATTTCGAAAACGAGTACACGAACGGTTCGCTCTATCTCGGCTCGCCGGAAACGGTCGCTCGCCGCATCGCCGAGACGATAAAGGTTCTCGATCTTGACCGCTTCGACTTGAAGTACGACCAGCCGGTCTCGCACGAGTTACAACAGCGATCGATCGAACTGTACGGTTCGAAGGTTGTGCCGATGGTGAAAGACATCCTGGCTTCCTGAGCATCCGCGCTTCTCCCCCGAGCGATCTGCACAGCCGCGCGGGAAGATCAGATCAGTCGCTCGTCGGTAAACCTGGGCGTACCCCAATTCGCGCCGCTCGCGAAGATGGAGCACACAGCTCCGTCGCCGCATCGGCGAGGGAAACGTTTTGGCTCACGAGCGACGCAAAGCGGCGGTGACTCGCCCCCAGCAAGAATTCGACGGCGCGCAACAGGTGTTCGCCTCGATAGTTGTGCACGCCGGTGATCGTGAGCAGCTTGCGCACGATCTGCTCGGCAACAATCTCTGCAGGGGGTGCAGGAAACACGCTTCCGACCAGCACAATCGTTCCACCAACATCCGCGGCGTCAATGAGTGAGCTAATCGCATCATTTGCACCAGACATTTCAAATGCTGCCGCGAACCCTGTCGTATCCTCGAGTTTCGGATGATCATCCACTGCTCGCGCGAGGGCGGCTCGCAGCTTCACGGGTCCGGGTGAACACGTCGCAGCGGCACCGAACTCGCGCGCCTGTTTGCGCCGAGTGGCATCGGGATCGACGCCCACGACGACCGCTCCAGCTGCCCGAGCCATTGCTATTGCGGTGAGACCGAGCATGCCGCATCCCGAGACCAAAACTGCCTCGCCTGCGAGTGGGCGATGTACGGCGTCGAACGCGGCAACAACGGTCGCGGTGGCGCAAGACGCGGGAGCAAGCACCTCGGCGGGCAACTCCTCGGGCACTCGCACGATGTCGCTGCCGGCGAGCACATGCGCGTGGGTGGCAAAACCACCGTTGAGTTCCCAGCCGCGATCGATCCGGGTGTGCCCGTATTTGCGTAACCGCTCGCACTTATTGCTGAGCCCACTACGGCATCGATGGCACTCACCGCACGACACGGCAACACCCCACACGACACGGTCACCGAGCTGAAGATACTGTCCGTCGACCGTCTGCGGGGCATCGCCCGGCCCGATCGCGACGATGCGACCAACCTGCTCGTGACCGAGCACCAGCGGCGCATCCTCGTGCCGCTTACCGGTCGCGGTGTGCCTGTCTGAACCGCAGATTGTGGCCAACTCGATTTCGACGACCAGCTCGCCCGCAGCGAGAGACACACCGGGCACGGCAACGCGCTCAAAGCCCTTTGCAACGCCGCGGAACACAAGCGCCTCAGGTGTGGGCGCAAGGCTTGGGAGCGTGATCAACTCGACGGGACCGGTGCGTAACGAACGAGCCAGCGCGAGGAGCTGCCTCATTACCGACTCAATTCGCGCAACAGGGCGGGCAATTCGGCAACTGATGCGAGTACGTGCTGTGCACCTGCATCGCGTAATGCCTGCTCGCTGGCGTGACCGCCTGACAACACAGCCACGATCATGCCCGCACCAGCGTTCACACCGCTGCGGGCGTCGGATTCAGTGTCGCCCACAACCGCGAGCGCTGCAACTGAAGAAACCCCGGTGTGCGCCGCAGCGAGCAGATTCATTCCGGGAGACGGGCGTCCGCGCCCGGCATCAGCCGGAGTGTAGAGCTGCGTGGCGTACTGCTGCCAGCCAAGAAACTGCAGAATTGCCTCGGCTGTCGCGCGCGAAAACCCGGTGGTGAATACCACCTGGCGCCCATCCGCGATCAGTTCGAGGATCGTCTTGTCTGCGCCGGGGATTTCCACAACCGCGCCGTTTTCTACCAGTGAATCGAGCGCCGCTTCGAACGCCGCATTCAGTTGCTCTGCCTCATCTTCGTCGACGAGTGCACGAAAGACCTCGATCTTTGACTGTCCCATTGTCGCAACCACGTGGGCAATCGCTTCAGTGCGATGCGCCTCGGCAGCGTCGGGATAGCACCGATCCCATGCAAGTTCGAATGCCCCTTGCACGAGGCCATCGTCAGTGACTGTGGTGCCCGCTAGGTCGAGTACGACGGTTTCAATTCGGGTCATAATGTTCCTGTCAGAGAGGGTTTTGGGGATGAGGTGAAGAGTTCTGTAACGACCGATTCCGCGAGCGCGAGTCCGCAGGTCATGCCACTTCCGGTGGTCACTGAGATGATGCGAACACCGTCTGCGGGAGTTTCTCGCAAGAACTCGCCGGGCGCTTTCGCGTACACACCCTGCCAACGTTGACGGGGGCGAACATTCGTGCCGAACATTTCGGCGCCGAGGCGTTCGAGCAGGCCGAAAGCACGCTCGGATTGAAACGGTGACGCGCTCGATGCGACGGTGTGGGTATCGCCAACGATCAAGGTACCGTCTGGCCGTTCGGTGTACATCTGGTTCACGTCGTGGGTGAATATGTCGGGGTCTTCGCGTTCGTAGCGTGCTCGCACCGCCGCGATCGAGGGCGCAGAGCTGAACGCGGAGTATCGCAGCATCGAGGACCCCGTGAGCAACGGCAATTCCAACCCAACTCCGTCTGCGAGCAA
Source organism: uncultured Microbacterium sp. (assembly GCA_964616805.1). Taxonomy (GTDB): domain Bacteria; phylum Actinomycetota; class Actinomycetes; order Actinomycetales; family Microbacteriaceae; genus Microbacterium. Next base: position 87,182 of record CAZTUC010000004.1, on the reverse strand, counting down.
CATATCAAGTGTGCAGCGTTCGATTTCGTACTGCTCAGCGACTGCCGGGAAGACCTGATCGACATCGTGCCCAAGCGCGAACACCGCTGCTTGTGCCGCGATCTCACCGCGGGAGGTGTGCAGTGATCCGTGCTCGAAACCGAATGCTCTCGTGCCCCAGCGAAACGCCACACCCTGTGCCGCGAGGTAGCTGGCAATGGCAGCTCCCGTCACGCGCGGATCGACTTGGAGGTCATCGGGCAGAAGTACCCCACCAATTGCGCCACGAACCGGGGCGAGCGCGGAAATATCGTTCGCGCTCAGGGGTACGCCAACCCGGGTCTCGCGCAACACTGCGAGCTCATCTTCGTGCCGCGCGACGACCAGCGTGCCCCGCTGTCGCATCCAGAACCCAGCCCGTTCAGCGAGACGTAACCACAGTTCACGGCTACGCCTGGCGTATTTGCCAGCCACTCCTGAGTGTGCCCCCACGGCGATGTGCCCAAAGTTGCGCACTGTGGCGCCCGTGATCGCGTTAGCCTGTTCGACGATGACGACGCGCAGGCCACGCTCGACCGCGGCAGCTGCGGTACCAAGGCCGAGGATCCCCGCCCCGACCACCGCGAGGTCATAGTTTTCGGTCATCTCTCTGCTTACTTCAGGGCTTTGCGAATCAAGATCGACGCGGTCTCGACCACCACGACCATGGCGATAATGACGAGCACGTAAGCGAGCACCTGGTCGAAGTGACGCCCCTGCATGGCATTCAGGAGCAGAAAGCCAATACCGCCGCCGCCGACGATGCCGAGCAGCGTCGCTGAGCGCACATTTTGCTCAAGGAGGTACATCAGGTGGCTCACGATTGCGGGAATGGACATTGGGAGCGTTGAAGCAAAAAACACTTGCGTGCGAGTGGCACCCGCAGCGTGTAGCGCCTGTAATGGCCCGTTCGACACTTCCTCTACGGAGTCGCCGATCAGTTTGGCGAGGAGGCCCACGCCTCCAATACCGAGCGCGAGCGCGGCTGCTTGCGGGCCGAAACCGGTGGCAATGATGAAGAGAATTGCAACCACGAGGTCAGGTACAGCGCGGATGAAGAGGGTGAGTCCGCGGAAGAAATTGCGCACCGTGCTGTTTGGTGCAACATTGCTGGCGGAGAGCGGGCCGACCACCGTAGACAAGACCGCGCCCATGAGTGTGGCCGCGAAGGCGACCTGCAATGTGGTGACAACCGCAGCCAGTACGACTGACAGTGCTTTTCCGCCGAAGGTTGGCGGGAACACTGCGCGACCCATCTCCGGGTCTACCAGCAGATCCCAGCGCCAGGCACTGAAGAGTTTGGATAGATCGGGGTCTGCGTAGATGAAGGAACCGAGCACGATCAATACCGCCACCCAGATCCAGAGGGTTGTGTTGAGGCGCGCCTTGGTCCATGGCCGGTGCAAGGAAGCTTCGATACGTTGGCGCTGATCAAGCGTGGGGTCGTGGCGATCAAGCGACGCCGCGAATGACGATGAACGGTTTGCGAGTGCTCGGATGGCGGTGTCTCCGGTGCTCTTACCACTCGGGCGCACACCCAGTAGCTTCGCCCGCACGAGTGAAGAGATCACTTCGAAGACCATGCACAGAACAATGATGATGATCACGATGGGGATGACGCGACGCATGCCAGCGGGTCCGCCGTGAAGGGCGTGATCAAGGTCGTAACCGAGGCCAGCCACGCCAACGACACCCAGAATCACGGTACTGCGCAGGTTAATATCAGCGCGGTGCAGTGTCACCGCAATCCAGGCGGGCAGCACCTGGGGCACGATGCCAGACCAGAACTCTTGGGATTTTGTACCGCCAGTAGCGCGAATGGCGAGCCTGGGCCCCTCATCGATTTGCTCAATTGCGTCTGCGAACATCTTCGAGATCATGCCCACGGAGTGCACGCCGATCGCGACGATCGCGGGCAGTGTGCCCGAGTTAAACCACAAGAACGCGAGAAATACGACGAAGACAACGTCGGGGATCGCACGAAGTGTGACACCGATGCCGCGGCAGAACATGAGCACCCAGCGTGCGGGTGTGGTGTTGTGCGCAGCGCCATACGCGACAGGAATTGAGAGCAGCGCTGCGAGCGCGGTGCCAGCGATCACGAGTGCCAGAGTGATCGCGATACTGCCGAGCGTTTCGAGGATTGGTTCGACACCAACCCACTCGGTTACGTAGGTTGTGCTGCCGTCTGGGTGGCGGGTGGCGATGACCTCCGAGCCGGGCCACTGTACCGGAGTCGCCATGCCGAGAAAGCGGTTGATGTTGCCGATCGTGGTGTCGAGGCTCTTAAACGTGTAGTTCAGACCAATGAATGACCAGATGCCGAGCAGGGCGGTACCGATAATGACGGCATACGACACGATCGTTGCGGTGCGAGGCCGTGGTCGTGTGATCTCGCTGAAGCGGTCGGGGCCGCCCTCGGTCTCAGTGCGAGTGAGTGTGGTGGTCACCGTGCCGCCTCTTCGGGTCGGGAAAGCTTCACACCGCGTTGCTCAAGTTGTTCGCGCGCCTCTGCAAGTTCTTCGCTGAGGGCCGTGATTTCACTGGTAGAGGTCGCAACGCGACCGTAAATTTCCATGACTTGCTCTCGCGAAAGCCCATCGGTGCTGGTGTCGAGTACAACTTCGCCACCACGCAGACCGACGATGCGATCGCCCCAGCTGAGGGCGAGGTCGACCTGGTGCAAACTGCACACCACAGTGAGGTGGCGTTCTGCAGCGATTTCCCGAATCAGCGACATGACCTGGCTACTTGATTCGGGATCGAGCGAGGCGACGGGCTCGTCAGCAAGCAAAATGTCTGGCTCTTGCATGAGGGCGCGAGCGATGGCCACGCGCTGCTGCTGCCCACCTGAGAGGGTGTCAGCTCTTTGGTATGCGCGATCGAGCAGGCCCACCCGGTCGAGGTGTCCGAGCGCTTGAAGTCTGAGTTCTTTCGAGTAGCTCCAGGTGCCGACGCGCGGGCCGCGCTGGGAGGACAGCGAACCGGTGAGCACATTCTCGAGTACGGTCAGTGGCCCGACGAGCTCGAACTGTTGAAAAATGAAGCCGATCCTGCCCCGCAACTTGCGCAGGGATGCACCGCTGAGTTCGGCCAGGTTTTGGCCGAGCGAAACAACAGAGCCAGCACTGGGTGTTTCGAGGCCGTTGATGTGACGAAGGAGTGTCGATTTACCCGACCCGGAGAGGCCAAGCAGCACGACGATTTCACCGGTGGAGACAGACAGCGACACCCCCGACAGTGCGGATTTCGATGCGCCCGGATAGAGCTTTTCGAGGTGGTCTATTTCGACTGTGGGGGTGGCGCTGTTTGTCATGAGCGTGATTCTTTCGTTCGTGCCTTACGCGCGGCAGGCCTCAACCTCGTCGGCGACCTGCTCGCAGACGGTGCGGATCGAGTCGTAGTAGGCATCGTCGACTGCATCGAAGCCGAACCAGTTTTCGCTCAGGAAGGTGTTCAGTTCGATGCCTGCATCGGTGAGTGACGACTGGGTGCTGCCGGCGATGGCTGCCGTCAGCGCATCCTGCACATCTTGTGGCAGGGCTGCTTGCATCACGATCGGCGCGGCGGGAACCAGGAAGCGGTCAACCTCAACGACCTTGCCCGAGTTGATCAGAGGACTGGCGTCGACATCCTGCGCGAAGCCGACCTTGCAGTCCACGCCTTCAGAGACCTTGATGGCGTTCAGGTCGTGCGACTCACCGAACACGGTGTTTTCCGTGCTGACGGTGACGCCTGCCTCTTTCAGCTGGCTGGCGGGAATTGCACGACCCGATGTCGAGGTTGCGTTCACGAAGCACACGGGCTGGTCAGCGAAGTCCTCGAGTGACGTTACAGGCGAGTCAGGGTGCTTGATGGCGACCGAGTAGTATCCCGCCACGGCGCCCTCTTCGGTGATCTGCGCGCCGATGGGCACGATGTTCGCGCTCGCGGCCTGCGACTGGTAGTAGGTAAAGGCCGAAATCTGTGCGATGTCGATCTGTCCTGCAGCGAGTCCTTGCACGACCGCGGTGTAGTCGGTTGCCGGGAAGAAGTTCACCTTCTTGCCGGTGATCTCTGCGATCCAGTCGGCAATCGGCTGGGCATCTTGCTCAGCCCCCTCGTGGTCGGGGAGGGTCGCGAAGACGAGCGTGTCGGAGTTCCCGGAGGCGAAGTCGCCGGCAGCCGCGGTGTTGTCGTTGGTGTTGGCGCTACCGTTGTCGGGGCTGCTCGAGCAGCCCACCATCAGTGCAGCGATCGCGAGTGCGCCACCGAGTGCGGCGAATCGACGGGTATTGAAACGCATATTGTTGGTGCCTTTCTCTGGGCGCATAGGGTCGCGCCCCTCTCTGGTTGGTTGCCTTTGGCACCTCGACACTAGGTGAGTAAAAGTGTCAGACGTTTGCCACCGGGTGACGCTTCGTTGGCTATTTGGTGAACACTTGGGTGCGGTGCCGCGCGCACCGCGAATGACACCGGCCGCTCACCGCTTTTGAGAGTGAGCTTTCAGCTCAGGGCACGAAAAACGCCCCACATGGCACTGCCGAAGCAGGATTTGTGGGGGCTACGGTCTTTGGACGAGCCTGACCCATGAACTGGCCGCTGACAGTCGCCTGGAACGACTTGCCTCAGTGCGACGCGGTCTGAGGCGTCGCTACTTCTGGCTGCGCAATCCCCGGGAGCGCGAGAACGCCAGTCGCAGTATCTCTCATTGCCTCAGGGAGCAATTGACCCCAGGGTGACGTTCATGCGTTGCGGGAGCACCGTTGGGTGGGTGCCGGCCATCTGCTCAATGACGCGCACCACCTGGCAGCTGTAGCCGAACTCGTTGTCGTACCAGACGTAGACGACAGCGTTGTTGCCGTCGGCGATCGTGGCAAGCCCGTCGACAATACCGGCCCGGTGCGAACCGACAAAGTCGGTGGAAACGATCTCAGGCGACTCGACGTAGTCGACTTGCTGCCGCAGCTTCGAGTGCAACGACACCGCGCGTAGGTAGGTGTTCAGTTGCTCGCGCTCGGCCGGTCGCTCGAGGGTGAGGTTGAGAATCGCCAACGACACATTCGGGGTTGGCACCCGGATCGCCGAGCCGGTGAGCTTGCCCTCAAGCTGCGGCAGCGCCTTGGCGACGGCTTTCGCTGCTCCCGTCTCGGTGATGACCATGTTCAGCGCAGCGGAACGCCCACGGCGGGTGCCTTTGTGGAAGTTATCGATGAGGTTCTGATCGTTTGTGAACGAGTGCACAGTTTCGACGTGCCCGCGCACGACCCCATACGCTTCATCAAGGGCCGCGAGCACGGGCGTGATGGCATTGGTTGTGCAGGATGCCGCTGACAGCACATGCTGATCGTCGGTGATTTCAGCATCGTTGATGCCGAACACAATGTTCGGGATGTCGCCCTTGCCAGGTGCCGTGAGCAGCACGCGCGAGGCACCCTTCGAGCGCAAGTGCTGTTCGAGTCCTTCGCGGTCGCGCCAGCGCCCGGTGTTGTCTACGACGATGGCATCCTCGATACCAAACGCGGTGTAATCGACGGATGCCGGGTCGTTTGAGTAAATCACCTGGATCAGGGTGCCGTTGGCGAGAATCGTGTTGTTTTCTTCGTCGACCTCGATGGTGCCGGCGAAGGGCCCGTGTACGGAGTCACGACGCAACAGGCTCGCGCGCTTGAAGATGTCATCGTCGCTGCCCTTGCGTACGACGATGGCGCGCAGCCGCAGGCCGGATGCGCCGCCGGAGTGCGCGATGAGAATACGCGCCAGTAGGCGGCCGATACGGCCGAAGCCGTAGAGCACAACGTCGCGTCCGGCGTGGCCGGCAACCGCGTCAGCGACGTCAGCTTCTTCCTCCATGATGTCGGCGAGTTCTGCACGCAGGAAGTCGATCAGCTCAGCGTCTCCACCGCGCGCTGAATACTCCTCACTCAGACGGGCGATGTCGAGCGATGCCGGCCCAGGCTGGAGTTCGGTGAGTGCTTGCAGGATGCGGGTCGAAGCATCCAGCGACAATTCGGCAGTACCTGCTTGACGTGCGAAGCGGTGTGCCTTGAGCAGATCAATCGATGACAACCCGATCAGTCGGCGTCCGTGAATCGAGGTGACGACACCACGACCGCGGTACAAACCCCCGATCAGGGGAATCATCTGTTCGGCCTGCTCTTCGCGGGCGATCCAGTTGCGGCGGTGGTCGTCGGGTGAGGTGTTCACAGGGCTCCTTTGTCGCTGCGCGCATCCCGGGCTCATGGACGCGTCTGATCACACTCAAGTCTACGAGGCTCGGCGGTCGCCCAAGTGGCGCAAAAAACGCGACCTGGAAAAGCCGGTGAGCTTCTTCCACTTGCGCATCAGGGAGGTTAGCCCGCGGGTAATGCCCGGTTGCGGGAACGAAGCAGGAAGACCGCAAGAACTCCCCCGACCGCACCGAAGAGGTGCGCTTGCCAAGAGACTCGTTCGCCAGCCCCGAAGATCCCGGTGAGCATCACACTGCCGTAGAGCACAACAACGATGACCGCGATCGCGGCGTAGCCGATCCGATGCGCCAATCGCCCAGGGCTAAATATTCGTGCGACGACATAGCCAAAGTAGCCGAATACGAGCACCGAAGCCCCCACGGTGACCGTTCCCGGGGCGTTCACCGCCCACGTGCCGAGGCCTCCCACGAGAGCCACGATGCCAGTGACCTCCCAAAAGCGCCCTGCCCCTTCGACAGCCACCAAGCAGCCGAGCACGAGGAACGGAAGGGAGTTGGCGATCAAGTGGGCACAGTTTGCGTGCAACAGTGGGCCGACCACGATGCCGCCGAGCCCACTCAGATCCCACGACCGCACACCGAACGTGGCGAAAGACCCGGGCAGGATCGCGTCGGCCAGTTGAACCAACCACATTGCCGCCAGCAGAATCACCGGAGAGGCAAATCGCCCAAGCGAGGTGCGAGGCGCACGTTCCACGGAGGAGGTCACCTCGTCATTGTTGCAGGCGCCCTGGACCGAGCAAGCGAGCGACCCGCGATTGAGTGAGCAACGTCCCGCTGTCGCCACGAACGAAGGCCACAGTCCCCACCGCTGATTCTTGGACACCAGGATGGCGACCTCGCGCACACGAAACAGGAACTGAGGTGCACGAAACGCTGTGCTCCTCGGGATGCGGATGATTCACCCATCCTGACATCACGATCTACGAGAAGATGGATGCCGGGTTCACGCCCGCAGCCCGAGCAGCTTGCCGCCTCTTACTGCGAGTCCCCCACGCGCTCCCACATCTTCGCCATGATCCACCACTGGCCGTCGAGGTAGGCCAAGTTGAGGTAATCCTGCATAACACCGCCGAACATCTCCAGTTGTGGTTTGACAAAGGCGAGGGTCGGTGAGATCTGATCGAACATCAAGATCTGATCACGGCGAGCGTTGCCAAGCGACGCGGGCGAGGGCCGTCCCGCGACAATCTCCCGATACTGGGCATAGGGCCGAACGACGAGTTCGCCGCCCTGAGCCGAATACAGCACGCAGGCCGGGTGGAAGACACGGTCGAAGAGCTCCATGTCCTGGAAGTGGAGGACCTCAAAGTAGTCGTCCATGAGTTTCTGAATTGCTGGGTCCGGGATCATAATCTCTTTCTTTCTGTTCAAAGGGTGTGCGGAAAATTGTATGCGTCAGTGGGTGTTACTCAGGTGCCGGCTCTGTCATAGGATGTCCTCGTTATAGGCCAGCCTGCGCGAGAACGTCGATGGCAAGCTTTCGTCGTTGATCAAGAGACTATCCATTCTCGCGCGCGAGATGCGGTCGTGCGCAAGCAGTCCCGACCACTGAGGTATCCGATTACCCCGACGATGACGGCAGAAAGAAGGCTCACAGTCAGGCGCATCACCAAGAGCTTCGACTGGATGCTGAACTGCGGGCGTCACCACAGGCCAGAATCCTTAGCGCTTGGGGGCTGGAAGTCGGCACTACTCACGGATCGGTCTTTCTTGCGGGGAGAGGTACAGTCAGGCACGCACGATGGTGAACTGGGAGTTCGGCACGCCAGCACCTCGCGCCCACTCTCAGTATGTCCGCCCTGATCCGAGCACCGAAGGATTCGCGCCTTCTCTGGCGCGAATCCTTCGGGATGTGGCCCAACGGCATTAGGATCTGCGTATGTTGTCTACGGTTGCCGTACCCATCATCGATCAGTTGTCGGTGTTCGAATTCGGGGTGATCTGTGAGGTCTTTGGCGGACGTCGCGGCGACCCAGATATTCCCGAGTTCGACTTGCGGGTGTGCGGTGTCGATGCGGGTGTCCCCGTGAGCACAGGCGTGGGCGCATCCGTGATTCCGCAGTACGACCTGTCGGCGTTCGATGACGCCGACCTGATCGCGGTGCCCGCGGCCTCACCGCGCCAGGACTACCCTCCGGCGCTCATAGACGCACTTCGCCGCGCCAACCAGCAAGGCAAGACCATCCTCAGCATCTGTTCGGGTGCGTTCATTCTTGGCGCTGCAGGCCTGCTCGACAACAGGAACTGTTCGACGCACTGGAAGTACCTGGACGAACTGCAGCGTCTGCATCCGACAGCAAACGTTGTCAAAGATGTGCTGTACGTCGAGGACGACAACATCATCACCAGCGCAGGCACCGCAGCCGGTGTCGATGCCTGTTTCCATGTTGTGCGCAAGGAACTCGGGGTGCGTGTGGCAAACGCGTTGGCTCGCCACATGGTTGTCACCTCTCACCGCGCCGGTGACCAGCGCCAACTCATCGAGCGGCCTGTGCCGCACTCAGCCAAAGAAGGCGTGGCGCAGGCGATGGAACACATGACCGCCACTTTGGACGCTTCGCACTCGATCGAGTCTTTGGCGACATACGCTCATATGTCACGTCGCAGTTTCAATCGCCGCTTCCCGCAAGAGACGGGGACGACCCCGATGCGGTGGCTCGCGGAACAACGGCTGCTGGCGGCACGCCACTTGCTCGAGGGTAGCGACCTCCCGATCGAGACGATCGCCCGCGACTGCGGTTTCAGCTCCGCCACCGTGATGCGCGCACGCTTCCGCGACGCGTTGGGCTCCACACCCACCGACTACCGTGCGGCGGCCCGCGCGCGAACTACGCTTCGTCTCGCGACGCCCGCTCAGCGTTGACGCGCCTCGGGCTGAGCTTTGCTTCGCAGGTGCGAGCCCAGACGCCCTAGAAGTCCCAGTACTCGTCACCACCCGCGAGATTCCGCGGATTCTCGGCAGTTGTGAAGTTGTCGTGCCCCCAGCGTGCCACTGTGAAATGGGCCTCGTGTCCACCTCGCAAAAGCGGTCGTGGTGCACTTTCAAGGGTACTCACGCGAGTCTCAGACCTCAACACGCGCCCTGCCTTCACTTACGTATCGAGGGCGCCCTGGGCCTCCGTCCTGAGGCCCAGACCTAATTGCTGAGATCTAGAGAATCCCGAGCAGACCCATAGCAAAAGGAGGCGCGTCAAAGTGAATTGAAGCTACACGATCGGCTTAGGAGCCCCGATCCTCTTTAGTGATGGAAACCGACGGATCAGCTCTTCGGCCTCGAACTGAACGTGTCCACCGGCTTTCGCGGCCCGAAAGACCAAAGGAGCAATCTCTTCTCGACGCCAGCGACCATAACGCCCGGGCCGTTTAATGGCCCGATCCCACTTAGAAACGGCCTCGTTGGGTAGTTCTGAGATAACAGAATCTATCCATGAGGAGTTGATGTGGTCGCAAACCTCAGTCCATTTGCTGAGTCCATCAAACGGGCTCGTCGTGTTGTTCGATAGGCCGTCGATCATGCCAGCTCCGTTTGATTCGATGACTTCCCGAGCAAGACCAGAATCGCCTTCTGCCAAGCGTGCTACCACGGCTGCCGCCCAGCCCCAGTTATGGTGATCAAGCCTGAGGTCAAGTGGCAACCCTCGACGAAGTGAGCGCGCAGCAACGTCCGGGGCCAGGAAGGTGAAAAGCGTGTCGAGTTCGGTAAGCGTCGGCTCAAGCCGATCAAGAATTCCATGCACCTTTTCAGGTTGCAATCGCGAGAGCTGCAAGCAGAGATAGAGCCCCGTGCCGCTCGGTCGTCCAGATGGATGAGCTAACGAGTCTTCGAGCTTGGAGAAATCAATGCGCTCCGCGATTGCGGCGAAGGTAGCTGGATCAGATCCTTGAATGAGTCCAATTAGGGCGTCAAAATTCATCTGCCCCCACTCATCTTGTGCACCGGAGAAAGTGCGCGCCATTCTTTCTCGATCAAGTCGTCGGACAAGAGCGCGAGCAGCAGGACGGCACTTTGGCGGCAATCTCTCCTCCTCGCCGAATGCGATCGCGCCATACCCGAGAACATGGAACATCAGGCCGAAGAGATCGTTCCACCGCCGGACTGGATCGACACAGAGCAGCGAGGCAATTTTCCCCGCAGAATGTTCAAGCAAGCGTAATGACAAGTCATGATCGGCAGCGGAGATGTTCTCGATGAGCATCGCCATGTACGCCAGTCCCGGCGGATTCGTATCAAGCAACTTTTTGAAGGCTGCCTCATCCAGATGCTGTTGGATCGAATCTCGGAGCGGCTTGCCGCCGATATTGCAGAGCCGGTTCACAGCATGTGAACTCGAGTAGATGTGTGGCCAACCGCCGTCGAGAATAAGGTTTGCGAGTCTTCGTCCATCCGTGAAACCCGCGACTTGTTCTGCAAACTCAGAGTCAGGACCGTGCATGCTATTGGCGAGATCTCCAAGTGCCCAGCCGTTCTCAGGCGCGATTGCTGCAAACCACTGTTCAAGCTCCGTAGCGTGCGCACGGACGGTGCCCATAACAACACCATCGGAGTAAGAGATCACCTCTGATAGCAGCTGAGCTGCCTCAGCGATGTCGCCATCGGCTGGGACGCTGAGCGCTCGCCGAGCAAGCTCGTTGTAGAGCGAATCCGAGAGCACTCCAGAGCGACGAAGTATCCACCGTGCTTCAGTATCCGCATTCCTGCCGACGAGCCATGCGCACCCACGCAAAGGCGTAGACGGGGAGTTAAGCACGAGATTGATGAGCGCGCCCACTGTTGCCCGGTCAGCCTCGATGTCTGATCGGGGCAGTTCCTGGTTAGGTGACGATCGCTTGTCTACGGGGTGAGCCGCTTTTCCCACCGTTGGCGAAGGCAAAATCACGGCCGAAGCAATAGGCGGAATCTCCGGCCTTTGCGTGGGTGAGAAGACATGCCGGGGTGGGTGCAGACTCCACGTAACGACATTCATGGCAGCGCGCAGATGAGCACACCGTATACGGCCATCCGACTCCGAGATCAGACGCCGCGCGCGCAACTCGTCCACGGCTCCGTCGAGCCACCGCTGGTCGCGACCCAGAATCTCCCGGAGACCCACAAGCTCGCCTTGGTCAACACCAGAGTCAACCCCAGCAATCTGAGCTACGGCGATCGCAACCAGTGCGAGATCCGCGCGATCGTGATCACGGAGCTCAATCATTTGGCGACGAACCCGTCGCCAGCCTCCGGTGAGCGTATAGGCGAACTGCCACGTCGTTGCTTCACCCTCCGCAATATCGATACGTTGATCGAAGTGGAAGTCGCCAGGGTGACTACCCACGTGATCGTCAAGTGCATGCACAAATGGAAAGAGCCTCGCTCGCTCTTCCCTCACGAACCGAGCAAGCCGGACCACTGCGCTGCGAGCGCTAAGTCGGACTGTACGGACACCACCCGCGACGTGGTCGATACCGACGATCAGGACAAGTCTCTCAGGCGTTGCAGTTTCCGCAAGTTCTCGCACCACATCAGGGGATAGATCCTGCGCATCGTCTAGGAACAGGATCTTCCGGTGAGGGAAAGTGCCCAGATCAGTGAGCCACGAACGGACGCCCTTCTGACGCGCGTTGTCACGCAGCCGAAGAACTTCGTAACCCTCGTTCATCAGTCTTCGCAGTGCTTGGTATGCGCAAATCGACTTCCCCGAACCAGTGGGCCCGTTTAAGACGACGGCACGATCGTGCCAAAGCGCGCTGCATATGGTGTCTACCTCGTCCAGTTCTGGGCAAGAGTCGACATCCTGGGGGCCAAGACGCTCGCCTGCAAGCCACGACTCCACCCCTCTGCTTCCCGCGTACGTAACCGTATGCCACGAAGAGTTGTCCTCGCGACGCAAGTAGGTTTCAGCTAAAAGCGGTAGTACGATCTCCGCTGTTTCTTGAATATCCTCGGCTCCCGACGCGTGTGGCCCAACTCGAATCGTTCGCCAAGACTGGTCAAGTGGTCGCACTAACTCATCCACTACGACCTGGTCGCTTTCCGAATAACCGACTACAAGAAGCGTGTGAGCATGCACCACTCGATGCCGCTCAATCACCGCTCGCACATCAGGCGAAACCACACCGGGCTCGTGCGGCAAGGTCCACAATTCGTTCGGGTGCGCAGCATCACCGTGAGGTTTAAAGAGAATTCCCGAAGGCAAAAAGGTACCGTAAAGTCGCCGATAAGCGCGTTCGAGTGCAGTATCCCAGTTTAGCGATACCACGCATTCGATGATTCCTGCATGGATGAGGCGAGCGAGGCCCTCGTGAGCAATGGATGGTTGCTCACTTCGCTCCCCATCAATCTCCGCGAATTGAACTTGGAACCTGGCGCGGGCAACCGTACTGCCTGCCACCACGGCCCACGCGCGCTCCACATCTGCCCACGCGTCACCGACAAGCATCTTCGCTTCAGTGTCCTCGCGTCCTAGCTCTAGCGCCAGAGATGATCTTGCAGGCAAATCGTGGTCCAACGCATCCCAAAGAAGAGAGGTGAGACCTTTAGTAGGAGGAAACCGACTGCTAATAGACAGACCGGCTCCAACCACGGCGACTCCCCCGAGCGCCAGGGCCGCGTCGGTAGCGACGATACGCGCTTTTAAGTCGATGGACGAGGCTCTAGTCATACTAAGGCTCCTGCAGCAGGATCAAAGATTCTGTAAATGAACCCGACTGAATCGGCTGGGCCATCATCACCCTTTGGATGACCGCGGGTCATTCCCAGGCGCGATTGTGTCCTGAGCGCGAATTGTCCCTTTCAAAGAGCGAACTTGAAGCTCGCCTCCGCCGTCGTTACCGAGAATCGCACGAGCGCGCTGAATCCCGTCGGACTGTGTAGAAGTGATCGCACTGGCGCGATCCGCCCCCGGCTTCCGCACCTCCCAATCGCCGTCGCTTCGGCGCTGGACCACTCGCTTGTTCGGTTGTGACATAATTTGAGCCTTTCGCTCGTTTGAGACAATGTCCCGCTATTTCCTGTTATCTGGATGGTCTTGGACCAAAGTCAGCTTTGGCTGAGGGTCATCGATGTCCGCTAGACGTCGTATGTGGCGTGGAGTCATCTGGAGATCATTTGCGACTTGAACCAAAGGAACGCCCGCCTTGTCGAGCAGGTCGAGTGCAGACTTCAAGATCTCCGGCCGTTCTCCGGGATAGTCGTGAACCGGCATCGTGCGCCGAGTGATCCCGTTCAGCGTGATGTATGCACGACGGGTGGTGGACTCAGAGATGAGGTCTAGTTCACGCGACCGAAAGATCAGCGATTTGATGGAGACCCCCCACCATTGGCTCAGTTCTTCGTACCGGTTGAAATTGATTCGCGGCGGCAGCTGATCACGAATCACATCGCGGGGCGTGAGGAACTCGGCGGCGAACATATCCGCCTGTCGTTCCAACTGGCTGTCCGTCCCCTGTCGACCACGATGGAGGACGATATGCCCAAGCTCGTGCGCCGCGGAGAAGCGATGCCGCATCACATCATTGGCTTTGTCTGGTGTCAGCACGATCATCGGACGTGGCAAAGCGATGGTTGAGAACGCATCGATGCGGCTCTTCTCGTCCAGTGCACTGTCCTCCTTCATAGAGAAGAAGACGGTCAGGATGCCATGCTGTTCAAGCTGGTACACGAGGTGTTCCACGGGCTCCGTGCCGAGCATCCAGTGCTGGCGTATGGCTCGTGCCGCGGTCACGGGGTCAGGCACGTCAAGTGAGTCAGCGTGAGCCCACGTAGGAAGATCAAGCTCAGGAAACTCGACCCTTTCTTCCAAGTAACAGCTGAGTTCCCAGGCTTGCTCAACGTAGGCGGTGGCTTGCTGTTGTTGAGTAACCGACGTTGAGCGGAGTCTACGAAATGACGCCTCCGCGATGTCAACCTGCACCCGCGGACGTCCGAGCGCAAAAAAGCCCGGAGGAACACCCAGAGCTGTCGCGAGCGCGGCAACTGTCTCAGCTCGAGGACGCACCTCGCCACGCTCGTACTGTCCAATGGCAGCAGCTGAGACACCGACTTTACGATGAAGATCGGTCTTCGACATCTTGCTGATCCGACGAGCTTGTGCAAGCCGGGCCGGATCGAACAGCCGAGCGATCCCCGTAAGATCAACATTTCCGCTTGGTACGGCTTGCACGGTCAGCTACCTTCCTGCTCGGAGTGCTGCTTACGCAGCTTCACCGAGGTGCGCGGGCGCTGTCCGCTGTTGAATCCAGCGACTGGTCTTACCGCACTTCGCGATGAGTCGACCGTCGAAGGTGTGCGTACGTAATTGAGCAGTTCGGGATCAGTGAACTCCAGATACCGCCCGTTTAGTCTCGCGGGGGCAAAGTAGATCGTTCCCACGCCGTCAGGAGTACTGCTGTAGTACGGGACAAAGAGAGTCGCGCGGGGCACCGCTAGTTCTATGTGGCTGAGAGCGTCCTCCAGCGACGCAGGTTGATCCCCGTCAAGTACGTCGCCGATGTCGAAGAGCCCTGGATCTGAGTACTTCACGTTGCTCGTAGTCGCGAGAAGCTCACGTCGGGAATCGGGGAGGTAGTTGAGTCTAAAGCGACGAAAGTTACGCGGCATCTGCTTGCCGACGCGCTGAGTGAAGATGAGCATGTCACCCACGAACGTCAGTATCCGGCGGGCGCTTGACACTTTCATCTCGCGATATGTGGGCAAATCCGACAGAAGAGCGCGAAGCTCCTTCTGAACTCCGCGGGCCATGCCCGCACCATAAACGTCTTGGTCCCCATCGGGATCCTCGTATGCTGCGTGGGCGCGTGCCGAACGGTCTTGACTCAGCTGGATGGCCGCTGGAATTCGCTCACGGAGCGCCGCAAGTTCTGCGGGCTGGAACTCGTTCCGCCAGTCGTCGCTGCTGTGCTGCTGAGCCATCGGGCCCTCCTTTGTCCTCATGAAGACCGTAACACAAAACTTTACTTTTATTCAACATTCAGTCATAACTAGAACTTCAAACGAGCCTTCTGGGTCAATCTTCACCATGCACATCGCTCAAAGTCTGTCATATTCAGTTGCTCGGAGCCCGCTACTCAGGCTAGAGCGTTCGCAACCGTCCCGCCCGCGGTGCCAACTGCTGATGCCGTTCGTCAGCCCGCCCCACGGAAACGCATGCACGCATTGCAGCCTCGACTCTCGCACGGTCAATCTTCTGGGCCGTCGAGTTGGGCTGCACTCCGACAAGGTCTGGCCCGGTAATTTGGTAGCGGTCTCGATATGCAGCAATAATTCGTGCGGATTGTCGCCACCCTGCCAGCCGGGCTGGCTCCCTCGGGAGTGCGCCGAGAAGGGCCACCCAGGGTGCATCATCAGCGATCGCTTTGTCGAGCGCTGCGTCGGCTCGCTGCGTGATGAGGTGATGTCGCTCATCGAGTGCCTGGCGCATGTCATCTGCAACTGCACCCATAGCTTCCGGTATGAGACCAGCAATGAGCTTCGGTGCTCTGCGCGTGCGCCCAGTCCCAGCGGGACGAGCGGTAGCGGCGTTGAGTCGATGCCGCAATACCGCAGCGATGTCGTCCGCGTCTCCGAAGTCGCGTGCTCGCACTAGACGTGGGAGCAGAACCGTGGGGTCATGATGGTTGGCTTCTGCACGCCGCAACTCGGCAGTCAACGGGCCAAACGCATCCGACTCAACCACCTCTTCGGCCTGCTCTGCGCTGAGACCCGATGTCCGCACCAGGGCAGCCCACCGGTCACGCTGCGCGGCCGCAGCAATCGTTTCGTATTCGGCGGCCAACTGTGCAATCGTTCCCCAGGACTCTTGCTCTACAGCGATCGTTTCATGCGCGGAAAGCTCAGCGCCGACGTGCTGCAGCACCCCGGCGAGAACATTGCGGCCGGTGACTTCATCGTTCTCACCAGGATGTGGACCGGCATGGGACGGGTCGGGCCTATCAACCGCGACATAGGCGAGGTTGGCGTCACGGCCCCGCGTCATCGCCACGTAGAGAGTCTCCCTGGTCATGGTCGAGTCGACGAGCACGTGGGCAGTATCGGTAGTGAGGCCTTGCGCGCGGAAGGACGTCACGGCGTAGCCGAGTTCGACATGCTCTGCAACGTAGTCGGCTGGCAAGAGAACGCTCGTCCCCCAGGAGCTTCCAGCCCGTCGAACAAGCATCGATCCATCACGTCGAACATCAACGACGTTCCAGCGATCCCCATTGCGCACCCAGCCGTGTCCAGCCAAGAGACGGCGGTCGTTGCGGCGCGTGATGACGATGTCACCGGATGCCGCATGCGTCCCGTCATGTAGCTCTGATTCGCGCGACCCGCAAACGGTGCCGTCAAGGATCAGGTCGGTCCGTGCTCGGTTGTTGAGTGCGGTCACCGATTCATTGGAGTCGGAGACGAGTACCGTTGCGCGCCCTGCGACGAGATCGCTACGCCAGGCGGCATACGCTGCATCAATCATGGCCTCGGTGTCACCTTCAACAATGCGTTGGTGTTCATCGTAGGTGTCGATGACGTCGGTGTGGCCGTGGCGGAGATCAAGTGAGGCGCGTTTTTCCCAGTCGTGCGTGAAACGGTGAACGTCGACAAGTTCCGGCACGTCATCCCGATCGTGCGTGAGCATCCCAAAAGAACCTCCCGCGTCGACCGCTTGAAGCTGTGCGTAGTCGCCGACGAGTAGCACTTTCGCTCCGACCTCAGCCGCGAGTTGGGTGATTCGGTCGAGCGAGAGCGTTCCCGCTAGCGACGCTTCATCAACGATCACGAGCTGACCCGGCTGGAAGCTCACGCCTGCTTGGAGATGGTTCTGCCACCATTTCGCCGTGTTCTCAGTCGCAATCCCAAGATCCTCAGCAAGTACCTGTGCCGCACTCGACGAAGGCGCAAGTCCGACGACAGCCCCTTTGCCGTGTTCCGTCTCCCACGCCCGTCGCAGCGCATTCATCGCAGTCGTTTTCCCGGCGCCAGCCGGGCCGACGAGCAGATCAACGACACGACCGGAAACAGCGATCTTCGTCAGCGCAGACGTTTGGTCCTCCCCCAACACCAACCGCTCACGACCAAGCTTCCGCACGATCCGCTCGACCGTCTCCAACGAAACAGTCGGGCCCGTCGTTGTGTGCGCGAGTTGAAGCAGGCGCTCCTCAGCGTCGAGCAACTCACCAGACGAGAACACCGTGGAGTTCTTCGGTCGAAACACCGACGTCTCGTCACTCCTGCGAAAGACGGCAGGGCTGGATGCCAGTTCGGGCGGCGTGAGTCGAATCGACACAGCCTCAGCAGCATCCACAACCATGCCGATGATCGCTTCACGATCGCGAGTGCTCGCGAAACGGTACCGCATCGTTTGCCGAGCAGCTTCGGCAGTGAGATTCCAGCGGCGCCAGGTCGAACGCTTTTCTCCAACTGCGGTCACGACGCTCGCCCCCAGCCCATGAACTACGTCAAGCGGCACATCATCGGCGCGCAAGAGCAACGGCGCGGTATTCGCAGTGACTTCACGTGACCAGCTGGTTGCATCGCCACCAAGGATGTTACCCGCCCGCTGCCTCCACTGACCGGTGAGGTCGGCGAGCGAATGGATCTCCTTCGCCGGTCTTGTCGCGAGCGTCGCCTGGGCACGTAGCTTGATGATCGTCGCGCTGGAGGGTTGCCTACCGCGCTTCTCCATGTACGCAGCGATGAGACGATCCTTCTCCTCATTGATGTAGCGCGAACGCGACGAGAACTCGGATACGAGTTGTTCAGGTACCTTCGCAATGACCCAGGCCGCGTTGCGGTCCCGTCCGCGATCACGCGTTTCCCACTCAACGCCGAAGAGCCGCGTGAGGTGATCTGCGAATATCGCTTCGTGGAACTCGGAGAGCGCCACCGTCGCAGCGTGCAGGGGGCG
This sequence comes from uncultured Microbacterium sp., assembly GCA_964616805.1. Taxonomy (GTDB): domain Bacteria; phylum Actinomycetota; class Actinomycetes; order Actinomycetales; family Microbacteriaceae; genus Microbacterium. The sequence goes on along the minus strand of CAZTUC010000004.1, from coordinate 69,077 downwards.
CCCATCCAAGCTTCGCCACTTGTTGTCGAGCACGGTCTGTACCTTGTTGCTTATGACGACGTGCGTGTGCAGATGCGGGTCGCCCGAGCGCGAGTCGTAGTGGTCATACGCTGTCGCGATCAACCCACGCACGTCGACCTGCGCAACGGCACCATCCCCAGGGGTTGCACCGGCGCGAGTGGTTGCAACCTCGCGCTCCATGAACGCAACCACCTCTGCAACCGCCGCATGGTGTGCGTTGGCGATGAGAGATTGCGTTCCTGCGTCAGCAACTGCCCACAGCACGGAGGCGGACTTCGGGATGGAGAAGGTGAAGTCATACCCGGCCACTGCTCGTCGAGTGCCACGCTCGGATTCCTCCGCTTCGATCGTCGCGACTGCCCGGCCCCGAGCGGTCGGGCCCAGCCCCGGATCGAGCGCATCGACTCGCTCCTGAACTCGCTCAGCCACCGACTTGTACGCCGGGTAAGACCGGCCGAGCGGCACGCCGGTAAGCGGGTCACGACCCATGCCAATCAGCAGCTGGAGCTGGGCCTCGGTGACTTCATCGCCTTCGTGGAGTTGCCCGCTTCCGAGCCCTGGGAGACCGCTGCCCACCCATCGTCCCGGTGGCGTGCCGTCCGCGTTGTAATACCTCGTCAACGGGGTCGAAAGGTTGCGGTCGCCGTCACCGGCGGCCACTGTGCGCAGCAGATACCTGTAGCCGTCGCCCGCCGACATCACCCGCATCGACACCGTCACCGCAGCTCACCTTCCCTCCATCAAGGAGGAGGTGAACAAGCAGGATCGGTGGCCTCATCTGTCACGCGCGGGTGGTCGCGACCTCGATCTGCAAGACGCGTGACGGCTCAATGACGGACGCTGATCCGAGCGAAGAGGGCACACTTGAGGACATGGCCGCGGTGTAGGTGAGACTAGGGCTCATCCGACACAGCGGCGGATGGTCGTTGTTCGCTCTTCTCAGATGCGTCCTCGATCATCTCGTCGAGCACGCAAAGGAGGCTGACGAGGTGCATCACGGCGATAAGGGCGTGCGCCTTCGTGTACTGGCGCGGACTCATCGAATGAACCGTGCCATGCCGGGAGAACTGGATCGGAACGGCATCCCCTCTCTTGACCCAGAATTGCTTGTACGACCCCCAAATGCCGTACATGACAAGCAACACTCCCGGGTAGTCGATGTCGCGCCACGTGGGAAAGCTCGTAGGCAGAGTGCCCGGCGGTGTGGGTTCGTTGCCCTTGGCTTGAGCTATGGCGTGTTCGTAACCGCCTTTGATCACGAACTCCTCCACTGCCGTATCCATCGCAATCGCTGCGAGTGCCTGACCAGCACGCCAATGGCCCGTTCTCATGGATTCGACTGCCTCTGCTGCGGACACTCTCCACTGATGCGTAAACTCAGCATTCAATCGTTCGAGTTCAACCCCGCAGGCATCGAGGATTGCTGTTGCCTCATCCTCGATCAGTTGACTTCGGTCCTCGCTCGTCTCAAGCTCCAGAAGAGCGCTCAGAACGTTGTTCGGCGGCAGCCATGCGAGCGGTAGGCCCTGGTTGAGTTGAAGCTCCTCTAGCTCCTCAATTGATGGAAACTCAATGTCAGGGGAACGCCAGTTTGGCGGGAGCGAGTTGAGGAAGGCGACGTGCGAGCGCTCTGCAGCCTCCCACATTTCGCGATGCTGCTGACGCTCCCGTTCCTGCCATTGCTCAATTGCGACGCGCGACTCATCGTTCAGCTGGTCCTTGATAGCAGCGAGCCCGTCCAACACCATTCGAGGCAGATATGGCAAGCGGTCAGCAACGTCGATGGTTGCGGGATCCTGAGCCATGAACTCCGCGAGAGTCGCCTCGGCACGTTGGCCCATCTCTTCGAGCAGCTTGTCGAAGAATCCCTCAGCCGCCCCCTCTTGCACCTCGCCATCTATGATTTTCGAAGTCATGGCACCTCTTCGCCTTCTCGAATGTACGTGACGCCGAAGGCTCGGACCTGGCGGAACTCCTGACGGCTGGTGCCGAAGTCGAACCAGCCGCCATCGGACTTCTGAAAGATGTCGAGGCCCCGCCCGAGGTTGACACGCCAGCCAGTGTCGGTTCGGATCCAGCGGTCGTGGCCGCCGGGGTCCTTCGCCACGTTGACCTTGATTCCCTGCTGAGCTGCGCCCTGCACGATGTCATTGAGCATTCGGAGCTGCTTGGGCTGATACTCGGGATCTTCGTCAAGCACAGTGAATAGGTTGAAGATCACCTCGTCGGCCGGGTCTTTCGCCGCGGCGATCATCGCGAGCAGCTCAACGAGATTGCGCCCCTGGTGCCCCAGTCGTATGTAGGGGTCGTGAAGTTCAATCTCGGTTGCGCCCTGCAGATACGGCATGAGCAATGTCTCGTAGGAGATGCCCCGCTGGTTCTCAACGAAGTCCCGCTGCCCCTGGAATAGTTCTGCCTGAACGGGCTCGGGTTCGGATACGAGTACGGGCGTCGACGACTCCGACGCTGTGGACGACATCGGCGCGTCGCTCCCCGCCGACGCCTCGCCAGCAGGAGCCGCCAAGCCACCTCGGTGGTAATGCAACGGGTACTCGTCTTCCTCAAGCGTCGTAACCGCCGACCAGCCCCCGCCGACCGAGCTGTAGCCGAATTTCACGGCCGTCATTGTGGTGTCGATCCGGAGGATCTGATCCTTTACGCGCTTGCGCCCCTCAATAGCAAAACGCAGGATCTCCTCGATCTGCTCGGCCGTGGCCTGCTCGTGAGGATAGAGCAACTTCATCAGTCCAGAGAAGGTCTTGTGAATGCCATCGCGATCGCGGGTCGAGATGTCCGACCCTAAGGTGAAGTGCTGTTGGTAGCGATCCGAGTAATCGAGATTGCGCATCGACTTCAGTACCTCGGCGATGTAGTCGACAACGAATCCGTAGCCGTCCGAAAACATTTCGCTGCGGATCGTGTCCACTTCCCAGCCAGGGATATAGAAGTGCAGCCGGTCAAGGAAAGCGGGGTCGTGGTAGCTCTCGGGCAACTCGTCGAACAGGTCCGAGTTCTTGAGCATGTACGGAACGGTGTGCGAGGTGTTGCCGATGAACACCATTGAGGCTTCCGCACCAAGGGTCTCGACACCGCGAGAGAACGACTTGTTCGCCATGTAGTTCTTCATGATGTCGACGATTGCCTTGTCGGTGCGCTTCTTCTTGCCCGCAAACTCATCGAATGCAACAACGTCCCAGTAGCCCACGAGACCGAGCCGCCCGTTCGCGTTGTTGACGAACAACTTTGGAACGGTCACTTCACCACCAGAGATGAGCATGCCGTGCGGCGAGAACTCTGAGTAGATGTGAGACTTTCCAGTGCCCTTCGGACCCAGCTCGACGAGGTTGTAGTTGCGCTCCACGAACGGGATCAGGCGCACAAGCTGCAACAGCTTCGCCCGACGCCCGAACATCTCAGGGTCGAATCCGATCGACTGAATCAGCAGATCGATCCACTCATCAGTAGTGAACTCCGCCCGTGCCGAAAGATATCCGTCATAGTCGAAGTTCGACATCTGGATCGGCTTGAGTGATCCAAGGAGCCATGGCGAAACACGGGCATCCTCGGTGTGAAAGTACTCGACGTCACACAGGCACCAGACCCCTCCGACAAGCAACTTCTGATGAGCGCTTACGGTGGCAGAATCAATGACAATACCGCTGATCCCGAGATTCGCGAACGTGGCCTGGTAGACATCATCCTTTTCATTGAGTGTGACGCTGACCTTGTCGATGATCCGGTAGCGGCCGCGCTCCTTGATCTTCGACTTCACCAGCTCCGACTCGTTGCGGTGCACATAGTGGTCGGCGAGGATCCTCCGAACGGTCTCGATTCCGGCCTGGATCGTTGCCTCGTCATCGGATGCCGCATACTGCCCGAGCAAATATTCCAGCACGTATGAGGGCACGATCGCGTTGCCCTTGACGGCTTTGACGAGGTCCTTGCGAACCACGGCACCACCGAAGTGCTCGTTGATCTTGCCGTCGAGCACGGATTTGACCGGGGCTGCATCTGCCGCATGAGCAGGGGCGAGAACGTCGATCTCGCCGAACACGTCTTCAAGGTTTGTCATGGCTCTCCTAGAAGTCGAAGTCAGTCGTAAACGATCGCTTGATGGTGTAGTTCCCCTTAGAGAACGTCTTCCACTGTGTCGTGTTCGGGATCGGCTCTTCGAGTCTTAGCTCGACGGGCCGGTTGTTGTACTGGTCAGCGTCCTGAGTCAGGTACAGAACGGCCTTCTGATATCGATCGCGCTGGTCGTTGGACGCACTGTCGAAGGTAATGACTGGTTGGTCGGAGATCAGGGTGTCCCCGACGTATAGTCCAAGACGGACCTGACGCAGCTGCACTTTGTCCGTGACGGCTTCGCGCTGGAGCAGCTTGACCGCGAGTTGACCAGTGGTGATCTTGTCGGTCTCCGGCATGAGATCAACGTTGACTGGGCGAATGTCGCTCTTGCGCTTCTTGTTGACCGTGACCACCGGGACGACAATCTCTTGGAGAGACGCGCCGCCGTGAACGTAGCGTGTGCCAGCGCCAGGTTGCGGGATGCGGTGGATCGATTTTGGGATCTGGATGTCGAGGTCTCCCACAAGCCCAGCTTGCGCCGAGGTGAACGTCATAAACGCCGGGGAGGGCTTCAGCGACCGGCCGAGCACGTAGCGACGATTGGTCTTGGTGACCGAGTCGCCCTGGGGATTCTCCGAGACGTAGTACGCCTGCTCCAGGGGGATGTCTTGATAGAGGAACCCGTGGTCGGCGGTGATCAGGATGTTTGTTGCGTTGGCGTTTGTCCACTTCTTCACGAGAAGGAGCAGTTCGCGGAGGGTTTCCTCGGCGGCCTCGAACACGGTGCGTTCCGTTGGCGCTTTGTCGCCCGCGGCATCGATGCGGTCGTGGTAGACGTAGAAGATCTGGTGCTTCGTGTACAGCTCACGCAGTTCGCTCCCCGGCATGGCTAAGACGTCGGCTGCGGTGAGGGCGTGCCCGTTGACCACCTGCAGGATCTTGTCGCGGTTCGCAGTACCATTTGTCGGCTTGCCATCCGCGAGCACCGGCAGTGCGTTGGGGTCGAGCTCCAGGCTCGACTGCGGGAGCAGCGACGCCATGCCGAGCTGTGTGTAGCTCGGCAGCGATCCGAGCACAGCCGAGAGCGAAGCGTCAAAGCGGTTCTCACTGCGGACCAGAGATGCGAGTTCTTCGGCGATCTCGTAGCGCATCCCGTCAGAGATGATGACGACGGCCTTCGTGCGGCCGTCTTTCACCACGGGGGCGACGTGACGGTCGAAGAACTTTGACTGCGGGGCGAGAGCCGCGGACTTCCACTCGTTCATCGGCTCCAGTGCCTGCTGCCACAGCCCACCAAAGTCGTAGAGGAACTTGTTGGCGTACTGCTTGTCGACCTCAGTCTTGAGTTCTTCGAGCGGCTTCTGGAAGTCGGCCGTCTGGTGAGCATAGGTGAACCATCGGTACTGCTGGTCGATGCGGTACCAATCGGACTGGTACTTTTCCAGCCCGATAGCTGCCGACTCGATCGTGTGCGGCAGGATTGCGATCGCGGCGAGCAGATCCGAGGCGCTCTGGATGGCCTGGTAAAGCTTGGCGTATTTAGCCCTCCATAGACTTTCCTGACGTCGCCTGATGATGTCGCCCACCTCACGGGGCGTCACCGACTGAGTCGTGACCGCAGCTGCGAGGTCGACGACGACCTTGCGGTCGATCTCTTCGAAGATTGTGACCTTGGCCAGCTCTCGGTAGTCGCGATGCTCGATCTTGGACTTCACGTCAAGCGCATCAGCTGCGCGGGTGGCGAGCTTCGTCATCATGTCCTGTGTGCGGACGTCATAGCGCATACTGTTGAAGTCACTGCGGATGTTGCGGAACTCATCCGGAGTGGTCGAGACGAAGTCTTCGATCGCGCGGCCGAACATCCAAAGGACAAAGTCGTCAATCGTCGGAGTCTTGCTCGGGTAGTTATAGATGTTGGCGAGCCCGTCCCAGAAGAACTGGTCCAGGCTGAAACTGACGAGATCGTCGAACCTTGTGGTCCTCCCCGAAGCATTCTCAACGAGGAGCTCGCGCACAATGTCGGTCAGCTTGTTTCCTGTTGCCTTGACGAGTACTTGGCACATCTTGGCGCGTAGGAAGGTGGCGTCGTCGCCATCGTTCAGGAGCTTTTCCAGTGCTTGCTTGCGGCCGGTCGCAGCGAAGAACTTCTGGTGCTGTTCGATCACCGTAACCAGTGATGGATCGCTCAGACCGAGTTCCCGCTGGAGCATAGAGGTCTTGTCTGCGGTGAACACGCCGTAGGCGAGTTCCAGGTCGAGTAGCCAGTTCGCGGTACCGCGTGGCAGGTCCCCGCAACGGTAAACGAGGTGCTTGCTGACGTGGTCGGCGAGTAGTGTGTTCTTCACGCCAAACTCGTTGCCATCAACGCGGATCACGTTCACTGCCCCGAGATCGAGCGCGTCAAGTTCGGCGGCGTACTCGCCAGCGGGATCATGCCAGAACACGACCCGCTGGGAAGCAAGTCGGGTTTGAAGAGCATCTTGGACCGAGGTGAGATCAGTCACTGGCTGCCTCCAAACCAGCGATCTTCTTCAGTGCAGCACCGAACTTAAAGTAGTTCGTCTTGACTCCGTCATCGAGGTCAATCACGACCCTCTCAGACGCCTTCGGGAAGAGTGTGTCGTGCTCGTACTCATTCAGTTCGACGAGGATCTTGCGGAGCCGATCGGCTTCCTTCGCGTTCCCAGCACGCTCGGCCTGCTGGAGGGCCGACTCCAATTTAGTCACGTACTCACGTAGGTAGGTCAAGACCGTTGAGACGGTTGACGGCGTGTATCGGTGCATGTAAATCAGGGCATTAAACGAGCCCTTCGGGCTAGAGAATAGCCAGTAGATCGGGCGCTTCTTGTACCGCTGGACGTGATCCTTGTAGAACGACTTCACGAAGTAATCGCGCAGATTCTTCACGCCGAGCGACTCGGTGACAAAGTGTAGATTCTCCTCGAAGTACTGCTCACCAAACGCCACCCGGAGGAACTGCCGAAAGCGCTCGACGATGTCGTCCTCGAACCAGTCACCGTCTACGATCGGGATGACATTGTCGGCGTCCGGCGAAAAAATCGGCGACGGCACCTTGGCGAGGTAGTCCTGCAACGTCGCCCCTTGTTCCACAAGGACCAGGCCTGGCTCTTCAAGGCTGTAGCGACCGAACATGCATCCAACCGCATAGGAGAGCAATGCCGTAATGTCGGCCTCTCGCGAGGGCCGTGCTAAGGCAGCTTCGTCAATGTCAACGGACTCACTGACCACGCCTTCGAGTTCGAACTCCCGAATCCAGACGTTGTTGTTGGCGACTTCCAGCTCGTGAAGTCTCGCCCTCGCGACATTGCGATCGCGAGCCCATTCCTCCCACCGGTCTGACACACGGGCAGGCATCGTCGCATCAAGCAGGAGCGGAGATACCCGGTGGCTCCAAGAGGTCTCTCGAAGTGCCCAGTCTCGTTCCGAGATCGCAACGCACTCCGTTGTGATTCCTGGGAGTTCCTCCGCCTCTGAGATACGTAGAGGAAGGCTCGACAGATTCCCGGCCTGAAAATGCAACGTCGGATTAACGGTCATGAGCATCTCGTACGCCACCGACGAGCAGAGGAACCCGAGCGCTGACGGCAGCGTCGTCGGGCTTCCGTAACACGCCGATCCACTGTTGTCACAAAGGAACCCCGCCGGGAGGTATCTAGCGGCGAAACTTGACGAACTAATGTCGGACCAGGTCACGCCTTCACTAAAGTAGTAGCCCTGATTCCTAAGGTTGCTGCGTGGTTTACCCGAACCATCAACGAACGACCGGATACGTCGACCGTCGTCCTCCCAATCAACGACCAGATCGAAGTTTCCGTACCATTTCCGGAAGCCACCGCCCTTGTTGTACGGGAACCAACGACGCCTAGACTCACGTGCCTCATCACGCGATTGCATGCCAATCCCGATCGACGACCAACTGACTTCCCACCATTGCCGAAGAAACGAGCTGTTGTCCCCCGTATCGTTTCCTTTTCGTGGAGTGAAGTCGCTTCCAAACGTCGTCGATGAACTGAACGCGCCACGTAACGCTGCGTCGGTCCAGTACGCCACAGGACTGCCAGGAACCTGCGCAAGATCCGCGCTGCTCACTCGGTACACCGCACCCGATGCGGCCCGACCTGCTGCTCGAAGCACGCCGCTCTTCGACTCCTCGTTCCGTTCGTCCGTGAGACGAACGAAGGCCCCCTCAAGGTTCCGATCGCGCGCCACTCCCAGAATGAAGGAGGTGGTGGCCACGACTTCACCCCCAATCGAGTCAAATGCCCCCGTGCCTAGGTGGGCCATTGCCATGATCGGAGCGTCCTCTTCGATCTTCGAGCGGAGTTTCTCGTAGGTGCTCAGGAACATCCAGCTCTGCATCGTGATCATGGCGACGAGGCCATGCGGTTTCACCAGATCCATGCAACGCTCGATGAACATCGCAAAGAGATCAGCTTTGCTCCTCGGGTACGAAACCTTTGCCCACGAACTGAGACGTGCACCCATGTTTCGAGTGCCCATATAAGGTGGGTTCGCGATGGCGACGACGTACCCCTGCGATAGGTACTTAGATTGCCGAACGACCCGTTGGGCCCGGTCGAGAGCGTCGGCGAGGAGGAGATCCCCCTCGTCACCGAGAATCGCAAGGTGATCGGTAAGCCGGATGGTCAGGACGAAGTCGGGTTGGATAAGGGAGCCGAAGGTGTCGGCCTCGGCAAACTGGTTCCAGAACACCTCTTCGGTGTGACGGTCACCGTCCGCGGTGACTAGGTAACTCAACTCGTCAGCGTCGAAGGTGACCGGGTCGAGTACGCAGATCTTCGGCTCTACGGGACTTTTAAGGAAGAGCTTGCGCTTCGCTGCGGCCTTCATCGTCAGGGCAAATGCAGCCAGCGCACCGGCGCGAGGGTCAATCTCGGTGCCGTAGAGGTTATTCGTGAGGATCAGACCCGGAATCTGCGAGGGCGTGTAACCCTCCTCCTCGTAGATCGCGTAAAGGAGGTCGAAGGCGTAGGTGAGCATGTGGCCCGAACCGCATGCCGGGTCTATGACGGAGAGTTCCTGCGGCTTGGTGATCTTTAGGAAATCCGTCTCCTCGCCGACCGGGGCGATGTAGTAGTCCATCTGGTCCACGAGGCGAGACTCGGGGTGGTTGAGCATCCACAGTCGACCCACGGAGTTCTCAACGAGGTAACGGACGATCCAATGCGGCGTAAACAGCTGGGTGGCAGCGGGGATTTCGTCGGCGCCTGCCTTCTTGTTCTTCTTGAATCCGGCGAAGACCTCGTCTTTCCGCTCCGCGATGTAGAACTGGTAGAGCCAGCCAATGACCTCGACGTCCTGGCACACGTCCTCGCTCAACACTCTGACCGAGCGGCTTAGGACAGAATCCTCGGCGAGCAGGTTGGCCGGGATAAGCAGTTCGGTGTAGTCGCCTTCGCGCTCGAACATGAACGGCATCGACCTGTTCCAGTAGCGGCAGTAGTCCGCGAGGAGCAGTGCATATGCCTCGGCCTGGGCGTCGACGCCGGAGCGCGGCTGGCGAGTGCCGTTGAGCAGACCTGTGACGGTTGCGGCGTTTGGTCCCTTGACTACGTCCACATCGATCTGCCCGCGCTTGGCGGTGGCGAGCACCTCGGGCTGGCCTACTTGATCTGACGCAGGCGAAACCACACCGATGCCGGTGTAGCCGTTGGCATCCATGAAGCGCAGCGCAATGATGCGGTTGAACCACGTATAGGCGACCTTGTCCGCCGCTTGCGCCTTACCTGCATCTCCACCGCCTGCTCCGGCGATGGCACGCTCCAGCGCGGTCACCGCGCTGTGCTGTTCGACTCGTTCCGGCGAGCCCGGGGCGAGCACAGCGGTGATGCGCGCGCCGACCTCTCGGATGAGTTCCGTGCGCGCCGATGTAGCGAAGGATTTGAGCAGCGTGGTGTCCATCAGAGCGTAATTCGCTTTCCGTCGTTGAGGGTTGCCACAAGTGCAGTCCGGAGGGCGGCAAGGTAGTTGTCGACGTCGGCTTCAGTCTCAAGCACACCGGTGGCACCGGGGGCACTGATCGTCTTCACTGACACGATTGGCTTCGGTGCAGGCACGCCGTCACCGTCGCTTTGCTGAGACTCGGCGAGACGGCTCAGCAGCGCCGGATAGTCGTCGTACTCGAAGGTCGTCCCCACCTGGAGGATGAGCGCAATCTGTATCTCCCCGACGAGACGGGTAAGCATCTGGTCGATGCGACCGATCACTCTTTCCTGAGCGACGGTATCGGCGTTGGCGTAGTAGCTACTTCCGAGAATCTCGGTTTTTCGCCCTTGGATCGCTTCGGTCACCTCGGCCCGCTTGACGGCGATGACATCGTCGATCCGCCCTCGCAGGGTGTCGGCGGCGGCCTTAAGTTGGTTCATCTTGTTACCGCGGAAGGCGTTGGCATCAGTGAGCAGCGTTTTGACACCGTCGGCGCTTCCTGCGGGGAGGTAGCCAAGGTTCGCGGTGTTGCTGCTCAAAAGCACCTGGGCCTCATCGAAAATTTTGGCTTGCTGACCATTGAGGAAGGACTTGATTGGGTCGACCAGGTCTTCCTTGGCCTCGATCAGCTCGTCGGCCTTGTCGAAGTCGCTGAGGTACCAATCGATCGGCTTCCCTACGAGCTGGTCAAGCACACCGACGACGCCCGAGAGTTGACTGACGAACGGATACCGACTCGTGCTCACGAGTGCATTGAGTTCGTCACGCTTGGCCGCAAGCTTGTCCTTGCCGAACCGGGCAAGCTCGGTCGAGTCACTCGGCACCGCACCCGCATCGAAGAATTCGATACAGAACTTCTTAAACGCGGCGACCTTCCCCTGGTCATATGCCTTCTGAGGTGCCACCACCGTGTGCTGATGCTTGCCGGTGTTTCGGATGAGGGCTGCAGCCTCGGTGCGCACGACCGGGTTGGCATCGACTGAGATTGCGACCTTGCCGTTGCCCACCAGCCAACCCAGCACGACCTCAATTGAGCCGAGGTCCCAGCCGTATGGCTTGGACTCGAAGCGATCGACGACCTTCTTGATCGTCACCTGTTCACCCAGGCCTGTCTGGGTGATGATCCAGGACTCCATCTCGGTGCCTGGCGAGGTGAGAACGTTCAGATCTCCTGCGCTGAACAACGCCTGGTCATTCTGAACCGCACCGGCGACCTGCTGCTCGGAGTGCACTTTGCTGCCAAGCAAACCCAGGCTCGTGTAGGTCCGGCTCACGAGCTCCTGGAACCCGTCCGATACCCGTGTCACGGCATCCTGAGAGCTGGAAGGGATCTCCGCGGCATTGATGATCAGCTGCGCCTTGCCGACGGTCTGGCGGATGCGTTCGATGAGCTCTTTCTCGCGGTCAGCGTTGAGCACTTGCTTGGATTGGAGGATCGCTTGCATCGAGGGAGTCGCACCCGAGTTCGTGCGTTGCTTGGTGTACTTCTCGGTTTTCAGGAGCAGGCGTAGGTCAGCGAGCAGCCGCTTATCGCGGCCGAGGAATACCCTCAGCTCGTCCCTGCCCATGCTCTGGGCCGCGATCTCGGAATCGCTGTAGTTCGTCTCGGGTGTGATGAAGTGTATGGTCAGCTCTCGCTGATTGCCTTGCACGATGTCGTCGAGCTTGTAGCCGAACGGGAAGTCTTGTCCGTTCTTTGCGTACTTGAGTTTGTTCGCCTTGAGGATGTCCGAAGAGAGGTACCGGAAAAGCTTGTTTGAGACCTCGGACGAGTCGACGTCGACCGCCTTGATCTCCTTCTCGATCTCCTGTTCCTCGTTGGTGAGGTACTCGTAGACGTTGCCGTTTCGTTGGACGTACGACTGCGACTCCAGCAAGTTGAGCGCCTCCTGTACCTGCTTCCCAAGCCCGTTGAGGTCGAGCCCGAAACGGTCGTAGACGAGCACGGTGAGGTTGCGGGGCGTCGCTTTGAAGGTGTCGACGTATTTGACCAGGAACAGCGCCTTGAGAAGCCGGTTGGCGAGGATCGTCACGTCAGAGGTGGGGTCGGGAAGGTGCTTTTCCGCCTGGAGAATCGCGCTCTGGGCCGACGACTTCAGGGCAGCGCTGATCCCGGCGAACATTTGGTCGAAGGTCGCGAGGTATCCCACTTGCTCGCCACCGATGCGCTTCGCGACCTCCTGGACCACGCCAAGCATGGAGCGCTCGCCGACAGAGCTGTTCTTACCTTCGAACATGTTGTGGTCGGACAGACCCTCGATCGAGGCCTGGAACATCGGGATCTGGTAGGTGACGAACGGATACGTGTTGATGAATCGTGTCTCGTCAACATAGTTGCGGTATGTCTTCGCACCATCAACGAAGTTGAAGATCGTCGGGAAGCTCCCGGCTTCTGCAGCGTGAATCGACTTGAGGTCGGCTGCGCCTCCTTTATTCTTCTCCAGCAGACGCTTGCTGATGACCTCTTCGACGTCCTGGCTCGTGAGCTTTACCTTGGCGCTAAATCGCGCCTGGATCTTGGAAAAATCGTTGCCTTGCTGCCTAGTACGGTCGCCGATGACCTTGTCCATGTCCTCTTGGGACGTTACGAAGACCCAGGACTGGCCTTTGCACTTCGTGTTAAGTGACTCAGCGATGGTCTGGAGGTTGAGCATCAGCTTGACGTCGTCAGCGATGAACTGGCCGACCTCGTCGACGAAGAAGTTGAGCCGGAAGCCGGGCTCCTGCTTGCCGATCCACACCTTCACTGAAGTGGCGAAATCCTCGATCGAGACAGCGTAGGACTTCTGGTATTGCGCGATAATGCCGGGGTTCGCCTCGCCGTTGACCTCGGCGAACGCTTTGTCGATGTTGTGGCCTTCCAGAGCGGTCTGCTCGCGGCCCTGTGCCCAGTCGATTCCTGCATACTTAGCGAAGGCGGCCTTGAAAGCGTCGTACTGGCCACGCTTGTCGAGATCCTCTTCAAAACGGGCCACGGCGCCATCGTTGCCAAAGTAGCCCCGGCTCTCGTCGAAGACCTTGACGAACACCTTGAGCAGAGCGTCGGTCTGGTCCTTGGCGATGAGGGTTGCCTTCTGGTCAATATTGAACAGCAGGCTCTTGGCGGGGATAGCTGCGGCCTTCTTCAGCGAGGCGATGAGCATCGCGTCGTCGGTCTTGCCGAGGAAGCTCTCGCTCACCTTCTCGCGTGAAAAGGCCTGGCCTTCGACGTCGCCAAAGAGATGCGCAAGCATCTTGAGAAGGTGAGACTTGCCGGAGCCAAAGAACCCCGAGATCCACACGCCGTTTGCGTTCGTGTAGTTCGTGTACTCCTCTAGCAGCGGAGCGACGCCCTTGGCTGCGTCGTTGGTGAAGACATACTCCTCAACCTCGATACCAAGGTGGTCGGCGTCGTCGGCCTTGACGACACCCTCGATCGAGCGGGTGACATCCTTGAGGAAGATTTCGTTGAGCTTCATTGAGTCATGCTTCCTGGTCGAGGATTCGCTTGGCGCGATAAAAGGAGTCGTCCTTAAGCTGGCCGAACAAGACGAGTGATGAGCCCTGCGTGGCCGAAACGTCATAGCGGCCAGGGAAGAACATCAGCATCGGTTTGTCCGAGACAACGGTTTGCAGGTTGTTGAGCACCGTGTGCGAGCGCACGAAAGGGAATACCTCGCCGATGCCGCTGAGGAAGAGGATCTGGAACGACTCGGCGGCGATGCGCTCCTTAATAGCTGGAGCGAGGTGTATCTGGGGATCAAGCATGTTCTGGAGCATCTTGAGGAAGTCAGGCTTGTCCATTGACGACTCAGCAGAAAGGACGCGGTCCCAGACGTTGCGCTGCTTGAGCAAGTCGATGCACAGATCGTAGAGGTTGATCTCGAAGACCTTGATGCCCTGCTCAGTTTCGAGCTTGGTCTTAATACGTTTCTTGGCCTGCGCGACATCAAGCGCCCACGTCGGGTCATAGTCATAGATGAAGTGCGCGACCTCATTGCCGAGGCCCTCCATTTTGAGAAAGCGCTCACTACTGAGCACCCTGAACAGATGCTCTTCCTGTTGGGCCAATGTGAGCTTGGGTTGTACGGGCATTATGCCTCCCTCGTCGGGAAGAAACGGATCTCACTCGGCGTGCGTTCGGTGAGAAATTTGGCAACGCGGGCAGACAGGAGTGCTGGTTCGATCCCGCCCTGTTTGGTCACCAGACCTGCCTCACCCATCATCTTGAACAGAACCTCCCGGAGCTTCTTATAGGTCAGTTCGGTGATCCCATCCAATTCGTCGTGCCACATAGCTTTGGCACGATAGAACGAGTCATAATCCTCGTAGGAAATTGTGCCCGCCAAGATCATGTAGCGCTCGTGGAGAACCTCTTCAGCGAATTCGCCAATGAGCTTGAAATGGCGACAAGCCGCCGCCCACATGAGATGTTCGCGCTCAGAAGCAGTGACCTCAAGGATCATCGCAACCTCTCGATCAGAGAGCGCCGACAGTCGCTTAATGGTCTCCCGGACAAGCGTCACTCCCGAGCGGTGAGTTCTCGCCTGCAAAAGGTTTTCCTTGACCGCGAAGTCACGCACCTTGCCCCAATCACGATGCGCCAAATAAATCGGCGCCAGCACTAGGGCCTCCCGAGCGAAGAGACCGCCAGTAGTAAACGACAGTGCATAGCGATCATCTGCGCTGTGTGGCATGAGGCCTCCTTCCGAAAATGGGCAGTAGATCAGGATATGAGCAACCACCGACATTGAGGTCGGTGGTTGCGAACGGCAGGTAGGAATCAGTCAACTCGGGGCCGCCTCATCGGACGCCGCAGCACCCCCACGGCGCACCCATTCGTCGATCTCACTCGCTTGGAACTTCCAGAGACGCCCCACCTTGTGGGCGGGCATGTCCTTCTCCGCGATCCAGGTGTAAACGGTGTCTTTGGTGACGCCAAGATGGGAGGCGATGTCATCAGCAGACAGCCATGGCTCGGTCACATCAGTCCTCCATCTCGACCCGTACAGGCCGACATTCCCGATGATATCGGAGTGACAGCGGGTTGAGTAGGGTTTTTCCGGGTGTAATCGGTCGACGAGGCGCGAATCGTGAGTGTCAGGGCGACACGTGGCTCGAAAGCCAGGAGCTGACGGCAGTGCGCCACCGATCTGGATCCGAGTTCCACGCCAGCGTGTGACCCGCGTCGAAGGATTCCAGCTCTACAAGTCCAGGACGTCGATCGCGCAGCGCCGCCGAAACCCTGATGGGAACCGAGTCATCTCCTGTGCCATGAAGGATGAGTGTGGGCGCGGTGAGTTCTTCCGCGTGCTGTACCCAATCAAACTCCCGAAGCGGGATGGGATTCGGTAGACTCACGATGCGCGCGAGCGAGCGAAGCGTCAACCACGGAATCGCGAAATAGCCTGCTGTTGCGGGCAACCCGCTTCGCTCGCAATTCGCTTTAATCACCTCGACCCAATCGAGCACCGGTGAGTCAAGCACCAGACCAGCAACTAGCTGCGCGTAGTCCGACCGGTGCGCGAGCTGTAGTGCGATCGCGGCACCCATCGACCAGCCAAACAACACGATCCGTTCAGCTCCACGACGCACGGCATAGCTGATCGCTGCTTCGACATCTTCCGCTTCGGTTGCACCGAGCGTCGAACGCCTGCGACCTAATGTTGGGCCTTCTCCGTCGTTACGGTAGCTCACGACGAGTGATGTATATCCCAGCTCTGTTGCGACCTGTACTCCGCGAAGTGTGCCTGCGCGGGAGCTGCCAAGACCGTGAATATGAATTGCCCACGTCGACGAGCTGCCATCGAATCGCCATGCGGGTGCGTGCCCCGACGGGGTGTTGATCATGATGTCATGAGCTTCGAGCCTCGCATCCGCTGGAGTAGCAAAGTAGACGCCGCTCCACGAGGCGCTGTCACCCACTTGAACGTTGAGGTAGTTAGAAGCTCCGGTGACCGCACGGGCGATTCGGTTTGGACCGCGACCCTGCATCTCGCTACCGAGCTGCACCCAACCGCCTCGTTCAAACCAAAGATTGTAGACACCTTGTGCAGTGGTGTATGGCGTGCGGTCGAGCACAATCCAGCGCACACCACCGTCGTCTTCAATGCCGCGAACAACGAGGTTGAAGGTTCGCACGCCGACGGGCGCGGTGAGCTTGCGGGCGATAGCCCAGCCAAGAGCGGCTGCACCTGCGCCCAGCAGCGCGACGCCAGCGCCGAGGGTAAGCCCCACTCTCACGACGACTCCGCTTTGACCTCAACGTCAGAGGCCTTGCGCCGGATCGTCTTCGGCACCTTCACTCCCAACAAGTGGGCCTCAGCACGTTCGAGCAATGTGCGGTCGGCATCGTCGATGGCGAAGGTCACCCGTGGGTCGATCATGGCGTCACGTATCTCGACAATGTTGCGATGCAGTCTGGCTTCGGGTTCTTCGAGAATTCCCGGAGTGAGGTGGCTCCCGCTGAGACCAGGCCGGAGGCTGGTTGCATCACGCCAGATCGGGTCGAGCTGGGCGACGAGCACGTCGATCTGCACATCACGCAGGCGCTGCCGGAGCGAGCGCATCGCAGGCTGCGCAATGAAGCCCGCACAAAGAAACAGGAACGTCGCGATCATGAGCGGCCCGTATGCGGGATCAACCGCATACATGACACTCAGTGCGCCGGTGACGTGTGCGACGTCCATGATGATCACGGTGGCGCACAGTGCAATACCGCAACCAGCTCCGACCGCCAGCAGCATCGCGGGCACTCGAAGCACGCCTGAAGCGAGTCGAAACTGCCGCATGGCCAGCACGAGCATGGCGGCGACAACAATGCCGCAGTACGCGAAGACGGTAATCGAGTAGATCGCAGCAGCGGGATGAGCGCCAAGATCACGCATGAACTCTGTGGTCGTCTCGCCGAGGTCGATGAAGAAGAACAGTACGGCGACGCAGGTAAGTGCAACGACGAGCGCCGGTAGCCCGACGGCGATCTTGACCAGTTGGGGCCGGTAGTCTCCTGCCTTCATCACGCCCCGGCCGAGAAAGAAGAGACCCGTCATGAGCAAAGCATCGCTCGCAAGCGTGACAAGGTTCGTTCCACTCAGTGCGGGATCGATCGCGAGGTAGATGTCGTCGATATTGAGCGTCATCGCAAGCGCGATGGCAACCGCAGCGTAAGTAATACTGCGGTCGGCACGCCCTCGCCGCAGAATAAGCAGGCTTGCGACCAGCGTCCACATGACGCCTGCAACAAGCATCTGGATCAACCGAATATCTCCGTGTAGCTCGTCTCCGCAAACGCCGACCCGCGGATGCCCGCGGCCAGGCGATCAGCCAAGCTTTCAGCGGCGATCTCGTCTTCTGATTCCACGTCCTTCCGCGCCAGTACGCGGGAGCGTAGAGACGCGGGAATGTCGGGGAACAGCGTGTTGTGAACTACATCGTTGAGCGCGCAGCCTTCGCCCTCACAGTGACCAAGGATGATGTGCGCGAATTCGTGCAGTACGAACTGCTGGCTGTGAAGGGCCGAGTCGGTACGGGCGTGGAGGATCACGTCTTGGTCTTCGCCGTAGAACAGCAACGCGCAAAGCCCGTCGTTGTCGCCAATCTCCGCGAGTTCAGCGACCCGAATCTCACGCCCTCGTTGCCGCTGCACAGCATCGGTGAGTGCGGCGAACGTGAAGTTTTCGCCCAGCTGCAAGCTCGCGACTGCGGTCGTTACGGTCTGTTCGATATTCACTGCGTGCTCACTATCTGCTTCGGAAGCATCCTCGGCGCCAGCCCTGTGAGCGACACCGGTGGCGCTCGCTTACTGTGTCATCTCTTGATCCAAGAATCGGGTGATCGCCCGAAGCGTTTCCGGCGAAAGATCACCGAGAGTACGCGTCGCATACGATTTCACTTTTGCTGCCCGCATCGAGCGCACAAGATCAATCTGGGCCTTCACCTTCTCGGGTGTTGAGGCATCGCTATCACCGGTGATGAAGTCGACGTCAACGTCGAAGAACTCGGCGAGCCCCGCAAACACTTCAGCGTCATCGACCTTTCGGTGCCCGTTGATCATGTAGGTCCAGCGGGATCGCGACAGGTTCGTACCTCGCTCTCTCAAGAATGCGGCGATCTCCGAGAACGACGGCTCAGCGCCGGTCTCGGCAGCTTTGACGTCGAGCATCAGACGCAGACGTTTCTCAAGAAGCTCGGCCGCGGCCTTGTTCTGATCTTCGGTCTGTTGCATAGTGCCCTTCCCTTCGGGATGGGTTTGGCGATGGTCAAACGTCACCTCTTGAGGTGATTACGCATGATCAATGTACCTCTTGGGCATGCTCAAATCAAGGGTTGCGCATGCTCAAATGTGATGTTAGACAGTAGATCACATGATTTTGGGCATGCTCAACGACGGGTGTTGAGTGTGCATTCGTCTCTGCGCCGAGGAGGTGCACCA
This sequence comes from uncultured Microbacterium sp., assembly GCA_964616805.1. GTDB lineage: Bacteria > Actinomycetota > Actinomycetes > Actinomycetales > Microbacteriaceae > Microbacterium. The sequence goes on along the minus strand of CAZTUC010000004.1, from coordinate 50,611 downwards.
TGCGCTTCACCCATACCAAAAGCCGGTTATTCTGTCGCGGATCCGGACGCCCGCGCTCACCTCTCAGATGTACTGCCGCACGAGTTCGCCGCGCGGCACGCCAGAGAGGAGATCCAGTTATGGCCATGATCGAGGATCGCCAAGCCGCCAGAGACGCAAAGCTCGATGAGCTGCACGAAAAGCTCGCCGGGGCCGTCGAAGAACTCGTATCTGGTGACGATTGGAAGCGGGCCTTGACGTTCGCGGCCAACTTTCGAAGCCGTTCTTTCAACAACACACTGCTGATCTGGGTGCAGCATCAGGCGGCCCACGAGCAGGGCCTTGTGCCTGATCCGATGCCGACCTACGTCGCCGGATACAAGCAATGGCAAGATCTCAGCCGCCAAGTACAGAAGGGGCAACCCGGGTATCAGATCCTCGCTCCCGTCACCGGCCGCTTCGCTTCTGCCACGCCAGCAAATGCAGATTCATGGAGGCGACTAAAGAAGTTCGAGAAACCTCGGCCCGGTGAGGCGGTGCGATCAAAGATGATCGGCGTGCGCCCGGCTTACGTGTGGGATGCCTCTCAGACCGCGGGCGATCCACTTCCTGAGCTACCCGCCCCGACGTTGCTTGAAGGTGAAGCACCCGCCGGGCTGTGGGAAGGGCTTGCAAAACAGGTTAAAACCGCAGGGTTCGCGTTGGGCGATGCACCAGATACATCATCAATTCACGGGGCAAATGGCGTCACGAACTACACCGATAAGACCGTGCTCGTGCGCGCCGACATGGATGCAGCGGCGCGGGTGAAGACCCTCGCGCATGAGCTGGGACACGTGCTTATGCACGACCCCGAGAATGCTGACGTCCGACTGCACCGTGGCATCGGAGAAGTCGAAGCAGAATCGGTCGCACTGATGATCGGTGCAGCACATGGCATGGACACCTCGGGGTACACAATCCCCTACGTCACCACCTGGGCAGCACAGGTCGACGGAAAAGAGCCCGTCGAAGTGCTCAAAGCGACTGGCGAGCGAGTACGCGCAACCGCAGTGAAAATTCTCGATCAGCTCGACACACCCATGACCGGCAACGGCACCCCTCCAGGCCTTGAACGGGAATCAGTACGCCGCAACGCCACGACAGCACAGAGCACGAGCATTTCACTCACACCGTCGGTTTCCACAACTCCACCTTTGGTAGCAGTGGGCGATGTGCGAGGACTGCGATGAGTTCATCGAAAGCGTTCACCACGACGCTCGATCATGTTGGTCGCGGGATGCCGCTCGAACAGGGCGCACTCGCATTTGCCGACTCCGGCTTCCCCGTGTTCCCCTGTGCCGCAGGTGGGAAGCGTCCCGTCGTTGCGAGCGGGTTTCACGCAGCCAGCAGAGATTCCGAGTTGGTGCGTCGCTGGTGGACTGCGATTCCCTTCGCAAATATCGGGATGCCGACCGGTACAGCCTCTGGACTCGTTGTCGTCGATGTAGACGTGCACGGTTCTGTCAACGGCTACGACGCTCTCGATGGCGCCTGGCGCGCGGGATTGCTGAGCGGCTGGGAGGCCGCGGTCAGAACTCCATCCGGTGGGCTCCATCTCTATTTCCCCGCAGACCCGAATATGGAACAACGCTCGTGGCAATCTGCGCGGGCGGGAATCGATTTCCGTGGTGATGGCGGATACGTCATCGTCCCTCCCTCGCTACGCATGCTCGACGGGCAATCACGGCCATACGAGACACTCCGGTTGGCTCGTGAACCTGGTCGTGCGCTCGCTTCGCAACAACTCCGCGACTATCTTGATCCCCCGCAGCGTAACGAGGCGCATCAAAGTGGGCGGTCAGCACAGCAGCCTGTCGATGTGCAGCGCCTCGCAGATTGGGTTGCGCGGCGCCAAGAAGGCGAACGCAACCATGGACTCTTCTGGGCCGCTTGCAAAATGGCTGAACAGCGAGTGCCGACAGTAGAAGCGCTCGAAGCACTGAGTGCCGCCGCTGAGCGGGCAGGCCTCAGCCACCGCGAAACGACGACGACCGTGCGGTCAGCTTACCGAGCGGTGCAGGGCACCCCTCCGCAGCAATCGACACGAGTCAGCGCATCAACTTCACCCGGCCGACCGCCGCCTTCATCAACCTTTCGGGCGCTGTCATGAGTGACTTCAACGGACGACGGTGGGCAGTATCGACAGCTGTGGCAGGCACCGTCTTCATTGCCGCGGGAGCCTTCTGGCTGTCGTTCACCTCGCTCACAGACCTTGCCGCACGGTCTGGAATTGGTGATGGCCAAGCATGGGCATGGCCGCTGATTGTCGACGGAGTCATCGTCGTCTCGACCGTCGCCGTCGTCGCGCTGGCCGGAGCCCGCGCCGCCTGGTATCCCTGGACACTACTCGCTGGTGCGGCAGCCGTATCGGTCACGGCGAATTCAATCCATGCCGTCGTCGCCGCGGATGCCGATGTGCCGAGCTTTCTTGCCGCTGCGGTCGCCGCAGTTCCGCCCGTGGTCTTGCTGGCGATCACGCATCTCACCGTGCTCCTGATCCGGACTCCCGCGACTACTGAAAAGACCGAAAGCACTGAGACGTCAGCCATTCAGACCTCACCCCAAGACTCTGCGATGACGTTGCGCGATGCCGGTTGGTCGAACAAGGCCATCGCACGCGAACTGAATGTGCACCCTTCCACCGTGGGGCGCTGGTTCGCCAACACCCTGCTCAACGTTGAGGGCCTTAAGCCCTCCCCCGCAACAACATCCGAGGAGGAGCCAAAATGAACGAGATAGAGAAGGATGCTTCGACTGCCAGCACCGATCGTCAGCTGACAGACGATCATCTCTTGCCAGAAGCTGTCGAGGCCGCGAGCGTTCAGCGTCGACGCCCTCGTGCTGGAATCGATCCCTCAGCCTACCGAGGCCGTGGAGTCGAATGGGTGCGTCCGACTGACCTGATTGCACGCGGGAGTTCGCGCCTCGCTGGGGCAGGGATCAACTTCCAAACCGAACTCCGGCGCCGCACGTTTGAAGTGACTACGGCGAGCGCCCGCGGCATCGCAGACCAGGCTCGGCACCTTCCACCGTTATCCGCGTTCGGTCATGGCAATTCCCGTCGTGGTGCTGAACGAGGCGTGATTGGGACGCACTGATCGTTGGTCATGACCTCTCATGGGCACTTCACGGACACCTAAGAATCCGCTGGGGAGCGGGCGCGCACCTGCTTGCCAGGAGGTTCCCACACCATGACCAATTCAAGCCACTCTGCGTCACAACTTCGCGAGGACTACACGACCAGCGAAGGGCTCCGCGCCCTCCTGCATCGGCTGCACCGCGCAGGCCCCCATGCTTGGAAGCACGACCGCGTCGCCGCTGACCTCGCCGCATTTGCCGCAGAAAAGTACGCGGCGTTGGCTCGCAAGCATGGTCTCGATCCTTGGGAGGCAGCGTCGGCAGCTTTCGACGTTATGAGGACGCGATCCGCACGTGAGGCGATTGATCCTTGGGCCGTGGTAACCCGCGGTGTTCAAGTCACCTGCATCGCCGAAGAGCGAGGGCAGGGATTACTCTGCGCGACCCATCAAGCACGTCGACCCCATATTTCTGCGTTCCATGACCCGGAGCGCTTTGCCGACCGCGAGAACCCCCTGGCCGACTATCACCCGGCATTTCACGTGGTGGACCGGTACTCGGTCGCTGAAGACGATGACCCCGACGTTACCCGCGATGTTGACACTGTTCGCCGCGCAATCGACGCGTCGATCACTCTGTTTACAACATTGGGCTGGCCCGAAAGCACTGCCCGTACGGCGATCGAACACGTTTGCAGTGCGGTAGCACGTGCCGGGTCTCGACAGAGTGCGTACGAACTACTGCGTCGGGACAAGCACGCCCGAGCACTACTCGATTTGCCCGCCGACTCTTGGTCGGCGCTATTGCAAGTGTTGCTCGGGCACCCCCATCCCGCGTATCGCGCGACGAGCACCGGACGAGGCATCCTGCTCCGCATACTCGTCGGTGAAGCGCTCGCAACGCTCCTCAGCGACGATGACCTGGTCACAGCTATCGCGATGTCGGTCCCTACCCACGGGAGCAACCAATGAGCCGGGACGGCGGACACATCGAGTTGGACCGTGCCGTCGAATCGATCCGCGTTGGGCGGCGTCACCGCACTGGACTCGGCGACCTCGACTCGCTCGCAGCCTCGATTGAGCGTGACGGTTTGCTCCAACCGATCACGGTCACGCCCGACGGGATCTTGGTATGCGGTGCGCGACGATTGGCCGCGATCAAACAACTCGGCTGGCAGCACGTCAAGGTTTGGGTGCGTTCAGGTATCTCGGGAGATCTCGCGCACCTGCTTGCTGAACAAGATGACAACGTGCTGCACAAGCCGCTCACCCAGCTGGAGGGTGCAGCGCTCTATCAGGAAATCAAGGCGCTGATGGCTGAGGATGCTGCTCGTCGGCAAGAAGCGTCGCGTTTCAGCAGCGAAAATCAGCCGGGAAGTGACGGTGCAGCAAATTTTGCGCCACCGTCAGAATCACCGGGACAATCTCGCGCCCAGGCCGCTGCGATGATCCCCGATGGTGCTTCACACACCACGCTCGAGAAGATCAACTACCTGCAGCAGATCGCTGAGGACCAAGATCAATCAGAGACAGTTCGTGTGGGAGTTGCCGCCGAGCTCGAACTCATCGGTTCAGGCGGGCCGGTACACCCGAGTTATCTGAGGGCCCGCCAGCTTGTCGCGGAGGCGGACTCCGATGCACCTGAGGAAGATGTCGCGAAGCTGGCGGAAGAAGCTCTGGCGCGTCTCAAGAGCACGCCGCGCACCAAGCGCCGCTCTTCGCCGAGTCCGCAGACGAATCGTGCGGACGACGACGAGCCGTGGCCAGTTCGCGCGTTCATTGTTACCTGGACTGAGCTCGATGGGTGGTGGCGTCACTTTGATGTCGACGACCTCGCTCTCAAACTGAGTGCTGCTGAAGTCGAGTTGTTCTTGCGGGCAGTGGATGCGACCTCAGACTTCGCGGAGCGACTCCGAACAGCGCTCGATACCAACGTTGATACCGCTGAGCAGCCAATGGAGATAAGGAACCTCCGAGCGATCTGATGCGCGGCCAACGCTGCGCACCTTCCAGGCATGAAGCTTCTGACCGCCCCTCGTTCCCGCCGCACCGTTGTGGCCCTCATCGCCGCTGCAGTCGTGGCGCTCCTCGTCATCGGCGTTGGCGTCTACGGACTCATCGCCGGTTCCCGTGGGCACGGTGAGTCAACCGGCCCGGTCTCACCAACTACTGAACATGATCCTGGTCCCTCGAATACCCCTGATAGACCGGCGCCTCGGATTCCGGCAATCCCCCACAGCACCGATGCCGAGCTCTTTGCACGCAGCGTCGCGACGACGCTGTTTACCTGGGACACCGGCAGTGGATTCCTTCCGCTGGACTACACCGAGGTCATCCTCGACGTTGCGGACCCGAGTGGCACGGAGCAGCCCGGCCTCGCAGCCGATCTTGCAACCTACTTACCCACGCACGATGCGTGGACGCAACTGCGCCAGTACGCAACGCAGCAACACTTGGAGATCACTTCCGCGTACGTGCCGGATGCCTGGGCCGACGCGCTTGCGCAAGCTCAACGAGGCCAGCTCCCCAAAGGTGCCACAGCGTTCACGATCGAGGGAATCCGCCATCGCTCCGGCGACTGGAATGGTGACCAGGTCAGTGCCGACCAACAGGTCGCTTTCACTATTTTCATCGCCTGCCCGCCCAAAGACACCTGCCATGTCTTGCGGCTTTCACAGCTAAATAATCCGCTGCGGTAGGAGGCCCGGCTCATGATGAAGAAACTCACGATCGCAGTCGTCGCTCTCATGTTCCTCGCACCGACGCTGGGGCTCGTCACCGTCGGTCTCGTGATGAACCCCGCCGCTATTGCGTGTCGCTCATCGTCAAATCTCACGCTCGGTAACGTGCCGGACTCTCTCGTGGTGACAACTGCAAACGGGGAGACGTTCACGCTCAACAAGCAACAGCTGACGCATGCCGCAACGATCATCACCGTAGGCTCAGGCATCGAAGGTGTCACACGCGATGGCGTGCAGATCGCAATCATGGCCGCGCTCACCGAGTCAACGCTGCGGCAACTCGCGAACACGGGAACCTACCCAGAATCCGGGAGCTACCCGAACGACGGAAATGGATCCGATCACGACTCACTCGGCCTGTTTCAAATGCGCCCGCAATCAGGTTGGGGATCTGTGGCTGAGCTGATGGATCCTGAGTACCAAGTTGCCGCGTTCTTCGGCGGGCCATCGGGCCCCAACTATCCATCTCCCCGCGGCCTGCTCGACATTCCAGGCTGGCAGAGCATGGGGAAGGGCGAGGCTGCGCAAGCGGTTGAGGTGTCGGCTTACCCGGATCGATACAACGATTACGAGCCCGTCGCCGAGAAGATCCTCGCCACGCTCACGAGTGGCGCTTCGACGTCGTCAGCGGCGGTATCAACGGCGGTTCCCCCAGCACCATCGGCGCCATCACCTGGCGCGGTGACGAAAAACTCTCGTGTCGTGTTTCCGCTGCCGGAAGGCAGCTGGGTTCACACAGGTGACTTTGGGCCGCGCGTCGATCCCCTCACCGGCGAGAACGCCTTCCATACCGGTACCGATCTTGCGGCCGCCGACGGAACTCAGATTCTCGCTGCAGCGGATGGAGTGGTGACCGTCGCAGAGTTCTCCGGTGGTTGGGGCGGGCTGATCGTCATCGAACACCACATCGACAGCACTACCGTCGCCACCGCGTACGCGCACATGTGGCAAACCGGCATCCACGTCACCGTCGGAGACCGTGTCATCGCCGGTCAGCACATCGGTGATGTCGGTTCATCGGGGCGTTCAACCGGACCACATTTGCATTTTGAAGTCCGTCCAGGCGGCACCTATGCGGAGGCGATCGATGCGGCGAAATGGCTCAACGATCACGACGCCGCTGATCTCCCAGAGGCGACTGCTGGTGCTGGATGTTCTGCGACGACAGGACGCACGTCATGAATGTATTTCCAGACTTCGGCAGCATGAGCGGCATCGGTGATCTCAAGGTTGTCATCGGAGCGATGCTCACGATCATCCTTGTTGTCGCCGTCCTCATGATCATCGTCAGCGCAATCATTTGGGCCATCTCGACCTCCAGCGGCAACCCCGCGGTCGCGGCTAAGGCACGCGCGGGGGTCTCCGTAGCTCTGGGCGCCGCGATCCTCGCAGGCGGCGGTGTGACCTGGCTGAACTGGCTCATTCATCTGGGCGAGCAGTTGTAGCGCTCTGCCGTATTCCGGCGAACGGGAACGGGCTGTGCACCTGGCTCTCGACCATGTTTCGTCTGCCGCCGTCGGCGGTGTTCACGTAAAAGGAGCCATCGTGTTTGAACTCATCACGACCATCGCCGCAGTCCTGCCGATGAATATCGACATCACCCCGAATGACTCCGGCCTGCCGGGGATCGCGCAATTGCGCACCATTGTCGGTGCCGTCATGACTGTCGGGCTCGTCCTTTCCGTACTCGCGCTGATTATCTCCGCGATCGTGTGGGGGTTCGGATCGAACTCGTCCAATCCGCACCTCGCAGGTCGCGGCAAGCTCGGCGTACTCATCTCGTGTGGTGCGGCAGTCATCTGCGGCGCATCCGTGACCCTGATCAATTTCTTCTGGAACGTCGGACAGCAGGTCTGAGGCCCACCACCCACTAGTTCAGGAAGGCCTGCGATGAGTGTCTGCGATATCCCCGTCATATCCAACGTCTGCGATGCCGTCGGCGAAGGCGCCGCAACCTTGGTGTCGGCCCCTTTTGACTGGCTCGCCTCCACGATGGGTCAAGCCGCGGGCTGGCTCATCGAAGCCATGTGGACTGTCTTTGACAGCACGACCCTCGTGGACGTCCAATCCAAGGGCTACCTCGACGTCTACAACCTGCTCTTTGGCATCGGTGTCTTCATCGTCTTGCTGTTCTTCTGCTTCCAACTCGTCCTCGGCCTCATCAGACAGGAGCCCGCCGCGCTCTCACGCGCAGCACTCGGCGCAGCCAAAGCCGTTCTCGGCTCCTTCGTCGTCATCACGTTGACGGCAACTGCTCTGGAGGTTGTGGATCAGTTGTGCATCGGTGTCGTCCAGGCGGCAGGAGAAACCACCGAAACTATGGGCGATAAGATCGCGCTCCTCACCGCCGGGCTCACCACAATCAACATCGCGGCTCCAGGCGTCGGCGCGATCGTTACGATCTTCCTCGCCGGGCTGATGATCTGTGCGGTCGCGATTGTCTGGTTCTCGCTCCTGATCCGTAAAGCGTTGTTGCTCGTTGCGATCGTGCTCGCACCCATCGCATTCGCTGGAGCGGCCTGGGATGTCACCCGCGGATGGATCGGCAAATGGGCCGCGTTCGTTGTCGCGCTCATCATCTCCAAACTCGTCCTCGTCGTCGTGTTCCTCATCGCCATCACGCAGGTCTCAACGCCGATTGAGGCCGATTTGTCTTCCGTGACTGAACCGATCTCAGGCATCGTGCTGCTGTTCATTGCAGCCTTCGCGCCATACATGGTCTACCGGTTCATCTCGTTCCTCGGCTTCGATCTTTACCACGCGATGGGAAGCGAGCAAGAAGCAAAGAGCGCCGTGAACCGGCCCGTGCCCGTGCCGTCGAAACCGCAGAGCGACGGAGTCAAGAAGGTGCTCGATGGTGGCTCCGGCGGCGGTGCGACGCCGAACGCCACTCCCGCAGCAACCGGTGCACCCAGCACCTCTGCTTCAACTGGAGCGACATCCAGCGGATCAGCTGCCGGTGCGGGTGCAGGATCCGGCGCGGGTGCCAGTGGTGCTGCCGCGGCTGCCGGCCCCGCGGCGGCGGTCGTTATCGGCGCGGAGGTAATCAAAGGTGCCACGACTGCCGGACCTCAGCTCGGCGGCGCTGTTGCTGGGACGGCCGAATCAGCTACCGCTGGTGCGGATGGCTCGGGTGCGGCTTCTGCCGCACCTCATTCAACGCCTCAGCCTCCCGCGCCTCGAACCGATCCTGCACCGCCCAGCACCCAGCCTCCACAGCCGCGCACGGCAGGAAAGGAATAGCCCACCATGTCGAAGGACTACGACGATCAACGAGCCGGTGATCTCGTCCCGGTGAAGTTCTCCCGGCTGACGCGACGCGGCGTCCTGCTTGGCCTGTCACTCTCGCAGCTGATCGCACTCGGACTTGGCGTCGGCTCACTGGTGTGGGCGTTCTACGCCGGAGGCGGCATGTTCATCGCGTTCTCGGCACCCGTGTGGCTCTCCGCCGCGGCGACGGTGTGGATCCGGATCTCTGGACGGGCGATCGTCGAATGGATCCCCGTGATTTTCTGGTGGCTCTGGAAGACCACTGGAGGCCAGTTGCTCTATCGGCGACGCGTTGTGAGGCCACGGCCTGCGGGTTCACTCGCGCTACCCGGCGACATGGCGCGGCTGCGTGAGTATGAGGATCCGATCACGGGCGCCGGGATGGTTCATGACCCGACCACGAGCACTCTTACAGCCATCGTTGCCGTCTCGCACCCAGCATTCGTGCTCCTCGATCCCGGCGAGCAGGATCGGCGCGTCAGCTCTTGGGGTCGTGTGCTCGCAACCGTGTGTAGGTCTGGTCGGCTCTCGATGCTGCAAGTACTTGAGCGCACGCTGCCAGATTCTGGCACCGGGCTCGCTGAATGGTGGGCGTCACATGGCAACGCCAATGGTTCATGGGCGGCAACGACGTACGCCGAACTGATTGAGCGCGCCGGGCCCGCGGGTGAGCGCCACGCTACGACGCTCTCACTTTCGCTCGATATGCACGCAGCGGCTCGGCAGATCCGCACCGCCGGTGGCGGCATTCGCGGTGCTGCAGCCGTTCTCCGGCAGGAGATGTCCACGCTGGTTGCGGCGCTGCGATCAGCAGACCTCGCTCCATCGGATTGGTTGTCGTGCGGCGAGATCGCTGTGATCCTGCGTTCCGCGTATGACCCGGCTATCGCTGCGACACTCGAACGCCACGGTGAACTCGGCCAGTCGCTTGCCACCGCAGGGCCAGTCGCCGTGAACGAGACGTGGTCAAGGCTACGCACAGACTCGGCCTTCCACGCAGTGTTGTGGATCTCAGAGTGGCCGCGATCGATGGTCTACCCCGGTTTCCTGGCACCAGTGCTCTTATCGTCAGGGATCCAGCGGTCCTTCTCACTGCTGTGCAATCCGATGCGGTCTGATCAGGCGGCGCGTGACATTCGAAAGAAGAAGACGGAGTACCTCTCAGACGCGGCCCAGCGCCAGCGCATCGGCCAGATCGAGGATGCCTCGCAGACCGCTGAGTTTCAGGATGTGCTCCAGCAGGAAGCCGACCTCACCGCGGGGCACGGCATCTTGCGCTACACCGGCCTCATCTCGGTCTCAGCGCGAACTGCTGATGAACTCGACGGCGCCGTCGCTGCGATCGAGCAGGCTGCCATTCAGGCGTCGTGTGAGACTCGCCTCCTCGTCGGCCAACAGGCCCAGGCCTTCACCGCCGCGGCGCTGCCGCTGTGTCGAGTGGTGTGAGCAGCACAGAACACTTGAATCATCCTGGTTCTCTGCCCTCGCAGATCGGCCAGACCGCATCAAGGCGTGAGTGTGCCATGAAAGTTGACTATTGAGCCACGCGACATGCTCATCGAGGCGTCAGTAGCGACGAGCGAAATGTTTGAACGCCAAGGTGCTGTGCAGCCCATTTGCTGCTCCCTGAGCTCATCGGCAAGGCATCTGACGCTGGCCGCGAGACCGCCTTGTCGGAGGTGACCGATACGCTCCTTTCAAGAGCAGTAGGAAGCCTTTAGGGGGAATGCACATGGTTGAACCGCGGGCCATCGACAAAGCCATGAATAGTTTCGGCAAGGCCGCCGACGGCATCGGGAAGTTCGCCCGAGAAAAGTCTGTCCAGGTTGCTGAGCAGGCGGAGGAAATCGCGGACTCCACCAAAGAATTTGTCAGCGGCACCGTCGAGAAGCTCACGGCAAAGAAGCCAGACCCTTATGAAGAGGCCATTGCAGAGTACAACTGGGCTTTCACTGCGATGAACGATAACGGTCTCACTTTGTTTCGTCAGCGGGAACGCTCTAGCGACCTGATCGAGTTCGTCGAGCTGTTGGTGAACAGTATTGCCAACACGCCGAAGTCCTTTGAGGCTGCGTTCCAGGAAATCCAGTTGAACAAGGCTCAGTTCCTTGAGGCCGAGGAGTTCGCTCGCAAGGATCTTGAAGCCGCCCGCAACTCCGCGACTGGTGTAGGAGTTGGATTCAGTGCTGGCGCTGCTGTCGCAAGCATGGCTCCATCGGCTGCACTCTGGGTCGCAACGACCTTCGGTACTGCCTCTACGGGCACTGCGATATCCACGCTCTCCGGAGCTGTTGCGACTAAGGCTGCACTCGCATGGCTCGGGGGTGGAGCTCTCGCGGCGGGGGGCGGCGGCACAGCGGCAGGAAGCGCATTGCTTGCCTTGGCTGGACCTGTGGGATGGACGATCGCCGGTGCAACTCTCCTCGCTTCGATTGCACTATTCGCAAAAAAGAAGTTCGAGAACCGTGAAGCTAAGCAAGAGGCACTCACGGCTGTGAAGTCAAACACGGCCCTCGTGACGGAGATGGGGGCACAAATCGGGAGTCTCCTCCAGCGCACTTCTTCTCTGCGGGTAGAGCTCACGAGAAGCTACAGCGCAGCGCTACCGTTCTTTGACACGGATTTCTTGGTCCTCGCCAAACCGCAGCAGGCACAGCTTGCTGCGCTGGTAAACAACACGAAGGCATGCGCAGCTCAACTTGGCCAGCACATCGAGCAGGCGGGCGACAATGAGTAGCTCCGCGAAGCCCACATCAGGCAGCGCTGCGAAGATCGCGAAGAGTGGGCAGGAGCAGGCCGTCGCAGCCTGGGCAAACTATCTGAACCAGCTCCGATTAGACCGGCTAATTGACAACCTCCGCCAACAGGATATGAATCTACGCGATGCATTGCGGAGCGCGGACGAAGCAATCAACGGGATCCGGCAAGTGGTAATAAGCAACCGGGGCGGGCTCAAAGGCATGCATGGCTTCATTGCTGAGGTCGCCGAGACCGGGATCGGAAACGCGCGAAGCCAGGTTACCGGTGGCGGCAAGATCTATCAGTGGGTTGACGACAACGGACCATTCGACCTCATGAGAGATGGAGTCGCCATCCAGCAGAAGTTCTACGCGGCGGGAGGAAGCTTCGGTCTGGGGGCAATCGCCGAGCATCTTGAGAAGTACCCAGACTTCATCGAGAGTGGCCATAGGTATCAGATCCCCAACGATCACTATGAGATTGTGCGCAAGCTCTACGCCATGCCCCAGGAGGAAGCAGGCAAGATTCTCACGCGTGCAGGCGACGGCCCGTCGTTTAGGGACTGGCAGCGCGTTCAAACCTTCTTCAATGATGACTCGGTGCCCTTCGATTCTCTTGAACCGTCAAACCTCGACTACCACGAAGTTCAGCAAGGCACATATAACGCGACTTTCGAGGCAGAAAAGGAATCTCTGCGCGAAACTGACCAAGATCAGCGAAACTCCGCATATCAGGAGAGCAAGCCCACCTTGAAGCAAGGTGCGCAAGTAACCATGGCGGCAGCCATGATTGAAGGAACCACCACTTTCGTCACGGCCGTAGTCACCAAGCGGCGCACAGGCAAGAAGTTAGGTGACTTCGACGCGGACGACTGGGCAGAAGTTGCGAGCGAAACCGGCTCCGGATTCGTCAAGGGCGGTGTACGCGGGTTCAGCATCTACACGCTTACCAATTTCACAGCGACGTCGGCCGCTGCAGCCAGTGCCATCGTCACCGCCGCCTTCGGCATTGCGGAGCAGGCAAACAAGCTCCGCCGCGGGGAGATCAACGAGCAGGAGTTCATCGAGAACGCCGAGTTCGTCTCGCTCGAGGCCGCGGTCAGTGCGTTGTCATCATTCCTCGGTCAGGCAATCATCCCTGTGCCTGTTCTCGGCGCTGTGATTGGGAACACCGTCGGCATACTGATGTACAAGGCAGTGTCAAACTCACTATCGAAGCACGAGGCGGAACTTGTCGAGGGCTACCTGAGATCGCAACAAGAACTCGACGAGCGACTTGCAGCCGACTATCAGGACCTGATCGACCAACTGGATGCAACAATGTCCACCTATCTCGATTTACTTGGACGAGCGTTCTCTCCCGACTTGGAAATAGCCCTTGACGGATCAGTTGCCCTCGCGCTGAAGCTTGGTGTCGAATATGAAGATGTCCTGGACAGCGATGAGAAGGCCGCCGCCTATTTTGTTGACTAATCTGCGCAAGTAGCCATGGCTACGCGGTGTCATGACCATTCCGCGTGACGCGCGTTCCGATCAGGCCGCGTTCGCCCTAGACGCAAGCCTCGCCTCAGCCACCGCCGTCCTGCCGTCAGTGGATGACAGCCAACGCGGTCATTCCCGGCCCGCGACTTAGAATCTCAGAGCGCACCTTTCCAACGTTCAAGTTCTCACTTCGATTGTTGGGAGGTCACCATGCCCACGTTCTACGATCCCGGCGCTGACGCCGGTGAAGCGTCCGAAGCACTGCGCGGGCTCGCGCACGCGGCACGGTCGTTCGAGAGCCCCCAGGATCTCTACGGCGTTCTCGGCGACCTGCTGTCAGGCGTGCGATCACTCAAACAGGTGCTCGATCAGCTCGCCACCGCCCATGTCGAGAATCGGCCGCGCGCGGTTGGTGATCATGGTGACCACACCATCGGGTCACAGGATGCTCTTGCGTCCGCCGACGAACTCCACCAGGCCGCGAGCCTGATCGACCAGGCAGAAGAGCGACTCGACGCAGCGGCAGCGGCTACGAGCCGCGTTGCTTGGCGTGACGACCCAGCCGCAAACGTACCCCAGGCTGCTCGATGGATCAGTGTCGTCTTCCTGCAAGGCCCAGAGGCAGATGAGGTTCTCGACTTGATCGACAGAGACGGCGCTCTTGCCGGGCTCGACCATCTGAAATCCTGGGACTTCGGTGACGAAACCACAAGCGCGGCAATGGAGAACGGATACGTTTACGACGTTCCGCCGAGCGGTCCACTTGAGCGTGAGGTACGAGATGGCGACTGCCATCTCGCTTACAGCCACAGCTTCGAGCACGTCGCCCTGTACCGACTCCATGGTGTTGCACCAGCTGACCGGCTACCCGATGACAAACGGACCCTTGGTGCCCCGTCGGCATCGAGACCGACGCGTGAGCAACAGCAAACGTCATGGTTCGAGCCCGCCAGCATCACGGCGATCAAGCAGCAAAGGGGCCTGGGACTATGAGCCACGTTGATGCCGAACGCCTGCACACGTCGGTCCTCGTCGCTCCAGCATCTGAGAAGCGGCGCGTGCGCAGGCAGCGCAGTCAGGCTGCCGCGAAGTTACAGGCTGAGCAGCAGCAGTCGGAGCGAAAGGCCGCCCGCGCAAAGTACGCCGCCGAACTGGCAGAACGTCGGGCCGCCACGTATCTCCCGGCAGCTGGAGAGCTTGGCACTGCCCAGCTGCGTTCTTCCGGAAAGCTTCGCCTACCGCGGCATCAAGACACGTCGGCAACCCTCGCTGGCGCGTACCCATTCCTAGCCGAAGGCGGCCTCGGACCTGACGGGGTTTTCGTTGGTCAGGACCTGTACTCTGGTGGGTCCTTCGTCTACGACCCATGGGTGCTCTACGCACGCGGCCTCATCACCGCGCCAAACCTCGTGCTCGCGGGCATCGTCGGTTCCGGAAAATCCAGTCTGGCCAAAAGCCTCTACACACGATCGCTCCCGTTCGGCCGTCGTGTCTACGTTCCTGGCGATCCGAAGGGTGAGCACACTGCGGTAGCCGAAGCCGTCGGCGGCAAAGCAATCGTGCTCGGTCACGGACTCTCTACCCGGCTGAATCCTCTCGACGAGGGCTATCGGCCCACAGGTATGAGTGAGGAGAGCTGGTCAGCCACCGTCTCCGCGCGACGACGCGATCTGATCGGTGCACTCGCGGAGACAGTTCTGACGCGACCTCTCACTCCGCTGGAACACACGTCGATCGATACAGCGCTGACTGAGGTCGTACGCAGCAACGATGTACCGATCCTTCCGATGGTCGTCGACCACATCCTTGCCCCGACCTCGGAAGCGGATCTCGATGGGCGTCTCGCCGAAGACGGACGTCTCGTTGGGCACGCACTGCGGCGGTTAGTCTCGGGTGATCTCGCCGGGCTCTTCGATGGCCCGTCGACCGTCACATTCGATCCGACGCTGCCGATGATCTCGCTTGATCTGTCACGGGTGACGGAGAACTCGACGCTGATGTCGGTGCTCATGACGTGCTCGTCGGCCTGGATGGAGTCCGCGCTGCTCGACCAGAACGGCGGCCAGCGCTGGTGTATCTATGACGAAGCATGGCGTCTCATGTCTCATCCGGCGTTGCTGCGACGCATGGATGCTCACTGGCGGCTGGCGAGGCACTACGGAATCGCGAACATGCTCATTTTCCATAAGCTGACCGATCTGGAGAACGTCGGAGATCAAGGATCCGCAATGCGAGCTCTGGCCAATAGCCTGCTCGCGAACGCCGAAACGCGGATCATCTACCGCCAGGAGTCCGACCAGCTCGGAGCCACGGCGAAAGCACTTGGACTAACCGGCACCGAGCAGAAGCTCCTGCCCGGGCTCGGTGTGGGCCAAGGACTTTGGCGCATCAAGGACCGTTCCTTCGTATGCCAGCACCAACTGCATCCCGGGGAACTGGAACTCTTCGATACCACCACCAGGATGACTGGCAAAAGCTAGAAGTCCACGTGAGTTAACGGTACTGGCAGGAGATTTAACCCTCACCATCTTCTCGGGCGGTTGTGGGTTGACGTTCGTGGAACTCCTACCGCCACCCTATTGCTACAGAGCTTCTTGCCGTCCGACTCGGAGCGTCAGGAAGCGTGGGATGAGGCGGACGAAGATCACCATAACGATCAGTTCGACCAGTGTCTGGGTGACCACGACAAGCGGGGCGAGTGCGAACGCTGCGGGCAGCGCGAGCACGAGCGGGAGCACGACGAGCGAGTTGCGCGTCGCGCCACTGAACACGACCGCTCGCTGACCAGGAATGTCGAGTCTCGCAACCTTTCCAGCGACTGCGCCGATCGGCACCATGATCGCGGCGAAGAGGACGTAGACGGGGATCGCGAGCAGCAGCGAGTCGAGTTGGGCACTCACGCCGCCGATCTGGGAGGCGACGACGATCGCGAGCGTGAGCATCATCAGCGGCACCATCGCCCCCAGCACCACTGTTTCCAGCGCCCTGCCCCAACGGGTGCGCGCAGCCGCGAGCTGGGTGAGCACAGCCGCGGCCAGGGGCAGGACGATGAGCAGCAGGAACGCTTCGAGAAAAGGGGCGAGATCGACGGCAGCGACGAACTCAGCTCCGACGAAGACCCAGAGATAGAGCGGGAGTAGCAGCATCTGGGCGAGCATGAGCAGCGGAGCTGCGGCGAGGAGACGATCTTTTGCGCCGCCCGCGATCCCGGTGAACACAATCACATAGTCCACGCACGGCGTCAGCAACACGAACAACACCCCGACTAGCAGCACCTGGTCGTGTGCGACGATACGCGACAGGCTCCACACCACCACTGGCGCGAAGATGAAGTTCACGACAAGCACGGTGGTGAGAAACCGCCAGTCTCGGAACGCCTGCCCGATCTGTCGGAACGGCACCCCGAGGAACGTCGCATACAGCAGGAGTCCAAGCACGGGGTTGATCGCGGCCTCGGCCGGATACGCGACCATAGGGAGCAGGAGCCCGACGAGAAGTCCAACAAGGAGGGCCACCAAGTAGAGCCGCACCTGGAATCGCTCCATCCACTCGACCCCGGCTCGCATGGCTCTCATTCTCCTCTATGTCAGTTACAGGTGATTCTGGAGTGCTCGCTCGATCTGCGTTCGGGTGGGCGTTCCGGCAAGGCCGTATTCAGTCAAATAGACCCGGCAGGCGAGCGAAGTGGTCTGTCCATCGGACGGAAACAGGTCTTCACCGTCGACGACGATAGTTGGCGAGCCAGCGAACGCAGTACTCGCTGCTTCGTTTGGCGTGCGGATAACGACGAACTCAACAGCCACATCCGCCAGACCTGCACCGTCGAGTACTTGTCTGGCCCGTGCCCCGGCCTCCTCCCAGCTGGGGCATTCTTCGATATGTAATACCTGAACCTTCATGCATCCACTCCTTCGTTCTTCACTTCGGGTGTGGTCTTTGCATTGCGGTTCTGCTCTGATGCGATCGGGTATAGGCGCGGTCGTCGGGTACGGGCAGCGCGTAACCCGTTGGCAATGACAAAAACTTCGGCGACCTCGTGAACCAGGACGACGGCGGCAAGACCGAGTACACCGGTGATCGCCAGTGGCAACAGCACGACGATGATCGCTAAAGACAGAACGATGTTCTGGTTGATGATGTTTCGCCCGCGACGCGCATGGCGCAGCGCTTGTGGGATGAGGCGAAGATCATGACCTGTGAAGGCGATATCGGCAGACTCTATGGCTGCATCCGACCCGGTTGCGCCCATTGCGATGCCGACGGTGGCCGAGGCCAGCGCGGGGGCGTCATTGATACCGTCACCAATCATGCCTGTCGGCTGTTGCTTCACTGAGTCGGTGATTTCACGGGCTTTATCTTCGGGGCGTAGTTCCGCGCGCACGTCAGCGATCCCAGCGATCTTCGCGAGAGCGTTCGCGGTGCGGGAGTTATCGCCAGTGAGCATCATTACCTCGACCCCCAGGTCACGGAGTGAGGCAACGGTTTCGGCGGCCTCGGGCCGGAGCTCGTCGCGGACACCAATCGCACCGACAGTGTGCCCGTCGCGGGTGACCATGACGCAGGTCTGACCGTCTGATTCCATCGCCGCGACCCTACTCGCGAGGTCACCGGCCGGGGTGATCCAGCGGGGGCTCCCGACGGTGATCTTGTGGCTGTCGACATGGCCGGTGACGCCGTGGCCGGGTGTTTCGCTCACCCCGGATGCGGCGGGTGTACCCGGGGCCGCGGCGGTGATAGCGGCTGCAAGTGGATGGGTGCTGTGCTGCTCGATGGCCGCTGCCCAGGCGAGCACTTCTTCGCGGGAAACACCGTCGGCTGCCTCGACCGCGGTGACTGCAGGCTGGTTGCGGGTGAGTGTGCCGGTCTTATCGACAGCGATACGACGCAAGGTGCCAAAGCGTTCGAACGCCGCACCGCTCTTGAATATCACTCCAAAGCGACTCGCGGCACCAATCGCGGAAACGACTGTGACCGGCACCGCGATCGCGAGTGCACACGGGGAGGCCGCGACAAGCACAACCAGAGCGCGAATGATCCACGTCTCCGGGTCACCGAACAACGACCCGATCGTCCCGACGAGCACAGCGAGGATAATCACGCCCGGTACAAGTGGGCGTGCGATGCGGTCCGCGAGGCGGGCACGCTGACCTCGGTCCTGCTGTGCCTGCTCCACGAGCCCGACGAGAGTAGTCAGCGAGTTGTCTGTGCCATCAGCGGTGGCGGTGATTTCCAGTGACCCGGAGGTGTTGATCGACCCCGCCGCGACCTGATCGCCAGCGGTAACTTCCACGGGGATAGATTCCCCAGTGACCGCCGAGGTGTCCAGCCTGCTCGCACCCCGAGCGACCGTGCCGTCGGTTGCGATGCGTTCACCGGGCCGCACCCGCAACACATCACCGCCCCGGATCTCTCGTGCAGGAATCTCGACAGGTATGCGAGCGCGAAGGATGGTCGCCGTCTCGGGTACCAGCTTGAGCAGAGAGCGAAGGCCGGACCGGGCCCGATCCATCGCTTTGTCTTCGAGCGCTTCGGCGATGGAGTACAGGAACGCCAGCGCCGCGGCCTCCTCGACATACCCGAGGATCACCGCCCCAACGGCACTGATCGTCATTAGTAGCGCGATGCCGAGCTTGCCCTTGGTGAATAGACCCCGCAGCGCCCCGGGCACGAACGTGTATGCCCCGAGCAGTAGCCCAATCCAGAACAGCACCAACGCCACCATTTCAGCGGTCGGATTATTCCCCGTCGTCCACTCGGTGACCAGGCCCACGATGAAGAAAAGTCCAGAAGCCAGTGGAATCAGGATCGCTAGATCACGCCACCATGGGCGCTCCATCTCCTCCGTCTCAGCCCCTGTTGTGCTGGGCAGCTCGCAACACGACGCGCTCAATGGGCTGCCTCAGCGGTGTCCACGGTGATGCAGCAACCGGGAACAGTGCAGGCCGGATCGATGCACGGAACCTGCTCGTCGACTGCAAGGGTCACATCCACCAGTGCCGTCAATGCCGCCGTCAGGTGAGGGTCGGCGATCTCGTAACGAGTCTTGCGGCCCTCGGGCTCAGCGGCCACGATCCCGCACCCGCGCAGACAGGCCAGGTGGTTCGACACATTCGTCCGTGTCAGCTCCAATTCCCGCGCCAACTCCGCTGGGTATCCTGGTCCCGAAAGCAATGTCAACAGAATCCTCGACCGCGTCGGATCAGCCATGGCGCGACCCAACCGGTTCATCACGTCCACACGAGAAGCAATAGTCAGCATGTGCTGAACTATACAGTCCTAGATGAACAGTCAGCAAGTGGTGACCTATGAGCTGACGCTTTGGCTGGAACCTCAGAGAAGATCCCGACAATCGCCATCACGCGCGTGATTCCACGGATCGTCGGCGGCGTGGAGTTTCCGCGCCCCAGCGCTCCTCTCGTGAAGCGTTGCGCGCTCGCTAGCCGCAGCGGGGCCATGGCGCACCCGCAACCTTATAGTTGAACACCACCTAACGAGTCAGTGAATTTCGTCACACGAGGTTGCAGCATGTATCGAAGTTTGCCAATATAGACACATGTCGATTCAAGAAGTAGAGCTAGTTATTGTCGGCTCCGGACCTGCTGGATACACGGCCGCGGTTTACGCAGCACGTGCGGGCCTTGCTCCGGTAGTCCTCGCAGGATCCGTAACTGCGGGCGGCGCGCTGATGACAACAACCGAGGTCGAAAACTTTCCCGGCTTTATCGACGGGATTCAGGGCCCAGACCTGATGGATGCGATGCGCGCCCAGGCCGAGCGATTCGGTGCGCGAATCATCAACGACGATGCTGTAAGCATCGACCTTGAAGGAGCCGTCAAAACGATCAAGACCGGTAACGGTGAGGCCTATGCCGCTCGTGCTGTAGTGCTGGCGATGGGGTCCGAGTACCGCAAGCTCGGCTTGCCCGAGGAAGATCGTCTTTCTGGCCATGGTGTCTCGTGGTGTGCCACGTGTGATGGGTTCTTCTTCCGCGAGAAGCAGATCGCCGTAGTTGGAGGCGGTGATTCCGCGATGGAAGAGGCGCTATTTTTGACGCGATTCGCATCAAAGGTCACCATCGTCCACCGTCGTGATGAGTTCCGCGCCTCCAAGATCATGGTCGATCGAGTGCTCGCTGACCCCAAGATTGAGGTTGCCTGGAACTCCGAAGTGGCTGAAATCCTTGGCGAGGAGCAGGCCGATGGGCTCCGACTCAAGAGCACGGTTGACGGCTCGGAACGAGTGTTAGACGTGACGGGGGTGTTCATTGCCATCGGTCATGACCCACGATCCGCGCTTGTCGCAGAGCAGGTGGCAACCGATAGCGATGGCTACGTGAAAGTTGAGCATCCATCCACCCGAACGAGCCTCCCAGGCGTGTTCGCGGCGGGCGACTTGGTCGATCACACTTACCGGCAGGCGATCACCGCTGCAGGTACGGGATGCGCCGCAGCGCAGGATGCACAGCAATTTTTATCAAGTCTCATCTCATCTGAACAACGCTCGGATCTCGTTCTGGAGAGTGTCATATGAGTATCGTCAACGTCACCGATGACACCTTTGAACACGAAGTGCTCCAGTCAGGTCTCCCTGTTGTCGTCGACATCTGGGCGACCTGGTGCGGCCCGTGCAAGGCGATCGCACCAGTGCTTGAAGACTTAGCAGCCGAGTTTTCGGGCCGAGTGAAGATTGTCAAAGTTGATGCGGATGCGAATCCGGCCACCGTATCTGCGGCGGGTGTCACTTCGATTCCAACCCTCGGTTTTTACCAGGCTGGAGAGCGAGTCGATGTGCTTATCGGGGCACACCCAAGACCAGTTATCGCGGCAAAGATTAAGGAACTGCTCTCATGACGAATACCTTGGCAACTCCGTCGCGGGTGACACCCAAGCGCATGTCGGCTCTCGACAAGTGGCTCGCGGTCTGGATCGGGCTAGCCATGATCGTAGGCCTCCTGCTCGGCCGTTTCATCCCCGGCATCTCCGAACTCCTGACACGACTTGAGGTTGGTGGCATCTCCGTGCCCATCGCACTCGGGCTACTCGTCATGATGTACCCCGTGCTCGCGAAGGTCCGCTACGACAAAGTCGCAGCAGTCACCGGGGACAAAAAGCTGCTCATTTCATCGCTCGTGCTCAACTGGCTCGTTGGCCCTGCGCTTATGTTCACCCTTGCATGGATCTTCCTCGCGGATCTCCCCGAGTATCGCACCGGTGTCATCATCGTTGGGCTTGCTCGCTGTATCGCGATGGTCGTGATTTGGAACGACCTGGCATGCGGTGACGGCGACGCAACCGCGGTACTGATCGCGGTGAACTCAGTGTTCCAGGTCGTCATGTTCTCCGTGCTCGGCTGGTTCTACCTCACGGTACTCCCCGGCTGGCTCGGCCTCGACACTCAGGGCCTCGACGTTTCGGTGTGGCAGATCGCGCTCAATGTGCTGGTTTTCCTGGGCGTTCCACTGCTTGCAGGGTTTATGTCGCGGTGGGTCGGCGAGAAGCGTCGCGGCCGAGAATGGTACGAAGCGAAGTTCCTCCCGAGGATCGGCCCGTGGGCGCTCTACGGTCTGCTCTTCACCATCGTGCTGCTCTTCGCGTTCCAGGGCGAAGCAATCACAAATAACCCGCTTGATGTTGCTCGTATCGCGGTGCCACTGCTCGCATACTTCGCCATTATGTGGTTTGTCGGCATGATCGCTGGTAAAGCGATCGGTCTCGGCTATGCCCGATCCACGTCCCTTGCGTTCACCGCAGCAGGCAATAACTTTGAGCTCGCGATCGCAGTCGCAATCGGCACGTTCGGTGCTGCCTCTGGCCAGGCGCTCGCGGGTGTGGTCGGCCCCCTCATTGAAGTGCCGGTGCTCGTCGGCCTGGTGTACGTCTCCCTGTGGCTGGCGAGAGTTTGGTTTAAGACTGACCCATACGCGACTGAAACGAGCAAGTCATGATCCCGGACACCGCGCTCCGCAACCCAGAAATATGCACACCTACAGTGGAGCACGCGATGGGAGCTGCAGCCGCTTCCTCTGTCGCAACCACACTCAAGGCGCTCGCTGAGCCACTCCGCCTGCGAATGCTCTCTGCCATCGCCACAGACCCCCGCGGTGAAGCGTGCGTGTGCGATCTTGCTGAGCTTACTGACGTGTCGCAGCCCACGGTGTCTCACCATCTGAAAGTCATGAAGGACGCTGGGTTGCTCGCCTCAGAACGTCGTGGCACCTGGGTCTGGTATCGAGTCGTCGCATCTCGCAAAAATGCTGTCACCGCGCTGCTAGATTCCTTTGCACCGGCGACCCTCCTTGAGGATGTTGAGAGCGAACAGGATCGCACTGTCGCGCTGCGCACTATGGATGCTCGCGTTACGCGGCTCGCGGATGAACTGGCCGACGAACTTTCCGAGTTGAATCGCGACCTGGTAACCGCGATCGTACGGGAATCGTATGCGGGTCTCGTCAGGTCTGCGAAACTTACCCAACACATGATTCCCCTCACTGAACGCTTCGCGAGACAACGTCTTGCTGACCTGATGCGTGACCGTGAGACTTCTGTTCCGCAGGTGCTGTTCGTATGTGTTGCGAATGCCGGGCGTTCGCAGCTCGCGGCAGCCCTCATGAATCAGTTGTCGGGTGGCACCGTTATCGCTCGCTCGGCCGGATCGAACCCAGCTGTCGATGTGCACCCGAGTGTACGTTCGCTCCTCACAGAAATTGAGGGTGACAAAGATGCGACAACAGCATTTCCAAAGCCACTCACCGATGACGCGGTGCGTGCCGCAGACGTCGTCATCACCATGGGCTGCGGTGATGTCTGCCCCATCATTCCCGGTGTGCGCTACGAGGATTGGGCAGTGGGAGACCCTGCCCTCGCCTCTGATGACGGTGCCAAAGCGATCCGCGACGACCTCGCCACCCGCGTACACACATTGCTTGACACGCTCACCACATAAGGAAAAACTTCAATGACCACTCAAACCAAGCCCTCCGTGCTCTTCGTCTGTGTGCACAACGCCGGGCGTTCGCAAATGGCCGCGGGATACCTACGCCACATCGCTGGCGATCGCATCGAGGTACGCTCCGCCGGGTCGATGCCCGCCGACCAGATCAATCCCACAGCCGTCGCCGCCATGCGCGAAGAAGGCATCGACATCACCGCCGAGCAACCCAAAGTGCTTACCACTGAGGCTGTGCAGGACTCTGACGTAGTGATCACGATGGGTTGCGGTGATGCCTGCCCATTCTTCCCAGGCAAGCGTTACGAGGACTGGGAGCTTGATGACCCCGCGGGGCAGGGCATTGACTCAGTGCGCCCCATTCGTGACGACATCAAGCAGCGTATCACCACGCTTATTTCTTCACTTCTCGATTGATTTGAAACGAATGGGGTGGTGCTCAATACCTTGAGCACCACCCCATCAATGGCCAAACGAGCTGGACCGGAAGTCACCACTCCCTCAGGGAATTAGCGACCGAGCGACGAAACCAACTCAATCGGCGCTGGTGTGGTTGCACAACAGTTACCACCCGATGTCTCCTCGGGAGCATCAAACAAGCCAGCACCACCACACACACCAGTATCTGGCAGCACCAGATCAACGCGCTGTGCAGCTTCAAGGTCGCCCGTTAATGCCGCAGTGACGCTGCGCACCTGTTCGAATCCCGTCAGCGCCAAGAATGTCGGGGCTCGCCCGTAGGACTTCGCGCCAACAATGTAGAGATCTTCTTCAGGGTGGGCAAGATCCGCTGCACCAGTGGCACGGATCGATCCACACGAGTGCAGATTGGGATCAACCTCAGTCGCCACACGGGCGGGCGCCTGAAGACGCTGATCTATATCCAATCGAACTTCCGACAAGATCGACAGGTCAGGGCGGAACCCGGTCAACACGATGATCTGGTCTGCGGCGGCAAGCGAGCGACCGTCTTCCGCGATCAAAATTCCACGATCACCGTCACGATTCACTTCTGTAACCCTGAATCCCGTGACAAGGTCCACGAGTCCGTCAGCGACGTACTTTCCTGCAAGCTGGCCAAGTGCACCACGCTCTGGAAGCTCATCCGCTGCGCCACCGCCAAACGTATTACCGACTACACCGCGGCGCAGCACCCAGGTGATCTGGGTAGAAGGATCGCGCCGGGCGATCCGAACCAACTGTGTGATGGCTGTTTTCGCCGATGCGCCGTTACCTACGACAACGACGTGTTTACCCGAGAGTGCACGGACATCTTCTGGTGTCGGAATCTGGTAACTGAGGATGCCTGCCGCCGCGGCTGTTTTCTCCCCCAATGCGGGGATTCCGTCCGCGCCCGCTGGGCTTGGTGTATTCCAGGTTCCCGAAGCATCAATCACGGATAGAGCTTCAATTCGTTCTTCTCCACCATCCGTTTTCACCATGTGAATGGTGAACGGCTGATCCGACCGGCCCACATCTACCGATCGGTCCCGCCCCTTTTTGCTGACTCCTGTCACACGAACGCCGTAACGCACCCGCTCCGCAAGTATCGAGGCAAGGGGTGCGAGATACTCAGAGATCCACTGTGCCCCCGTCGGGTAGCCTTCAGCGGGTTCGATCCAGTCAGTTGTCTCAAGGAGACGCTTGCTCGCACCGTCGATCACTTCAGACCATTTCGAAAACAAGCGCACGTGCGCCCACTCCGATACTGCTGCGGCCGGGGCATCGCCCGCTTCTAGCACCAGTGGTTCAACTCCGCGCTCCAGCAAATGGGCAGCAGCTGCGAGCCCCTGGGGCCCTGCTCCAATCACGACGACTTCGTGCATCACATTTCTCCATCCATTGACATTCATCGATATGAAAAACCTATCGCCTCATATCGACAACTGTCAATATGTTGGGCAGAATGGTGGTATGAATAATTTGCAGGACGTTGCGCCTTCAGTTTTGTCGTCAAGTTGCTGCGCGACGTTTGACGACAATGTCGTGACTGATGTGGATGCCCAGCATTTGGCGAAAGTTTTCAAGGCCCTCGGCGACCCGACACGAGTAAAGCTGCTCTCACTCATTGCTGCCAGCGCCAGCGGCGAGATGTGCGTGTGTGACCTCACGGAACCAGTCGGTCTCTCGCAACCTACGGTTTCACATCACATGAAGCAACTCGTCGAAGCCGGACTCGTCACTCGCCAACAGCGCGGCCGATGGGCGTACTACAGTCCGGTCCTGTCTGTGCTCGCCGCAGCTACCAGCACGTTGGCGCCCCAAACAAACCGCTAACTTGCGCACCACACCCATTGGGTTGTGAACCTAATGGGTTGAACGATTGAGAGAGCGTACCCAGGAGCGCACCTCTGTGGCATGAGCAATCGCAACAACCCTGCCGAAACACCACCCGAATCACACGTCAGCCTTCCGCTCGCAGTCATCACGGTCAATGAGCTCGGCATCATGCACATCAGCTGCGACGGACATGACTTCCCACCTCCAACGCCCGATGCTCCTTGGATCAGGGCACGGTTTGGGGATCTGCTCGATTCGATCTCCGCCCACCGGACGCGGACAGTCCGAATCGAAGTCCATGAGTTTGACGGCTCCGTCTTCACCGACATCATTCGTGCGGTACAAAACGAACGCACCGCAGTCGAAGTTGGGCAGCCCAGTGCGACGCGGCGAGCGCGACACCGCCCGACGCATCAGCTCTTCGAGATCACCGGGTCCGGATTTATTCCTGGCGAAGACATCACTATCGCGCTGTCAGTCTCCAGTGCTGATGGGAGCGCTCGCGCACTCGTCGACCTAAGCCAGTTGGTGGACCATCGTTCGGAAATCATGCTCATCGGACGCGTCTCAGGCGTGATCGTCTCGGAGCAGCTGCCGTCATGAGCACTCCACACGCGCAGGGTCGTGGGCTCGGTGATGAGTTGACCAACGCTTTGATGGTTGCCCTTGTCGCTGTCTTTGGTGTTGCCGTGGTCCTGCGAGCCTCAGGTTCGATTGCTGCCTTCCTCACTGGGACAACGCAACCAGAAGTCGGAATTGCTGGCGGTGTCAACGTTCTCTTTGATCCGTTGGACCCGGCGGCAGCACTCCAAGCACCCGCGCTCAATGCGATCATCTACTGGGCCGTGGCTATGACGTTGCTTCTCGGACTCAGTGGCGCGATCGGCTGGACCTGGATGAGGTGGCGGCGCCATTCTCGAGCCGCGGATGCCGATCCGCACAAGCTCGCGGGCACTGCCACGAGCCACGAAGTCGTAGCCAATGCGTCCGCGAAGTCGCTCTTGCACCGGGCTGCCACGCTTCGTCCTTCGCTGGAAAAGCCAATGCCTGAGGACGTGGGCTACTTGTTGGGCCGGTCACGCGGCAAGCAGATTTGGGCCAGCGTCGAAGACTCGATCTTGCTGATCGGGCCACCGCGCTCAGGCAAAGGTCTGCACATCGTCATCCCGGCGATCCTTGATGCACCGGGCGCGGTCGTCACGACGTCGACGAGGCCCGACAACCTCACCGCAACACTCAGAGCACGAGCGCGGCTCGGGCCGGTCGCTGTCTTCGACCCACAGCGTCTCGCTGAAGGTATCCCTGCCGGGCTGCGGTGGTCTCCGATCCGCGGGTGTGAGGATCCACTCACCGCAATGATCCGGGCAACCGGGCTGGCCGCGGCCACCGAGTTGTCTTCGGGCGGCGTCGAAGGCGGCGGGTTCTGGGAGGGAAAGACGCGCATTGCGTTGCAGGCACTCTTGCACGCTGCAGCTCTCGACCGCCGCAGCCCAACTGAACTCTTCCGGTGGACGCTCGATCCTTCGGCGGCGGCCGAAGCAGTTGCAATCTTGATCGGGTCGCCACTTGCGGCGACAGGTTGGGCGGAGTCGCTGGAGGCGATGCTCGATGCTGATCCACGCACGCGCGACAGCATCTGGCAGGGTGTTTCCCTCGCGCTCTCTGCACTGGCAGACCCGCGGGTGCTCGATGCCGTCAGTCCGTCGGACGGTGAGCACTTCGACCCCGAGACGTTCATTCGCAGTCGCGGCACGCTCTACTTGCTGGCTACCGGTGCGGGGGCTGGGAACAGCTCTGCTCTCGTCGCAGCATTCGTCGAAGACCTCGTCGAGACGGCCCGCCGCATGGCAGCACGATCACCGGGCGCCCGGCTTGATCCGCCGCTACTACTCGCCCTCGATGAGATTGGAAACCTCGCTCCGCTTCCTTCGCTCCCGACGCTCATGGCAGAGGGCGGCGGTACGGGGATCACGACTATGCCCGTGCTCCAGTCACTCGCCCAAGCGCGAGACAAGTGGTCCGAGAATCAAGCGGCGGCCATCTGGGATGCCAGCATCGCGAAGATCATTCTGGGCGGCGCATCCAACTCTCGTGACCTCCAAGACCTCTCCACCCTGATCGGAGAACGGGACGAGTTCACCGACTCGATCACGCTGGGAGACTATGGTTCGCGCTCGAACCAACGTTCCATTCGGCGCGTCCCGATTTTGCCGCCCGACCGCATCCGCACCCTGCCATTTGGCACTGGGGTCATCTTGCTGCGATCGGCACCGCCGATCATCACCGACCTGCATCCGTGGCCGAAGCGGACCGACAGCCCGCAGCTCAAAGCCGATCGCACGGCAGTTGAGGCATTGCTGGAACGCCCCGCGGCATGACGATACGCGCGGGAATCCACGCGCACCTTCCCTTTGTAGTGACCGAACAAAGCCGGTCACCCGAGCAGACAGGAAGAGAACATGTCGATCCACACGCAAGAATCCGTCTCTGGCTTTGTCGCCACCGACCCCAAGCTGACGACCTCGGCAAACGGAAACCAGCGTCTCTATTTTCGCTTTGGGCAGGAGCACTTTCGTCGCGAAGAGGACGGCAGCTTCACGCAGCTCGAGACGAGCTTCCATCATCTCGTCATGTTTGGGCGCTCAGCGGAACTGGCAAATGAACGGTTCACGAAGGGCGACAACTTCATCGCCGTGGGCTATCACCGCCCCGTGAGTTATGAACGTGAGGGCCAGGCTGTCGAAAGCGATGAGTTCGTGGCGAAGCGCATCGGCCATGATGCTGTTCGCACCCGGTACGACGTGGATCGCTCACCTCGCAAAGTTGCAGGCCAAGACGCTCCCGCGCGGGAGCAGAGTCGAGCGTTTGAATCCCCCGCACAGCGATCAGTATTCAGCCCACCGGCGCTCGGCCTCTAACGCACGAATGGAGATCGAAGCATGAACGCTCAGGAGGATCCCGATGAAAGCGATGACCGCCCTCACGCACCGTGGGGCGATGGCAATCTGGTGGCTGAACCGCCACACCCAGTCAACTGGAACCTGCTCACCTCGCACGACCTTGAACAAGAGCTGCTTGAACTCAATCGCTGGGTGGACTGGCTCCGACTGGAGTACGGGCTCCCAGCGTCAGTGATCCCACCGCTCTGGCACCGACACCCCGAGCTGCTCTGGGAGCTGTCTGCGCTCCATCTGCACTGGCTCTGCGCCTATGACGCGAACCAAGACGGCTCTGCCCCACTGGGCTGGCATCGAGACTTCGCTGACGCGCGGCAGCGGCTCCGTGACTGGGTGGCTGCGAGTGGCACCCGTCTCGATCGAGACCGGCCCACACGGCTGACAATCTGGCCCGGTGAGAATCACACGGTCGAAAACGTCGAACAGGTCATCACTGACCGCGATGCAGACTTCGTGCAATTCGTCGTCGACCAGGTTCAAGTACGCGAAGCCGCCGAAGATGCCTTTTACGCGAGTATCGACGAGCACACGGGAGAAGTGCCCAACTAATCGCCGTCACCGGCTGAGCACAGTGTTGGACTCAGCCGGTGACTCGTGCATGGCTACCTCTCTGCGGGCGACTGCCTCAAAATGCTTCCACCGCAACAACAGCATCACGCTGACCGGGCCCATGACGATGAACTTTATTGCGTTCCAGATACAGATCATGATCACGAGGTGTAGCCACCCCGGCTGGCCGTGATCGATCAGGTCTAAACACCACACGGCAGCCAGCGCGTAGGGCACGGCAAGCAACATCGCTGGCACACCCCACTTCAGCCCACGACGCCGCCGAATGAAAGCGATGAGGATGTTGGTCGGCATGCAGTGCTGCATGAACGAGCGAACGTAGATACTCAAGATCCAGATTGAGCGAATCATGGCGGGCCTCCCGATATACATACTTCTCCGAAGAGGAGGCGACATATGATCGAGTTCCCGTGAGGGCCACCCCGAAGGGCCTATTACTTGTGGACGTGCCTCACCTTCCAATGTACGCCCGCTTTTGCAGATGCGAAAGGGTCAGATGAGGCGCACCTTCTAGAAGAAGTCACTCTCGAAGGAGGCCACCATGCCCGCGCTCACCGCTCTTGCTAGGGATGATCGATCCGCCCGCGTATTGCTATCGATTATCGGCACCCCCGCTGACGTCGCCACGGGAAAACTACTCACCGAGGTGGGCGCAGCAGAGCTGATCTCAATCGCAGAAGGGGACGGCACGGTCCCGGGCATGGATCGCGTTGAGGCTGCGGTGTGGCGCGATCGGCTCCTTTCAGCTGCCACCCCGGATCGCCTTGCCGAGCGAATAGTTGAGGCCAGTAAGTTCCGTGTGATCATTCCCAGCGACCCCGACTGGCCAACGTCACTCAACGATCTCGGCGCTCGTGCCCCATACGCGCTCTGGGCAAAGGGGCGCACGGAGTTGCTCGCTGAGCCGCTCCCGCAGCGCATCACCGTCACGGGCGCCCGCGCCGCCACCGCATACGGCGCGCATGTCACCGACGAACTCTGCGAAGGCCTCGCTCAGAGCGGCAGAACGCTGGTCGCAGGCGCGGCGTACGGGATCGAGGCCTCCGTGCACCGCGCCGCCTTCCTCCGCGATATGAACACGATCGCAGTGCTCGCTTCTGGGGTTGATCGCCCATACCCCGCGGGCCACGCTGATCTCATCGACCGTATTGCGCGCGAAGGGCTGCTGCTGTCCGAGGTACCACCGTCGGTCGCGCCGACTCGCCAGCGGTTTATCGACCGATCGCGCATCCTCGCCGCTTTGTCGAGCGCGACGATCATCGTTGAAGCAGGATCCCGGTCAGGTTCGTTGCACACGGCCACCGAGGCGACGCAGCTGGGGCGCTTCGTCGGCGCAGTCCCCGGGCCCATAACGAGCGCCGCCAGCACTGGCACCAACCTTCTTCTGCAAAGTGGCCACGCCCGTGTCGTCACCAGTGGAGCCGACATCGTACGAATGATGGAGGGCGAGACGAGCGCCCCTGCGCGGAGTGTGATCCGCGCAGGGGCGCCGCATGCTGTCTCACCCAAAAGCCGGGTGCTGTAACTTCTATCTTGCTGTGGGAATCTCGACCACCAAACTCCGGCGAAGCTCGTCGAGATCAACGCGGATGAGTCGGCCGACCCGATACCCGCGGACGGTGCCGTCAGCGATTCGACGCCTGATGGTCTTGACTGAGACCCCCAAGTTCTCGGCTGCGACCGCCAATGGAACCAACGCGGATTCAGATGCCTCAGATCGAATTCGAGCAGCCATGGTGTTACCTCCCTGTAAGCGAATGAGTGTCACTCCACAGGTGTCCGCGGCTGTCCGGTTAGGTCTCTGCGCCCCCTTCACCTTCCTTCTGTGCGCGGGTAATGCTCGTGCTGACACGGTCACTCATCCGATCAGCCAGCTCCCGGTCACGGCTCATCGTGGCGTGCTGGTAACGCAACACGATGTGGATGTCAGCATGACCACCGCGCCGCATCAGCTCAGCGAGCGTCGCACCCTCTTGAGCGAAGAGGGTCAGCCCCGTGTGGCGGAGGTCGTGAAACCTGAAGCGGTGGGGCAGCCCCGCCACTCCATCCCGCGCGTCAGCCCAGATGTATCCCCACCGGGTGTTCGACAGCGGGATGCTCCCTCGGCGATCGGCGGGAAGCACCGGCGCCTTCGCATCGGACGAAACGTAGTCGCCCAAGTGCTGCTGCAGTCGATCAATCATGAGCTTCGGGATGCTGAGGGATCGCCTACCAGCCTCGCTCTTCAGGTCGGTGTAGCCACCGGTGTTGGCATTGAGCTGACGCCGTACGTGCAGTGTGGCGATTCCGTCGTCGTGCCACTCGATGTCACGACGCTGCAGACCGAGGCACTCACCTCGGCGCAGCTGACACCATGCCGCGAGCAGCACCGCGATAGCCCATTGATCTGGAACCGCCTCGTACAGTGCTTCAACCTGTATGGGATTCGCAACGTCTTCACCCGCGTCGTGGTCTGCGTCGTGTCTCACCGACTCTTGCCGCGGCACCGACACATTTGGCGCCGCGGGGATGACGCCGTCTCGCGCTGCCTGTCGCAGGATCATCATGAGCACGATGAGCACCGGCCTCGTGATGCCGTTGAACTTGGAGTTCGGGTTCAGCGGTGCAGGGATCTGGTCGAGTCGGTCGGTCATCACCTTGATGCGGGCGGCGTCGATCTCGCGCACCGGAGTGTTTCTGAACTCTGGAATGAGATAGCCGGTGACCTTCCCCTGGTACGAGCGCACCGTCCCCACCGCCCGCTTCTTACCGCTGCGATTGGGTTCGGTACGGATCATTTCAAGCCAACGCTTGGAGTACTCCTCGAAGCCCAACGACTGCGCCTGTTCGACTGCCAGCTCGGCTTCAAGCCTGGCTGCGGTCGCCTCCGACGGCTCCCACAGCCCCCGTGCCATCTTCGACTGCACCCCGGCAAGCCAGGTGCGTGCATCCGTTTTGGTGAGGAAGGTGAGCGGCCTGTCTTGATCAGTTCTGGCCGTGTAAGTCGTTCCGTCAGGCCCGGGGTATCGGGCTTGCCAGCGGCCAGAAGGGAGCTTGCGCAGGCTCCCCCAATTCTCGCGTTTGGTGTTGCTCATGATGCCCTCCCATGGACTCGAACGGACGCTGGTGGACCGTCGTGCCACTTCGTGCCACTCGACCTCACGGCCCTCCAAAACCCGCATGATTCCGTGGATCTCCGGGGGCTAACTCGATGGTCTGTGGCACGAAGTGGCACGGCTTGGGCAGCGCAGCAACCGCAAATTCCGGTCCCTGCCTCGCCCTCCTTCCAGTTGGAAGGTGCGCGCGTGCCATCCCCGTGCCACTTCGGGTGGGTATTCCTGTTCATCTCTGTTCTCCTCTGTCATATTGACTGGAGACACGAAAACGCCCCTGATCTGCGAAAATTCGCGGATCAGGGGCGTGAACAGGTATTTAGGCGGGGCCTCTAAGGAGAAGTCTTAGAAGTCCCAGTCGTCGTCTTCGGTGGCAACAGCCTTGCCGATGACGTACGAAGAACCCGAACCCGAGAAGAAGTCGTGGTTCTCGTCGGCGTTCGGTGAAAGCGCCGAAAGAATCGTCGGGTTCACGTTCGTCACCGACGCGGGGAACATCGCCTCGTAACCGAGGTTCAGCAGCGCCTTGTTGGCGTTGTAGTGCAGGAACTTCTTGACATCCTCGGTCAAACCAACCGAGTCATAGAGATCTTGCGTGTACTGAACCTCGTTCTCGTACAGTTCAAACAGCAAGTTGAACGTGTAATCCTTGAGCTCTTGCTGACGCTCGGGCGTCTCGTTTTCAAGCCCCTTCTGGAACTTGTATCCGATGTAATACCCGTGCACGGCCTCATCACGAATAATCAGTCGGATGATGTCGGCGGTGTTCGTCAGCTTCGCTTTCGACGACCAGTACAACGGCAGGTAGAACCCCGAGTAGAAGAGGAACGACTCGAGCAGCGTCGAAGCGACCTTGCGCTTCAGCGGCTCGTCGCCACGGTAGTAGTCCATGACGATCGCGGCCTTCTTCTGCAGGTTCTCGTTTTCGACGCTCCAGCGGAACGCGTCGTCGATCTCCTTCGTCGAGCACAGCGTCGAGAAGATCGACGAGTAGCTCTTCGCGTGCACCGACTCCATAAAGGCGATGTTCGTGTAGACCGCTTCTTCGTGCGGGGTCACGGCATCCGGAATCAACGAAACCGCGCCAACGGTGCCCTGAATCGTGTCGAGCAGGGTGAGCCCCGTGAACACGCGCATCGTCAGCGTCTGCTCTTCTGGCGTGAGCGTGTTCCAGCTCTGAATGTCGTTTGAAAGCGGCACCTTTTCTGGCAACCAGAAGTTGCCGGTCAACCGGTTCCACACTTCAAGATCTTTGTCGTCTTGAATGCGGTTCCAGTTGATCGCCTGAACGTGGTCGACGAGTTTCAACGATTCGGGAGGGGTCATTTCAATCGCTTCCGGTGTTTCTAGAGCGTGCACGAAACGCACGTGTCGAGTTCGGTACCTTCGAGTGCCATCTGGCGCAAGCGGATGTAGTAGATCGTCTTGATCCCCTTCTTCCATGCGTAGATCTGCGCCTTGTTGATGTCACGGGTCGTTGCCGTGTCTTTGAAGAACAGCGTCAATGAAAGCCCCTGATCGACGTGCTGCGTTGCCGCGGCGTAGGTGTCGATGAGCTTCTCGTAGCCAATCTCATATGCGTCTTGGTAGTACTCAAGGTTCTCGTTCGTCATGAACGGAGCCGGGTAGTACACACGGCCGAGCTTGCCCTCTTTACGGATTTCGATCTTCGAAGCGATCGGGTGGATCGACGAGGTCGAGTTGTTGATGTACGAAATCGAACCGGTGGGCGGCACAGCCTGCAAGTTCTGGTTGTAAATACCGTGCTTCTGCACCGACTTCTTCAGCTTGGCCCAGTCAGCCTGCGTGGGGACCTTGTGCGCTGCAAACAGTTCGCGAACGCGCTCGGTCTGCGGCGCCCATTCGGCGTCAACATACTTGTCGAAGAACTCCCCCGACGCATAGGTCGAGTCAGCAAAGCCCTCAAACGTCTCGCCACGTTCTTTCGCGATGAGGTTCGACGCCCGCAGCGCGTGGTAGAGCACCGTGTAGAAATAGATGTTCGTGAAGTCGAGCCCTGCTTCTGAACCGTAGTGCACGTGCTCACGAGCGAGGTATCCGTGCAGGTTCATCTGGCCAAGGCCAATTGCGTGCGACCGGTCGTTGCCGTCTTCGATCGAACGAACCGACGAAATGTGACTCTGGTCGCTGACTGCAGTGAGCGCGCGGATGGCCGTTTCAACCGTCTTACCAAGGTCATCCGAATCCATCGAGAGTGCGATGTTCATCGAACCGAGGTTGCAGGAAATGTCTTTCCCGATCTGGTCGTATGACAAGTCATCGTTGTACGTCGTCGGGGTGTTCACCTGCAAAATTTCACTGCACAGGTTCGACATGTTGATGCGCCCGGCAATCGGGTTCTGCGCGTTGACGGTGTCTTCAAACATGATGTACGGGTAGCCCGACTCGAACTGAATCTCAGCGAGCGTTTGGAAGAAATCACGCGCGTTGATCTTCGTCTTGCGAATGCGAGCGTCGTCAACCATCTCGTGGTACTTCTCGGTCACCGAAATGTCGCCAAACGGAATACCGTACACACGCTCAACGTCGTACGGCGAGAACAAGTACATGTCTTCGCCCTTCTTCGCGAGCTCAAACGTAATATCTGGAATGACAACACCGAGCGAAAGCGTCTTGATGCGAATCTTCTCGTCGGCGTTTTCACGCTTCGTGTCGAGGAAGCGCATTATGTCGGGATGGTGAGCGTTCAGGTACACCGCACCGGCACCCTGACGTGCGCCCAACTGGTTTGCGTAGCTGAAGCTGTCTTCGAGCAGCTTCATCACGGGGATGATGCCCGACGACTGGTTCTCGATCTGCTTGATGGGCGCACCCGACTCGCGGATGTTTGACAGCAACAGTGCAACGCCACCGCCACGCTTCGAAAGCTGCAGCGACGAGTTGATTGCGCGAGCGATCGATTCCATGTTGTCTTCGATGCGCAACAGGAAGCAGCTGACAAGCTCGCCGCGCTGCGCCTTGCCCGCGTTGAGGAACGTCGGGGTGGCCGGCTGGAAACGGCCCGAAATGATTTCGTCGACGAGCTCGGTCGCGAGCGTCTCATTGCCCTCAGCAAGCATGAGCGCTGTCATGACAACGCGGTCTTCGAAGCGTTCCAGGTAGCGCTTGCCATCGAACGTCTTCAACGTGTAGCTCGTGTAGTACTTGAACGCACCCAAGAACGTCGGGAAGCGGAACTTCGCAGCGAACGCGCGGTCGGTGAGCTTCTGGACGAACTCGAACTCATACTGCTCGAGCAGCTTGGGGTCGTAGTACTCCTTCTCGACGAGGTAGTCGAGCTTCTCGCGCAGCGAGTGGAAGAACACGGTGTTCTGGTTGACGTGCTGCAAGAAGTACTCGCGAGCTGCACGCTTGTCAGCGTCGAACTGAATGTTTCCCTGCTCGTCATACAGATTGAGCAGAGCATTCAGGTCGTGATAGCTCATACCGTCGTATCGCGCATCGTGCTTAAATGCGAGATCGCCCTGGGCTGCAGTGTCAATTACGGCTTCCACCATGTTTCCAATCCGTCGTTTACGCGAGCGACGTCTTCGCTTGTACCAAAAAGCTCCACCCGGTAGAGGTGTGGCACTTGGCACTTTCGGCTGATGATTTCTCCGGCGAGACAGTACGCCTCACCAAAATTGGTGTTTCCCGCTGAGATAACTCCGCGGATCAGGTCTCGGTTGTGCTCGTCATTGAGAAACCGAATGACCTGTTTGGGCACCGCCCCTTTTTCTTCGCCTCGACCCTGTCCGCCACCGTAGGTGGGGGTGATCAAAACGAATGGTTCATCAATAACCAGGGGTTCTTCATTGGCGTACAGCGGAATCCGCTTGTTTGCCAACCCCAGTTTTTCGACGAACCGTTTGGTATTACCCGACGTGCTCGAGAAGTAGACCAGCAGCGGCGCGACATCCGACAGCGGCTGTACCGCTACGGGGTCGTTGAGTACCGCGGTGCCCATGAGTTTCTCGATTCACTGTGAGCAAAATCGGATGCTTAAACCAGACGAGCTGCGAGCTCGTCGATCTTGTCGGGGCGAAAGCCCGACCAGTGGTCTTCATCGGTGATGACGACCGGTGCTTGCAGGTAGCCCAGCGCCTTTACGCGCTCGAGCGCATCAGCGTCTTCTGAGACGTCAAGAACGTTGTATTCGATGCCTTTTGCATCCAGTGCCCGGTACGTTGCGTTGCACTGCACGCAAGCCGGCTTGGTGTAAACCGTAATAGCCATAAAATGCCCTCCCCTTGATGTGTACTACTTTGTCTCACTCGATACTACATATAGTGGCGCCGCCCGGGTGGAACCACAAGGGATAGTAGTTGCACGCTTGTAATTCTACACCCTTCTCCACCGGTTATCCACAGGCAAATCCACGGTTTTCTCCACATCCAGACGGACACGACAAACCGCGGATTCGTGCGGTTTAAGCCCCGAGAAGGGGGTGTTTTTTGGTGCTTTTTGCACACTATCGGCGACCTCAGACATTCATTGGAAAAAAGTATTCGTTTGCGCGTGTCGCGGCGTGTCGCAAACGGGTACCGTTGAGGGGTGAGTGTTGAAAAGGGCAGCTACCGTGATGTGCTGTCAACACCGGGTGTTGCGCGCATCATCATTGCGCAACTGGTGGCAAGGTTTCCCAGCGGTATGGTCAGCCTTGCGGTGTTGTTACACGTTGAGCGCGTAACCGGTTCATACGGTTCCGCTGGCCTCGTGTTGGCAGCGACCTCCATTGGCGCCGGAATTGCCGGGCCGATAACGAGCCGATGGATGGGCAAGTGGGGCATCCGCCCTGTTTTGATCACGACGATGCTCGTCAGCGCTGTGGCAATCTCTTTAATCGCCATCCTCGAGGTACCCGTCCCGGTATACATGTTGCTTGCGCTCGTGGCAGGTCTTGCTACCCCACCCGTGCAATCGGCCGTACGCACGATCTACCCAAAACTCGTCAACTCTCGCCAACTCACTCCGCTGTTCTCGCTCGACGCGTCACTGCAAGAGATCATTTGGGTGATTGCACCCGTGCTGATCACCGTCATCTCGACCCAAATCGGAACAACATTTGGGCTGTTCTTTGTCGTCGTCGTGCTCTTGATCGGTTGCGGATGGTTTATCTCGCTGCCTGAAGTGGGGCACGTTCGTATTCCGAAATCGCGTGGCACCATCGGCAAGGTGCTGCTGCGCCCGCCCGTTGCGCTTGCGACGCTGGCCGGTTTCCTCATCATCGGAGCGTGTTCTGCCGTTGAGGTCGGCGTCGTGGCACAATTCGCGGGGCCTGACGGTGAACACGGCCTCGAGGCCGGTATTGCCCTGGCTGTTTTCTCGGTCGGGAGCCTCATCGGCGGCCTTGCGAGCGGTGCGCTTGCGATGAGCAGTTGGTCACTTGCCCGCCGTTTCTTACTGCTCGCTCTCGGCCTGACGTCGACGGTTTTCTCGCTCAGCCTGTTCTGGACGAGCACCTCACTGTTTATCGCGGGTCTCGGTGTCGCCCCCGTGCTCGCACTTGTTTTTGCCGTGACGACGGCGAGTGTGAAGTTCTCGCAAACCGCCGAGGCCTTCGGCTGGACGGCAACCGGTCAGCTGATCGGTGCTGCCGCGGGTTCGGCTGTGGCCGGATTCTTGGTTGACGGCGTCGGCTTCCAAGGCGCCTACATCGCCGCGGCAGCTTTCGCTGTCCTCGGTTGCATCGTCGCAACAGTCTTCGTGACGAAGCTGCCCGATTTGCGCCACCGCGACCCCTCCCCTTTGGCTGACACTGAGCCAACCCCAACAATGTCGTAGCCCACTCGGTCGAGCGATCGGATGCCACAGCTACCGCTTGGCACCGCGTGCCAGACTTGGGCGTATGGCAAGAACCGACATGATTGCGCTCAGCGACGCCGATCAAGTTCGGCTGAAAAACCTGCGCCGCATGCAAGCGGTTGCTATCGGTGCGCTCGTTTTTATGGCACTCCTGTTTGGGGTCAGCTTTTGGCTGCAGCAGTCATATCCCGGTTGGGCCTATGTTCGTGCTGCGGCCGAAGGCGGCCTCGTGGGCGGGCTTGCCGACTGGTTCGCTGTCACAGCGCTTTTTCGGCACCCGTTGGGTCTGAAGATTCCGCACACGGCGATCATCCCAACCCGCAAGAACGAGATCGGCGCAAGCCTCGGCGACTTCGTCGAGACCAACTTCCTCTCGGGTGCGGTCGTGCGCGACCGCCTCGAATCGACCGCGCTTGCCTCGAAACTTGGCGAGTGGGTTATCGAAGCCGATCACGCAGAGCGCGTCGTTGCCGAAGCCAGCACTGCCGCGAGCGCGGTACTCGCCGCCCTCAGTGACGACGACGTGCAAGACCTGATTTCGTCACTCGCGCGCGATCATCTGCTGAGCGCTGATTGGGCGACTCCGGCTGGTGAGTGGCTTGAACGCGTTGTGGAATCGGATGCCCACATCGATGCCGTCGACATGGCAATTGACACGGTCGCGAAGTGGCTGCTCGCCAACGACGAAGCATTCTCGGGGTTGCTTTCACAGCGCTTGCCGAGTTGGGCGCCCCGGAGCCTGCACCGATTCGTTGACCAGGCCGCCTACAGCGAAGCCCTCAAGTTTGTACTTGCCGTGCAGGAAGATCCGCAGCACAAGGCGCGTGCCGCAATCGATGGATATCTTGAGCGACTTGCGCAGGGTCTGCAGCACGATTCGGCACTGCGAACGAAGCTTGACGGTGCGAAAGACTCCATCTTCGACAGCCCACGCGTGGCGCAACTTGCGGCATCCGCTTGGGCTGCCGCGAAAGATGGGCTCCTTGTTGCCCTTGCCGACCCCAACAGTGGCTTGCGACGTCGGGCAACAGCGACGCTGCGCGATATTGGTGAGCGATTGCTGACCGATGAGGCGTTGCAAGCCCGCGTCAACGGGTGGATCATCGATGCTGCGGTGTTCGTTGTTGAACGCTACCGTCACGACATCGCCTCGATCATCACCGAGACGATCGACAAGTGGGATGCCGCCGAGACGACACAAAAAATCGAGCTCATGGTCGGGCGAGATTTGCAATACATCCGCCTGAACGGAACCTTCGTTGGCGCCCTCGCGGGCCTGCTCATCTACACCGTCGCACACGCCTTCTTGGGTGCGTGAACGTCAGACCTGATAGGCCTGCAGCGCTTCGAGCACGGCGTCGGGTTCGAGTTCGTACGGCTCAATCAATCGGATGCCGTCGCTGTGACACAGCAACTGGGCCACAATTGGCACACCAACAAGCGCAAACGACTCATCGAGGGCGAGCACACTGTCGATCTCGAGTTGTGAGAGCTTGTCGTCGTCACAACGCTCCCAAATGATGACGGCGGCTTCGGCATCCGCAAGCTCAGCCACGCCTTCGGCAACTCTGGCGAGCGTTGTCGGGAACATTTCGGCGCCCGTGGGCAGTTCGACGAACTCGTGCGGGTCGCTCGGGAGATCTTCAATCGGCATCATGATCGGCAGCACGACACGCTCTCGATCAAGAAAAACGAGCCACGTTTCACGCCGGCCGGCACGGGGCAAGATTTCTTTCGCGAAGCGCAAGACGTCGCTGTCGGTTTGAAGAACAATTCTGGGTACGGGTGGTTTTTTGCTCATGGGTTTAGCTTGCTCGGCGGGCGAGTTTTGTGCCCGGCGGAAGGGCCGATTGTGCATAAGTCACGCGTTGTTTGCATTGTGGGTTTATTCCTGGTGCGAGAACCGACAAGACAAGGTTTCGCATAGCTACGCTCACTAGGCTGAAAGCGTTGTTTCCAGCGGTGTGCTGGTTGAAAAGTGGGGGTTTTGATGGCTGAGTTGTTGTACAAGATCGGTCAGTGGGCATCACGCAATTCGTGGCGTGTGATCGGTGCCTGGATCGCGATTTTGGTGCTTGCGGCCGGCGCTTTCCTCGCCTTTGGTGGCAAACTCAGCAACAACTTTGATGTTCCCGGCACGAAGTCTGCCGAGGTCATTGACCAGCTCGCCGAAGAACTCCCCCAATTCTCGGGCGCTGCTGGAACCGTGGTCGCACACACCACGAACGGCGAAGCGTTTACCGAAACACAGCAGGCCGATCTCCAAAAACTCATTGTCAAGGCTCGTACTGAGCTAACCGGCATCGAAGACGTCATCGATCCGTTCGAAACTGAAGCGCAGCGCGGTGGCGCCGAGCAACAGATGACGGATGCCGAGGCCCAACTCGATAACGGCCAAGCGCAGCTCGATGCGGGCCAGCAGCAACTCGCCGATGGTCTGGCACAGCTTGAAGCTGGCCAAACGCAACTGAGCGAAGGTCGCACACAACTTGAAGCCGGTATTGCCCAACTCGAGGCAGCTGGCGACTTGGCCCCAGCAGGCCAGCTCGACGCACTACGCGCGCAGCTCGCTGAGCTTGATGCGCAGCAAGCTGCAATCGATGGGCAGCGAGCACAACTCGAGACCGGGCAGCGCGAGTTGGAAGAAAACCAGCAGGCCATCGACGATGGCCGCGTCCAGCTTGCTGACGGCGCAGAGCTCTTGGGCTTCTCTCAAGGCATCCGCATGGTCAACGCTGAAGACGGTGTCGCCCTCATCAACGTCGCCTTTACCGCACCCCGCATGGAGTTGCAAGACGAAGACCGCAACGGCGCGATCGAATTCTTCGACACGAACCCGGTTGACGGTGTCACATTCGAGTACTCGAGCGAGCTTTCGCAGGGTATTCCCCCGCTGTTCGGTCCCTCCGAAGCAATTGGCCTATTGATCGCAGCCATCGTGCTCATCGTCATGCTCGGCAGTGTCCTCTCCGCATCCCTACCGCTCATCACGGCCGTAACCGGAGTTGGCGTTGGTGTAGCCGGCTCGCTCGCACTTTCGGGCACCATTGCGATGGCATCGATTACCCCCATCCTCGGCCTCATGCTCGGCCTTGCCGTCGGTATCGACTATTCACTCTTCATCATCAACCGCCACCGCAAACAACTCGCTCAAGGTATGAGCGTTACCGACTCGATCGGCCTTGCCAACGGCACCGCCGGCAACGCCGTCGTGTTCGCCGGCGCAACTGTCGCGATTGCGCTTGCCGCCCTGGACATCAGCGGCGTTTCCTTCCTCGGTGTCATGGGTACCGTCGGGGCCATCTGTGTTGTCATTGCCGTACTCGTGGCCGTCACAATGACGCCGGCCCTGCTGGGTCTCGTCGGCGAGCGCGTGCTCAAAGACAAGGCACGCGAGCGGATGACGGCGAAAGCACAAACCGTAACGGCCAAGCCGATGAGCACCCCCGTGGCAATTGCCACGATCGTCGCACCCGGTGCGGTGCTGTTGACCATTGCTGCACCCGCGCTACAGATGCGCCTCGGCCTGCCCGATGGATCGTCTGACCCGCACGAGTCAACGAGCTACCAGGCGTACACGATCATGGCCGACTCGTTCGGCGAGGGCGCCAATGCGAACCTGCTCGCGACGGTAAACGTCGAACCGGGCCTGAGCGAACAAGAGCAAATACCGTTCCAGCTCGAAGTGGCTCGCGCGATTTCGCAACACGAAGCCGTTGAAGCCGTCGTTCCGGTTGGCGTTTCAGACAGCGGCCTGGCGGTGTTCCAAATCAAACCGACCGAAGGCCCCAACGCCGAATCGACCGCCGACTTGGTGCATGATTTGCGCAACTCGGCAACGCTGGCAGGCACTTCGCTCGAAACGCAAGACCTGAAGGTTGCCGGAGCTGCGGCCATGGCGATCGACGCATCGCAAATCCTCGCAGATGCCCTGCCGCTGTACCTGGCCGTGGTCATTGGGCTCTCGCTCATCATCCTTATTGTGGTGTTTCGTTCGCTCCTCGTTCCGATCGTGGCAACAGCCGGTTTCGCGTTGTCGCTCTTTGCCACCTATGGCGCCACGACCGCGGTCTTCCAGTTCGGTTGGTTGGGCAGCATCTTCAACGTCAGCGCGCCCGGGCCGATCCTGGCCTTCCTGCCGATCATCCTCGTTGGTGTGCTGTTTGGTCTCGCAATGGACTACCAGCTGTTCTTGGCATCCGGCATGCGTGAAGCTTACGTTCACGGCGCACCAGCGAAACTTGCCGTCGCACAGGGCTTGCGCGCCAGCCGCGCGGTTGTTATTGCTGCAGCGTTGATCATGATCTCGGTCTTCGGTGGCTTCGTCTTCACGGAGTTTGCTCTCATCCGCTCGATTGGGTTCGGGCTTGCCGTTGGTGTGCTGTTTGACGCATTCATTGTGCGTTTGTTGCTCATGCCGGCCGTCATGCACCTGCTGGGTAAATCGGCCTGGTGGCTGCCGAAGTGGCTCGACAAGATTCTGCCGAACGTCGACGTTGAAGGTGCCGCGCTCGAGCGCAAACACGAGTTGGTGCACTAACCCACAAGCATCCGCTTGACATTGACGTAACGTCAACGTTTACCGTTGCACGTATGGAGTTGTCAATACAGCAGATTGCGCGCCTCGCGGGCACGACGTCTCGCACGTTGCGCCACTACGACGAGCTGGGCCTCGTACCGCCGAGTCGTATTGGGCATAACGGATATCGCTACTACAACGAGCACGCGCTCGTTCGGCTGCAGCGAGTCTTGTTGCTGCGTGAACTGGGCTTAGGCCTGCCGCAAATCGCTGACGTGCTCGCGCACACCGCCAGCGAAACGCAAGCATTGGCGACTCATCTCGGTCTGCTCCGACAAGAGCAAGACCGGCTCGCGCGGCAAGTCGCCGCGGTCGAGCACACAATCAACGCGCTACATGGAAAGGAACAGCTCATGAGCGAGAACATGTTTGACGGATTCGACAACGCTCAATACAAGGACGAAGTTGAACAGCGCTGGGGCGCAGAGGCGTACCGTGCATCGAACCAGTGGTGGAGCTCAAAGAGCACGGCTGAGAAAGCCGACTGGCAGCAGGTTCTTGTTCAGCTGAACCGCGACTGGATCGCAACCGCGGAATCGGGTGTTGCAGCAGATTCCCCCGAAGCGCTCGCGATGGCCGAGCGGCACATCGCCTGGTTGCAGAGCATCCCGGGAACGCCCGCGGCAACACCCGGTGGTGACATCGAGGCATACGCCCGGGGCCTTGGCGAAATGTATGTCTCCGATGAACGTTTCGCGGCGAACTACGGTGGCATCCAGGGCGCCACATTCGTACGTGATGCCCTGAACGCCTCCTTCGACGCCCCCTAGCCCGTCTGTACCGCGGGCGTTAGCGCTGACCGATGGCCAGACGCATCAAGTCGGTGTCGAAGTCGACCTCGTCGCTGCTTGTTTCCGTGCGAGCTACCTTCGAACCGAACGCGTGATTGTATTCACCCCACGTTTTCATGGTGATTGCCCCGGCAACGTCGGCCTGCACGAGACCAGCAAGTTCAGATGCCGCGCGCCCGATGCGTTTGTTGAGCGCCGCGTCACCCCAATCATCGGGTGCTGCGAACAGCGATGTGGGCGCCGCGATCGCTCGCATGAACGCCAAGAGTGGCCGCAAGTGATCGTCAACGACCATGGCGTGGCGTGTGGTCCCGGCAGTCGCGGCGAGGATAACCGGCTTGGCTACGAGCAAATCGTTGTCGAGGATGTCGAAGAATGATTTCACGAGCCCGCTGATACCGG
Organism: uncultured Microbacterium sp.; assembly: GCA_964616805.1. GTDB lineage: Bacteria > Actinomycetota > Actinomycetes > Actinomycetales > Microbacteriaceae > Microbacterium. The sequence goes on along the minus strand of CAZTUC010000004.1, from coordinate 6,860 downwards.
CTTTGTAGACCGGCGTCGCGACAATGATGCCATCGGCCGCAGCGAGCGTTTCGATCGCAGCGGTGACACGCTCGCTCGGGATACCCGTCACCAAGCTCGCTGCGATATCGGTCGCGAGTGTGGCGACGTCAATGATCGAAACGGATGCTTCGCGTCCACCCTCACGCAAGCGATCGAGCACCGCCTGTGCGGTGCGTTCCGCGAGCATGCGGGTTGTCGACTGCTCGCTGACCCCGCCATTGACGACGGCAATACGCGCGACCGGCGCGTCGAAATCTGTCGTGGTCATCAGTATCCCCTTGGCAGGTTTGCAGCCACGCTCGGGTCGCTGTCCTGGTATGGCTGCACACCCGAAAGGTTGTCACCGCGGTTCGGGTTCGGCCGCGCGTTGCGTGGTTCCGCGTCGCCGTACTTTGCCTTCACAAGCGATGCGTGGGTTGGGGCATCCGGTACTCCCGGCGCGCGACGCGCGGCCATCTCTTTGCGCAACACCGGCACGACCTCGCTCGCGAGCAGCTCAACCTGCTCGAGCGCTTGCTCGATCGGGATCGACAAGATGTCAACCGCCCACAATTGGCGCTGGTAGTCACCGAAGGTCTCTTGGAACTCGAGTGTGTCGTCGATAACCTGCTGCGGGCTGCCAACGCTCGCGGGGGTTTGCTCCGCGTACGTCTTGAGGTCCATCGCACCCTGGAACATCGCCCACTTGTTGAAGTACGGCTCGAACTGTTTGAAGGCATCCTGCGAGTTTTTTGCGATGAAGGCGTGCCCGCCAAGCCCAACGATCGCATCTTGCGCGCGTCCGTGCCCGTAGTGTTCGTAGCGCTTGCGGTAGAAATCGACGAGGGGTTTGAAGTGCCCCTTGGGCGCGAGGATGTTGTTGGCAAAGTACCCATTGCCGTAAAACGCTGCCTGTTCGGCAACTTCTGGTGTGCGAATGGCTCCGTGCCACACGAACGGCGGCACGTCGTCGAGCGGGCGCGGGGTTGCGGTAAAGCCTTGCAGTGGGGTGCGGAACTTGCCCTCCCAATCAACAACGTCTTCGCTCCACAACCGGTGCAAAAGGTTGTAGTTTTCCAGCGCGAGTTCAACGCCGTCTTGAATGCGCTTGCCGAACCACGGGTATACCGGCGCGGTGTTACCTCGACCGATCATGATGTCTAGGCGTCCCTCGGCGAGGTGCTGCGCAAACGCGTAGTCTTCGGCGAGTTTGACCGGGTCGTTCGTCGTGATCAGGGTGACCGCGGTCGAGAGCTGGATCTGCTTTGTCGTACCCGCGAGGTACGAGAGCATCCCGGGCGGGTTCGAGGCGACAAATGGCGGGTTGTGGTGCTCACCCATCGCGAAAACGTCGAGGCCAACCTCGTCGGCTTTCTGGGCGATGCGCGCGATATTCATAATGCGCTCGTGCTCGCTCATCGTGTACCCGGTGATCGGGTCAGGCGTGATGTCGGCGATGGTAAAAAGGCCAAATTGCATTTCTTACTCCTACTGAGAAGTCTTGTCGTGAGATTGTGTGAGGTGCGCGCGCAAGGCAGCGGATGCTGCGCCGAGCGCTACAAGTTGCTCGGGCGTGAGCGCGCTGATGAAGTTTTCTTGCACACTGCGCAAGTGCGGAACCGATGCGCGACGGAACAGTTTGAAGCCAGCGTCGTTGAGGATGACGAAGGCGCCCCGGCTGTCTTCAACGCACTTCTCGCGTCGAATCAGACCGCGCTTTTCCATGCGTCCGAGTTGGTGCGAGAGGCGGCTGCGGTCCCAGGCCAGGTCAGCGGCCAACTGCGACGCGCGCAGCGTGTGCTCCGGCGCTTCACTCAGCCCAAGCATGACCGAGTAATCGGCCGACGAAATGCCCGAGTCTGCCTGCAACTGGGCTCCGACGATACTGCTCGCCAACTGCGCGGTTTCGATGAAGTCGCGCCAATCGCGCAATTGTTCTCGCGACATTGAGCCGCGCTGGGTGGCATCCGACATTTCAAACTCCAACTGGTTGATATGTCAATCATACGCCAAATTGTTGACATGTCAACTTTTGCGACGCGCCGCCGAAAAGTGGCAATAGAGTTGTTGCACCGGCCCGAAAACAATCGAGGAAACTGATGCGCGTCGCACTTTTACACCTTCGAAACGAGCGCCCAACCGCTCGGACATTCAACGACACGTTAACGACACTCAATGACGCCACGCTCGAGACGATCGCAGCCCTCGGCTGGCAGGTCGAAACGGTCGCCAGCGGCGAGCACCCCGTGCAAGCATCGCTCGACGCCGTCGATCGTGCCGACGTTGTTGTGCTCATGGGTGGCGAAGATGTCGACCCAGCCCAGTACGGCGGCCCGGCTGACTACCCCGAGAGCGGATTCCACGACCCAGCATCGGATGCCGCCCACATCGCCGTTGTGCGCCACGTCGCTGAAACCGGCACGCCGCTGCTGGGTATTTGCCGCGGCCTGCAGGTCATCAACGTCGCACTCGGCGGAACCCTCGTGCAGCACATCGAAACCGATATGCATCGCACGGCGGGCAAGCGTGGTCTCGAATCGTTCACTTCTCAATCTGTTGCCGTCTCCGACGAGCGTTTGAACGCGGATGTTGCGACATCCGATGTGTATTGCGGCCACCACCAAGCAATCGACGTGCTCGGTGCGGGACTCACGGTCGCCGCACGCGCCCACGATGACACGGTCGAGGCCGTCGTGCACGAGACCGCGCCGATAACCGGTGTGCAGTGGCACCCCGAGTTCCCCGCGGTTGCGGCGGCGCAACTGACTCCCCTGCTGCAGCGCCTCGAACGCCAGGTGAGCGAGCGACGCTGATGGAGATACGCATGCCACTGCCTCAGGATGAGGCTGCGGCTCGCGCTGCCGAGGCCGAACTCGAGGCAGACGACTGGCCCGGTTTCCTGCTCATCCACGAGGGCGAAACGTGGCCCGAGTATCTCGAGCGGGTGCGGCGCGAGAACCTCGGCGACAACCTGCCAGAGGGGCGTGTTCCCGCCACAATGCTGTTCGCCTTTGACGGCGACGAGTTGGTTGGACGGGTACACATTCGCTATCAGCTCAACGAGTATCTGCTGGCCGTCGGCGGCAACATCGGCTACGCGGTGCGCCCAGCTTTCCGAAGGCGCGGGCACGCCACAGGTCTGCTGCGGGCCGGGCTCGACCACCTTCGCGCGACCGGTGCCAAACGCGCTCTTGTGACGTGTGATGATGACAACATCGGCTCAATCCGCACGATTGAGAAGTGCGGTGGTGTATTCGAAAACATCGTCGCGCTTGCTGGCGAACCAGCCAAGCGCCGCTACTGGATCGACATTGCGCCGACCATCTGATACACACGCCGTGACGCGACTACCCTGAAACTATGGCGCTTTCACATGACCCGCTCTGGCCACGTGCTGGTGACTGGCCCGAGCCCACCGACTACGCAGACGCGATCCTGCTGGGTGTTCCTGCGTGGCGCACGTCGCTCTCACCGACGGGAGCACACGCAACGCCGAGGGCAGTGCGCGAAGCACTCCAACGCTACAGCCCAACCCTGCTCGGACCGCCGCCGGTCGATCTGAACGCGGCGGTCGATATTCGTGACGCGGGTGACGTCACAGAACCCGACGGCCCCGAGGGCGAAACGCGAGTGCGCGACGCGGTCGCCGCGCTGAAGACTGACCTCGTCATCGCACTGGGTGGCGACAACTCCATCACGTACCCTGTCGCGCAGGCGCGTGACGCGACCGGACTCATCACGCTTGATGCCCACTTTGACTTGCGCGATGGGGTCTCGAACGGCTCCCCCGTACGCCGCCTCGTCGAAGATGGGCTCGACCCGAGTCGCATCGTGCAGCTTGGCATTGCGGATTTTGCGAACTCTGTCGCGTACGCTCAGCGTGCGGCTGAGCTCGGCATTACGGTCGTCACGCTCGACGAGTTGCGGGCAAAAGGCATGGTGGCAACGATGACTGAGGCTCTCAACATCGCCGGAACTGGCGGTGGCCACGTGCACCTCGACATCGACGTTGACGTGTGTGATCGTTCCGTTGCCCCCGGGTGCCCGGCGTCGGTTCCCGGCGGGCTCCAAGCGCATGAGTTACGCACGCTCGTGCGCACTGCGGCGGCCGACGTGCGCGTCGTCTCGGCAGACATCGTCGAGGTCGATGCAACCGCAGATGCCGCAGATCAGCGCACCGTGCGCCTTGCCGCGCTGTGCGTGCTCGAACTGCTTGCCGGGCTCGCGAGCCGCTAGACCCACGAGCCGGCAGCGCCGTTAGAGCCGCACCCCGCGCCGGTACACCTCACGTACGAGCGGCACACCGGGCCGATACGCCAAGTGCACTCGACTGGGCGCATCGAGCACAACGATGTCTGCCCACGCACCGACACCCAAGTGCCCCACCGATGAATCGCGCAGTGCGCGAGCTCCCCCGGCGGTCGCAGCCCACACTGCTTCGTCGACGGTCATACCCATTTCGCGCACGCCAAGTGCGATCATGAGCGGCATCGAACTCGTAAAACTCGACCCGGGGTTGCAGTCGCTCGCGAGCGCAACCGTGACTCCCGCATCGAGCAGCCGCCGCGCGTTGGGGTACGGATGTTTCGTCGAAAACTCCACGCCCGGCAGCAGTGTCGCGACCGTGTCAGAAGCCGCGAGCAACGCAACATCCGCATCTGACAAATACGTGCAGTGGTCTACGGATGCCGCACCCGCCTCAACCGCGATGCGAACGCCTTCGCCTTCGCCAAGCTGATTGCCGTGCACACGAGCCGAGAGCCCCACAGCCTGGCCGGCCGCAAGAATGCGGCGGGCCTCGTCGGGCGTGAAAGCTCCGGTTTCGCAAAACACATCGATCCACGTTGCGTATTCGCGTACGGCCGCAAGCATTTCCCCACACACGAGGTCAACGTATGCCGAGCGGTTGTCGGCGTACTCATCTGGCACAATATGCGCACCGAGGAATGTAACAACCGCGCCGGTTTCGGCGGCGAGCCGAGCAAGGCGCGCTTCGCCGGCAACCGTGAGGTCGTAGCCCGTCTTGATCTCGAACGTCGTGGTGCCTTGTGCGTGGAGTTCGCGGACGAACCCCGCCAATCGCGTGCGAAGCTCATCGTCGGTCGCGGCTCGTGTTGCCGCAACCGTGCGACGTATACCGCCAGCCGCATACGATTGCCCCGCCATACGTGCGGCAAACTCGTCGGCACGATCGCCACCGAAAACCACGTGTGTGTGCGAGTCGACGAAGCCCGGAATGACTGCGTGGCCGCCGACATCGATCACCGAATCGGCGGAGGGAGCATCCGCTGCATCCCCAACCCACGCCACCTGCCCGTCGGTAACCAAAACCGCAGCATTGTGCAGCGTCCCACACAGCTCACCGTCGAGCTTGACGTTCGTGGTGAGTTCACCAATGTTTGTCAGTAGCAATGAAGTCATAGCATCGGTACTTTCAGCCCGCGCTCGACCGCGATCGATCGTGCGTGTTCGTAACCGGCGTCAACGTGTCGCATGACGCCAGTTCCGGGGTCGTTCGTGAGCACCCGCTCAAGCTTTTCGGCAGCGAGCGCCGAACCATCCGCGACCGTCACCTGTCCGGCGTGGAGCGAACGCCCGATTCCCACACCACCACCGTGGTGGAGCGAAACCCATGATGCACCAGAGGCGGTGTTCAGCAGCGCATTCAGCAGTGGCCAGTCGGCAATGGCATCCGAACCATCTTTCATCGCTTCGGTCTCGCGGTATGGCGATGCGACTGACCCTGAATCCAGGTGGTCGCGGCCGATGACGATTGGTGCTTTCAGTTCGCCTGAAGCGACCATCTCGTTGAACTTCAGCCCCGCGAGGTGGCGCTCTTTGTATCCGAGCCAGCAGATGCGTGCCGGCAGACCCTCAAAGTGCACCTTTTCGCCGGCCTTTTCGAGCCAGCGGTGCAACGCTGCGTCATGCGGAAACAGTTCCGCAATCGCGCGATCTGTTGCGGCGATGTCGGCCGGGTCACCCGAGAGCGCAGCCCAGCGGAACGGCCCACGCCCCTCTTCGAACTGGGGGCGAATGTAGGCCGGCACGAATCCGGGGAACTCAAACGCCCGGTCGTACCCGCCCAGTTCTGCTTCGGCACGAATCGAGTTGCCGTAGTCGAACACGGTCGCGCCGGCGTCTTTGAACCCGACCATCGCAGCCACCTGCGCGGCCATCGACGCGCGCGACTTGGTGATGAACCCTTCGGGGTCGGATGCCGCTGCTGCTTTCCAATCTGCAAACGCAACCTCCACGGGCAGGTACGCGAGCGGGTCGTGCGCACTGGTCTGGTCTGTGACGATGTCAATCGGTACCCCGCGACGCAGCAGTTCGGGGAAGACCTCGGCGGCGTTCCCAACAACACCGATCGAGAGCGCCTCGCCCGCTTCTTTCGCGGCGACCGCGCGGACCACTGCCTCGTCGAGCGAGGTCGTGTATTCGTCGAGGTAGCCGTGATCGACGCGGCGAGCCAAGCGAGATTCGTCGACGTCGACAATGATGACGGCACCGTCGTTCATCGTCACAGAAAGCGGCTGCGCGCCGCCCATGCCGCCAGCGCCACCCGTGAGGGTTAGGGTTCCACGGAGCGAATCACGGCCCAACGAGCGCGCCACTGCCGCGAACGTTTCGTATGTTCCCTGCAGGATTCCCTGCGTGCCAATGTAGATCCACGAACCGGCGGTCATTTGGCCGTACATGGTCAGTCCGAGGCTCTCAAGCCGGCGAAATTCGGGCCACGTCGCCCAGTCCCCGACCAGGTTCGAGTTTGCAATGAGCACTCGCGGCGCCCACTCGTGGGTGCGGAAGACGCCCACGGGCTTGCCCGACTGCACGAGCAGCGTCTCGTCGGGCTCGAG
>CAZTUC010000003.1:129469-135185 GCA_964616805.1 uncultured Microbacterium sp. | reverse complement strand
GTTGCGTTGGGTGGAGAGGGCGGCGCGTGGAGCCTCTCGGCGCTTTCGGGGCCCACGGCGGTTCAAATCGCTGCCACCCCGGGCAAAAGAAAATCCCGGGCATGAATGCCCGGGATTTTCTTTTGTCGGGGTGACAGGATTTGAACCTGCGGCCTCTTCGTCCCGAACGAAGCGCGCTACCAAGCTGCGCCACACCCCGCGACAACCGTTCAAGTCTACAGTGCCGAACGTCCGCACGCGAACCGGCCGCGACTAATCAGCAATTCGCGGTAGCAACGTCACAACCGTTGCCTCCGGCGCACAAAACAGTCGCACCGGCGCGTAAATCGACGTCCCGATCCCACCACTCACATGCAGCGGAACCGTCGCCTGCGGCGCATGCCACAACGACAACCCGCGGGCCTGCTCAACAGGCAAATCACAATTGGTGACAAGCGCTCGTCCGTTCGGCAAACACACCTGCCCGCCGTGCGTGTGGCCAGCAAACAGCACGTCAGCGGCATCCGCCACCAAATCGTTCAACGTGTGCGAATACGGGGCGTGCGTCACACCGATCGTGCTCGTGCCAGCCGACACCTCACCCAAGCGAGTGTGCGCGGCCCGCATTGCGTCAGCGTCATCCCGCCCGTGGTGCGAATCACCCAAACCAATGAAGTCGAGCCGATTGCCCACGACATCAAGGGTCAGCGCCGTATTGTCGAGTGCGTGCCAGCCGAGACGATCTGAAAAGAAACTGTCCATCTGCCCGACGTCGAGCACCGACGGCTCACGATGTGACTTCGACGGGCCAAGCAGATACACCAGCGGGTTGCGCGGCGAGGGCTTGAAAAAGTCATTCGAGCCGTGCACGAAAACGCCCGGAACACCCGCGAGCGGGCCGAGTGCAGTGCGCAACAGTGGCAACGCCTCGGAGTGTCCAACATTATCGCCAGTGTTGACGACAAGATCGGGTTCGAGCTCGGCGAGCGTTTGCAACCAGGCAATCTTGTGCTCTTGCCACGGTGCCAAGTGGATGTCAGACAGGTGCAGCACGCGCACCGGGTTCGACCCCGGTGCCAGCGCACGTGTGCTCGTAAAGCGCACGCGGAAGTCGTTGACGCCCATCGTCGCAGCCCAGGCAACGGATGCCGCGCCCGCGCCAATTGCAACGCGAGCGAGAGAGCTGAGCACGCTCAACTAGCCGCCCTCAGCGGGTGCTTCGGGTTCTGGTGCCGGGTCCGGGGCCGGTTCCGGAGCGGGATCTGGTGCGGGATCCGGTGCCGGTGCCGGATCCGGTGCCGGTGCTGGCTCTGGCTCCGCTGGCGCCGGTGCCGGGGCTGGCGCTGCAGGATTCGTCGGCCTCGCAGTGGGGGACGGCTTCGGCAGCAACGAACCGTCGTAAATCAAGAAACGGCTGTCGACACTCGGGAACTCCCCGCCTCCGAACAGCTGGTTCGCCACGGTCTGAACGTTGCGGGCGATGTAGTAGCGCGCCTGGTTCATTTGCCAGCCGTTGAACCAGAAGTCTTCGAGCTCGCCGTAGCCGTTTTCGTCGTGGTTCCAGTTGCTTGCGAGGTCCCACATAGGCTGAACGTTTCCAACCCACACACTTGTGGTTGTGTTCGTCGATGACAATGTCATCATCGTCTGAGCACTGTCGTGCGAGCCAGTCTTACCAAGTACCGGAATGCCATCCCACGGGTTCGCGCCAGTACCGGTACCGCCACCGACCATGACACCCTGCAACGCATACGCGGCCGCGGCAGCGACGTCAGGCTCGATCAGCTGTTGGCAGTTTACGGGCGGTACGGCAAGCTCATTGCCTTCACCGTCGACAACCCGCGCGATCGCTCGGGGATCACACTTGACGCCATTGTTCGCAATAGCGGCATACGTTGGTGCGATGTCAAGGGGGGCAATGTTCGCAGTACCAAGGAGGGCTGACTGGCCGTGCATCTTGGCGTAACCAGAGTCGCCGTCTGGGAAAACCGCTTCTTTCGTCATGAGGGGGAACCCATCGCCCCAGTTCGCTCCGAGGCGCTCCGCAACCCGGTGCACATCGCAGGCGTTCCCGAGTTGCTCGGCCATCGCCAGAAAGCCAGTGTTCAGCGAATCCCGAGTGAAGTCGAGGATTGTTCCGCCGTAGCCTCGATTACCCTGGTAGTTCTTGATGCCCGTGAACGAGTCTGGGTCGTTCGGACCCTTCGCGGGCAAGTTGTCGCCGTCACAGTAAATGTTGTTAAACGGGCGCTGCGTACCATTCAAACCAACGCGCAACGACTTCCCCTGCTCGAGCCAGGCAAGCAGCGAATAGACCTTATAGGTTGAGCCGACAGCGAATCCGTTACTGTCGCCAAACGTTTGGCTCGCGGCGAAGATGAGGTTGCTCTCTCCGGCGAACTTGTCGGCGTCGGCAAGTTCGTTGAAGATCGTGTTTTGTGCGATCGCGTAAATGTCACCGGTTCGGTTATCGATGTTGACCGCGGCGCCGCCGGGCACCATGTCGTCGAACGTCACCGCAACGGTTTCGTGAATTGTGCGAACAGCTTCAGCCTGAATCTGCGGGTTGAGCGTTGTGTAGATCTTCAAACCGCCGCGGCGCAACATCCCCTGTCGCTCACCAGGGGTTGCGCCGAAGATTTCGTCGCGCTCAAGCACATTTTTGACGTACTGGCAGAAATACGCGTTATCGCCTGCGTCGACGCATCCTGAGTCTGGCTCGCTCAGCACCGGCTCGATCGGGGTGGCAATAGCCTCTGCGTGCTGGGCTTCGGTGATCTTGTTGTCAGCGAGCATGCGGCCCAGCACATAGTCACGGCGCTGCTTTGTGAGCACCCAACCGTCTTCTGATGAGTTGACCCACTCGTCGTTGAACTCGTCAACGAGCGTGGTCGGGGTGTCGCCGCGGTCGATGCGGTAACCGTTCGGGTTCTGCACCATGCCCACGAGCGTTGCCGCCTGGGCGAGCGTGAGGTCTTTCGCTGACGTGCTGAAGTAGCGTTGCGATGCGGCCTCGATGCCGCGCACCGTGCCACCAAAGTTCACCAGGTTGAGGTATCCGAGCAGGATGTCGTTCTTCGAGTAGTCTTTCTCGATCTGCATGGCGTAGCGCAACTCTTCGAGCTTGCGCTTGTAGCCCTCGGTGCCCTCGCTGGCGGTTGCCGCCAGCCAGCACTCGCGCATTTGTGCGTCTTCGTCTTCAGCGCCGTACGCGACGCCCTGCTCACACTGCTGCATGAGCACGTTCTTGACGAACTGCTGACTCACGGTGGAGGCACCACCGTGTTGCGTGACGACAGCACGGGCGAGACCGACGATGTCGACGCCGCCGTGCTCAAAGAAGTGTTGGTCTTCACTCGAGATCAGGCCGTCGTAAACGAACGGGCTAACCTCATTGAAGGTCACCGGCACACGGTTCTGGTCGTACCACGATGCCATTTCAATGTGGTTGCCATTTTCGTCGGTGTAGTACATCACCGAGGCTTCCATCGGGCGGTCAACCCGCAGATACGACGGCAGGTTATCGAAGATGCCGATACCGCGCGTTACCGCGGCGCCGGAGACAGCCAAAGCGGGCGTCAACGATGCGGCAACCAAGATTCCAGCTACGACAGAGAGCGCGACGAGGCCGACGAGCCCGCCGACCACGTTTTTCGCTACGCGTCCAATATTGGCCATACTCTTGATGGTAAGTGATGTAGCTGTGATAACCCCTCGAGCTGGGTGTGCGCTTGCGGCATCCGATCGTGCTGAGAAACCGTTTGGGAGCGAAATGACCACGTGGGAATACTTGACCACTCCGTTGATGGTGCACAACACCGCAGCGATTTTGAACAACTGGGGCAAGAAAGGGTGGGAGCTCGTGCAGGTTGTGCAGGGCCCCGAAGGTGGTCTTGTCGGCTACTTCAAACGGCCCGTCACCGATGGTCAACCCGCAAACGCAGCACTCGACGCTGCGGCTGAAGCAGCTCGCGCCTTTGAAGGAGAAAACTGATGAGCATCTCTGCACGTCTCGCCGAGCTTGGCATCACGCTTCCCGCGGTTGTCGCACCCGTCGCGGCATACATTCCCGCGAAGGTTCACGGTGACCTGGTGTACACCTCGGGCCAGTTGCCGTTCGTTGACGGCGCCCTGCCGGCAACGGGTCACGTTGGCGAGGGCGAAGGCCAGGTTTCGGCAGCGGATGCCGCAACCTACGCTCGCACGTGCGCGCTCAATGCGCTCGCGGCAGCTGCGGCTGCGGCCGGTGGCGTCGACAATCTGACAGGCGTTTTGCGCGTCGGCGGATTCGTCGCATCCGCTCCGGAATTCACCGGGCACCCCGCTGTGATCAACGGCGCGAGCGAGTTTCTCGGCGACGTATTCGGTTCGGCCGGTGCGCACGCTCGTGCCGCTGTTGGGGTCGCCGCGCTTCCGCTTGGCTCACCCGTCGAAGTCGACGTAATTTTCACGCTTTAGAAAGGCTGTAGGGCTGTCGTGCGTGAAAGCGCGACAGCCCTACAGTTCGAGCGGTTCGAGGCTTATTTCACCTGCGACGAGATGATCGACATCACTGCGGTGTCCGCGAGTGTTGTCGTGTCGCCAACTTCGCGACCCTCAGCAACGTCACGCAACAGGCGCCGCATGATCTTGCCCGAGCGTGTCTTGGGCAGTTCGCCAACAATGTAGAGGTCGCGTGGGCGCGCGATCGGGCCGATCTGCTCGCCAACCCACCGCCGCAACTGGTCGCTCAGGCCCTCAGGCGTGTGGGTTTCGAGGTAGCTCTGTTTGATGATCACGAACGCAACCACGGCCTGGCCGGTGGTTTCATCGGATGCACCAACAACCGCGGCCTCAGCGACAGCGTCGTTTCCAACGAGGGCCGATTCGATTTCGGTCGTTGACAAGCGGTGACCCGAGACGTTCATGACGTCGTCGACGCGGCCCAGCAACCACAGGTCGCCTTCTTCATCGAGGCGTGCACCGTCACCGGCAAAGTAGTAGCCGAGGTCAGCGAACTTCGACCAGTACGTGTCAACGAAGCGGTCGGGGTCGCCCCAAATGCCGCGCAGCATGCTTGGCCACGGTTCGGTGACAACAAGCAGGCCACCGTTGCCGTTACCGACGTGTGAGCCGTCGGTGTCGACAACGTCGATTGCGATACCGGGAATTGGCACCTGGGCGGAACCGGGCTTGGTTTCGGTGATACCAGGAAGGGCTGAAACCATGATTGCGCCGGTTTCGGTCTGCCACCACGTGTCAACGACAGGAACGCTGTTGCCACCGATCACCTTGCGGTACCACATCCACGCTTCGGGGTTGATCGGTTCGCCGACGCTCCCGAGCAGTCGGACGCTGGAGAGGTCGAATTTCTTCACGATCTTCCGGCCGAGCTTCATGAACGAACGAATTGCCGTCGGGGCCGTGTAGAACTGGGTGACCTTGTACTTCTCGATGATCTCCCACCAGCGGCCCGGGTGCGGGCTGTCGGGGGTGCCTTCGTAAAGCACTTGTGTAGCACCATTCGCGAGGGGGCCGTACGCAACATAGCTGTGTCCGGTGATCCATCCGATATCTGCCGTGCACCAGAACACGTCTGTTTCGGGGCGGATGTCGAAGACAACCTTGTGCGTGAATGCGGCCTGGGTGAGGTACCCGCCCGAGGTGTGCAGGATGCCCTTCGGCTTTCCGGTCGTGCCCGACGTGTACAGAATAAACAGCGGGTTTTCGGAGGGGAACGGCTGTGCGACGTGGTCGG
>CAZTUC010000003.1:0-129459 GCA_964616805.1 uncultured Microbacterium sp. | reverse complement strand
TCCCCTGCGCATCGCGCAGCTCGTCGAGGATCGGCGGGAGGCGCTGTTCGCGGTGACTATCCCGGAAGAGAGGGGGAGTTTCCGACGGCTGTGCGACGTGGTCGGCGGGAACCTGCGGAATCGCCTCGTGCCACCAAATGTCACGGTCGGTGTTCCACTCGACCTCTTGGCCGGTGCGCTTGACAACCAGCACGTGCTCAACCGTGAGCTGCTCGCCTTCGCCACGATCAGCGAGGGCTGCATCGACAGCGGGCTTGAGCGAGGTTGCTTTGCCCTTGCGGTACCCACCGTCGGCGGTGATGACAAGCTTTGCGCCAGCGTCGTCAATGCGGGTGCGCAGGCTGTCAGCGCTGAAGCCGCCGAAAACGACCGAGTGCATCGCGCCCAACCGGGCAACCGCCTGCATCGCGACGATTGCTTCGGGGATCATCGGCATGTAAATGGCAACGCGGTCGCCCTCGCGGATGCCGAGTGCGGTCAGCAGGTTTGCTGCGCGCTTGACCTCTTCGGTGAGCTCGGCATACGTGATCGCGCGGCTGTCGCCAGGCTCGCCCTCAAAGTAGAGCGCAACGCGGTCGCCGTTGCCTGCCTCAACGTGCCGGTCGAGGCAGTTGTATGAAATGTTCATCGCACCGTCGGCGAACCACTTCGCAAACGGCGGGTTCGACCAGTCAAGAACTTCGGTGAACGGCTTGTGCCAGTGCAGTTCGTTGGCCTTGTCAGCCCAGAAACCCAAGCGGTCAGCTTTTGCGTCAACGTAGATCTGTTCGTTTGCTACGGCCAGAGCTTTGAATTCGTCAGACGGTGCAAAACGACGAGTCTCGTCGAGCAGGTGGTCGATTTGTTCACCCATGCGGCGCTCCTTTGCGACGGTGTTTTGGCGGCTGGGGGTGCCGCACAGTTGGTTTGACAATACTCTCGTCGAGCCGCGCTGCGCCCCCGTTTCACCCGAAAGGGGGTAGTGGCTCGCACAGCTCTTGCGCGAGCGTTGTACACGACCTCCAAAAAGATTCGGGGATGTTTTCTTCAAGTTCACAGGCGATTCGCGGGCAATTGGTTTGGCAGTTCACAGCTAGGGTTCTTACAATTGCAGGAGCCCGACATCTTCTGTGTTCCGGCTTTGGTGCGAGCACTCTTGCTCTCACCTCGAAGAGGCGTCTCGATCCCCCCTTACGAGGCGCCTCTTTCGCACTCTTCTGGCGCACCGCCCCACCTCCGGGTTCCTGCCCGACCGCGGTGGGCTTCGTGCGGTGTGAGAAGATTGGAAGCGCATGTAATCGGGGTTGTTGTGCGGCCGGTGGGCCGCACCTTTATTGAGGTGAGTTCTGTTGCGGACCACAAAAAAGCGTCAAGGCAAGGCTTTTGGCAGTGCACGCACACGCGTTGGAACGTGGTTGAGGGCAGCGGCGGCATTCGCGCTTCCGCTTGCACTGATCATGCCGGTTGCTCCCATAGCCAGTGCGGCGGTAGATGACGAAGTCGGTGCAGTCTTCGACATCACGAAGACGATCACAAACCCAAACCCCGGCGAACCTCCGGTATACGGTCCGGGTGACGTCGTCGTCTTCGAACTTGCGCTCTCGTGCAGTGTGCTCAACGACGACCTGTGCCTCGATGCAGCAGTGCACGATACGTTGCCAAGCCCGCTGCAATTGACAGACCTGCCAGATTTCCCTGGTCCAGTGCAGGTTGTGGGTGGCGCTGGCCTGCTTCCTTCGCACTACACGGTCACGGCCGATGCAGCCACGGGGCAAGTAGATGTTTCGTTCTCGCAGCGGTACATGCCCGGTGGCCCCACGGGACTTTTGCCCATGAGCTTCAGCGTGCGCATTGCCGCGAAGGTGCCTGATGACGCGACCTTCGATATGGCTGGCATCATCACCAACGAAGCCACAACCACGGCGACAAACACATTGCCTGACGCCAGCAGCGCCGCCCTCGAGATCGCTGTTCCGGAGACGCTCGCAAGCAGTGTTCAGAAGCAGCGCACGAATCCTACGTCGGATGAGCCGCTTCCGGCTGTGCCGGGTCGTGTGGCAGAGTTCTCGATTTCAGGAAGCAACACCTCGAACCGTTCGGTAGACACGCTTGTGTTCGAAGACCCTCGCGATGGCGCGACTGATCCGTTCGAGTACCTCGACCTCACCGGTTTTGGTGAACTGACAACCCCCGCTGGCGCCGATGGGGTGCGATTGGACTGGCGTGACGCCGGTGGAGTGTGGCACACGGGGACTCCTGTTGCGATTCCGGATGACGCAAACGATCTGCTCTTTGGGATCGCTGACCTCACGTCGGTGCACGGCATTCGTCTCACCTTCAGCTCGACGACCGGCAGTATCGCCAGTGGTGCCACGGGCGGTGTTGTGTTCCAGACCGTGACAAATGACAAGGTCGTAGACCTCGACGACAATCAGACCATCACGGTAACCAACACTGTCGCTTCGTACGTGACAGTAGACGCTCGCGTGAGCGAGCCAGTCGATGCCAACGCGAACGTGCAGATTCACCGCGAGAAGCCTTCGGTGACGGTTTCGAAGGAGTTTGATCGCTCGTCGCTGACGCCGGGCGAGTCGACGACCGCGCTGCTTACCGCCGACAACGGCCCGATGCCCGTTACAACAATGGTGATTGCGGAGCCCGGCAAGGCTGGTTTAACGCTTGACAAGCAAGGGCTCACCTTCGACGGATTCGTTGCGGCCGACATCAGTTGGCCGGGTGGCGCAACGGCCGTTTCGATTCAGTATCAGTACGCAAGTGGGCTGTCCGAAGCCGCACGCACGTCGTTGACGGTTGATACCCTCCCGGCGCCGAAAGCAGACGAAGAAGTTATCGGATTCGTCATCATCTTTACGGGTGCCATTGACTCAAATGCCCAAGCAGAGATTCCCTTCACTGTGACGGCGCAGGCTGTGCCCGGTCAAGACAATGTCACCTCGACCAACACCGTTGACGCGCAAGTCTTCGATGCAGAAGGCCAAGAAAGCGATATCGCGAAGGGCGAAGACGACCTGACGCGCACCCCACTTCGCGTGACCGCGACGCTCGGGAAATCGATCGTCAAAGACGAGGTTTGGGCAACGCCCGGTTCATCGACGCTCGTGCAGCTTCCGGCCACGGTCAACAACGAGGGTGACAACGCCTCGACGGTTGGCTCCACCAGCCTCGTCATTTCCGATCCGGCCAACCCTGGCGCAGATGAGTTCTGGGAGCATTTCGACCTCACCGAGATTACCTCGACGGCGATTCCGGCGAACTCCAAACTCACGGTGACCTACTGGAACGGCACCGAGTGGACGAACCTGCCTGACGGTGCAGGCGTTGACGTGGCTGGCCCAGTTGCCGGATGGTCGTACACGCCCAGCGCTGTGCTGCGCGAACAGATCGGCGGCATTCGCTTTACGTACGAACCGCTCAACGCTGATGAGCTTTTGCAGCCGGGCTTTTCGGTTCTCCCGTTCTACCGTGTCGCAGTGCGCGCTAGCGAGCGCACCAGCGCCGAACCCATCAAACCTGGCACGCCGCTGACGATCGATAACGTGGCCAGCGCCGAAGTGCAAAACCCCAATGCAACACCGCAATCACACCGCGTGGAGGCGGATGATTCGATTGTGCTGGTGCCCGTTGACGGTGATGGTGGCCCCGGGCAGACGATTGACAAGGGCTGGATCCTTCCGGACGGTTCGGTCAGCGATGACGCTGCGTTGATTACGGCGCTGACGGAAGAGCAGCGTACCGCCCGACTCACGTGGGGCACGCGCGACTTCCCGTTCGAACAGGTTGTCATTACCGACCCGAGCACTGACCCGGCGAATGTCGCGGCATCTGTCTACGACGCCTTCAACCTCGTCAGCATTCAACCAATCACTGCCGCGACCGACCCGGCAATGACCTTCGACAAGGTCAGCAAGGTCGAGTTGTTCTCGTCGGCAACAAATGGCTGGGTTGACATTACCGGCAGCGTTTGTGGCGGTGGCGGAGCAGACTGTGACGGCGTGTTCCCCGGTTACTCGCTCACGGCAGCCGAACAGGCCTCGACCCTCGCGGTACGCCTGACGTTTGTTGAGAGCCCCACGCGGGCGGATCGAATCACGGGTCCCAACGACCCGCAGGTGGGCACCGGAATTGCTGGCACCCCCATCATCCGCCCGATTGATCTCGTTTTCCAACAGCGTCTGCACTTGCGTTCGAACCCTGATCAGCCGGTCTTGGGCACCTCGCACGATTACACGTACAATACCGGCACCCGCGGCACGGTTCGCAACACGGTTTCGCTCGACGGTACGAGCGGTGACGCCACGTATCGCAGCACTGAAGACGCCGACATCACCATCATCGACGTGCCGCTGAACGTCCAACTGACGAAGCAGTTCGACCAAGACAACTTGCCCGTGCCACCAGCAGAAACCGACCAATCGCTCTATCCGGTCACGACAGCGACGCTTGTCGGCACGAACGCGACCGCGAGTAAGGTCTTTGGTCTGAGCGTGAGCGACCCGTCTCCTGCGCAGGCTGCCCCGACGATTTACGAGACACTCAACCTGTACAAGATCGCTGAGATCTCGGTACCAAGTGGTGCGACATCATCGGTCGTTACCCTGACCCGGGGCACCGACGAGACCGAGTACACAATCGCTCAGGCGCGCGGGCTGACGTCAGCACAGCTCAGTGACGTAACAGCATTCCGCGTCGACCACACCGGTCCGATCGCTGCAGGTGCAACGACGCGGATTGCGCTTGATTACCAGCTGCGCAAGACCAAGCGTTCTGATGGCTCGCCTATTGGGCACGACTCCGGCGGAGACAACATCGCTCGCGCGACCGTCGAAAGCCCTGGTGGCGCCAACGGCGACATCACCTTCATCGACGCCGATGACGACGTGCGATACGTCGAGCCGACCTACTCGATCGAGACGAGCAAGTCGTTCCAGTTCACAACACGCACCGAAGCGCAGTCGCCCGCGAACCAATTGCGTTTACGTGCGCAGCCAGGAGGCACCGTGCGCACCACGGTGCTGTCGATGACCGACGATACGCCAACGTTCTGGAATGCCTACAACTTCACTTCGTTTCCGTCCCACACGCTTCCATCCCCCGTGCGCCAGATTCGTATCGATGCGCTTGTTGGGGTCGAGTACGCACTGAACGCTGCCAATGAGTTAATCGCGACATGCAACGGCTCGGAAACGCTCGACGCGTGTTGGGTCGAGGGAAACTGGCAGCAGGCGAATACCAATGGTTCGGTAACGCCTCAGCTTCCCGCGGGCGTCTCGGGTGCCGACGTGCGAGGTGTTCGCGCGAGCTACCGCGTCAACCCTCAAGAAAGCAACTGGGAAAAGCCGTTCAACCCCGTCGTGCCGTTGAACATCAACGTCACGCGTCGTGACACGCTGCGGTACGGCACAGGTGGGGCCACCAATACGCCGGTGCCCAATACACAGCCAAACGCGGTTCCAGCTCCTGGTGAAACGACCGCGGGTACCACAAGCAACGACGTTAATACCCACGGTAAGGGCGCCTGGCGCAAGGTCGGTAACCCCGCGCTTGACCCGCTCTGGAGTGCGGACGATGAAGATGACGCCACGACCGTGTTGACGCACTTGCCAAACCGCATCCGCATTGAGAAGGGCCCGGTCGGTGACCGTCAACCTTCCAGTGGTGTTCCCTGGTCGATAACCGTGACAAACACCGGTCAGCGACCCATCAGCGACCTCACCATCAGTGACACGCTGAACAGTGGCGCCGACGTGCGTGAGGCAGATCGTGAACCGGGCGATGACACCCCAATTTACGTGTTCACCCTGACCAATGGCGGCTCAAGCAAGTCGACCGAAGGATTTGCCGGCAGGTTCGAGAACGGCGAAATCAAGATCACGGTTCCGGATGGTTTCGTATTTGCTGTCGGTGACGTGCTGAACATCACCGCCGATTTCGTATTCCGCACAGGGCTCGAGCCCAACACGATTGTCGCAAACAGTGTTAGCGTGTCCGGCGACCGCTGGTTTGACCAGTGCGTCGGCGTTGAGAAGACCCTGCCGAACCAGTCGCAACCCATCACGAAGAATAACGTCGCCGACTGTACGGCTTCAACCCAAGTGCGCGTTGGCGCAGAATCGCCCATGAAGGTCGAGAAGTGGGTGCGCGGTGACGGCGCTGGTGTTCTGGGTACTGTGCCGGGAGATGCGAACTACAACGACCTCGGTATTTATGCCCTCAACGCATCGACAGACTACTGTCAGGCCCCAGACCTCGTCGATGGTGTTGTCGAATGGTGGCGCACACCGTGTCTTCCGATTACCCGTCCGGGTGGGGTTGAACAATGGCGTCTGGCCTTTACGAACCTCGGCAATATCAACGCCAACGTCGTCGCTGGTATCGACGTTCTTCCGGCCTATGGCGACCGCGGTGTCATCATCGATGCGGCGCGCAGTTCACGTTGGGATGTGACCTTCCTCGGTGAGACAGAAGTCTTCTCCGGCGTGTACCAGCCCGAAACGGTGCAATATCTCTACCTGGATGCTGCACCGCAGACGACCTGCAACCGGGCAGACATTCTTAACTCGACAACGCCCGGCGGTATCCCGACCACCGATCCGTGTTTTGCCAACGTTTCTTCTCGTGACTGGAAGCCGATTACCGCTGAGACAACCGAAGCCGAACTGGCAACCGCGCGGGCGCTGAAGTTCGTGCTGACCTACGCTGACGGCGAGGGAGTGCAGCCCGGTGAAACGGTCGGGATGCGCTACAAGACCCGCACCGCGTGGCAGGCTCCCGTCGCTGAGGCGCAAGACGTCGATCCGATCGCGTGGAACTCGGTTGCCGTTGGTACTCTAGGTGCCTTTGGCAACCAGCAGCGCGTCAGCGCCGTTGTCGAGCCGCGCAAGGTTGGCGTCATGATGGCAACCGGAAAGCTTGACCTGTCGAAGAAGGTTGTTGTGCCCGAAGGGTTCAAGGTCAACACGCCTTCGAGTTATGACCTCGTACTCACGTGTGCGTCTGGTCCGGAAGAGGTCAGGCTCACGGATGTCGCTGGAACCGCTGATATGTCGAAGGTCACCCTGGCCGCGGACGGCAGGGTGCTGCACTACAACGATGGTGCCTCACCGTCGACCTCGAACTGGTCGCATGTGAACCTTCCGCTCTACGCCGATTGTGAGCTCACCGAGCCTGAAGCTCCGCCGGGAGTTGTTGTCACGACTGATCCGACTGAAGCTGTCGCGGCAATGCGTGATTTCGCCGGGAAGCCGGTCGTGAATCCTGCGTGGCCCACCGCAGCGGACGTACCCACAATCGAGGTGACGAACACGTTCCACAACGGTGGTTTCGTCGTGAGTAAAGAGATCACGACGAACAGCCCGGTCGACCAGGGCGGAAACCCCATCGTCTACACCGACACCTATACGTTCTCAGCGAGCTGTATCTATCTCGATCAAGAGGCCATCCCCACAGCAGACCGCACATTCACGCTTGAACCCGGTGACAGCAAGCAGTTCAACCAGCTTCCGGCTGGTGCTGATTGCACCGTTACCGAAACGGCGAACGGTGGTGCTGCCCGCACGACGATTGTCGTTTCAGAAGACGGCACAGCCGGTACCGCCGCGACCGGCAGCAGCACCAGTTTCACGCTGCTCCCGGATGTCACGACCGACGTTGCGCGCACACACGCAGCCTTCACGAACGTCTACGACGTTTCCAGCCTGACGGTGACGAAGGCGCTCACTGGTGCCGGTGCCGCAGCTTGGGGTGACGCAAACTTCACGCTGCGCCTTGTGTGCACGATGACCAACACGAACCCCGCAACGGTCTATGACGCAACTCACGTTGTATCTGCGGCGAATCCGACATGGACGGTTTCGAAGCTTCCGGCAGGGGCAAACTGTACGGTCACCGAGCCACAGACCGGTGGTGCAAACTCCACCGTCGTCGTGCCAGCATCGCTGCAGCTCGCTGCGGGTGAGAACAATGCCGTGACCGTGACGAACACGTTCAACGTCGGTTCGGTCGCTGTCACCAAGGCTCTCGCCGGTGACCCGGCTGCAAGCCTTGCCCCGGCAACAACGGCAAGCTACGAGGTGAACCTCGTTTGTGAACGGGTCGTCAACGGCCAGACCGTGCCCGTTACGATTCCCGGTGGAGCGACGCGAACGATCGTCGGTGCCGGTACCGTTACATACACGGGGCTTCCCACCGGCGCATCCTGCACCGTGACAGAAACTGAGCAGGGGCACGCGAGCTCATCTGCAGTCACCCCAGAGAAGATCACGGTCGGCAACAACACCACGGCCGCGGTCACCGTGACGAACACGTTCGACAACGGTGCGCTGACCGTCATCAAGACCGTTTCGGGTGCAGGCAAAGACTTCGCTCCGGCAACGTTCAACGCGAACGTTGTGTGCACGTGGCACGGTGCCAATGTTCCGCTTGCAAACGGCGGGGCCATCACGGTTGCGCCGGGTGCTCCGGCAACGGTTTCAAACATTCCCGTCGGTTCGGATTGCGTGGTAACTGAGGGCGACAACGGGCAGAGTTCTGCCGTGATCACCCCGGCAGTGGTGACCGTTTCGGCTGCCGCAGCAACACCGGCGCAGGTCACGATCGCGAACACGTACGATCTGGCGAGCTTGCAGGTCGAAAAGCACGTGCTACCGCAAGATGCATCGACGCCGACCGGTTTCGAGTTCACCGCGGTGTGTGAGTTCCTCGGCAACGAAGTGCTCAACGAATCGTTCACGCTCAACGATGGTGAGACGCGTGAGTTCACGGGCTTGCCCGCACGTTCTTCGTGTGTTGTCACCGAAACGGATGATCGCGGGGCAACATCGACCGTGACCGAGGTGACCGTCGACGAACCGACCGTGGCACCAAGTGTTGACACCGATGCGCGCGAAGCGACGATTCCTGAGCTGACAGCGGATGCTGCAGCCGGCGAACCACGCAACTCGGTCAGCTACACCAACCTCTACGACATCAACGGATTCGAAATCGTCAAGTCGTTGCGCGGTGGTGGAGCGGATGCTGTTCCAACCGCGACGAGCTTCACCGTGGATGTGCAGTGCGTATACGCAGGCGAAACCGTTGTTGATCAAACGCTCACCCTCGCAGCCGATACCGGCTACCGTGCGAGCCTGACAGACCTGCCCGCTGGTGCCGAATGTACCGTCACTGAGGATCAGTTGCAGGGCGCTGACGCCGTGACCTACGACCCGGCTGGCCCCGATGGCGGTGCTGTTGTCACGATCCCCGAAGAGGGCGAAGAACAACTTGTCACAGCAACGGTTTCGAACTGGTACCTGACCGGGCAAATCGAAATCACCAAGTCGTTCGCTGGCGCGGGAGCCGAGAAGTGGGGCACGGGCCAGTTCGAACTGAGCCTGCAGTGCACGAGCGACGGTGAACCCGTCGAGATCGAAGGCGGCGCGACCCGCACGGTAACCGCGACTGAACCGGTCGCGAGCTACACCGGTCTTCCGAGCGGTGCGGCGTGTGCGCTGACCGAAACGGATGCCGCCGGTGCGACATCCTCAAGATTCATCAACGCGGCCGGTGGCACTGTTGACGGCACCTTCACGGTAACGCTTGACCCAACTGATCTCACCGATGATGACCAGCAGTTGCCGGCTCTGGGCGTGGAGAACACGTTCGACTTCGCTTCGGTAACGGTCTCAAAGACGGTTGAAACCGATGCTGTTGACGATACGGATACCCCGATCGCCTTCGGCCCATTTGAGGTCGAACTCGTGTGTACGTGGCAGGGTGAAGCGGCAACTGCCGCTGAGGCAGCCAAACAGACGATCGCGAACGGCGAAAGCTTCACGTGGACCGAGCTTCCAACCGGCGCAGACTGCACCGTCACCGAAACTGACACCCGCGGGGCAGCTTCGACGACGATGACCGTCAGCCAACACGGGGCAACAGGCGATGAGACAACAACAACGGTTGCAACGCTCACTGACCTGGGCAGTGACCCGGCAGAGCTGCCCAACACCGTTGACATCATCAACGTCTTCCCGGTTTCAAGCGTTGCGGTAACCAAATCGGTTGTCACGATGCCGGGTGCTATTGCTGGCACCGAGTTCGAAGCGAACGTTGTTTGTACCCTTGTTGACTCGACGCATCCCGCTCCGGGGCTCGTTGTTCGCGATGTCACCGGGTTCATCGGGGGCCCGAGCAATGCGGTGCTGAACGTTGACAACTTGCCGGTGGGGTCTGACTGTGTTGTCACGGAGACGAACACTGGCGCTGCCGACATCACCGAAGTGACGGTTGCGGGGGAGAAGGAAACATCCGACACCGTCACGGTTGAGCTTGAAAGCGCAGCGCCGGTCGGTGTGGCATTCACCAACACGTACACCACTGGCTCGCTGACGGTGCACAAGACGCTCGTGGGAGACCCGGGGGCGAGCTTGGATGCTGCAACGACGGATACCTACACGGTGCTGCTCAGCTGCACCCTCGATGTTGATGGCGAGAGCGTTGACGTTCCGGTCACCGATGCCGAACGCACGATTACCGGAGCCGGTTCGGTCACCTACACCGACCTGCCAACGCAGGCTGAGTGTGCGATCACCGAAACGGATGCCGGGCACGCCACCAGCTCAAGCGTCAACCCCGAAAGTGTCACGATCGGCAACCAAACCGATGTTGAGGTTACCGTCACGAACACCTTCGACAATGGCGCGCTGTTGTTGACGAAGATTGTGTCCGGGCCTGGTGCAGAGTTTGCGCCGACAGCATTCGGTGCAACGGTCACGTGTGATTGGTACGGTTCGGAAGTGCCGCTGGCCGCCGATGGCCGCGTGACGCTTGTTCCAGGGGAACTGACACGCGTTGCCGATATCCCCATCGGATCAGACTGTTCGGTCGTCGAGGATGACCACTTCCAAACGTCTTCGACGGTTACGCCCGAGATTGTGACGATCACCCCTGACCTCGAAGCGCCCGCACAGATTGACGTTGAAAACGTCTACGAACTGGCTGGCCTGCGCGTTGCCAAGGAGGTGCTGCCAACGGATGTTGCAATCCAAACCGGATTCGGTTTCGAGGCCGTGTGTACCTTCCTCGGCGAAGAAGTCTTGAATGAGCAGTTCACGCTTGACGCGGGCGAATTCCGTGACTTCACGGGGCTACCGTCACGTGCGAGCTGTGAGATTACCGAAACCGATCCTCGTGGGGCCTCAAGCACGACCGTTGAGGTCGTTGTCGAAGACGCCACGGTCGCACCCGAAACCGACAACACCGAGCGTTTTGTCAGTATCCCGGAACTCTCGCCGAACGCATCCGACGACACCACCCCGCAAAACACGGCGACGTACACAAACCTGTACGAGCTCGGCGGTATTGAGATCGTCAAGAATCTGCGCGGTGGTGCGGCGTCACAGGTTGACCCCGACCTCGTGTTCGACGTTGAGGTGCAGTGCACGTACGTCGGTGATGTTGTTGCCGACGAGACGATGCACTTGAGCGCTGACAACGGCTATGCCCAATCGATTGCGGGCCTGCCAGAGGGGTCGGCGTGTACGTTCACTGAGCCTGATTCGGGTGGTGCTGACGCGGTCAGCTACACCCCGGCGGCCGGCGAAGGCGGCGAAGTGACGGTGAAGAAAGACGCGGTCGAACAGGGGCTCGTCGAGAACTGGTTCCACAGTGGCAGCCTTGAAGTCACCAAGCTCATTGCGGGCGACGGTGCTGACGCGTGGGGCGCGGGGCCATTCACGGTCAACCTGGCCTGTACGCTCGATGGCGAATCGATCGACGTGGCCGGTGGCGCAAAGCGCACCGTTTCAGCGGCAAACCCGACGGCTAGCTACACGGCTTTGCCGACTGGCGCCGAGTGCACGCTCACTGAACCGGACGCCGGTGGTGCAGGATCCACGCGCATCGTCGATGCTGATGGTGAGACCATTGGCACCGACAGCGCAACCTTCACCGTCGTGACGGATGCTGCATCACGCAGTGACGACGACCAGCCGCAACCGGCAATGAACATCGTCAACACCTTTGAGCTCGCTTCGGTCGAACTCACCAAGGTTGTGCACACGAACGCGATTGGCGCAGACGGTAAACCGGTTGTCTACGGTCCGTTCGGTGTCGAGCTTGCGTGTACGTGGCGCGGCGAGGCGGTTTCGGCCACCGAGCCCGCCCAGCGCGAGGTCGCGGCAGGCGAGACGATCGAGTGGACGGGGCTCCCAGCCGGCGCGGACTGTTCGGTCACCGAGACTGATGCGAAGGGCGCCGAAGGCACGACAACGACCGTGACACAGCGGGGCAGCGCGCAGCCGCCTGTTGCTGGCGTGACGGCACTGTTGACCGACCTATCGGCCGACTCCGCAGCTGAACCCAACAGCGTTGTCATCGAGAACCCCTTCGAGGTGACGAGCCTGACGGTTGCCAAGCGCGTGACTGTTGCGGCCGGTGTGACTGCACCGACCCGCTTCACGGCTGAGGTCGTGTGTACCCTGAGCGACGAGTCGCACCCGGATGGGCTTGTGGTTCGTGACGTCTCGGGCCGTATCGGTGGCGACAACGACGAAATGCTGATCGTCGAAAACCTGCCGGTGGGTTCGGAGTGCGTCATTACCGAAACTGAAACGGGCAAGGCCGACAAGACAGAAGTGACCGTCGGTGGCGAGACGACAACGTCGACCACGACAACCGTGGTTTTGGATACGACGGATCCTGCAGCGGTGCTGTTTACCAACACCTTCCTGCACGACCTGCCAGGTACCGGCGCCTCGACGAAGCTGGTGCTGCCATTGGGCGTTGGTGGGCTCGGGTTGATTGGTCTTGGAATACTGCTCGCGTCGCGTCGCCGTCGCGATGACGAGCCTGTTGCTGTGGACTAACACACATCACGAAGAGGGCGCCCTTCGTTCAGGGGGGCGCCCTTTCGGGCTTGTGGCGCGAGCTCTGGCGTGCCTTCTGGAGTGCGTTCTGGCGCGGGTTCTGGCGCGGGTTACCCACATGCCGCGCTCTGGCTGAGTTTTGCCGAGTTTCGTGCTCGGCTGGTTTTGACCGTTCGCGCTCGGAGCGGCCATTTCTTAGCGTTGCGGCATGAGCTCAACATTCGTTCCCACGGTGGGGCACCGGCGCAGTGATGTGCGATCGGATGCCGCCTGGCAAGACCTTGTCACGCGGTACCCCGCGCTCGGGGAGGTGTGGCTTGACGAAGGTGTGACCGACATTTTTGTCAACGGCGCAACGGGAATGTTTGTCGATGACGGTTCGGGTGCGACGCGCGTTTCGGGATTTGCGTGCTCGGAGCGTGAGGCGCGCGCGATCGCGACGGCGCTCGTGCAGTTGGGGGAGCGCCACATCGACGACCAATCCCCGTGCGTTGACGTGCACTTGCGCGGTGGTGAGCGCATTCACGCTGTGCTCGCGCCCGTCGCCGCGAGCGGAACGGCTATTTCGATCCGGCTCCCGCGCGTGCACGGTGCAACGCTTACGCAGCTGGAGGCGTTGGGCACTGTGACGTTCGAGCAGCGGCAGTGGTTGTCAGATGCCGTTGCCGCCCGGGCAAACATGCTCGTGACCGGCGGCACCGGAACCGGCAAGACAACGCTGCTTTCGGCGCTTCTCAGCGAGGTGCCGTCGGGGCAACGACTCATCACGATTGAAGACGTCGCAGAGCTGCGTCCAGCGCACACACACCACGTTTCGCTTGAGGCGCGGCAAGCAAACCTTGAGGGCGCCGGTGGGATTGCGGTTGATCGGCTCGTGCGTGAAGCGCTGCGGATGCGGCCGGATCGCATCGTTGTTGGGGAGTGCCGTGGGGCTGAGATACGTGACCTCTTGACCGCGTTGAATACGGGCCACGACGGGGGCGGTGGCACGCTGCACGCCAGTTCTCTCGATGATGTGCCGGCGAGGCTTGAAGCGGTTGGTGCACTCGCGGGGCTCTCGGTCGCGGCCCTCGCTCGCCAGTGTGTCAGCGCGTTTGATTACGTGTTGCACGTGGCACGGGCTGCGGATGGTGTGCGACGGTTGGAGGCCGTTGGGCGATTGGAGCTCGTTGGCGAGCACCTCACAGTCGAACGGTATGAATCGTGGGTGCGGTGATGGGGGTGCGGCTGGGTTTGCGCTCTGGTTCGCGGAGGACGCCGGCTCAGGCCGCCGACACCGTCGGGCTCGTGATCGCCCTCACGGTGTTGCTTGAAGCTGGTGCGACACCGGCGGCGGCGTGGCGGTTGCTCGCAGATTCCTCACCAGAAGACTCGGTGGCCCGGCGCGTCGCAGAAGCAAACGGGCCAATCGGGGAGGCGGTGGCGGGGGCATCCGATGATTGGGCGATCACAGCGCTTGCGGCTACCTGGCGCGTGGCCGAAACCGTGGGCGCCTCGATGGCGGCGGCAATGCGGGCGATTATTGAAACGCTCGGCGACGCCGAAGAAGCCCTCGGTGATGCGCGGGTTGCCCTTGCCGAACCCGCCGCGGCTGTTCGTCTCATGGCTGCGTTGCCGCTCGTCGGGGTTGCTATGGGGGCCGCGATGGGGTTTGGCACGCTCGGGGTGCTGTTGACGCATCCGATTGGTATCGCGTGCGGGGTGTTCGGGCTTGCGCTCATGGTTGCGGCCGCGCGGTGGACGAAACGACTCAGCGAACAGGCCCGGCCACCCGAGGTTGTCGCGGGGTTACGCGCCGAACTCTTGGCGATTGCGCTCAGTTCTGGAGCGTCAATTGCACGAGCGAGGTCAATCGTCGACGACGCGCTCAGCGCTGACGAACGGCTGAATGCCGAAGCGGATGCCGCAACCGAAGACGCGCTCGAACTGGCCCAGAGTGCCGGCGTGCCAGCAAGCGAACTGTTGCGCGCTCGCGCCAAGTCTGACCGCCGTCAGTACCGTGCCACAGCGCGCTCGCAGGCCGCAGCCCTCGGCGCGAAACTGCTTTTGCCACTCGGGGTGTGCACGCTGCCCGCCTTCATGCTGCTCGGTGTTGCGCCCATGCTGCTGAGTGTTTTGGGGGCAACGCTATGAGCCGCGCACCACCGGTCGGGTCGGAGCTTCGTGCAAAACCCATTTTCAGTTTCACCCATTTTCAGTTTCGAAAGGAAAACCATGTTTTTGTCAGAGTTTGAACCCTCGCTGTTCGACGACGAGTCCGGGGCCGCAACCGCTGAGTATGCAGTTGCCACGATGGCCGCTGTTGCGTTTGCCGGACTGTTGGTGGTGATCATGCGCAGCGACGAGGTGCGTGGCATGCTCACCGATCTCATCCGGCGCGCACTCACGGTGCCGTGATCGGGTGGCGCGGCTCGGCGCCCGGCGGCGCACACGGTGACGAACGAGGTGACGAACGAGGTTCGGTCGCAGCCGAGGTGGCCGTTGCGTTGCCCGCTGTTGTCGCGACGCTCGCGCTGTGCCTCGGCGCGATCATGGTGTCGCAATCAGCGGTACAGCTCACGGACGCCGCAGCCGACGCCGCGCGGTTGGCCGCCCGAGGTGAACCGCAGCGTGCGATCTCGTGGGTCGCCGAACAGGCGCCCGGGGCAACCGCCGCGATTTCGGTCGAGGGCGACGTCCACTGTGTGACGGCGACCTCGCAAGCGAGCGTTGCAGGCTTGACGTTCGACCTGCACGCGCGGTCATGTGCGCTGGGAGAGCCAGGCTGATGGCCGGAACAGCACTCACGATCGGAGTCATCGGGGCCGCTGTGGTTCTCAGTGGCGGGGTTGTTGTCGCCGGTGCCGCTGCCGTCGTTGCGCAAAGCGTTTCGGCGGCAGCGGATGCCGCAGCGCTCGCCGCGGCAGACGTCGCGAGCGGGGCATTGCCGTCGCAGCGGGCGCCGTGCACTGCAGCATCCGATCTTGCAAACGCACACGGGGCAACGCTTGTTTCGTGTGAGATTTCGGGGCCGATTGCAACGGTTGCTGTTTCGAAGCCGTACGCTGGTATGAGCGTTGTTTCAACATCACGAGCCGGCCCACCGTCTGCACGGTGAGTTGCCCGGTCGTTTTTGGCGCAAAATGGGCACCCAAAAGTGGTACCCGTGAAGCTGTTCACCAAAGATGGTGTGTACTGTGTGCAACGAGGAAAGGAAAAACTGCGTTGGCACAACCCAAAGCCGCAAGCGGCAAAAAGCTCGTCATCGTTGAGTCGCCCACCAAGATGCGTTCCATCCAGGGCTACCTTGGCGACGGATACGAAGTGCTCAGCTCAGTCGGGCATATTCGTGACCTCGCTGACAAGCGCGACATTCCCGCCGAGAGCAAAGCCGCGTATGGCAAATACTCCATCGACATCGAAAACGACTTCGATCCGTTCTATGTTGTCTCGCCCGGCAAGCAAAAAACTGTCACCGAGCTCAAGCGTGCCCTCAAAGACAGTGACGAGCTGCTGCTCGCAACCGATGGTGACCGCGAAGGCGAAGCAATCGCGTGGCACTTGCTTGAGACACTCAAGCCCAAAGTTCCCGTCAAACGCATGGTCTTCCACGAGATCACGAAAGACGCCATCACCGAAGCCGCCCAGAACACGCGCGAGATCGATCTCGACCTCGTCGATGCGCAAGAAACCCGTCGCATTCTTGACCGGCTCTACGGCTGGGATGTTTCGCCCGTGCTTTGGTACAAGGTCAAAAGTGGTATTTCGGCCGGCCGTGTGCAATCGGCCGCAACACGACTCATCGTTGAACGCGAACGTGAGCGGATGGCCTTTGTCGGCGCGCAGTACTGGGATGTTGAGGCATCCGCTGCGCACTCAGGCGCCGCATTCGGGGTCAAGCTCGTGCGAATCGCGGGCGCAACGATCGCGAAAGGCACCGACTTCAACGATCGCGGTGAACTCAAAAAAGCCGTCGTCGTTGTCGACCAGGTCCACGCCGAGAAAATCGCTGCAGAACTGAACGCATCCGGTACCGCGAAGGTGCTCTCGGTTGAAGCAAAACCCGGCACGCGCCGCCCGTACGCGCCGTTTACCACCTCGACGCTGCAGCAAGAGGCCGGACGCAAACTCTCGATGAGCGCCAAGCAAGCCATGAGTGTTGCGCAGCGGCTGTACGAAAACGGGTTCATTACCTATATGCGTACCGACTCGACCGCGCTCAGCACGCAAGCCGTGCAGGCAGCCCGCGCGCAAGCGGTTTCGCTGTACGGCGACAAAGCGGTTCCGCTGCAACCGCGCGTGTACGCCTCCAAGAGCAAGAACGCGCAAGAGGCGCACGAGGCCATCCGCCCCTCGGGTGAGCACTTCCGCACCCCGAAAGAGGTTGCAGGTCAACTGAGCGGCGACGAGCAGCGCCTGTACGACCTCATTTGGAAGCGCACGATCGCCAGCCAAATGGCTGACGCGAAATACGAAACGACAACGGTCACGGTCGCAGCGGAAATCCCCAGCGGCACGGTTGAGCTCACAGCATCCGGCACGGTTTACACCTTCAAGGGCTTCCTCGAAGCGTATGAAGAGGGTCGCGACGAGAAGCGCAAAGACCAAGACAAAGCCGACGACCAGAACCTGCCGCAGCTTGCTGTGGGTGATGTGGTTTCGCTCACGGATGCCACACCGAGCGAACACAACACGACACCGAAGCCGCGTTACACGGAAGCATCGCTCGTGAAAGCGCTCGAAGAGCGTGACATTGGGCGTCCGTCGACGTTCGCGAGCATCATCGGTACCGTGCTTGATCGCGGGTACGCAACCAAGCGCGGTCAAGCGCTCGTGCCAACGTGGCTCGCGTTTAGTGTTGTGCGGTTGCTTGAAGAAAACTTCGCCGACCTCGTTGATTACGACTTCACAGCAGCACTCGAGCAAGATCTCGACGCGATCGCCCGCGGTGAGCAGAAGCGCGCCTCGTGGCTGCGTGAGTTCTACTTCGGTTCGAACTCGCGGGTTGGGCTGCGCCAGGTTGTCGACAACGTTGGCGAGATCGACGCGCGTGCAGTCAACTCGACCCGGTTGAGCGACACGGCAACGCTTCGTTTCGGTAAGTACGGCCCCTACATTGAGGTCGCAAACCCCGAAGGATCCGACCCCGAAGCAAAGCCCCGCATCGTCAACGTTCCCGAAGACCTCGCCCCCGACGAGCTGACCCCAAGCAAGGTGCAAGAGCTCATCGAAGCCCCCATTGCGGGCGACCGAGTGCTTGGCGTCAATCCCGAAAACGACCGTGAGATCGTCGTGAAAGACGGTCGCTACGGCCCGTATGTGCAAGAGCTTTTGCCCGAACCGGAGCCGATCGTTGATCCGGCCACGGGTGAGGTTGTTGAACCGCCGAAAAAGCGCGGGGCAAAAGCGGATGCCGAAAAGCCGCGCACCGCGTCACTGTTTCGCACCATGACGGTCGACACGGTCGACCTCGAGCAAGCGCTCCAACTGCTGAGCTTGCCACGCGTTGTCGGTGTCGACCCTGAATCGGGCGATGAGATCACCGCGCAAAACGGTCGCTACGGTCCGTACCTGAAGAAGGGCACCGATTCGCGCTCACTCGAAAGCGAACAGCAACTGTTCGATGTGACCGTTGAGCAAGCGCTCGAAATTTACGCACAGCCGAAGTACGGTGCACGCAAAGCGTCAAGCGCGCTTGCAGAGTTTGAAGCCGACCCGGTCAGCGGCAAACTCATTCGCATTCGCGACGGGCGCTTCGGGCCGTACGTGACCGACGGTGAAACGAACGTCACGATTCCGCGCGGCACCCAGATCACCGAAATCGACTTCGAGCGGGCAGTGCAAATGCTCGCCGACAAGCGCGCGAAGGGACCGGTCAAGCGGGCCACGAAGAAGGCGCCAGCCAAGAAGCCCGCGGCCAAGAAGCCGGCAGCGAAGAAGCCCGCTGCGAAGAAGCCGGCTGCGAAAAAGCCCGCTGCGAAGAAAGCGACCACGGAAGAATCGTGACGCGCGGGCTCTGGATCACTGTTGAGGGTGGCGACGGCGTCGGAAAAGGCACGCAGCTTGCGCGCCTGACCGACGCGTTGCGCGCTCGCGGCGAAGCAGTGCTCACAACGCGTGAACCCGGCGGCAGCGAAATCGGTCAGCAGCTGCGCGAAATTGTGCTGCACCACCGCGGCGAAATCGCCCCGCGTGCCGAAGCGCTCTTGTTCGCTGCCGACCGGGCCCAACACATCGCGACCGTTGTGCAACCCGCGCTCGCGGCGGGAACGACCGTCGTGCAAGATCGCTATCTCGACTCATCCGTTGCGTATCAGGGGGCAACTCGGGCACTCGGTGCCGACGAAGTACGCGACCTGTCGCTGTGGGCAACGGCTGGCGCGCTTCCCGACGTGACGATTTTGCTCGACCTCGACCCGGCAACCGCAGCCGCCCGCCTGGCCGCCGACGATTCGCGGCCGTTTGACCGGCTCGAAGCCGAGGGGCAACAGTTTCAGAGAAGCGTGCGTGAGGCATATCTCGAGGTCGCGGCCGCGAACCCCGAGCGCATTGTGGTGGTCGACGCTTCGGGCACACCAGATGAGGTTGCGTCCCTCGTGCTTGCGGCGGTTGATGCCGCTGCCCGCTGACGTGGCATCCGCTTCCACTCGCGTTCCGTTCTCGCGGAAGAAGCTCACTCTCGCGGAAAGATTCGCCAAAATTCTCCGCGCCAGTGGACATTCACCGCGAGGATGACAGCCTCGCCCGGGCGCCAGCTGTCTGAGGCGCGCACTAGGGTTGTTTTATGAGTTCTGCACCGGTCGCGACAACAGTGCGTGAGCTTGTGTGGCAAGACGTGGGAGCGCAAACTGCCGCCGCGCAATCGCTGCAGGCAGCCGTCGACAACCCTGCCGAACTCGCCCACGCGTGGCTCATTACCGGCCCACCCGGATCGGGGCGGTCGAATATCGCGCTTTCGTTCGCTGCCGCACTGGTATCGGATGGCGACGTTGCCGCCGCCCAACAGGTGCTGAACGGAACGCACCCTGACGTTTCGGTTTTGCGTACTGAGCAGGTGATTATTCCGATCAAGCTCGCCCGTGAACTCGTTGAGCGCTCGTACTTCGCGCCTTCGAGTGGCCGGTATCGGGTGCTCATTATTGAAGACGCCGACCGCATGGTTGAGCGCACGTCAAACGTTTTGCTGAAAGCACTCGAAGAGCCGCCCGAGGGCACCGTGTGGATTCTGTGTGCCCCGAGCGATGCCGATTTGCTGCCAACGATTCGGTCACGCGTGCGCACCTTACGCCTGCACGAACCCGACGTCACTGATGTTGCGCAACTCCTCGTCGAACGCACCGGGGTTTCCTTTGAGCTCGCCGAAGAATCGGCCCGGCACGCACAGCGGCACATCGGCATGGCGCAGCGGCTCGCGACGGATGAGGATGCGCGTGTGCGCCGCGCCGAAACGCTTGAAACAGTATTGAGCATTGGCGGCGTGCGCGAGGCGGTTCAGGCGGCGGCGAACATTGTGCAACTCGCAACGGATGATGCCAAAGCTTTCACCGCCGAAAAAGATGCTTCCGAGCGGGCGGCGCTGTTGCGCTCACTCGGCGTTGAAGAAGGCAAAGCGATTCCGCCGGCGCTACGTGGTCAAGTGACGCTACTCGAAGAAGAACAAAAGCGGCGCGCCAAGCGCAGTTTGCAAGACGGGCTCGACCGTGTGCTGACCGACTTGTTGAGTGTGTACCGCGATGTTTTGCTTGTGCAGTTTGGCCAAGATGGTGACTTGATCAATCGCGCAGCCGCGACACAGATCCGTGCGCTCGCCAACTCATGGAGTACATCGCGTACGCTCGAAGTGCTCGACCATATCGGGCACGCACGCGCGGCGCTGGGCAGAAACGTCTCACCCGTGCTGGCTCTCGAGAGCCTCTTCATCACGATCGCCCACGGAAGGCTCACATGAAAACGACTCGAATGCGAGTTGCGCGCGCGTTCGCGGCGGGAGTAGCCGTGGTGCTGTTGGCAAGTGGATGCGTTGCCGACTATGCAGACCTAGGGGGCGCGACATCCGCTCCAACTCCCACGGGTTCGGGCACGACGAGCGTTGACAAGCAGCCCAACAGTGATGGTGTTGCCGACAACGTTAAACACTTCTACGAGCAGCACCTGGATTGGGCCGTGTGCGGGGCGATGGAGTGCGCCACGGTTACTGCACCCCTGGATTGGGAAGACCCCGGTAAGGGCGAAATCGAGTTGGCAATCGTGCGCCAACCAGCCCTCGGAGGAAACCCGGTTGCGTCACTGTTGACCAACCCTGGTGGCCCCGGCGCGAGCGGTTTTGACTTTGTTGCCGATTCGATTGACTGGGCGTTCAGCCAAGATCTGCAGACACACTTCGACATCATCGGTTTCGACCCGCGCGGGGTCGGGCGTTCGACCGCGGTGACGTGTTTCGATGCGGCAGACATGGATTCATTCCTGTACGACATTCCTGCGGCACCACGTCTGAGCGATGCATGGGTGCAAGAACTCACCGAAGCTCAGCAGGCGTATGCGGATGCTTGTGAGCAAAACTCCAACGGAATCTTGCCCTACGTGACAACCGTTCAGGCCGCGAAAGACCTCGATCTGTTGCGCGGTGTGCTGGGTGATGCGTCGCTGCACTACTTGGGCTTCTCGTATGGCACGTTCTTGGGTTCGACCTACGCTGAACTTTTCCCTGAGCGAGCTGGCCGCCTCGTGCTTGACGGCGCGATAGACCCCACGGTTCCCGGAGCGCTTGTTGGGGCAACGCAGGCCGGTGGTTTCCAGAAGTCGCTTGAGGCATTTCTCGAGTGGTGCCTTGCCGGTTCAGACTGCCCGTTCGTGGGAACCACTGACACCGCCCTCGCCGACATCTCATCCTTGCTTGCTTCGCTTGACGCGAGCCCAATAGCCGCATCCGATGGTCGCCGACTCGGTGCCGACACGATGGCGACGGGCATCATTCTCGCGCTGTACTCACAAGACTCCTGGCCGTACCTCTCGGTCGCATTCGAGTCGGTGCTTGCCGGGGATCCGAGCATCGCGTTCTTCCTCGCCGACACCTACAACGGTCGCGAAGCCAACGGTTCGTATTCAGACAACCAGACCGATGCGTTTACGGCCTACAACTGTGTCGACTACCCGGCTGACACCGCAGAAGAACTCGCCCAAGCCGACCAAATCGTGCAGGACACGGCTCCCACATTCGCCCCGTACTGGGGCGGCGGCCCGTCAACGTGTGATGTGTGGCCCACACCACCGAGCGGAACGCGTATGCAGGCCAACGCGGCCGGTTCAGCACCGATCGTTGTTGTTGGCACCACGGGTGACCCAGCAACGCCCTATGACTGGTCGGTAAAGCTCGCCGAACAGCTCGAAGCTGGTGTGCTCGTCACGTGGGAAGGCGAGGGCCACACCGCGTACAACAAGGGTTCATCGTGCATCACCTCGGCGATCGATACGTTCTTGATCGACGGTACTGTGCCAGCAGACGGGCTCGTCTGCCAGTAGCTGTCATCAAACAGTGTTTTGAGCCGCTAAGATAGATGACTGTGCCCGCAAGGGTTCGCCACCTTAGCTCAGACGGCAGAGCGATTCACTCGTAATGAATAGGTCAAGGGTTCGATTCCCTTAGGTGGCTCGGATGGCCCCCGTGTTTTCAACGAACACGGGGGTTTTCACATATGCGGGGCGAAACGCTTGGACCAGTTATGGACCAGTTAAGGTCGATTTCGCGGTGGTTTCTGGTGGCGCTCGCGAAACCTACGGGATACTGCGGGGCGACGCGACACAGGTTCGTTCGCGCCGCGCATATGGTCTGTATGACGACAACACAACCAAACGCACTCGGACTTCTCACACCGGCTGAACTCGCAGAACTCCTCGAAGTTTCAGAACGCACACTCGAAGACTGGCGTAGCCCAGGCGGACCGATCGGTCCGCCATTCATCAAAATGGGCGGGCGAATCCGCTACCGGTGGAGCAGCGTCGAAGACTGGCTTGCCGCACTAGAAACGAACGTGCACGCTCCAACATCCGCGAGCATGGATCTTGAGCTTGTCGGGACCGAATAGTGGCGTTCACAATCTGCGCATCTGCGACGGCGTGTACCGCTGGTTCGAGCGCGCGCAATCTCGTGCGAAAAGTTGCGCTGACATCGACCCTGGCGATGCCCCGACGATGAGCCTCGCGGCAGTGACCGAAACGACCGGCGTGAACAACGACACAGCATGTGCCGAGCCTCACAGATTTCAGGTGGCAGTCGCCTACGACGCGATCGCCGGAATGCCGACAAGCTCAGGAACCCGCACGAGTGCGGGCTGATGCTGTCCCAGTAACAGCGTTGTGTACACTTATCGCATCAGATAAGGAGGTTCGCATGTCTGTCACACGTTCAGTCGCTAACGCACGAACTCGCGCCGGTCTGACGATCACGGAAGTAGCCGCGCGATCCGGGGTTGGCCTAACAAATCTCTCCGCCATCGAGAACGGCCGTCGAGTACCAAGGATTGAGACGCTGGAGCGTCTTGCCGCCGCCGTTGGGATCAGTGGGTTTGTTCCGATCACGCTTCGCGGCCGCTACCCCGCCGCTCACTGGGCTGAACAGATCGTGCACGCCGAACGTATCGGCAATCACTCGCTCGCCTATAGATCATTCATTCAGCTCGCGGATGATCTTGCCGCAGCTGACGCGGTGAATCGGGTGCTCCTCAGCGCTGAGCCTCCAGCCCCCAGTGAGTCGCGTTGGATTGATGCGGTCGCAGCGATTGTTGAGCAGCGCCTGGACGAGGTGTCGGCACCGATCCCGACGTGGGTACTCGAAACGTCAGGGCAGCCAGGAACCGTGTGGGATCCGCGACGCTTCAACACGCCCGTGCCGATCAGTGGCGACATTGCTGAAGCGTCACCGCCGTTCCAACGTCGTGGTGTCAGTATCGAGGCGAACGAGTTGGAATCGGCATGACGATGCCTGATCACGAGCCGCGCAGCAGCGCGGTCGGGCCGTCGCACTTGATGTCACGCGATGAGGTCATCTCTAGCATCAACGAACTCATCCGTCGGCTTCATGCGCTAGGCGAGCCAGCAGACATCCGAATCATCGGTGGCGCAGCAATCGCTCTCTGGCACGACAACGAGCGCCGACAAACAGTTGATGTTGACGCCGACCTGTTCCCGCTAGAACGCATCGTCGAACTCGCAGACGCTATCGGCGAAGAACACACCCTCCCGGAAGAGTGGCTGAACAACAATGCACGCATCTTCCTCCCCAGCGGCATGGGGCGCCGTGGCGAAGAGTGGGTCACCGTTTACGATCAGGACGGGGTCGTGATCCGGACGGCTTCTCTGGATATGCTCATCGCGATGAAACTGAATGCCGCGCAACGTCGGGGTCTCCGGGAACTCCCCGACCTCCAAGTCCTCCTCGCGGAAGCAAACATCACCACTGTCGCAGAAGCCGAAGACCTCTTCGAGTCGTTCTACCCCGCGGACTTCCTGAGCGACAAAGCCATCCGGATCACAGAGTCAGCACTATCGGAACCAATCCGGGCCGCCGCAGATCCGCCGAGACTCGGGTTACGCGATTGATCTTGAATGGCTTGACAGCCCACGCACTACAACCTTGACCTCCACGAACGGACTCCGACCACACGCACTGTGGATTCTCCGCCAGTTCTGGATCATGCCGTAGCGGCGCGTCCGCAGTTCGCGGATTCGATGAGGTTGTCCTTCGGGAGCGCGTTTCCGGCATGGGCAGTCTCGACCCATTTCGCGGTGGTCGCGACGGGTGCACAGTTGGAGTTGAGGAACGTCATGATCGTCTCGTGCACTTGCTTAGCGGAGGCGGTGCCGGCGGCGTTAGCCAGGTCGATCAGCTCCGCGCCTGTGGCAGCAGCGTGGAGACGGTCTTCCCGGACAAGGACTCGGCGCATCTGTTCATCAATCCGATGGATTTCTCTCTGCGCACGTCCGCTGCTCGTGCCGGCTACGACCAAGGCACGATCCTCGCTGAGCAAACCGCAGAGTTCTGGTGGTCACCCTGACCCGTCGACCTTAACAGCGCGTACATTGAACAGTTCGGCGCTTCGGTCTTCAAGGGAGGCCCCTAAAAGCGGGAGCTTATGATGTCGAGTATGGCCTCAGGTGATTCGTTTCGCAGAGCCTCTTCCAACCTACCAGTTCGCCATATGGGTGCCACTTCGGAGCCAGTCTTGGTTTCGACCACGCCTGGCTCCGAGCCCCGATCCCGGGCTGATTTTGAAGCCTTCGATGAGTCGTTTGTGCGGTACTACGCGAGTGCGCGACGATCAGCGACGGACGCGCTCCTTAGGTCTCTGCCACGAGTCAACAACGGAGATGTGCTTGAGGGTGCATCGGCAGTTGACTATTTAGTTGATTTGCGCCAGAAACTGGTCGAGGCCACGACCGATGCAGCGCGGCACTACGACTCCAGAACCTGGCTGGAACTGATTCGAAGGCTTACCCCTCATGCGCTGGCGTTCGCCGAATACGGAACGATGAGACCCCAGGGCGACTCAATCCAACGAGTCGCGGAGAACCTCGTCGGAACTGCCCAAGGAACTTATCTTGATCTCACATCACCCCGAGTGCCAGTCGACGTCTCAATGAGACTCGCACGTCTTATGGCGCTCGCCGCAGAGGTCAACAACCTAGAGAATGCCATCCGAAGTGCGGGAAAAGGGATGAAATATCAGGTAGCGCGCACCCGGCGGCCACGCCCATACGATAGCGAGGAGTTGAGCGCAGCGCTAGACGAGTTCGACCTCCGCAGCAACCGAGCATCCGTTGATCACGCAACTCGCCTTGAAGAGATCGATGTCGATGACTTTGACGCCGATCCGCCGTTGCTGGTGGCATACCGCTTTCATCCGGGACTCGCAGCCGACCAGGCTTGGGACGGGCCGTTCCGATCGGCACCTCCCCGTGAGGAAGTCGTCAAGTTCACTGTGCGATCGTTTACGACCGGCGATGAGAAGTACACAGCACTGGGCCATGGCGGCGTGCTTGCTAGCTTTGATCAGCCAGAAGCCGTGGCATCCCTGATGATTTTCGGCAACGCTCTACTGCTTCACGTGCTTGATTATGCCGAGGACGCAGGGAACTCGCTGCCACACACCGGCCTTCTCAAGATCGACGCCGAAGAATTTCTGTCGTGCGTACACAAAGTACTCGAACGGCCAAGAGTTGCGGCATGGCTGGCCGAAGCCGGTCAGCGCATACCGTCAGCAGACCAAGTGCTGGCCCACGTACAAGGCAAGTATGTTCACGGTCGACGCAGCTTTCCAGGGCCGATACTGCAGCAACACGACACACAGATTACGGTCGATGTCTGGGCTTACGCCTGGCACGTTACACACGAACTCAAGCTCTCACCACAGACTGGGGGCGCCGTTGCGAATCTATCCGCCGAGCAGTTTGAGCTCGCCACTCAAGAGCTGATCGACAAGAGTGTCCTTGCGCCTCCTCGAGAGCTGCGTGAACTTCGCGGAAGGACACTTCGACTCAACGGCAAATCCATCACCGATGCTGATGCACTCATCGTGGCGGACAAGAAGTTGTTTCTCGTGTCCTGCAAGAAGTTCCTGATCAGAGCTGATTACCTCGCTGGCGAGTACACCGTCGTGAGAAATGGAGCAACACGACTAAATGCGGCTCTCGACGAGTGGCGGGAGCGTATATCTACACTGCGCGCCTCGCCTGTCGGCGACAACTATGATTTCTCGGGCTACGAAATCGACGGCTTCGTCCTTCTGCCCGAACTCGTGTTCACGCCGCGAAGCGATTCGCGGGAGTTGTTGCGTTTTGGTCGCCGTGAGCTGTATTTCACAAGGGTGGAGAGTTACAGCCAATTCGCTACTGTGCTCGAAATGGCGGGCTGGTCGCCGGAACCCGCCGCGTTGCGAGCAGTCAGGCTACGAGACGATCAGCAGTTCAGATAGATAGTCGGAATCAAGCCAAAGTGACAAACATCTTGTCAGTAGTGACAGCTTCTCGTCAGAAGCGACAAACATCTTTTCGGTAGACGGTGAGTCGGTTCAGCTTCGCGTCAACAAAACCCCGCTGACACAAGTGTGAATTGGCCTGGTGAGAGTTCCGATCCTTATACAAGGATGGGAACACCATGCCAAGCACATACGATCCAGAGTTCCGGCAGCGCGCGCTCCGGATGCTTTCCGAAGCACGGCCCGAGCACAAATCGCTCATGATGGCCTGCCGTCATGTGGGTGGGCTCCTCGGTGTCTCGCCCGAAACGCTGCGCATGTGGCAGCGCCGATACGAAATCGATGCCGGCGAACGACCCGGAACGACCACCGATGCACAAGCCGAGATCCGTCGTTTGCAGCGCGAGAACGCCGAACTGCGCAAAGCGAACGAGGTTTTGAAGGCCGCGTCGGTGTTTTTCGCGAAGGAACTCGACCGGCCACGAACGAAATGATCGCGTTCATTGACGAGCATCGTGATCATTACGGGGTCGAGTTCCTCTGCCGCACCCTGCGTGCGGCAGTTCGTGGGTTCCTCACCTCTCGCGGCTATCGGGCAGCGAAGTCGCGACCGACCTCCGCGAGGCAGTCCCGCGACGAGTTGCTCGTGCCCGAGATCCAGCGACTCCACGCCAAGCATTACGGCGTGTATGGGCGACGGAAGATGCACGCGCTCATGAAGCGCGAGGGGTGGGACATCGGCCGTGATCAGACCGAGCGTCTCATGAGGCTTGCCGGTGTGCGCGGGGTACGGAAATCGAAGCGGGTCTTTACTACGCGTCCGGACAAGGAGATGACCCTGCCTGCTGATCTCGTGAACCGGCGGTTCGTTGCTGATGCTCCGAAGCGGCTGTGGGTCTGTGATATCTCCTACGTTGCGACCTGGTCAGGGTTCGCGTACGTCGCGTTCGTCACCGATGTGTACTCGCGGAAGATCGTGGGGTGGAACGTCGCCTCGACACTACGCGCAGAGATCTTGCCGATGCAGGCGCTGGATATGGCCGCCTGGCAGTCAGGCGGCCGACTCGACGGGCTCGTGCACCATGCCGATCACGGGTTGAACTACACCGCCATGGTCTACACCGACCGCATCGCGGAGCTCGGGGCGATTCCCTCGACCGGGACGATCGGCGACAGCTTCGACAATGCGATGGCCGAGGCAGTCAACAACCTTTACAAGACCGAGCTCATCCGTCAGCAAGGGCCGTGGCGAACAGTTGAGCAGGTCGAACTCGCGACGCTCGAATGGGCGTGATGGTGGAACCACGAGCGACTCCACGGAGAACTCGACATGCGCACCCCGGCCGAGGTCGAACAGACCTACTACGCTGAGACCGAGATGCTTCTGTCACCGACCGGCTGACAGGAAACCAGGTCGGAACCCTCACCAGGCCAATTCAAGGTGCCTACTCAGGCTCTGTTGCCTCGCTGGTACCAAGCAGAGGAAGCGGGTCGCCGGGGCGGGTCCCGTCATCGAATGCCTCGAAGTTTTCGTGGCATTCGCACCCAGAAGACAGGTTTTGGTCGTTGCACCAGTAGTGCGCACCTGGGCTCGCCCACTCGCAGAACCCCGTGCGTCCCATCGGCATATGGTCGCGTGCAGGCACTGCCATCACAACCCCATGTAGTTAGAGTACCCGAGCACCATGAGATACATCGCTGTGCAGTACACCAGGAACCCAGTGAACACCGTTTTGGGCACTGTCGTGAGTTCCGGTTCTCTGCGGTGCAACCACCACGACGTAATCGCGCCGATTGCCGCGAGCGTTAGTAGGAGAACTGCCAATGGTGAATAGGCACAATGGGTGGTTGCGAATACGGTCAGCCAACCGCCGAACGCGGCGCCAGTGATAAAGCCGCTGAGCGTGTGGAGGCGTGTCTGCCGAGGGCGGGGTGTTTCCATGGCTTGAACCATGCGCGGTGGACGCGAACAGCCGGTCAGGGGGGCTTGACCGGCTGTTCGTTCCTCGTTCTGCCGCCTTCACACTCCGCAGGGTGAGGCGGTGTTCGGCACCGCGATGAGGTTCGCGGTTGAAAGGATCGGGGCGAGGATCGCGTTCGTGCGCCCAGAGCACGGGATCCAGAACCTGTTCGACCCGTTCGAGCGCCTGCGGTGAGTGATCCGAGCAACTAATCGCCACAGTTCCGCAGAGCTTCCTCGAATTCTTCTCGTTTCGTACCGATGGGCCCGCTCATCGCCGTCGTAAGGGTGACAGTGTACTCCTCTCGGGCCAGCACGGGTTCGGTGAATAGCTCAGCGCCGAGGTCGAGTAGCCCGGCTTCGCAGCAGTGCTTGATGAAATTGAGAGTCGCCATCGCCACGAGCGCGATGTTGGTGACGAGCACGACCGCTGCGTGGAAGCGGGAGTCAAGGTTGTGCTCGCCGACGCGGTCGATGGCATCGGTGTCGCCGTGCCCGAAGTCGCAGTAGAGCCAGGCGTCGGCCAGCGTCGTGTCGGGGATGAACTCGCCCAAGGGCTCGTCAGCTGGGCCGACCTGCGACGCGAGCCCGAGCGTCGTCCCTGACTTGGGGTTGTACTTCTCCCAGGACGCGGTCAGCTTGTCCAGAGTGGCGAGGCGTTCGGGGTCAGCGGCCAGGGCGGGACGCAGTGCGTTGACGACCTTGCGGAAGTGCAGGTCGTCGCGCTGCATCATGAAGGGGCGGCACCGTCCGGCCAACGACTCGAACGCCTCTTCATCGGGCAGCGGGATCGTCATCGTCGAGTCGCCGCCGGGAATGATCTTCAACGACATCGTGCCCTGCGCCCAGGACACGATGTGCTCGCGGTCGGCCAGCAGGGAGTGTTCCGCCACTCGGCGTGCGCGGAAGACGAACCAGGTGAGGGTCTGGCGTCCCTGGTCGTTCTTCTTGGAGTCGCTCATCCGATGATGCACCAGCCCGGATTCAGATCGGTTCGTGGATCACGCCCCGGCGGACACGAGCCTCGGTGTGGAAATCGACGGGAGTAACACGTAACACGTGCTCGATCAGCGTCTTCATGGCGGGTCCAGCATGGAGCGAGGTCGGAACGACGAACGGTGCGCCCGGCAGCGACAGTTCGGTCAGCACTGCGACCTGCG
The DNA here is from genome assembly GCA_964616805.1 of uncultured Microbacterium sp. GTDB lineage: Bacteria > Actinomycetota > Actinomycetes > Actinomycetales > Microbacteriaceae > Microbacterium. The sequence continues at coordinate 99,551 of CAZTUC010000003.1, read as the reverse complement.
GAGCACGTTCGATCTGTGCTGCAACGGCGTCGACCATGGGGTCGCCCGCCACTGCGGCGGCTTCGAGCTCCGGCGGGGTGTCCAGCGCCGGCAGATTCGCGTCGTAGTCGATGAGGAGGAGCCCAACCGCGTCGTAAGCCTCGTCCTCGTTCGAGAGCTTGTGCAGCAGATCCAGGAGCTTGATCGCGGGGCTGGGCTTCTCCCGTACAGCGGGCGCGCCCAGCCCGAAGACGAATCCGAGGCTCGCCAGCGGATGGCGTCCGCGGAGGTTCTTGGCGTCGCCGTAGCTCTCCTCGATGCGGTTCGCGGCGTTGTTGCCGATGCTGCCGTCCATGCGTTTCGTGGAGATGAGCAGCTCGGGACCGGTGAGCGCGTCCGTCAGCAGCACGTCGACCTGCTTGGCGTACATCTTGCCGAGCACGGAGGCATTTGCGGAGACCAGCCCTGAAGGAGCAGAGCTTCCGTACAGGCGAGCGCGCACAGGCGCGATCTCTGCGGCGGACTTACCGTTTAGTTCGTCGTAGGCCGAGAACAATGCAGTGATCGCCCGGGGCACGATCCTCGGGTTGCTGGTCCTGGGCCAGACCGCCTCGTGGTCGAAGCCGGCCCGGCGCAGCTCGTAGGCCAGCCATACGTCGAGGGCCTTGGCCAGGACGCCGGCGGTCGTCTCCTTGCCCACCACCCCGCGGGCCACGCCGAGAAGCTTACCCAACACCTCCATGTCAGGCGCGTAGACGCCTTCGATCCAGGGGTTGCTGTGCCCGTCCGCGGTGGAATCGGCGATGACGCGATCGAACTGGATCCAGGCCAGATCCGCCTGCGAGGCCTTAGCCATTGGAACGTCCCCTCGTAGTACGGCGATTCGCCATGTCGTTGCGGTCCTTCAGCACACAAGACAGGTCCTGGTCGAAGAGCACGGCGTCGACGGTTTTGACGGCTCCGGTGAGGTTCCGGGCCTGGAGCTGGCGCTGCACGCGAGGCTTGACGGCTTCGAGCTGCTCTCTCTTGCTGGCGAGGAGTTCGGGCCCCGGCATCCACCAGCGGTCGGCCTCGCGAGGCTCGAGCTTCAGGATGCCGCCGCCGTAGCTGCGCCCGCTGAGCTCGGCCGATAGGAGCGTCAGAGAGTTCAGCGAGGCGACTGGGAGAATGTCTCTGGCCAGCTCTCTGTGCTGCTCGCCGAGATACACCCCGTGCACGCTGTTCAGGTGTCGAACACCGGCCTTATTGGTGGTGATGCGCGCGGTGTCGGCATTCATGGCCGTGAGGAACAGGTCCGGCGCACCCAGGAGAGGCACGCGCCACCAGGGCTTGCGGATCCGGCACTTGTAGGCGAGGTGCACGTCCATGTCCTCGCCGGAAGCGATGTAGTCGAGCGTCCCTGCCGCGGGGTTCTCAGACGGCGAGAGCAGCCAGGTGGCCTTGCCGCTCTGCCCGAGACGGGTCAGCGCCGAATCAGTGAGCGACAAGCCCCGCAAATGGGTGCTCCCAGGCGGACTGATGCGCACCATATCGCGCTGAGGAATGCCGAGTCGCTTGACCCGCTCAGGAGTGAGCGTGAAGAAGCGGTTGTTCCCGGTGACAGCACCGAGCGTCGTGTCGCCGTAGGCCTCGAGAGGGACGAAGAACGAGGAACCGACGAGGTCGGCGATCAGGTCGACGGTCGCCGAGCTCAGGGGGTCGGCATGCCAGCGGGCGTCGCCGTTCGCGGCCCAGGAACGCTGCGCGACCAGCGTGTCCAGGGTGTTGGCGTTGCGCGTCTGCTGCAGGCTCGCTTCGGGCGTGGGTCCCTGGTCGAATCCGGAGGCCTTCACGAGAACGGTGTCAGCCATCGCGTCCGGGAAGACCTGCTCGTCGAAAACCACGAGCTCCACCGAAGCGAAGCGCTCAAGCAGGAAGCGCCGCACCGGGGCGGCGTAGTTCACGCTGAGTAGCTCGGCGGGGAGCACCATGCCGAGGCGTCCGCCGGGCTTGAGGTGCCCCGCCGCATGCACAAGGAAGGCGGCCCACGACGATGCCAGGCCGGTAAGGGCGACGCCCTGCTGCAGCGCTGCGAAGCGGGCGCGGTCGCGGGCCTCTCCGGAGAAGTCCTGGTACCTGATGAAGGGCGGGTTGCCCAGCACGACGTCGTACTCATGCCGAGGCTGGGTCACGAAGAAGTCGGCGTTGCGGATGGTGGCCCTGCCGCCCTGGGCAGCGACGATCTCGCGTGCAGCGCGGGCAGAGGCGGCGTGGATTTCGACGCCGTAGACGTGCGGCTGCTCGCTGCCCAGCTCCCGCATGCGGCGTACCGCCGACGACAGGAACGCGGCCTCGCCAGCACTCGGCTCGAGCACGCGGTCGTCAGACTTGTTGATTCCCCAGTCCGCGAGGTGGTCGGTGATCCCGCTCGGCGTGAAGAACGCTCCGCGGGATTTGCGGAGCGCAGGCGTGTCAATCGTGCGGTCGTCCGGGATCATAGGCCCATTCTGTCGCCTTCGGTCGAGCTTCGCACGGGACACTCCGCACTCGCTCTGATTCGGCCTGGGTTTGGTTCCGACATTTTGTTCCGTCATTTCACCAGCTCGGCCGAGCATTGTTGCTCAGCATAGTGGGCTTGTTCAACCTCGATCGGAGTTCGCATGTCGAGCTCGCCATGAAGCCGCTGGTTGTTCCACCACCACACGTATTCGAGGGTGGCGAGTTCGACCTGCTCAACGGTCCGCCACGGACCCCGCTGACGGATCAGCTCGGTCTTGTAGAGGCCGTTAACCGACTCAGCGAGAGCGTTGTCATAACTATCACCAACACTCCCGGTCGAGGGCACCGCCCCCAGTTCAGCAACCCGGTTCGTGTAGACCATCGACATGTAGTTCGAGCCGTGGTCCGAGTGGTGAACAGCACCCTGAAGCGTCCCACCACTGCGCCAAGCGGCCATCTCGAGCGCTTGCATCGGCAACACGTCAGCTTTCAAGGTCGACGAGACATTCCACCCGACAATGTTGCGTGAGAACACGTCGGTCACGAACGACACGTACGCGAACCCGGACCAGGTCGCGACATAGGTGATATCGCTGACAAGGAGCTTGCGTGGCCGATCAGCAACGAACTGGCGCCTCACCAAATCACCCGGGAAACGTGCGGCAGTATCGACACGGGTCGTAATGACACGTTTTGAGCGTCGAACACCGGCAACACCGGCAAGTTTCATGACCCGTTCGACCTGGTCCCGGCCAATCTGCCACCCCTGGCGTAGCAGCAACGCGTGCATCTTGCGCCGCCCGTAAACCCCATAGTTCTCCCGGTGGAGTCGCCGGATCTCACCAATCAGCAACTCGTCACGCAACTGCCGGACAGACGGTGGCCTGCGTACTGCAGCACGATACCCGCGCGAGGTAAGAAACCCACGAACTGCCGGCCGTAATGTTCGGCAGATGAACTCGACCCCGAAACGATCCCGATGCATATCGATGAACCTGATCATCTCGCTCGTGGGCGGTCGAGTTCCTGAGCGAAAAACACACTCGCCGCTTTGAGGACCTCGTTCGCCCTTCGCAACTCAGCATTCTCACGCTGCAACCGTTTGTTCTCCGCGACCAGATCCTTACCCTCGCCAGGCCGAACCCCTGAATCGATCTCGTACTGCCGGAACCAAAGCCGCAACGTATCATGCGGGATTCCAAGCAGCCCACCAACATGTCTGCACGTCGCGTGAACACTCGGCTGCTCGGACCTAGCCTCAGCCAGCATCCGCACCGCACGCTGCTTCAACTCATCGTCATACTTACTTGCCATCAGCTTCCATCCTTATCTAAAGAACGGAACTAAACCCAGGCCGAATCACTCGAACAGTGGGGCCTGCTGAAGGTTTACTTGAGTCTGGTTACCTGTCTGATGGCTTGGTTACCTCGGTGGGTGTCGAGCTTCGGGCCTTGCTGAAAAGCTATACGCCATGCCAAGACCGTTTCCAGCTGAGTTCCGAGCTCGTGCTATCTCGCGTTGGTGAGAGTGGGTAGACCCGTCGCCACGACTGCTGCGCAGCTCGGAATCAGTGCTTCCTGTATGCATAACTGGATCCCTCAGGATCAGATCAATCGCGGTACTACATGGAGTGCGTGTCAATCACGTGGCCGTGGCCGTCAACCATGATTGGCGATTGTTTCTGTGCTCGCAGAAACCGTAGGAGATCGCCCAGCCGGGCGAACCTGTGCTGGTCAATCGCCCAACGTCGCATTGGCCGGTTGTCGTCGTCTCGTCGAATGATTGGCTCACCGATGTTGCGCAACCCCCAAGCGATCGCCGCATTCACACCTGTGTGCTCCACATCAGGAACCACGATGGTGTGTTGTGTGATGAACTCTCCGGTGGGTTCGTCGGCCTGGTGCACGACGAAGTATTCACGTTGCAAAGGGCTTGTTCGTTCGCCAATGTGGATCGGTTGGTTTTCGAGTCTGGTCATGGTGCACTCATGCGCGGGCTTCATACTCAACCGCGGAAGAAATCTTCGAGCCGGTCGGTGGCGGGCCCGATGATGCTGTCGTACACATGCTCGATGTCTGCTGCGTCGAGGTTCGCCAGGCGCTGCAACATAATGTCGTCGTCATGTTCTGCCCGGTCGAGCAGGGTGCTCAGCATGGCTCGGGTTACCTTGTTACCATCCGTCTGGTCGACGATTCGGCCCTCGGCCTCAGCGTGGGAAACTTCGAACTCTGTGACCGGTTTCGGTTCACCGATGTTCACCACAAACGTCATACCGTCTTCAGGGGTTGCGCGTTCCAGGTTCCGGCTTGCGCTGTAGTAGTCGTCGAACATCCTGAGCTGGTAAATGTCGAAGTGCCCGTTGTCAACAGCGTCCTCAATTTCATCGACGGTTGCGAGGTCGTTGCCGTCAGCGTCTTGGATGCCACGCAGACGCAACCCTGAAAAGTCGGAGTCGTCCTCCCATTCCAGAACAACCGAGCGCCCCTCGGGGTGCAGATCGTGGACACGGGCAGCAAGATCCGCCTTCTCGGCCTCGATCACCTTGTCGCGAACCTTGTTGAGCTCGCCATAGGCGGCATCGAGCTTTTGCGCTGCAACGTCCTTGCGGGTGACAGACCCGAGTGCTTCCTGTGGAACAAGCCCACTCGTGGGTGCGGTGTTCGTTTGGGTGCCAAATTGGCCAGTGGCGGTGCGGGCTGTCTCACGTGCCGTCTCTGCGGCGGTAGAAATTGTGCTCATACTCACCATGAGTGCGGCACCGCGCATGTAGCGAGTGCATCGGGGACGTTTGGAAGCAGTCGGACCCCGGCCACATACTGTGTGGATTCACGGCCAGGAAGCTCATCCTGGTGCCGAACAGAACCTCGCCAACCTGGGCGCGAAGGTGGCGGAACGGGCAAGCGAAGGCCCGGATGAAATCGTCCAGGCCTTCTGGCATCGAACCAAACTATTCGAGCTGATCCGACAGCCGTCGTGCCGAACTCTGCACTGGTTCCGCCGCAGGAACCTGCTGGGCCGGTTATGTGCTAGCTGTGGCCCAGTTACTGCCCCCGTGCTTTTGTTATAGCACTACTGGATTTCCCGCAGTTCTAGAACGAAAGCACGGGGTTTCGCCACCAAAGCTCAGACGGTAGAGCAGTTCTCTCGTAAAGGGTTGACATTTGAGGTTGCAGCCCGAAGACTGGCAGAACCAGGCGGCCCAATGTGTCGCCCACAACGGAGGAGTAGTTCATGAGGAAGAAACACTCTCGGGTCGCCGCAACGTTAGCGACCGTAGCCCTCGTAGGGGGAGCTGTCGCCATGTCGTCGCCTGCCTACGCGCTCGGCTCAGCCGCAGAGTATTGTGGATCACAGAAGCTCGCTACTGGCTATAGTGCTTCGACGACTGCAAGCACCGCGCAGAGTTGGGATTACGCATGCGGGAGCGTGAAAGTCCGAATCGGCTACTGGGCTCCAGGCGGAGTGAGCGCCTATTCAGGTTGGTCCTACGGATCGAAACTTGTGGCGATCTCTAGCTCCAGTTACGGCAGCATCTTCGCCGGGAATCACGGCGTCACAAGCTCAGAGTCGGGATACCCTTACGCGGACTACTTCACAACGTGACGCGTTCCCTGAGTATCGGGGGCATCAGCGTCATGTTCGTCGCCTCCCTTGTCCTGATGGGAGGGTGTGCCGGCGAATCGGCGAACCCCACTACTGCGTTGAACTTGGATCAGGACATGTCGAAGCAGCAGCAGGAGGCGCTGGCCGACAACAAGGTAACCAATGATGAGTACCACGCAGGGTATGCGGGTTTCTCTGCCTGCATGACGCGGGCCGGGTATCCGCTTATCGACCTCGGAGAGAGCCATGAGGTCATTCAGTACTCGATTCCTGCTGCAGCAGTTGACGCCGGTGCCGATGTAGAGTGCTATACGCACTATTTCGAGCAATTGGACATCAAATGGCAGGTTTCTCGCCAAGACGACAGCTATACCGCCGACGTCATTCGACGTTGCTTGACCTCCCATAACATCGCACCGGCTCAGACGCTGGAGGAAATGTTGAAGCAACTCGATTCTCAACAAATCGAAATTGACCAGTGTCTAGAAGACTGAGAAACGCTGGCGTTACAGGGAAATCGAAGCAAAACGGTGACCGGGCGCAGCTATCGTACTTGCGGTTTCTGCTTCCAGTGCTAGCGCTTTGGCTCGTACCTGTACTGCTGTTCATTATCGTTGTACCGTTGGCAGGCCATTTCGAAAAGGCCGATATAACGGACCCTTCAACGCCCAAGACGGTCCTCGTGGGCTCGAGAACTCAAGATCTTCGGCAAGGCGTAGACGTGGCATTCACAATGGACACCGGGTCTGTCATCGCAAGTCCGCTGCCCGGTGTCATTACGGCAATCGGGCCAGAGGTTGGCGATCAGATCAAGGAAGGTTCATTCGTCGCTTCAGTCGATGGCTCCCCGATATTTGCCGTTTCGGGTGAAGCTCCTCTATATCGCGATTTGACAGAGGGAATGCGCGGCCCAGACGTTACAACCATGTCGCGGCTACTAGCAACCCAAGGATTCTTGAACCCCGAAGATATTGATTCCGTAGTCGGGCCCAAGATTCTTCATGGCATCAAGAGTTTCCAAGAGGCAATTGGCGATCAGCAGTCGGGTGTATTCCGTTACTCGTACACCGTGTATATCGCAGATGTTAGTGTCCCGATTGCGAGTATTTCAGCGCGAATTGGTGATGTCGTAGAGAAAGGCAGGACCCTTCTTTCCATGCAAGATCGCCCTCAGCAGGTACGAATCACGTCAGCGTCTGCACAAGCGGGTTCTGGAAATGATACTTCGCTCTCGACGCTCGCGGGAAAGGAGATCGTCATTTCCGCTGGTGGGAGCACGCTTCCACTGCGTTCACTTGAGCCGTCTGTGGACGAAGTACCACAGCTATATGACTTCTTAGAGTCGAGCACTTCTGGCGGTGCTATAAAGGCTATAAAGGAGAGCGCGAACAGCAACGGATCAGAAGCCAGTCAGAGCGTGTTGACATTCTCCGGAGCCCTAGTCTCACTTCGAGATCCCGTCATCACGGGCACCGTTTCCGCCCCAGCCGTCTACACAGGAGGAGAAGGAAAGCTGTGCGTCTTCACCGTCTCCGCGGAGGTTCTCACTACCGTAGATGTGAGTGAGGCCACGGCCATGAGTGGAGAAATCGGGCTAGTTGCCGTTCCTACCGCTCTGATAGGTGAGCGTGTCCTCGCTGATGCCACCAAGGCTCCTGATTCGGCGAAGAAGAAATGTGGATAGACGTGAACGATGCCGGCGTTACCTACGGTGACACGCCGGTGTTCTTCGGTATTAGCGCACGATTCGAGTCGTCACACATTACTTCGGTTGTCGGTCCCTCGGGCAGTGGGAAATCCAGTCTACTAGCTGCAATAGCCGGGATCACAAAGCTTTCCTCTGGATCAATATCCTTCGTCGAAGGAGACGTTAGCGTACCACCTCAGGAGAATGCAGTGGTGTGGGTCCCACAGGGGAATAATGTGATCGGCCCTCGGTCCGCAGTCGACAACGTAATGATTGGCCCCTTGAGTTGCGGTGTTCGACCACATCAAGCTGAGGAAATTGCCTATAGTGCGCTGGAGAGCGTGGGGCTCGCTGATAGAGCGCGTCAGTCGATGCGTTCTATGTCGGGAGGTGAGATCCAACGTGTTGGGTTTGCTCGGGCTATCGCATCGGGAAAGCCCGTTATCCTCGCGGATGAGCCGTCCTCCAGTCTCGACGCTGAGAATACCTCTCGACTGGCTGACCTATTGCGCTCACTGAGTCTCACTTCTATCGTGATCGTCGCCACACACGATCCTCTTCTCATCGAAGCTAGTGATCGGATCGTGAGAATGCGATGAGTAGATCTAGTATGGGCCGCTCTCGCCCTGACCTCTGGAGCATGTGTGCGCTCCTGCGCGAGTCTACTGGAAACGTTTTCGTGGCACATTCGCGTCTTCTGATCTTGGTCGTTGTTGCAATCGTCGCAGGAGTAGGATCTAGCCTATTTATCGCCTATGAAGCCAATGCTTTGCGGATTCAGCTTGCAGCACTGGATACCAATGGCCGTAATGTGGTTATATTTGCGACTGCGTCTTCAGCCAGCGGAGAATCTCAAATCGATCGTCACTCCTGCGAAAGACTTGCTAATTCCGCAGGAGTGACTCGATCCGGGCTCCTAACTCGGGGGCCGCGCACGACGGTGCTTCAACTCGGCAAGGATATGTCAATCGCACAGGCGAGCACCAACTTGTTTCCTCAACTGCGAGAGCATCAAGCGCTTATCGGTTCTGCGCTCACGGACCTGCCCTTCCATGGGTTGATCAGTACCGATCTCGGCACATTCGAGGCAGCGGTCGGGAGCGAACAGCCCGTGGGTATTGATACTAATTCTTCGCTGGTTCTTCCGCTGGCCCCCTCTACTCAGTCAGGCACCGAGTGTTTGGTCGTTCTTGATCCATTTGCGTCCGCGGATGAACAAATTCCGGTATTGGCGGCTGAGCTCGATGTATCGGGGCAACCCATAGCCGGACGACAGGTAACGCCTCAGAGCATAGATCCGATCTACCAATTTTTGTCGAGAGTTTCACAGTACCTTCCACTTCTGATAGGTGTCGCTGGTGCACTTGTTGCCGCGCTGCGAAATCACCTCAGAGCAGGAGAGTTTGCTGCATATAGGCTATCCGGAACGTCTGCACGATCATTAGCAGTGATCATCTTTTTTGAGCAAGCCATTGTCGCCGGATTTGGCGTGCTGGCAGCAACAGCAACTCTCGTGCTAGTGCACAGTTATCTTCTCAGTTTCGTTGGATCGTTCACATGGATGTTCAGTGCATTTGCGTTCTGGGTCGCCGGGTCCTGTATCGCTTCGTTGCCGGTCATTATGCGTGGAACGATGGCAATGTCGAAGGATCGCTGACACCGCAGCCACTCGTCTAGATGAGTGAGCCCGTTCGGTTTGGTGGTCGTAGGCGATGAGTGATCGTCTGGCTGGTGCGTCTGTGCGCCAGTATTGCAAGATCCCGACGGCGATACGTGAGTAGACCCCGGCGATGGTGCGGCCCTTGTGTTGGTCGAGCGTGAGCTGGGCTTTCAGCGCGTCGGAGACTGATTCGACCCATTGGCGGGCTCGGCCAAGTTTGCCTAACCGTTGGGGTTCATCGTGTCGGTTTGGTCGCACCAGATGCGCGGCGAGTTTATCGGTGATGAGCACTTCGGGTTTGCCAGACCCCAAATCACTGGCATCCCTTCTGGTGTGCACAACAGGTACAACCGGATTCCCAGAAGTATCGTGAGTGCGAGGCAAAATACCCATTCCCGAGCGAACTCCAGAATAGCGATGCGGGCGTCACTCAGAACTAGGAGCCCAGATTCAAGATCGTGCCCCAGCGACAATCTTCGGTGTGCGCTCCAAAGAGACTTGAGGAACAGATGCATCACGCTGACATCGACGCGGGTGTCAAGTCCGGTCAGAGTTGCACCGAGGTCGCGGATTCACAGCAAGTGCTGATCACGACCCATGACAAGCACTCGCAGCAGCTCTGATTCTGATGTGTTCTGGGGCCGGAGGTCTTGGCCCAGTTATGGACCAGTTATTATCCCCGGTGGGTTTGTGGTGGCTCCGGGCTATACCGTAGTGTTAGCCGTAAACACGGGCTTCTGGCACCGTCACTCGGGTGTCAAAGTGACTTTTTCGCAAAGAATAGGTCGAGGGTTCGATTCCCTCAGGTGGCTCCAAGAAGCGAGAGGCGGATGCCGTGACGTACACCCCGCTTCACTCGCGCGGCGTTGCCCTCGCCAGCAGTGTGGCTGTCGCAGCGCTGCTGCTCGCGGGGTGCAGCGGGTCGCCTGAGGAAGCGGCGTTGCCGCAGCCGACAGTCACTGCTGTGGCATCCGATACTCCGGAGCCGACACCGACCGAAACGGCCACACCACCGCCGACGGCAGAGCCGGAACCCCAACCTGAGCCTGAGCCAGAGCCTGAGCCAGAGCCAGAACCCGTTTTCGACGACGGCGGCCGCTGCGCGCTCGTTTCGAACGGTGTGTACGCCGACCAGACCAATGGGGCGAGCCGCATCTACCTCGTCACCACGTGGGACTACGGCGTCAGCGAAGCGACGCTCGTCTCGTGTGAGTTGCGATCGGATGGCACCTACGGCGAATCGTGGGCGACCGCCGCCAACGTCGGCCGGGCCGGATTCAATACCCCGCACGAGACGTGGACATACAACTTCGAAGACCAGAAAACACCCACCGGAATTTTCGACTTCGCGTGGGCATTCGGACTTGAAGACCCGGGCACCGCGCTCGACTACCTGACACTCAACCCGAGCTCGAAATGGTCAGGTAACACCTCGTGGAACTACAACCAGTACTACGAGTCAGATTCGCTCTCGAGCGGCTTTGATGAAGACATGTGGTTGTACGCGCAAAACGGCAGTTACCGGCAGGGGATCGTGCTTGACTACAACATCGCAAACCCCGACCCCGACCTAGATTTTGCGATCTTCTTGCACACGAAGCGCTTGCCGACCGCAGGGTGTATTTCGCTCGACGAAAGCGACTTACTGAGCGTGCTCTGGGAGACCCCAAGCGACGCCAAAGTCGTTCTGGGTGTGGATTACGAACTCGCCGGGTAGCCTGAAGTCATGAGCAAAGCGCTACTGATCGTTGACGTGCAAAATGACTTCACCGAAAACGGTGCGCTGGCCGTTGCCGGCGGTGACGGTGTCGCAGAGCGGGTGAGCGAATACCTCGCCCGATTCGCTGACGACTACGACGTTATTCTCGCCAGTCGCGACTGGCACGCACCCGACAGCGACAACGGCGGGCACTTCGCCCTCGGTGACGCGGCGCCCGACTTCATTGACTCGTGGCCCGTGCACTGCGTTGCCGGAACAGACGGAGCCGAATTCGACACGCTCTTTGACACGTCTCGAGTCACACACGACATCAAGAAGGGCCATGGCACACCTTCATACTCGGCATTCGAGGGTGCAACGGATGCCGGTGAAACCGTCGCCGAACTCGTTGCGGATGTCGACGAAATTGATATCGTCGGCATCGCGACCGACTACTGCGTGCGCGCCTCGACACTTGATGCGCTCGCAACCGGCGCGAAGGTGCGCGTGTTCACCGATCTGATTGAGGGCGTGGCACCCGAGTCATCCGCTGCCGCGCTGCAAGAGCTTGCTGACGCTGGCGCACAGTTGGTGGCCTCCCCGGTTGCGGGGGCGTAGGAGGGCTGTGCGGGTCGCTCACGCGGAGATTGTCTGCGCGGGCGGATGTGTTTGGGTGTGTGCTCCGCGAGGGGGGCTTTGTTCCGCCAGGGGCGGCTGAGGTTGCGGGTGGGCGTGGCCGTTGATTGCGATGCAATCAACGAGCCCCCGGTGGGGCTCGATCCCTAACGGCCACTCACGACAGCGCTGGCGCGCTGCCGCGAGCCTCTGGCCGTCAGGGGCCTACCCAAGGGCTTCGAGCACTCAGCTGGAAACACAAAGACGCTCGCGCACTGAAGTGCACAAGCGTCTTTGTGGGCCCGGTGGGGCTCGAACCCACGACCCGCGGATTAAAAGTCCGATGCTCTGCCAACTGAGCTACAGGCCCGTAGGTTCTATCTTAGTCGGCCAAACTTGGGGGTTGAGACACCGGCGCCACAACTGCAGCGGCTACGCTGACACGCATGGCAGCAGACTTTCGCCGACCCATAACGCGGGTGCCCGCGACGTTTGATGCGCTGTTTGGGGCATCCGACCCCGCAGAAACCGCACGCATCGCGCACGCCAGCGCAGCCGTGCTCCTGAACCGCGTACGCGCCGACGAATCAGGCGACGCTGCCGAACGCATGGTCGGCTACGTGCGAGAAAACGGAATCGACGAAATCGCCGAACTCTGGGCGGCAGCACCGGCAGTCTCACTCCCAGGAGCCCTGTGGCGGCTCTACGTTTTGCACACCGCCATCGGCCACGATCTCGAAACCGCAAGCATGCTGTTCTCGCGCGGGCAACGCGAACTCAACACCGCCGACGTTGTTATCGCGGGAGCACAGCGCCCCGCCGACCCCGCCGAAGTTTTGCGGGTCACCGACGAAATCTTGCGTGGAGCATTCAGCGGCGACTTCGCCGTCGCGCTCGAACGCGCCGCTGCCTTTTGCCGCCTCGAAGCCGCAGGCGCAACGCACATTGCCGACGATGCCGAACTGGCAGCCCCAGCGGATGCCGCCGAACTCACCCGCCGCGCACTGCGCTACGACACGATGGGGCGCGAGCTTGCCGCATCCGCAAACCTCTGGCGCGCTGGCCGCCTCACATAGGCAAAGAAAAACCGGGCCGCAGAAAACGCCTCTCGGCGCGAGGCCGCTCGAAGCGGCAAATATTGGAGCCCGGGGTTTGCTGCGGCCCGGCTGAACTATCTTAACCGGCACGGCTGTGGCCGGACTCATTTCTGCCGCAAGCGTAACTTACGGTTGCCCAGCGCCGTTCAGTGGTCCGTTTGGTCGTAGGCTCTGGGTATGGCAACTTCGCTCGCGCTTGTGATCACACCCGCACCCGCTGACGAACAACGGGATGACTGGTCAGACACGTTCCAGATTATGGACGCCCAAAAGCCTGTTTTGAGCATCGGTGAACTTTCCGCACAGCGTGGCGACGGTGTTTTTGAGACCGTTGGGGTCAGCGATGGTCACGCGCAAGAGGTCGGCCCGCACCTCGACCGGTTGGCGCACTCAGCCCAGCTTGTTGACTTGCCTGCCCCGAACCTCGAGCAGTGGCGTGCGGCCGTGAAGATCGCCGAAGAATACGCCGGCGCGGGGGAGTGGGCGATCAAACTCGTGCTCAGCCGCGGCGTTGACTTCGGTCCCGCACCCACGGCCTGGCTTACCGTCAACCCAACGCCAAGCTTCGAGGATGCCCGCACCAACGGCGTGCAGATCGCAACCCTCGACCGCGGGTACGCGATCGACCTGCCGCAGTCAGCGCCGTGGCTGCTGCTCGGCGCAAAAACACTCTCGTACGCGGTCAACATGGCCGCAATCCGCGAAGCAAAACGCCGCGGAGCCGACGACGCAGTGTTTCTCTCGAGCGACGGCTTCGTGCTCGAAGCTCCCACCGCAACCCTCGTGCTGCGGTTCACCGACGAGAACGGGGTTCGGTTCGTCACCCCCGCACCGAACGGTTCGATTCTGCACGGCACGACGCAGCTGAGCCTGTGGCAATACCTCGAAACGCAGGGCTACCGCACCGAGTATGCGCGAGTGACGGCATCCGATTTGGCACAGGCGGATGCCGCATGGCTCGTCTCAAGCGTGCGCTTGGCCGCCCCCATCCGGGCGTTCGACGATCACGAAGTGCCGGTCGACGCCGAGCTGACGAAGGCAATCAACGAGTACCTGTTGAGCCCGCGCGACTAGCGGTCACGGCCCGCCAATTGACACATTGACCCACGCAGTTTCCCCGCGGCAATACAGAAACTCGGCGAGAAACTGTGCGGCGGCGGGGAAAGTGCGCGGGTCAATGTGAAAAGATGCGGCGCGTGCGGGCGTTACCCGAAGCGGCCCGAGACGTAGTCTTCGGTTGCCTGCACCGACGGGGTCGTGAAGATCTTCGACGTGTCGTCGTATTCGATGAGCTTGCCGGGCTTGCCGGTTCCTTCGATGTTGAAGAACGCCGTACGGTCTGAAACACGCGATGCCTGCTGCATGTTGTGCGTCACAATCACGACCGTGTAGGTGCTCTTGAGTTCACCGATGAGCTCCTCGATCGCGTAGGTCGAGATCGGGTCAAGGGCCGAGCATGGCTCGTCCATCAGCAACACGTCGGGTGCAACCGCGATGGCACGCGCGATGCACAAACGCTGCTGCTGGCCACCCGAAAGACCCGAACCGGGCTTGTCGAGGCGGTCTTTGACCTCATTCCACAGGTTTGCACCGGTGAGTGATTGCTCAACGAGTGCGTCGCTGTCGCTGCGCGACATCCGCTCACCCTTGAGTTTGATGCCGGCGAGTACGTTTTCGCGAATCGACATCGTCGGGAAGGGGTTCGGGCGCTGAAACACCATGCCAACCTGGCTGCGCACACCCACCGGGTCGACGCCTCCGCCATACAGGTCTTCCCCGTCAAGCAGTACTTCGCCCGTGACTGATGCACCCGGAATGACCTCGTGCATACGGTTCAGCGTGCGCAAGAAGGTTGACTTCCCGCACCCAGAAGGGCCGATGAGGGCCGTGACCGAGTTCGGTTCGATATCAAGCGAGACCCCTTCGACGGCAAGAAAGTCGCCGTAGTAAACGTTGAGGTCTTTCACTTCGAAGCTCTTCGACATGAGTTGTGTTGCTTTCTCTAAAAAATCGGATGCCTAGCGACCGGTCATTTTCGGTGCGAACGCCTTCGCGATCAGTCGCGCAATGAGGTTCAGTACCATCACAATGACCACGAGGGTGAGTGCTCCGGCCCACGCTCGTGCGATGAACGAGTCCGGAGGAGTTCCGGGGTCGGCGTACTGCGTGTAGACGAACACCGGCAGGGTTGTCATGGGGCCGTTGAACATGTCAAGGTTCATGTTTGCAACGAAGCCCGCGGTGACGAGCAAGGGCGCGGTCTCACCGATAACACGCGCAATTGCGAGGGTCACGGCGGTCATGATGCCCGCAATTGAGGTGGGCAGCACAACGCCCAGTACGGTGCGCCACTTCGGTACCGCGAGTGCGTACGAGGCTTCACGCAGTTCGTTTGGCACGATTCGCAGCATTTCTTCACATCCGCGCACAACAACGGGAATCATCAGCACACTCAGCGCGAGCGCGCCCATGATACCCATGCGGATGCCGGGGCCAACCAAGAGCGAAAAGACCGCGTAAATGAACAGGCCGGCAACGATCGAGGGAATGCCGGTCATGACATCGACGAAGAACGTGATTGCTCGGGCAAGCGGCTTGCCGTTGCCGTACTCGACGAGGTAAATGGCGGTCATGAGACCGATCGGCACCGAGATCAGGGCGGCGGTGAGGGTGATCAGCAGCGTGCCCCAAATGGCGTGTACGGCGCCGCCGCCGTCGCCGATGATGTTGCGCATTGACGATGAGAAGAACTCGGCGTCGAAGCGTCCGATGCCCTGCACGATTACGGTGTAGAGCAGCGAGAACAGCGGCAGACACGCGATGAGGAAGGCTCCTGAGACCACAACGGTCATGAGCCGGTCAACGACGATGCGTTTGGTGGCGGTGCGGGTTGTCGCCATGTTAGTTCGCTCCAGAGAATGCCGCTCGACGGTTCAAAACCCAGCGGGCGATGGCGTTGACGGCGAAGGTAACCAAGAACAAGATCAGACCCGTTGCGATGAGCACGTTGACGTCGACACCGTGAGCTTCGCCGAACTGCAGTGCGATGTTGGCCGGGATCGTTGACGGGTTTTGTGAGGTGAGCACCTGGATGGTCACAACACCGGTTGCGGAAAGCACCATCGTGACGGCCATCGTCTCACCGAGTGCACGGCCAAGGGCGAGCATGGCGCCCGAAACAATGCCGCCGCGGGCGAATGGGAACACCGCCATCCGAACCATTTCCCACCGGGTGGCTCCCAGGGCAAGGGCGGCTTCTTCGTGCAGTTTGGGCACCTGCAAGAACACCTCACGGCAAATCGCGGTCATGATCGGCAGGATCATCACCGCGAGCACGATTGCGGCGGTGAGCATCGTGCGCCCCGTCGCCGAAACCTGTCCCGAAAACAGTGGGATGAATCCCAAGTTGTCGTTCAGCCACACATAAAACGGCTGCACGAGTGGGCTCAACACCAGGATGCCCCACAGGCCGAAAACAACGGATGGCACGGCCGCCAGCAGGTCAATGATGTAGCCGAGTCCCGAAGCAAGCCTGCGTGGCGCATAGTGCGAAATAAACAGGGCGATGCCGATCGCTACCGGGGCAGCGATGAGCAGCGCGAGAACGGCTGACCAGAGGGTTCCGAAAACGAGCGGACCAGCGTATCCCCAGAACGATTTGTTCGCCAAGAACTGGCTGGACTCCGGGTTCGTAAACGCCGGGATCGATTGGATCAGCAAGAAGATTGTCACCGCCGCCAAGGTGGCCAGAATCGTAATTCCGGCCGCCAAGGCGGTGGCGCTGAAGACCTTGTCCCCGCGTCGGGTACTGGTCCTGCTCGTTTCGGTCATGTGTTCCTCGGGTTGCTCGAGTGACTCGAGTTACTCGGTAACGATCGCGTCGACCGCGGCCTGTACCGTCTGGCGCAGACCATCCGAGATCGGGGCGCTGCCTGCGGCATCCGCTGCGACCGTCTGGCCCTCGGGCGAGATGACGAAGTTGAAGTATTCCTTCACGAGCAGTGCAGTGTTCGCGTCGTCGTACTCAACACACCCGATGAGGTACGAAACCAGGGCGATCGGGTATGCGCCATCAGCTGCATTTGCCGGGTCGATCGCGAAGACGACGTCGCTTGCAGCGCGGCCTTCTTCAAGCGGTGAGCCCTCGACAAGCTGCGAAGCAGCGTCAGCCGAGTATGCAACGTAAGCCTCGCCGACCTTGATGTGTACTTGCCCTGCGCCAGCAGGCGTCTGCGAAGCGTCGAGGTAACCGATCGTGCCGACACCTGCGGAGATTGCCTGTGCAACACCCGAGGTCTTCTGAGCTGCTTCACCGTGCTGGATCGGCCACTCTTCCGCGGGGTCGTGCGGCCAAACATCCGCTGCCGTCTTGTTGAGGTAGGTCGTGAACGTCTGGGTCGTGCCCGACTTGTCCGAGCGGTGCACTGCCGTGATCGACAGCTCCGGCAGGGTGACACCGGCGTTTTGCGACACGATTGCCGGGTCGTTCCACGAGGTGATTTCGCCAGCGAAGATGCCAGCGATGGTTGCCGCGTCAAGGTTGAGCGATTCGATGCCCTCGAGGTTGAAGGCAACCGCAACCGGCGAAATGTAGGCCGGGATTTCAACGATGTCGTCGGTTGAACATGCGGCGAGTCCGCCGAGCTCGTCGAGCTTGAACGCGCGGTCAGAACCGATGAAGTTTGCGTTTACCGCGCCTGCGGTGAAGTTTTCGCGACCAACACCCGAGCCGGTGGCTTCGTAGTTGACGTTGACGTCGGGGTTTGCGGTCTGGAAGGTAGCAACCCATGCAGCCTGGGCTGCGGTTTGTGATGAAGCACCGGTTGCCGAGATGGTGCCCGCAAGACCCGCGGGAGCTTCGGTGGTTGCGGTGGCATCCGGAGTCGTGGTTTCCGGTGTTGTGGTGTCGGGCTGTTCGTTTGCGGCGCAACCGGCCAGAACAAGGGTCGAGAGTGCAGCGACAGCGCCCAACCGGGCAAGACGTGCGTTGGTCACGAGGGGTATTCCGTTCGTTCAGCTGACAGATCCTGGTGCAGGTTCTGAAGCACGTGGTGTCGTGCTCATCGCTGACGCTACGGCCCCAGAGTGACCGGATTGCCGACGGCTGGTAAACGGTTGGTGAACGGTTTTGCGGGTGTGTCTGATCTACATTGACCCTCGCAGTTTCCCAGCCGCCACACACTTCCTTGCCGAGAAACTGCGCGGCCGCGGGGAAACTGCGCGGGTGAACGATCTTGCGGGCGGTACCGACTAAACGAGCGGCGGGTGCGTTTCGATCGCGATAATGCCCGAACCGGGATTCGTCGCTGAAAGGTGCACGACGCTAAACGCCGCCGGCTCAAGCGCGGCAGCCTCGGTGAGGTACGGTCCGCTGACGGTTCCCGTCGCGAGCGCGAGTTCTTCGATGAGTTCAGCAATGAGCGGCAAATGCGAGCACAAAACAACGGGCTTGCGTGCACGCACGCGCCCGCCAACGACACCGCGAACGTCGCTCTTGCCGCGCTCCCACGCATTTTGGCTCAGTTTGCGGGTGAGCCTTGGGGAGCCCGCGGATGCCGCAGCCAACGGTGCAACCGTCTGCTGGCATCGCACGGCATCTGACGAGACAATCTTCTTGACGCCGTACGCCTCAAGCGCTGGAACGATCGAGAGTGCCTGCTGGCGTCCGCGCGAGTTCAGTTCACGCTCATCGTCATACTGGTCGGGTTCGGCTGGGGCAGCTTTTGCGTGGCGCAACACAATAATCGGGAATGTGCGCAGCACGCCCTGGTTCAAGAGCCGTTCGAATTCGGCGAGGATGTCCAGGTCGGCGGGGTAGCTCAAACGTTGCTTGGCCTTTTTCAGGCTGGCCCACTCGAGAGCGGCGATTTCGCGGTTCGGCACGAAAGTTGAGGCGTGAATTGCGGCATCCGTTGCCTCAGCCGCCCACCAGTGCACGATTTTTTGTCCGCCGTTAGCCATGCGGTATCTCGAAATCCCCAGTGGAACGCCGAGGTTGACCTGAATGCCGCTTTCTTCTTCGAGCTCCCGCACGGCAGTTTCAACAAGCGTCTCGCCCTTGTCAACTTTGCCTTTTGGCAGCGAGATGTCTTTGTATTGCGTGCGGTGCACGAGCAAAACGCGAATCTTGCCCGCGGGCGTTTCACGCCAAACGACACCGCCGGCCGCATAAATGGTCTTCGGTGCTTTGGAGCTCATCGCACCGCCCGTGGTCGACGACGACGCTGGATTTCGCGCATCGTGACGTCTTGCAGATCAGCGAGCGGTTCACCCTTTTCGTCTGTTGCGTGACGCGTCCAGACGCCACCTTCGCCGAGGTGCCACGACGCAGTCGTGTCGGCCATACCGAGATCGAAGAAGTCCAGCACCTGCTTGATGTGGTGTTCGTCGGTCAGCTGGATGAGCGCCTCAACACGACGGTCGAGGTTGCGGTGCATCATGTCGGCGCTACCGATGTAGACAACTTCGTCACCGTTGTTGTGGAACGCAAACACCCGGGAGTGTTCGAGGTAACGTCCCAAGACGCTGCGCACGCGCATGTTTTCGGTCACGCCCGGGAGGTCGGTGCGCAAGCTGCAGATACCGCGCACGAAAACGTCGACTTTGACCCCGGCAGCGGATGCGTTGTACAGCGCATCCATGATCTGCTCATCAACGATCGAGTTGAGCTTGATACGAATGTGTGCGGGCTTGCCGGCGAGCGCGTTCTTGCGCTCACGGTTGATGTGCCGCAAGAGCCCCTTGCGCAAGTGCAAGGGAGCCACGAGCAAGCGCTTGAACTTCTTCTCGATTGCGTACCCCGAGAGCTCGTTAAACAAGCGGGTGAGGTCGCCACCGACTTGCGGGTCGGTTGTGAACAGCCCGAAGTCTTCATAGATACGACTCGTTTTGGGGTTGTAGTTGCCGGTTCCGACGTGACAGTAGCTGCGCAGCTCGCCACCCTCTTCGCGAATAACGAGCAGCGCCTTCGCGTGTGTTTTCAGCCCCACGAGACCATACACAACGTGCACGCCGGCGCGTTCGAGCTTGCGAGCCCAGTTGATGTTGTTTGCCTCGTCGAAACGGGCTTTCACCTCAACGAGTGCGAGCACCTGCTTGCCGGCATCCGCTGCGTCAATGAGCGCTTGCACGATGGGGCTGTCACCCGAGGTTCGGTACAGCGTCTGCTTGATTGCGAGCACGTGCGGGTCGCGCGCTGCCTGGTGCAAGAAGGCCACAACGGATGTCGTGAACGACTCGTACGGGTGGTGCGCGAGCACGTCGCCCTTGCGGATAACCGCGAAGAAGTCGCGTTCATTGCCGCCCTGCGGCTGAAACGGAATCGCGGTCACAGGAAGGTGCGGTGGGTAGTGCAGTTCGGGGCGGTCGATGCCCGAGAGCGCGAACAACCCGCGCAAGTCAAGGGGTGCCGGTAGGCGGTACACCTCTTGATCGGTGATCTCGAGCTCTCTGACGAGCAGGTCGAGCGTGATGTCATCCATGTCGTCGGCGATCTCGAGGCGAATCGGCGGGCCAAAACGGCGGCGCGAAAGCTCCGTTTCGAGTGCCTTGATGAGGTTTTCGCTCTCGTCTTCGTCGATCTCAACGTCTTCGTTGCGGGTGAGGCGGAAGGCGTGCTGGTCGAGAATCTCCATGCCCGGGAAGAGGTCTTCGAGGTGGTTCGCAATGAGGTCCTCAAGCGAAACGTAGCGCCCGTTTTCATCCGTACTGCCCGGGAGCGGAACGAACCGCGGCAGCATCGGCGGTACCTTCAAGCGGGCAAAGTCTTGCCGACCCGTTTTGGCGTTTCGAATGCGGATCGCGAGGTTGAGCGAAAGCCCCGAAATGTAGGGGAAGGGGTGCGCCGGGTCAACCGCAAGCGGCATGAGTACGGGGAAGATTTGCGACTGGAAGTACTCGTAGAGCGTCGCCTTTTCATCGTCAGCAAGGGCGCTATACGTCAGCACCTCAACACCAACTTCGGCAAGCGCCGGTTGTACTTCGTCACGCCACACCAGTGCGTGGCGCATTTGCAGTTCGTGCGCTTTTTCTGAAATGTCGTTCATCACCTGGTGTGGCGAACGGCCAACGTTGGTTGGCACGGCAAGCCCCGTGGCAATACGTCGCTGTAAACCGGCAACGCGCACCATGAAGAATTCATCCAGGTTGCTGGCAAAAATCGCGAGGAAGTTTGCCCGCTCAAGCAATGGAATGTTTGGATCCTCGGCCAGTTCAAGCACCCGCTGGTTGAACGAAAGCCAGCTGATTTCTCGGTCGAGATACCGATTTTCGGGCAAATCGACGTCACCGTCAATCGTCGCCGTGTCGAAATCGTCGTCTTCGTCGCCAATTCCAGAGTCCGTGAGCGCGGGATCGATCATGTTCTCATTCTGTCAGCAGATTGCGCCCCACCGATACCCTCAAAGGGGGTTCAATCGGATGCTGATTCGTCGTCGGCATTGAAGCGGTAGCCGACGTTTCGCACCGTGCCGATCACGTGCTCTTGATCGCCAAGTTTTGCTCGCAAACGTCGCACGTGCACGTCGACCGTGCGCGTGCCGCCAAAGTAGTCGAAACCCCACACTTCGGTGAGCAATTGTTCGCGCGTGAACACTCGTGAGGGGTGTGCGGCCAAGAAATGCAGCAGTTGGAACTCTTTATAGGTCAGATCAAGCGGTCGACCGTTGGCTTTTGCTGCGTACGACTGTTCGTCGATTGTGATGCCCGACGTTTGCACGCGTGATGGCTCAGCGGATGCCCCAGTACGCGCCATTGCCAGGCGCAGTCGGGCGTCAATTTCGGCCGGGCCCGCGGTCGACAACAGAACATCATCGATGCTCCACTCGGGGGAGAGTGCGGGCAGGCCACCTTCGTTGAGCACGGCAATGACGGGAGCCGTGCTTTGGGTTGTGCGAGCGAGGCGGCACAAGGCCCGAGCGGCGACGAGGTTCGCGCGCGCATCGATCAGCAACGCATCCGCATCCGGCAGCGTCAATAAACCGGCAGTCTCAGCGGGCGCGCGTTGCACGCGATATGGCAGTAGTTCAAGAGATGGAACCACGTTTTGCCACGCTGTCTCGGGCGTGAGAACCAGCAGAAGCGCCATCGGGCTCCCTTCATGCTGTTCGTTGACTCACCTATCCTAATGCGCTTGAGTTGGTGGCGTGTTCGCGAAAATGCCAGCGTTCGATGCTGGAGTACTGAAACAATAGGGTTGTGAACACCACTGCTGCTGCATCCGATCCCGAGCGACCGGTCGTGCGCTACGAACTGCTCTCGATGGTTTCGATATGGGTTCTTGCCCTCATTTTCGGCACGTGCATTGAGGCCTTCGCCGAGCGAGCGGTGCGCCCCACGTGGTATCTCATCGCCGTTGGGGTGAGTGTGCTGGTCTCGTTTGTTGTGCAGCTCATGGTTGGGCAACAGCACCGGTTTATCGCGCGTGTTGCGGGCGGGGTGATCGGGGCGATCGTGCTGCTCGGTGCGGTTTCGTCGGTCATGTGGGCGTTGCGCCTGGTTTCTGCGACCTAGAGTGCGGCCGCGGCCGGTTAGACTACCAACATGAACCTTGTTGCTCTTGAAATGTTCTTCCTCGGGCTGCTTGGGCTCGCCAGCGTCGGTATCTTCTGGGTTTCCGCAGGCGTGCTGCGCAACCTGTTCCGCGGCCAGAAGTAACCCCGCCGCCGAAAGGGGCCCACGTGGTCACTGAGATTCCGGTTGGCCTGCCGGCCGACATCGTGCCGTTTGCGTGGTTGTTGGGAGCCTGGGAAGGCACCGGCGTGCTGGAATACACCGCCGGAGAACACCGCTACACCGCCGAGTTTGGTCAGCGCGTCACGTTCGCGCCCGCCGGTGATGTAGCCGTCGCATACGAAGCTACCGCGTGGCTTGCCGATGAAGCGGGTGAGAAGACATCCGATTTGTTGACCGAAACCGGGTTTTGGCGGCTGTCGCGTGAGCTCGGCGCGGAAGATTTGGGGCCTGCGCTTTTGCCCGCGCGCACGACGAGCGAACCACGCACAGCCGATGACGTTGAGGCATTGCGTGCCGCAAGCGGTGGATTCGACATCGAAGCGTCGATCGTGCGCACCGACGGAACCCTTGAGCTCTACATCGGTGAAATCAATGGTCCGCGCATCGATTTGCACACGGATGCTGTTGTGCGCGTCCCGGGCGCGAAAGACTACGCCTCGGCAACGCGTATGTACGGCCTCGTGCAGCAGCACCTGTTGTGGGCGTGGGACATCGTGGCATTCGGCGAAGAGCTCAAGTCGCACGCATCCGCGCGCCTCGCGCCCGTCGCACAAAGTAAGTGATGGTCATGACCGAACCTGTTTCGCACTACGGCAACCCGTTTGTTGAGCAACGCCAATTGCTCGCTGGCGACGCAACAACCCTGCTCACCGATCGGGCTGTTGTTGAAGTAAGCGGGCCCGATCGGCTTGCATGGCTCGACTCAATCACGTCGCAGGCGCTCACTGCGCTGGGTGTCGCGGAATCAACCGAACTGCTCGTGCTTGACCCGCACGGACACATCGAACACGCCGCAGCCGTTTTTGACGATGGTGCATCAACGTGGCTCATAACCGATTCCGCCGACGCCGAACCGCTTGCGACGTGGCTCAAACGCATGCGATTTCGCAAGCAGGTTGAAATCGCTGTACGCGACGACGTTGCACTGTGGGGGGCTTTTTCCGGCGGCGAAGCAGTGGCTGCCGCAGCGACCGCCGCGCTGCGCCCGAACGGTGTTCCGCTCGTGTGGGCCGACCCGTGGCACGGTGTGCAAGCTGGCGGGTGGCAATACGCACACACGACCGCGCACCCGGGTGCGGAATGGACCTGGCACGTCGCCATCGTGCCCGCGGATGTCGAAGCCAGCGCACCACTGGCCGGCGCGCTCGCGGCTGAAGCGTTGCGCATCGCGGCTTGGCGACCGCGCTGGGCGAACGAAGTTGCCGATGAACGCGCACTCCCGCACGAGAGTGACTGGTTGCGCAGTGCCGTGCACCTCTCGAAAGGCTGCTATCGCGGGCAAGAGACCGTCGCGAAAGTGCACAATTTGGGGCATCCGCCGCGCCGACTTGCGATGCTGCTGCTCGACGGTTCTGACAACTTGTCGCCAGTCGCTGGCGACGTTGTGCAGACCCCTGCGGGTGACGACGTTGGCGTGCTGACCTCGGTTGGGCAGCATTTTGAACTCGGTGGCATCGCCCTTGCTCTGCTGAAACGCAACGCGCCGACCGGCGAATTGACGATCGTGACCGCCGAGGGCGCACTTTCAGTCGGACAAGACGTCATCGTGCCACCCGACGCGGGAGCCGAGGCGAACGTGCCGAAGATTACGCGCCTTTCGCGGCGGAAAGAACGTTCCGCTCCCTGAGCGCGTTTCGTCTTCACTCGCCTTCGGCTCGCTCCGCTCAACGGCCGCGAAAAGGAGCAGATTGCTCACGCTGCCGCCGAAGTCGTTCAGCGCGGCGCGACCGCCGACCACGGCACCGTCAGCTCACCCCAGCGCACGCGACGCTTCGGGGTTTGCACTTCGAGTCCGGCGCGCTCAAGGGCGGCAACCGCAGTGGCGAACCGCATGCGCTTGCCGAACGGTGAAACGGATGCCGCGACCGTCCACTCGCGCTCGAGACGCCGCAACACGTCGTGCACGCGCTCACCCGGCACATTGCGGTGAATGAGCGCCTTCGGTAGGCGTTCCGCGACAATGCTTGGCGACTCGAGGCCCTGCAACCGCAGTGAAATCGTGAACGCCTGTGGTTCGCCCATCGTGTCAAGCGAAACCCAACTCGAGACCCGGCCAATTTCGTCGGCGGTTCCTTCGATGACGAGGCCGCCGGGTGCGAGCCGACTCGCCATTGCGGCCCAGGCTGCCGCGACATCCGCTTCGTCATACTGACGCAAAACGTTGAGCACGCGAATGAGGGTTGGTTTCTCGCCGCCTGGTGTGGGCACATCGAACCCGCCACGTAAGAACGCCACGTTGACTTCGGGTGAAAAATGGCTGCGCCCCGCACGCACATCCGCCAACTGTGCGTTTGCCGCCGCGACCCGATCCGGGTCGATTTCGATGCCTACAACGCGCACGTCTGGCCGCACCCGCCGCAACCGGTCGGCCAACTCCAGAGTGGTGACTGCGTTTGCGCCAAAGCCCAAGTCGACAACGAGGGGGTTCGGGGCATCCGCAAACGCATCGGTTGTCGCAAGAAACCGGTCGATTCGCCGCAGCCGATTGGTGCCGGTTGTGCCACGCGTGGGCTTGCCAGCAGGAACGATCGGGCGGCGACTCATGAGTCAATCGTGCCGCATGGCCGCTAGACTTTTGGCATGACGGATGCCAAGAAAACCCCCGGAACCCTGATTCTGCTGCGCCACGGCCAAAGCGAATGGAACAAATCGAACCAGTTCACCGGGTGGGTCGATGTTCGCCTCACCGAGCAGGGCAAAGCTGAAGCCGCTCGCGCTGGTGAACTGCTGGTTGAAGCCGGCATTCTTCCCGAAGTGTTGTATACGTCACTCTTGACCCGTGCGATCGAGACGGCAAACATCGCGCTTGAGAAGGCCAACCTGTCGTGGATTCCGGTTGTGCGCACGTGGCGCCTCAATGAGCGTCACTACGGTGCGCTGCAGGGTCTCGACAAGGCCGAGACGCTCGAAAAGTACGGCCCCGAGCAGTTCCAGCAGTGGCGTCGTTCGTTCGATGTTCCGCCGCCGCCGATCGACGTCGACGACCAGTACAGCCAGAGCCACGACCCGCGTTACGTCGGGATCGACGGCGAAGTGCCGCTCACGGAAGCACTCTTGAACGTTATTGAGCGTCTGCTGCCGTACTGGGAAGAAACAATCGTTCCCGAGCTCGCTGCCGGCAACGACGTGCTCGTTACCGCACACGGCAACTCGTTGCGTGCGCTCGTGAAGCACCTCGAAAACATCAGCGACGAAGACATCGCCGAACTCAACATTCCAACGGGCGTCCCGCTCGTATACGAGTTCAACGATGACCTGACGCCGAAGGGTAAGGGGCGTTACCTCGACCCCGAGGCCGCCTCAGCTGGTGCCGCGGCGGTTGCTGCACAGGGCCAGAAGTAACGCGCAAGGGCAGAAATAACGCGCAGGGCCAGAAGGAGATTCCAGCCCTGCGCGTCGTCGGAACTTTCGCTCAGACCGTTTGGATCTCACCGGTGTCGGTCGCGTACTCACCGGTTGACAGGTAGACGACCTTCTTCGCGATCGCGACCGCGTGGTCAGCGAAGCGCTCGTGGTAACGACTCGCAAGCGTTGCGTCAACGATCTGTTCGGGCTCGCCCTTGAACTTCTCGCTCAGCACCTTCTCGAAAACGCGCGCGTGCAGTTCGTCGACATCATCATCGTCGTTTCGAATCTGGTCGGCGAGACGCAAGTCTTGCGTGCGCAACAGTTCAACGAGGTCGTTCGCGATTTGCACGTCGAGTTCACCGAGGCGCAAGAAGGTGGCCTTCAGCCCCTTCGGAATCGCACGCTCCGGAAAGCGGAAGCGAGCCAACTGAGCGATGTGCTCAGCCATATCGCCCATGCGCTCAAGTGACGCGCTAATGCGCAAGGCGCTGACAACAATGCGCAAGTCGCGAGCGACCGGCTGTTGTCGGGCCAAGATCTCGATTGCCATTTCATCGAGTTCGCGGCAGCGATCGTCGATGATTGAGTCGTCGGCGATAACTTCTTCTGCCAGGGCAACATCGCTTGTTGCGAACGCTGTTGTGGCGCGGGTGATTGCATCCGCTACCTGACCTGCGATTTCGACGAGGTCTTGCTGGACCGCTTCTAGCGATTGGTGAAACACTTCGCGCATTGCGCACCTTTCTCAAAGATGATGCCAGTTTTGCCGCCGAAGGTAAACAAATGGTGCACGAGCAGTAAATCTTGCGAGCCATTTTCGTTGCCTGGTGGTTACCCAGGCTTTGAGACTGGTTTGATTGTTACATGAACACCCCCGATTCAGCACTGCTTGGCGGGATGGTCGGTGTGCTGCTTGGTTTGGCGCTCGCGGGGCTTTTTGCTCTCGTGCGGATCTCGCACGCGCGCGCGGAAAAAGAGCAGTCGAACGAGTTGCCCGAAGGGTTGCGCTCGACGCTTGGAGCACTCGATGACGCTTCATGTGTTGTCGAAAACTCAGGGATCGTGGTCGCTGTTTCGCCCTTCGCGACCGACTACCGAATCGAGTCGGGTGTCGTCTTGCCGAGCGAGCGACTGCGGCAATTGGCGCGTTCCGCGCGCGATTCGGGGGAGCCGACAACCGTTACCTTGCGTCTCAAGCGCACCGACAGCAACGAAGTACTTGTTGCCGCGCGCGCGACGCGCGTGACACCGCGGCTCGTTGTGCTGATGTTGCGTGACATCTCTGAGGGCGAGCGGCTGGAACAAACACGGGCCGACTTTGTGGCCAACACCGGTCACGAATTGAAAACCCCAATCGGGGCGATCACGCTGCTGGCTGAAGCAACCGTTTCGGCAGCGGACGACCCCGAACAAGTGCGTCGATTCGCGGGCCGTATCCACGCCGAGGCCGACCGGCTCGCCCAATTGTCGCGGCGCATCATGAACCTCTCCGAGCTGCAGTCAGCTGACGCGCTCGCGGGGGCAAGTCCCGTTCGGATCGCGGGACTCATTGATCGCGTCATCGAGAATCATCAGACCGCGGCCGATTCCGCTGGGGTTGCGCTCATTCGTGGGGCAATCGCCGACGTGCGCGTTTTAGGCAACGCCGAGATCTTGGCGGATGCCATCGGCAACCTGCTCGCCAATGCGATCGCGTATTCGCCCGCCGGTTCGCGCGTTGTCGTCGCGACGAAGCTTGTTGCAGATTCGGTCGAAATTTCGGTGACAGATGACGGCATCGGAATCCACGAGGCCGACCACGAGCGCATCTTCGAACGGTTCTATCGAGCTGATGAGGCCCGTTCGCGGGCAACCGGCGGAAGTGGCCTGGGGCTTTCGATCGTGAAACACGCCGCAATGCGCCACGGTGGCAGTGTTCGCGTTTGGTCGGTTCCGGGGGTCGGCTCGACTTTCGTGATCACCTTGCCGTTGTACTCGGCTGCAGGCAGCCCCGGCTCGGGGAAGTCGCAGAAAAAGAAGAAGGCTCAGAAAGCCAAGAAGGCGGCAGATGCCGCTGCAGAAGGAGCACAATCGTGACCGAATCCTCTCGCGTCCTGCTTGTTGAAGACGAACCCGACATCGCTGATCCGCTCGCGTATTTGCTGCGTCGGGAAGGATTCGACGTTGAAATCGCCGCTGACGGCTCAGCGGCGCTTGATGCATTCCGGCGCGAACAGCCTGACATCGTGCTGCTTGACCTCATGCTGCCGGGCGTCTCGGGCACCGAAGTTTGTCGGCGCATCCGTGCCGTCTCAAGCGTGCCAATTGTGATGCTCACGGCAAAAGACAGCGAGGTTGACATCATCGTCGGGCTCGAGCTGGGTGCAGACGACTACGTCACCAAGCCGTACTCATCGCGAGAGTTGCTCGCCCGGATGCGGGCAGTTTTGCGCCGCACGGTTGCCGAACCCGAAAACGACGACCACGTGTTGCGGGGTGGCCGGGTCGTGCTCGACACCGAAGCGCACACACTGACGGTCGGCGGCGAAGCGATTTCGATTCCGCTGCGCGAATTCGAAGTGCTCGAATTGCTCATGCGCAACAGTGGACGCGTGCTCACGCGCGGACAACTGTTTGATCGCGTGTGGGGGAGCGACTACTTCGGAGACTCAAAGACGCTTGATGTGCACATCAAACGCATCCGTTCGCGCATTGAACGTGACCCGAAAAACCCCGAAATGCTCGTCACCGTTCGCGGGCTCGGCTATCGCTTCGAAGCGTAACGCCGAAACCCGCTGACGCAGCGCGTTCGTGCCGGTTACGGAACGAACGGCGCGAAATACTCGAGTGTGCCGTCAACAATCGGAACCGGAATGGTCTCGGCGTCTTGGCCGGGAATGTTCACGGTGACCGGGGTGTCAGCACCCGGCTTCGTTGCGGTGCCCTCGAGCGTGAACAGCAGTGGGACTGTGTCGCCAACACCGAGGCTCACAATTGTGTTCGCCGGAACTTCCACGCTCTGCGTCTGCTCGCCAACCTTGAAGTCGACACTCGCGTCGGTCGTGCCGCGGTTGATCACAGCGGCGATGAGGTTGCCTTCGGTGCCCTCGTCGTTTGCGATGAAGACAACATTGCGAACGGTGACCGTGCCAAACCCAGGAACGTTGATGCCCTCGGCGGCCGAGTACTCACGCGTCGTGGCGTGCACTCGTGGGTCAAGGCTGCAGCCGGTAGCGCCGATAGCAATCACGGCGGCGGCGGCAATCGATGCGACAAGACGGTTGCGGCGCTGGTTCACGAATCCTCCAGAGAGTGGGGTCTCGGCGCGCAGAGCAAATCGGTTCGCCCTACAGAGACAGTTCCAGTCTATAGCTGTGCGCGGCTTGATCAAGGACAGGTGAACCTTAGTGCACAGCAGCAGTGTGGTACCATAGAACTTGCCGAAAGGGGCTTTTTTTATGCTTTTCGAAGTGGGCGAAACAGTCGTTTACCCGCACCACGGTGCGGCAACGATCATCGAGGTAAAAGACCGCGTCATCAAGGGTGAGACGAAAAAATACCTCAAACTGAACGTCACGCAGGGCGACCTGATCATTGAGGTTCCAGCCGACAACGTTGACCTCGTTGGGGTTCGCGACGTTATTGGCCAAGAGGGCCTCGATCACGTTTTCGAAGTTCTGCGCACGCCGTTTACCGAAGAGCCCACCAACTGGTCGCGCCGTTACAAGGCCAACCTGGAAAAGCTCGCGTCGGGTGACGTAATCAAGGTCAGCGAAGTTGTTCGCGACCTGTGGCGCCGCGATCAAGACCGTGGTCTTTCCGCTGGTGAAAAGCGCATGCTCGCAAAGGCACGCCAGATCCTGATCAGTGAGCTGGCTCTCGCTGAAAAGATCGACGAAGACAAGGCGAGCGACTTGCTCGACGAGGTTCTCGCAAGCTAAGGCAGATGCCACACGCGAACACCGCGGTGATCGTTGTCGCCGCAGGCAGTGGTGAGCGACTCGGTGCTGGTGTGCCGAAGGCTTTCGCCGAAGTTCATGGCGTTTCGCTGCTTGAACACGCCTTGCGCGGGGTGCGCGAATTCGTGCCCGGGCAAATCGTTGTGGTTGTGCCGGCGGGGTATCCGATTGCACTTGACGGGGTCACCGTTGTACACGGTGGCGCCACGAGACAAGATTCGGTTGCGGCTGGTCTTGCGGTTTTAGGGGCGGATGTCGAGACTGTGCTTGTGCACGACGCTGCGCGCGCGTTCACGCCCGTTTCACAATTCGAACTCGTGGCCGATGTGATTGCGCCCGGGACCGGTGTGGTGCCGGGTTTGCCCGTTGTTGACACGCTCAAGCAGGTTGCTGGCGACGACGTTGTTGGTGGGGCGGACCGCAGCACGCTCGTTGCGGTGCAAACACCGCAGGGCTTTGTGCGGGCCGAGCTTGCAGCGGCTTATGCGGCCGCAACCGAGGCGTACACCGATGACGCGGCAGTTTTCGCGGCACACGGCGGAAAGGTTGTTTGGGTGACCGGTTCAGAAGACGCGTTCAAGGTGACTCGCCCGGCCGACATGGCTCGCGCTCACGCGCTTGTTGGCCCGAGCGTGCCGCGCATCGGCGTCGGAACCGACGTGCACGCATTCGGCGATGCCGGGGCGTTGTGGCTTGCCGGGCTCGAATGGCCGGGGGAGCCGGCACTTTCGGGACACTCTGACGGCGATGTTGTCGCGCACGCGATCGTCGACGCGGTTTTGGGTGCGGCGGGCCTGGGTGATATCGGCACGCACTTTGGTGTGGATGCCCCGCAGTTTGCTGGCGCGCACGCATCCGTGTTTCTTGCGCGCACGGCCGAGCTCGTTGCCGAGGCTGGTTTTGCGATCGGCAACGTCTCGGTGCAGTTTCAAGCCAACCGGCCAAAGTTTGCCCCGCGCCGGGATGAGGCCGAGCAGGTGCTCTCCTTTGCCCTTGGTGCGCCTGTTTCGGTGAGTGCGACAACAACTGATGGCCTCGGTTTCACCGGTGCCGGCGAGGGTATCGCCGCGTTCGCGACCGCCATCGTCTCCCCAGCCGGCTGAGGAAGTAGCGCGTGACGCGGAGAAACGCGCATCATGCGGAAAGTTTTGACGGAATCATCCGCTGGGTGCGACATTCTCCGTCAAATACGACTTGCGCCAGTGCGAAGCGCTAACCCTCGATAGCGAACGGTTCGGGGTCGGAACGCTCGGGCTCACCCTGACGATCGCGACGCCCGCTTGCAAGCGCGATAACCGCGAGTGCGCCGAACACGAGGGCGATACCGACGAGGGCCATCGGGGTGAGCCGTTCTTGCAACAAGAACACACCAAGCAGCCCCGCCGTGAGGGGTTCGGCAAGCGTGAGTGTTGCGGCCGTTGAGGCACTCAGCCCGCC
Organism: uncultured Microbacterium sp.; assembly: GCA_964616805.1. Classification (GTDB taxonomy): domain Bacteria; phylum Actinomycetota; class Actinomycetes; order Actinomycetales; family Microbacteriaceae; genus Microbacterium. The sequence goes on along the minus strand of CAZTUC010000003.1, from coordinate 68,278 downwards.
CAGACCCCACGTGAACAGCAACCACGCCACAGCGATGGTAATCACGGCCAGCCACAGGCTCGTTAGAACGCCTGCGCTCGATGCTACCCAGCTGAAGTCGGTCGACGGGATAAACGGCAACATCAGCACGCCCGCGATCGCAACAGGCACACCAATCGTGATTGTCGAACCCCACCCCTCGGTCAAAAGTCGTCGCTGGATGTTGGCGAGCGCAGCGAAACAGGCGCCGGCGCCAACGGATGCGGCAACCCCCACCATGTCGCGCTGCTGCCCCACAGTGCCACCAAAGCTGAGCAGCGCAACACCGATCATGGCGGCGAGTGTCGCGAGCATCCACACCCTCGTGGGGCGTTTACGGGTGAGTGCCCACTCGACGATTCCAGCGAGCACGGGAGCTGAGCCGAGCGCGATGACCGTGCCCATTGCAACGCCGTTGCGAATCGTGCCGGCAAAAAACAGTGGCTGGTACGCGGCAAAAAGTGCAGCGATTGCGATGAACATCCAAATGCTGCGGACGGTGAGCTTTGGATGCTCGGTTCGCCGCCACGAGATTGCCGCGAAAACCGCCAGGATTGCGCCACCCCCGAGCACGCGAACGATGCTGACAGACATGGCGGATGAACCCTCGGGGCCGAGCGCCTGGGCGGTACCGTTCGTGCCGAAAAACACGGCCGCGAGCAGCACGGCGAAAACGTAAATCACTCATCTAGTTTGCGGCATCCGATACCCGGCGGCGTCCCCGGTGGGATCTCGGTGCACGACGCCAGGTGGGTAGCGCCGCCCGCCGGTAGGCTTAACGTGTGACCGTTCGCCTTTATGACACTCGCCAGCAAGCGCTGCGCGACTTCGTGCCGCTCGATTCATCGAACGTGACGATGTATGTGTGTGGGCCGACGGTGCAATCTGAACCGGGCATTCACCACGTGCGCGCCGCGGTTGCCTTTGACGTGCTGCGCCGCTGGCTGACCCACCGCTTCGGTCGGGTCACACTTGTGCGAAACGTCACCGACATCGACGACAAGATCCTCGCGAACGCTACCCCAACTGAACCCTGGTGGGCGCTTGCGTATCGAGTCGAGCGCGAATTCAACGCCGCGTACGCCACCGTTGGTGTTCTGGCGCCAACGTATGAGCCGCGCGCGACGGGATCAATTCCGCAAATGCTCGACCTCATCGCCGACCTGATCGACCGCGGGCACGCATACGCCGCCGATGATGGTTCGGGAGATGTGTACTTTGACGTGCGTTCATGGCCCGAATATGGGTCGCTCACCAACCAGGGGTTGGATGCGCTCGAAGGTGAAGCAAGTACGGATGCCGAAGCACGCGCCAAGCGCGACCCACACGATTTCGCGCTCTGGAAGGGCACCAAGCCCGGTGAGCCAGCGGATGCCTCGTGGCAATCCCCCTGGGGTGCGGGGCGTCCTGGTTGGCACATCGAGTGCTCTGCGATGGCCGCGCGCTACCTGGGTGAAAGCTTCGATTTGCACGGCGGGGGACGCGATTTGCGGTTCCCGCACCACGAAAACGAGCTTGCACAATCCAGCGCCGCAGGTCAAGAATTCGCGCGCTACTGGGTACACAACGGCCTCGTAAATGTGGGCGATCAGAAAATGTCGAAGTCGCTCGGCAACTACTTCTCGGCACAAGACATTCTGAAGGCGCACGACCCGCTCGTTGTGCGGTACGCGCTCGTCGCCCCGCACTATCGCTCTGACGTCGAGCTGGGCGAGAAGGTGTGGCAAGAAGCCGAGTCGGCGCTTGGTCGCATCCGATCGTTCATTGCACGCGCGGGTGCGAACGATGTCGCCCCAATCGTGCCCGAGGCGTTCGCGACCGCGCTTGATGATGATCTCGCAACCCCGGCCGCATTCGCTGTGCTGCACGAAACGGTGCGGCGCGGCAACACCGCGCTTGATGCCGGGCAAGCGGATGTCGCAGCAACGGCCCTGGCCGAGCTGGCGGGCATGCTGCACGTGCTCGGTTTCGACGAGCTTTTCGAAGCAAAAGCGGCCGACAACACGGCAGCGGTCGACGCCCTCGTGCAGAACCTCATTGCGGAGCGAAACCAGGCACGCGCAGAAAAAGACTGGGCGCGTGCTGACAGCATTCGCCAAACCCTGACCGCCGCTGGCATCACGTTGAAAGACGCCGGCGAGACAACAACATGGAGTTTTGATGGCTAAGCCAAGCCGCCCCGGAGCGGGCAATAGCAAGAAGAAGGGTGCCCAAAAGGGCACTGGTGGGAACAGCCGTAAAGCGCTCGAAGGTCGCGGCCCCACCCCGAAGGCCGAAGACCGCAGTTGGCATGTGGCAGGCAAGCGCAAGGCTGCGGCCGAACGCTACGCCGCAGCCGGTGGCAAGGGCAAGCCGAGCCAGCAGCGCGAAGGACGCGACCCGAACCGTGCCGCTCGCGCGCGCGACAAGAACGCCGATGTCGAGATTGTCACCGGGCGCAACTCGGTGCTTGAAGCGCTGCGCACGAAGATTCCCGCGACCGCGTTGTACATCGCCCAGCGTGTCGAGATGGACGACCGCGTCAAGGAAGCTCTCGCCCTGGCAACCAACCGTGGCATCAGCGTGCTTGAAGTGACCCGCCCCGAACTCGACCGCATGGCCGGGATCGACGGCGTGCACCAGGGCCTTGCGCTCAAGGTGCCGCCCTACGAGTACGCGCACCCCCAAGACCTGCTCGAGAAAGCGTTCGACCGTGGGGAAGTGCCGCTGTTTGTTGCGCTCGACGGGATCACCGACCCGCGAAACCTTGGTGCGATCATCCGTTCCACGGCCGCGTTCGGTGGCCACGGCATCATTTTGCCGCAGCGGCGTTCGGCAAGCGTCAACTCGGCCGCTTGGAAAACGTCAGCCGGTGCCGCGGCGCGGCTTCCGGTCGCGCTCGCCTCAAACCTCACAACAACGCTCAAAGAGTTCAAAAAGCAGGGTGTCTTTGTGCTCGGCCTCGATGGCGATGGTGACGTTTCGTTGCCGTCACTCGAACTTGCCGACCGGCCGATCGTGGTCGTCATCGGTTCGGAGGGCAAAGGTCTGTCACGGCTCGTCACCGAAACGTGCGACCAGGTTGTTTCGATTCCGATCTCAGCGGCAACCGAATCGCTCAACGCCGGTATTGCGGCATCCGTCGCGCTCTACCAAATCGCTACGACTCGCGCGAGCTAAGGCGAGGCTAGTCGATCACACCAAACTGACGTGCTGCGGCGATCGCCTGCACGCGGTTGGTGGCATTGAGTTTGCCCATCGCTGATTTCAGATACGACTTGACCGTGTTCTCGGTGAGCCCCAAAACCTCACCGCACTGCCGGTTCGATTGACCGTCAGCGATAACCCGCAAGACGTCGATTTCACGGTGTGTCAACGGAGAATCGGGCAGTACGCGAGCGGTCGGCTCCGAGGGCGACAGCTGTTGGCGCAACCGTTCGAGGCGAGTACGCATCAGTGGGTTGTTCGTCATCGTGGCAAGGTCTGCCAGCTCAGTCAGCGCAGCTTCGAGTTGTCCTTTACTGAGTCGGTCGTCGTGCGCGGGCTTGAGGGCGGATGCGGTATCTGGCCCATGCAGCAGCGCACTGAATTCGCGCAGCAGCGGGGTGACCTGGTCGAACCAGCGGTCACCAACGCGCGTCGCGGTGCGACGGCCAAGATAAATAACAAACGGCGACGACTGACCGACCCGCAACGGAAACGCCGAGAGCATTTCGATGCGCTCACCGAGCACCTGGGAGTCGTAGTCGTGTGTGATGCCAGCTGCTTGGCGATAGCTGGAAACCGAAGCGGGGCGTAAGAGGTCGAGGGCTTTACCGCCGAGGCCCGCACCGCGACGCACGATCAAATCATCGAGGGTGCCTGTTTGGGCGCCGTCAACATTCGTCACACGAATCTCGCCACTTGAGCCAAACGTGCGCGCCAAAAACGCGATATCCATTTGACTTTTCAGCCGGATGCGATTGAGCATCGAGTCGATCGCCGACGTATCGGGAGTCTCGAGTGGGGGTTGGAGGGTAATTGTCATGGTTGTGCGGTCTCCTTTGACGCCAAACCTGGGGGCTGATCGAAAAACAATACCTTAATTCGAGGGTAGTGCTACCTACTTTCGGGGGGTTGCTGACTGCCGCCTCTCGTTCGCACAACGTAAATTGAGGCGATCGACCGTTTCAAAGGAGAAATGATGTGCCCTGCAACCGACGCTTCGAAAACTTCGTCGAAGGCTTACACGCAGGTGTATCAATCGGCGCAAAACGATGGCCCCGGCTTTTGGCTTGAGGGTGCGAACCTCATTGACTGGGATGTGGCGCCGCACACTGCACTTGACGACAGCACACCACCGAAGTACCGCTGGTTCCCCGACGGCAAACTCAACGTCTGCTTCAACGCTGTCGACCGACACGTTTTGGCGGGACGCGGTGACGAGGACGCAATCCGTTTCGACTCGGCGATGACCGGCACACAACGAAACATCACCTACGCCGAGCTGCAAGACGAGGTTTCGCGGTTCGCAGGAGTGCTGCGTGCAGCCGGCGCTGAAGTTGGATCGCGGGTAGCGATCTACATGCCGATGATTCCCGAGGCACTCGTGGCGATGCTCGCGTGTGCACGCATCGGGGCGGTGCACTCGGTGATTTTCGGTGGGTTCGCGGCATCCGAACTTGCCGCACGCCTGGTCGACGCAGAACCAACCGTGATCGTGACCGCGTCAGGAGGCCTCGAACCAAGCGGACCGGTTGCGTACTTGCCGATCGTGCGAGCCGCGCTCGATCGCATTGACCTTGAACCAGAGACGAACTCGTCGGTGCACACCGTTATCGTCAAAGACCGTCCCGAGGTCGCCGGCTCAGCGGGCGAACAGTCGCCGGTTGCGGGTGAAGTCTGGTGGGACTGGGATGAGCAGTTCGCCGCGGCAACGCCCGCCGCCCCAGTAGTCGTTGACTCGACACATCCGCTCTATGTGCTCTACACCTCGGGCACGACCGGCGCACCCAAGGGTGTCGTGCGCGACTCGGGCGGTTACGCGGTGGCGCTCGCATGGAGCATGAAAAACGTCTACGGCATCGAGGCAGGGGATGTCATGTGGACGGCATCGGATGTTGGTTGGGTGGTCGGCCACTCGTACATCACCTACGGGCCGCTGCTCGCGGGCGCGACAACAGTGCTGTACGAAGGTAAGCCCATCGGTACGCCCGACGCGAACCAGTTCTGGCGGCTCGCGGAACGCCACGGCGTCAAGGTGCTCTTCACCGCACCAACCGCAATTCGTGCCGTACGCCGAGTTGACCCGGACCTCAGCGACCTGGGGGAGTTTGACCTTTCGAAGCTTGAAGCAGTCTTCTTGGCCGGCGAACGACTCGACACCGAGACGTATCACTGGCTCAACGATGCGCTCGAGCGGCCCGTGATTGACCACTGGTGGCAAACCGAAACGGGGTGGCCGATCACGGCGAACCCGCGCGGCATTGAGCTGCTGCCGACCAAGCCGGGTTCTTCGACAGTGCCAATGCCGGGATTCAATGTTGAGATCGTCAACAGCCAGGGCGAGGGGAAAAAGGCGGGCAAAGAAGGCAACGTTGTTATTCGGTTGCCGCTGCCCCCGGGCACGCTGACAACACTGTGGAGCGGCGACGAGCGGTACGAATCGGCATATTTGAGCGCATTCCCCGGCTTCTACGCGACGGGCGACAACGGCTACATCGACGAAGACGGATTCGTTTTTATCGTCGGCCGCGCCGACGACGTCATGAACGTTGCGGGGCACCGGTTGTCGGCCGGGCAGCTGGAAGAAGCTGTGTTGTGGCACCACGCGGTCGCCGAGTGCGCGGTTATCGGTGTGCCTGACGAGCTCAAAGGTGAGCGCCCAGTCGCGTTTGTGACGCTGAAGTCGGGTGAACACCCTGACGAAAGCGAAATGCGTGGCGAAATCGTGCGCCACGTGCGTGAAACGATCGGGCCGGTTGCTTCGTTGAAAGACGTATACGTTTTGGGCCGGTTGCCCAAGACTCGCTCGGGCAAGATTCTGCGCAAAACGATCCGTCAGATCATGGCTGGTGAAGAGTACAAGGTTCCCGCGACGATTGAAGACCCGACGGTGCTTGACGAAGTTGCGAGTGTTATTGCCTCGCACGAGGGATCTCAGCCGGCATAACTTCGCACGCTGACTGGGGGCTAGCTACTGGGCTTCTGGCTCAGCCTCGGCCTCGAATGTCAGCGAAAGCGAGTTCATGCAGTACCGCTGCCCGGTGGGCGTGCCGAAACCATCGTCGAAAACGTGGCCGAGGTGCCCACCGCAACGCGCGCAGCGAACCTCAATGCGGTGCATGCCGAGGGAGTTATCCTCGAGCAGTTCGACGGCTTCGGGGTTGACCGATTCGTAAAAGCTTGGCCATCCACAGTGCGAGTCAAACTTTGTACCGCTCACGAACAATTCGTTGCCGCAGCCCGCACACGTGTACAGGCCGGCACGGTGTTCGTCGAGCAGTTCGCCCGTCCACGCGCGCTCGGTGCCAGCGTGACGCAACACCTGATACTGCTCTGCGCTGAGTTGGTCCCGCCACTGTGCGTCGGATTTTTCCACTTCGTAAGACATGCCGCAATCCTACGCCGCAGCGGGCTGGCATAGGCTGGATCGCATGGCCCAACCGCACGCCCAAACCACCTACCAAGTGCGTCTCGGATGGGGCTTGACGGCGCTCGAAGGGCTTGCCGAATCCGGTGTTGTCGTGGTTGTTGATGCGTTGGACTCGGATGCATCCGCTGACCTGTTCGCCCGAGCCCAGGCGCTTGCACACAACCCCCTGGTGTTGCGCGCTTCGCTACGGAACGCGGCCGCTGCGGCGCAGCGCGCATACGATGAGCAGCTTGCTCGGGGAGGACGCACGTCGATCAACCTGGTGTTAGCCGGCGACGACGGCGCTTTTGCTGTTGAAGACTATTTGGCCGCCGGCGCGGTTGCCGACGAACTCGCGAGCCGCGGCATCGATCACTCGTCACCCGATGTCGCAGTTGCCAACGAAGGGTTTCGTGGTTTGCGCCGCGCGCTGCGGCACTTGCTTTCGGCATCCGCAACCGGACTCGCGCTTGCCGCGCAGGATCGCCAAGATGAGGTTCTTGCCGCAGCCGTTCTCAACGCCGAAAACGTCGCCTAAGCGCACGAAAAAGGGCCGGTGCGAACGTGTCGCACCAGCCCTTTTGATTCGTTGTTATGCGGCGGTCGGGCCGTTGATGCGGCTACCGGTAGCAATGTCGAACAGGTGCACGTGGTTTGCCTTCGGCGAAAGCAAAACCGTGTCGCCGATGCTCGGGTGCACGCGACCATCAACGCGAGCGACGATTTCTGTGCGCTTGCCATCGGCATCGACACCGTGACCGTAGAGATAACCGTCAGCACCGAGTTCTTCAACAAGGTCAACCGTGACCTCGAAACCGGCGCTGCCGTCGGTGACAACGTTGATATCTTCGGGGCGAACACCCACGGTAACTTCGGTGCCGTCTGCCTTGTTCAAGACATCCGCATCAATCTTGATGGTTTCGGTGCCGAACGCGATACCGCCGTCAACCTTGTTGACCGGGAACAGGTTCATTGCGGGCGAACCGATGAAGCCAGCCACGAAGTCGTTGGTCGGGTTCTCGTACAGGTCGCGCGGGCTGCCAACCTGCTGCAGCAGGCCGTCTTTCAGCACCGCGATGCGGTCACCCATCGTGAGGGCCTCGGTCTGGTCGTGGGTCACGTAGACGGTTGTGACGCCTAGGCGACGCTGCAGGGCGGCGATTTGCGTACGCGTCTGAACGCGAAGCTTTGCGTCAAGGTTTGACAGCGGCTCGTCCATGAGGAACACCTGCGGGTCACGCACAATAGCGCGACCCATGGCAACACGCTGACGCTGACCGCCCGAAAGCGCCTTGGGCTTGCGGTCGAGGTACGGGGTGAGGTCAAGAATCTTTGCGGCCTCTTCAACGCGCTGTTGGCGCTCAGCCTTCGAAACGCCAGCGATCTTCAGAGCGAAGCCCATGTTCTCGGCGACCGTCATGTGCGGGTACAGCGCGTAGTTCTGGAAGACCATCGCGATGTCGCGGTCTTTCGGGGGAACATTGGTGACGTCGCGGTCGCCAATGAGGATGCGGCCCTCGTTTACCTCTTCGAGGCCTGCGAGCATACGCAGTGAGGTTGATTTACCGCAACCGGAGGGGCCAACGAGTACAAGAAACTCGCCGTCTGCGATGTCGAGGTTGAGCTTGTCAACCGCGGGACGCTCGCCGCCTGGGTACAGTCGTGTTGCGTTGTCAAACGTGACAGATGCCATGATCTGCTTCTCCTTCACCGGCAGGTACGTGCCGGACGATCCGTTGTGAAAGACGGGCCGAAACCCGCGAACCCGTCGTTGGGTTCACCCCTAGTATGACACGGCAGTTTCCCAGGGCAGCCTCGGTACGATTTCTTTGTGGCAGAAGAGACCGAGTTCGTGCACGATGAGCGCCCCGTTGAGGGTCGCGAGGTCGTGCCCGTTTCGGATGCCATCGCAAACGTCCGCGCGAAAGCACAAAGCGTTGCCAAGCAGCAGCGCGCAGTGCGTTGGGGCAAGCTTGCGGCCATCGTGCTCGTTGTTGTGGGCCTGGTCGTTGCGCTTGGTTTTTACGTCGTGCGCGAGGTCTCGCCAGGGCTCGAAGAACGCCAAGAGGTTGTTCCACCGTCGGCTGTTGATGACGGGTTCATTGTTGAACTTGCCGGGGTAGAAGTGCCGCAGGCAGACGTCGAGCCGGCAAACATTCAGGTCTACTTGGATTACAAGGCCACGGCATCCGCCCAGTTCTTGAGCACGAACTCGAGCCAGCTTGAGCAGTGGCTGCGTCAAGGGGCGATTGCGTTGACGTACCACCCGGTTGTTTTGCTGACCCCTGCCGGTGATGGCCCGCAGTATGCGCGCCGTGCTGCGAACGCGCTCGCGTGCGTCGCAACGTACTCGCCGCAACAGGTCTTCAAGTACAACGATGAGTTGGCGCTCAGCCAACCCAGCGAAAGCCTCGCTGCACCAACGAACGACGAGCTGTTCACGCTCGCGGTTGCCGTCGGCGGCGACGATCTCGAGCACCTCGAACCGTGCATCATCGATGCAGAGTTTGACATGTGGGTGACCGCGGCGAGCACGCGTGCGATTGCCGGTCCGATCGCCGGTGTCGAAGACACCAAGCTTGATCGGGTGCCGATGGTTTTCGTGAACGGCAAGCAGTACGTCGGGCCGCTCGGAGACGCGGTTGCGTTCTCACAGTTCGTGCTGAGTGAAATCAGCTCGCACTACTTCGATGAGACGCCCACGCCAGAGCCGTCGCCGACCGACGAACCTGATGCAACCCAAACGCCCTCGCCTGACGCATCCGAGACCCCGAGCACGTAATCGGCCGGTGTCACCACCGGTATGCTTAAAGGAATGCCGACTTGGCGCAATTGGTAGCGCACCATACTTGTAATATGGGGGTTACGGGTTCGAGTCCCGTAGTCGGCTCTGTTCTTGCCCAGTGTTTTCAAGGGCGCAGATTTTGGCCATTGAAAGACTTTGAGGATTCGTTGAAAATGGCATAGGTTAACCGGATGGCAAGCATTCGGGAGCGCGTTGGCAAAGGCGGCAAGCGTAGCTGGTATGTCCTGTGGCGCGACCCCGACACTGGCAAACAAACTAGCATGACGTTCCGCACCGCGCCGGACGCCTCCCGCTTCCGCCGGCTGCTGGATGCAAACGGGCAGCGCCTCACCCTCGTCGAGCGCACCCTTCAGGCCGTGGCGCGACAAGAGCCGACGATGGACGAGCTACTGGAGCGAAGGCTATCGACGCTAACCAGGGCGAACGAGCGCACCAAGCACGACTACCGCAACAACTACGCGAACCGAATGCAAGCGCACTTCGGCGGCCGACACGTTAGCACCGTCGACGAGCTAGTCATCTCCGACTGGGTGAACGCGATGAAACGCTCCCACTCCCACAAGACCTTGCGCAACGACTTCGGCCTGCTGCACGGAATGTTTGAGACCGCGGTAGCCGCCGGCTGGCGCGCCGACAACCCAACCAAGCGAGTGCAGATGCCCGACCCCTGGGAGGTAGCCACCCCCGCGCGGGCGCTCGAGCACGCCGAGTACGACCTCATCCTCGCCTGCGCGCGAACCCCTGCTGACAAGCTGTTCCTTGATGCGAGCGTCGAGACTGGCCTGCGCTTCAATGAGCAAACCGCACTCACCCCGGAAGACATCTCGCGCACGGGCGGCGCGCCGACACTGCGCATCACGAAAGCATGGAAGCGCAACGGCGCGAGTGGCTGGGTTGTGGGCAGGCCGAAGAGTCCAGCGAGTGTTCGGAACGTGCCGATCACCGAAGCGCTGTGCGCACGCCTGCTTGACCTCAAGCGTGGGCCAGGGGAGTTGCTGTTCCAGTCGCGGGCCGACACGCCCATACGCTCATCCCGATTCCACCAAACCGTCTGGCAACCCCTGCTGGACAGGGCGGCCGAGCAGGGGCTGGCTTGGCGACCCCGCGTACACGATCTGCGCCACACCCATGCAACCTGGATGCTACAAGCGGGGGAGCCAATCTACCTCGTCTCCCGGCGCCTGGGGCACTCGTCAGTGGCGGTTACGGAGAAGGTGTACGCGCACGTCACGGCGGGGAGTGCGGCCGAGACGATTAACTCACTGGAGCGGGCGCTGGGGCGGGGCTAGTCTGCCTTGAGTAGGGCCAGGCTCCCGATGTCGAAGCCATCGTCCGTGATGTCGAATACGACCATTGCCGCATCCGAGTCTTCGCCGGCGCGGGCGCGGAACCAGTCGCTACCGTTATCGACAGTAGGCAATTGGACGTGCCACTTCTGTCGACCCGTGTAGGGGTTGCGACCGCTCGGCTCGAGAAGTAGGTGGTGGTAGTGCCCGGTCAGAAGGATGTCAGCCGCGGCGAGCGGTTGGCCACCGTGAACTTGCTTAGCCCACCACTCCGGCGCCCTGCGGGGTTGGAACTGGTCGCCATGCGCGAGCCCGACTCCGGTGCCGCGAACGTCGACCACTAGCGTCTCGTCGTAGTCGGCAGGGAAAGTCCACGTCACATCAAGTCCGACCTCACGGCAAATCTTTGCGACCTGCTTGTGGATGACGATTCCCCAGTCGTCCACGCCCGGACGCCCGAGGACATCCTTCCCACGCCTCCATGCGGAGTGATTGCTCCCCACGGCCGCGACCGTCACTGGGCCGAAGCGTGCGCAGAGCTTGATGAACTCGTAGATTTCGGTGGCGGCCATGTCGATCTGCTGCGGAAATGAAAGGTCATTCAGGAATGCCTGTGAGGCAACATTTTCAAATGACTCGACGGTATCTCCTACATCGGGGATGAAGATTGCCTCCGGCTTACGGCGCTTTAGCTCAGCCTCCACTTTGACCCGCAACGCGGCGAGTCGTTCAAGTAGCTCCGGCGTGCCGCCGCGCGAGCCCGTCTTGCCCACCTGGAAATCCGCAAGGCATACGACTGTCGTGCGCCCAGATGCCGAAGGGGCGACTGCCTTCCGTGGCTTCTTAGCTGCCGCGGCATACAGCGCCGGCAAGTCCAGCCGCGCCTCGATGGGCTCAACCTTGAAGAAGTAGCTGGTTAGCCATTGGCCGTCCGACTTCTCTTTTCTCCATTGGTTGATACTGCCAACGATGCGGAACTGCTCGGGGTCATAGCCGAACTGCTCGAGAAGTTCGCGCTCTTGCTTCGTCTCTGGCGACGCCTGAATAAGCGGCCCGGTCGTGACGTCGGTAGTGCCATCGACGGTGACCTGGCGAGCCTGCCACTCGTTCGGAACAGTGAGTCCCCGGTTAGCCAATGCCATGCGCGCGCCGCCATTCCAGAACCGTATGAACCGTCGCGCGGTAGCCCACGAAGTTATCCTCCGGGGAGTCTTCGCGCACCCAGCGCGCAACGCCCTGCGCAGGATAGGCCGAGTTGGTCAACCACTCGTCAACGACCTTACGGTTGGACTGGCTGAGCCCGTCAATCCAACGTTCAAATTGAGTGCGTGTGTCACGCAGAGCGCGATCAGCAAGGGCCATTACTACTCCTTGGGTAGGTGTACTAGAACTGGATGGGCCAGGGGGTAGCCTCGGGACGCACGGGCTCCGTGACGATTGGGAACGAGGCGATGCCAAAGAAGTCGGCCGCGGCGTTCGCGTCGATGCGGTCGGCATCCTCGAAGAACTGCTGCGCAATCAGGCGAAGCTCGTTCGCCCGGCCACGCAAGTCAATGGTCAAGTCGTCGGTGCGAACCATCTTCGACTCGGCTGCAAGCTCAATGGCGAGCGTCAGCGTCAGGTTGCCGGCTGCGCGCGAGACGTTCTCGCCAGCGACCTCAAGCGCCGCCGCAAGCTGCGCGTCGCTGTACTGGGCGTAGTTCACCTCGCGGTATCCGTCAACGGGAGTTGACGCGGGAGTGAGTTCCACGAAGGCAGTGTCACCGAGTGCCCCGCGCAATTGTGAGATTGCGCTCTCGGGATTGAGTGGCTGAAGGCCGAGATTCATTAACGACTCCTAAGTCTCGTATCCCATTCTTCCCCGTGACCAGGAGGAACTTACGAGCGGGGAAATAATTTCTTATTCGGGTGGACAAAGGCCCCCCACCTTTTGAGTGAGGGGCCTTTGCTTTTCAGCCTTACGCGGCGCCCGTTGACCGGACAACCATGCCGGCTGTCCAGAGTGCGGCACCTACCAACGTGCGGTAGCGGAAGCCCGAGGTGTCGGCGTCGAACGAGAACGCGCCGAACGGCGTGCTCTGAACAACGCCCGACAGTGGAACGCTCTGGTCTGCGCGAACACGGATTTCCGGGTTCTCGTAGCCACGAAGCGTCAGGATGTCGAGCACCGGACGGTCGTACTCGCCAGGGGCCGGGAGGGCGACCCACTCGGTTCCAGCCAGGCGACCCGTCTCGCGCACCTCGAATGCGGGCAGGAGGCCAGCAATCGTCGATGCGGCGCTGAGCACGTTGCCGCCAGCGGCGCCCGGTACAACCTGGATGACTGCGCCGAGTTGCTGAAGCTGCCACTCAATGAGCTTCCTCTGGCCACGAGCAACCCAGATGATGAGCTTGCCAGGGTCACCAACAGCAACGCCGTTGATGGTGTGCGCGCCGATCTGGGCCATCGCCGAGAAGATTGCTTCAGGCGTCAGCTTCGAGTTCGCCGGTACGACCGTGCCGTCAGGCAGCGTGTAAGCCGCGAGCGAGCCAGCTGGAGCCGAGAGCAGGGCGTCGAAGTACTCGGCGTGGCGAGTCTTTGACGTGAGCCCGTTCAGGCCAGTCGGAATCTCGTCGAGCATCCCGTCGAAGTCGTTGATGAACGACTCGAAGGTGAAGTCGAAGCGAACACCGCGCTTGCTGAGCTTCGAGTACATTGCCTCTTCGCTACCGGCCGACGTGACGAACGGGTACGACGTACCTTCAGGAACGATTGCCGCTGCACCATTTGCGTCGATACCAGCGCCTTCAAGGCCACTGCCCGAGAAGATCGTCTTCAGGACGGCAGGGCGGAAGTCGTTGACGACACGCTCGCCAGCGGCGCCCGTGATGTCATCTTCCTGTTCCTTGAGTTCAGGAATCGTGTTGATGTTCCACAAGTGAGCGAGGCTGAAAGCCAAGTCACTGGAGGTGAACAACTCCGACATCTGAGCGCGAGCCATGCGTGAGCGCTTCGCCTCCCGCTGGAGATTGCGCGTGAACGCCAGCTTCTCCTTGGTGACGAGCGGGTGGACGGTCAGTTCGCCGTCAAGGGTGAACTGGTCTTTGTAGTTCTCAAGCAGCTTTGACATGCTTAGACTCCGATCTTGACGGGGAGGGTCGCCGGCGTTTCGCCGTGACCGATGTACGAGCCGGGGAAGTTCACGACTCCGATCTTGGTGTTGCTACCTTCGGTGAGCGTGGCAGCGCCAGCACCCGTAACGTAGACAACTGCACCCTGTGCGATGCTCGCCGTTGCGCCGGTAACCGGGAACTCCCAGGTGCCGTCAGTGGCCACGCCTACGGCGTAGTCGTTGGCGCCCTGAGCCCAGGTAACCTCGTCGTTGCCGACACCTGGCTGCTGTACGCCGGTCACCTTGATGTCACCGAAAACGGTGATGTCAGCCTTGGTGACGCCACGGGTGTCGGTCAGGGTAACGCCTACGCGCTCGCCCTGAATAACAAGCGTGCGGGCAGGGGTTGCTGCGCCGAGCTTCCAGATTTCAGTCAGTGCATCGGTGTGCGCAAAAACTTGCTGTGTTGCGACAACCATTAGAGGCTCCAATCCTCTTTAGCCGAGCCAGCCTGTGACTCGAAAACGAAGGTCGAGGCGGCTGCCTGCGAACCCTTGGCCGACTCAGTAACGGCGGCAACCGCTGCATCCTTGTCTGCCTTTGCTTCTGCGATCAATTCCGCAACGTCCTCACCAGCGAGCGCCTTCGCTTTGATGCGCTCAGCCTGGGTCGACAGAAGGTCAGCTTCGTCAATGCTCTTGCACTGCTCTGCATACTTCTGTACGGCTTCTTCGACCGATGCCTGAGCCTCGGCTTCATTTGCCTTGTTGTTGGCAGACTCAATCACCGGAGCGAGTGCTGTGCTCAGGCTCTCGAGGAGCGCCTTCACTTCCTTCAGCATTTCTTCCATGTTGATTTCTCCTTGGGTTTCCACCGCCGAGGCTTCGGCAGGGGCTTTGGTCGCGGCCGGAAGTTCCGGCGCGAGGTTTAGGGATTCGCGGATTGCGGTGAGGGATTCGGTGGCCTGCTCGAAGCGGCCTCCCCGCCCTGCGGCAACCACGACATCGACAGATGTGTAGGGTGTGCGAACGAACTCGACAACCACTTGCTCGCCCGTGGCGTTATCGACCTCAGCAATCGCTGAGGTGTAGATCGACATGGCAATCTCTTGGGAGAACTGCTCGAAGAACTCGCGGTATTCTTCACGCGGCTCGAAGTCTGACCAAAGGCCGAGCTTGCCGTCATGCTCTTCGACTGCAACCTCGCCGACGAGTTTGCCGGCGAGCGAAAGCACCTTGCGCTCGTGCGGCTCTTCCCAGGGTTCGAGGTGGTCGAAGAACGACTTGACGCCGCTAAAGCATTCGGCGCTAGATTCTTGCGCTATCAATTCGCGCTGGTAAACTCCAGAGCTTCCCCGGCCTTCGTCGATGATGCAGATTCTGAATTTTCCGTCACCGCGGGATTCAACGCCAGCACGCGCCTCTGAAACATAGAGCCTTTTCCGGTTCATAGTAATTAGGCTAGAACGAAATGGGTATACAATTACGAGCGGCTATTTATCCCGCATATCGCGCGGTGCATTATCGCTCTTGCCCTGCGTTGGCGCAGGCGTTTGCGTATTGCCACCGTGATCGTCAATATCATTACGCGCGAGCGAGTTGATATTGTTTGGCAACATTGCGCCATCGGGCACGAGGAACGGCGGCGCCCCCATTACCGAAGCGACCTGCGCCGCGTAGTCATCGAGCGACAGGACGCCGTTGAGGAACGGCAGCGTAATTGCTTGAAGCTGGCGATACTGCTCGGAGCCGTCAGTCAGGGGCGAGAACCAGGCCTCCGGGCTGGTTGCGCCCATCCAGCGGAGCACGCGCCTGTTCAAGTCGGTGTGCTCGTCGCGGCGCTCCATCATCGCCAGTCGGATGCTCGGGATGAGGGCACTGGCTGAGCCGTAGCTGGAGCCCGCGTCGCCGGGGTTGCTGGTCAAGTCAATGACCGAGACGCTGAGCGCGGTTGCGATCAGTGCGACAAGCTCGCGCAAGCCGGAGAAGTTGTAGCCGTGACCAGCACTGTTGAGCGTACTGTAGTCCGACCCCGCCGCCATCACCGCGGTCGAGCCCGCCGGGGCAGCCTGAGCGAGTTGTACCTGCGCGCTCTGTGCACCCTTGCCGCTGGCGCTAACCTGCTTGGCAATGATACGAGCCATTGCGCGAGTCACGGTAACGCCGTCCATATAGGCGTCGCGGGCGATGCCATTCCAAATCCATGCAGGGAGTGCATCGGGCACGCCGAGCGCCCAGCCGTCAAACGGATTGGCGTGCATGTCGAAGGCGGTCAGGCCGCGGTTGACGGTCTCCTGCGCCGCTTCATCTTTCGAGTCTGCGACCCGGAATGAAATCGCGTCGACTTCGTGCTGCTTGGCGAAGTCGGTGAACACCCACTCGATACGAGTCTCGGTGGTGAAGTCAGGGTTACGGTGCGTCCACTTGCGACGGTATGCCCAGATGATTGCGTCATCGTCGGGGTCGCGGAGGATGTCAGTAATCTCGTCGAGCGGGATGCGACGAAGTTCCTTTGTTGCATCATTGCCGAACCAAACGCAGATGCCGTCCGTATAGAGTGATGCCTCCCGCTTGCGCATCGCAACCGGCCCAAAGAAGAGTCGCTGGTTGTGTGGGTCGTCCACGTAGTCGCGCACGCTACGGCTGCGCTCGGCGCGCTCCTTGGCGTTCGGTCGACCGGCTCCGCGTTTCGCGGTGGGCAGCGGCTCGTCAATGCCACCCATGTGCATTCCGCCCTGGAGAATGAAGCCGGTGCGCAAGCCAAGACCACGCTTCAACCACGGTGCGCCGACCGTTGATTCGCGCAGGCGCGTCGACCACATCTTCAGGAAGTCCAACGTCGGGCCACCGTCGTCGCCCTGTTGTGGGCCACCCTTGAACATCTCCCAGCCGGCGTCTTCGCGGTTGAGCATTGCCTTCACGCTGTCGAGCGCTTCGGCGGTGAAAGTCTTTGCAATGGATTGCGCCTCACTGACCGAGGTGGGCTGCGCCTCAAGCGCCTTCCCCTGAATTTCAATTGCCTGAAGCAGGTCTTCAATAACGCTTTCGGTAATAGCATCCATCATGCGAATAAGTTTATGCTGATATTTCAATTGCGTTTCGACGCAATTTGTGTGCTATATTGTTTGTACTTAGCAGTGGGTGCTGGGTGTAATGTAATTCATCTCCGAGAATCCCGCGTCGGGTAGTGGTTCCCCGACGCGGGATTCGTCTTATACGGGATACCCGCCCATTAGCGGATTGCCAATTCCCAGAATTTCCCACGGGTCAAATGATTGCACCGAATTACTTTCCGGCTCCTCGATAGCGGGACTTACGTCGACAATCGAATAGATCACCGCATCCATGCGGTCAGGCGAACCGTGCATGTCGGAGCGCATCTCCTTCTTCGGCGTAACCGCCAGGGCGCCCTTCTCGTTCGACTTGTACGTCACCGCAAGAAGCTGGTCTTTGAGCACCGTGTCGTTCGGGTCAAGATCAATCTCGCGGTCGCGCATCTTCTCCCGAAGCGCGTCGTGGTTCTGCGAGCGGAAGTTTGACCAGCGCCGATCATCGAGCGACTTCTGCGACCCGATAATGCGGATGACAACATACGTCTTCGTGGGGAAGAGTTTTTCCAGCATCGACGCAACGCCGCCACCAAGGCCCACGCCGTCAATGCGAACCTGGGTCACGCCGAGGTGCGTAGCAATCGCATGGATGCGCCACGCCGACTCGACCTCGTTCGCCTTCGACCATAGGCCGGTCGTCGACTGCTGAACCCCGGCAAAGTCAACGTACTCAACAGTGTCCTCAAAGAGCCGCACGCGGCCGCCTCGGTTCACCATGACCACCGACTCGTCATCACCCGTTGATGCCACGTCGACACCCATCACGCTTGGCGCGTAGAGCCATTCTTGGTGCCGGGGGTTGGATAGCTCGTGCTCGGCGAGTGCCGCCTCGACGTCGAAGTCTGGGTCGGCAAGCTGCTCCGGCGTCAGGATGTCGTACGGGTCGGGCGCGAGCGATGGCGCGGTGAAGTCGGACTCGAGCGCTGCGTTGATGTCCTCTTCGCTGAACAGCGCATTGTCGGCATCGCCAGGGAACTCCCCGAGCACCTTCGCAGAGAAGCGACCCTCCGGCTTCCCGCCGATGCGCCGAATGAGCTTCGGGTCATCCTCGTCGGGGACAAGCTGGCCGCCCGTCATCCACTGGCGCTCCTTGTCGGCAATCCACTCCTTACCCGTAAGACCGCGCAAGAGCAGTGCTTCCTTCTCGTCGCCATAGGCGGTGCGAGGATACACGCGCTCACCCGTATAGCCGGGGAGGTCGTAGCCGGAAATCGTGTGCAGGTTGTACGAGAGTCTTTTCACCTTCTCGGTGAAGGCGGCGTGGAACTCGGTGCCGCGGTTGTCGGGGTTCCCGATGCCGGCCATGCGTGAATCACCCGAGGTCATCAAGGCGTCGATGGCGGTGAAGATGTCACGGCTCACGCCACCGGCCTCGTCGAGGACGATGAAGTTGCGGCCACCCGTCTTACGCAAACCCTGCATCGTGGAGACGGCGTTACCTGCGGTCGGCACGCGGGACACCGCGAGGAACGAGTTGCCGCCAGGCGTGCGGTACTTCCACTCGCCCTGCTCGCTCAACCAGCCCGGCATCGGGTTTGGGCGCTGGTCTATCGCGGCCTGCGCCTTCGCGTACCCGTACCTGTCTTTGATGTACGCGAACGCTCCGAGCTTCACCTGCGTCAGCGTGGGGGCGGTGAGGATGGCCAGCGACTCTTCTGGAGGAAAGGCCGACACCCAATACATTGCCCAGATTCCAGCGGCGCGCGTTTTGCCGACACCGTTACCAGACTTGATGAGCGTCTTGTTTTTCTCGCCAAAGAATACGTCATGGCTAATCTCGGCCATCTTCTCGTAGTTCTTCTCGCCGAGCACGTCCCAGAGCCAGGCGGCAAAGTCTTGCTGATAGACGCGCTTCTTGCTGCGCTCTCGAATCTCAGCCATCACCGCGTCAAAGGCGGCGGGTTTGATCTGATAACTCACGATTACCAGACAAGCTCTTCGCTATCCCCATCCTCCGGGGCGGGAGCGGGGGTAGGTGGCGCTAGGGCAGGGGTGGCCGGAACCTCGGCTGCCTTGAAGGTCTTGAGCGCTTCAGCGACCGCTGACGGCTCCTCCTTCGCGCCGGGGAGCTTCAGCGCCGGAGCCTTCTCCAAGATCGGCTGGGCGGCATACAGCATCGCCGACTCGAGCGCATCGTCCCACTCGTCCTCGGCAATACCGCCAGCGCCCGTGAGCGCACCGCGCATGTGCGACAAGGCGCGGTCGACGGTACGAAGAATCTCGCGGCCGACGTTCTCGTCGAAGACGCTGAGTTCATCCTCGTTGATCTTGCGGCGCGACTCAAGCTGGCCGCTAATCATCTTCAGCGTGGCGATCTGCACCTTGGCGTGCTCGAGTGACGCGACACCGGCACCCTGGGCGATCCGGTAGAAGTCTGTCTCGAGCGCGTCGAGCAGCTTGTACATGCGCAGTAGGAGGTGCTGCTCAAGCTCCATCTGGGCAAGCCACTTAGTATCGTCAAGCATCTGCCGCGTGCGCTGGATGACATACTCCGGCGTCGGCTCGAAGACCTGGGCGTCGTCAAACTTATTGCGCTTCGACTCAATCTCGGTGGCGATCTGCTTCGGCGACATGAGCGCGCACATCCGCAGAATCTCCCCGTCGACCTCGGTGAGCCACTGTGACTGACGGGTTGCTAGTGAAAGATCAGAGTCGCCCATCTATCCAGGTTAGAAGCGCTCCGACCCTGGTTTACGAGAGCAGGCCTTGCTTCCGCATCAAGCCTTCAAGCTCCGGGTCGGCGGCAAAGTCTGCCAGCAATTCCTCGTCCACCTCGGGCTCCGGCGCGGGGGCGGCCTTTGGTGCGGCGTAAACGGCCGGGTACGACTTCTTGCCGAGGATCGCCCAGTCGAGCATCGCGTTGTACAACTTGGCAACGTCCTGGCGCCTGGCGCTCAACGTGTTCGCATTCACGCCGAACACCTCATCAGCGCCGGCAATGTACTTGTCGTTGCGCCAGATGGAGTTCGCGTGCGCCAGTTGCGACAGGTGTGGGGCGAGCGTCTTGAAGTAGCCCTCGATCTTCTCGCGTGGCCACTGGTGCGCCTCGCTGCCGAGCGCGTAGTAAACCCCTGCAAGTACGCGGAGCATCGGCGCACTGGCGAGCAGTGTCGACTCACGCAGGCTGGGCGGGCTGACCGTTCCGACGATCAAGTTCTGGTACGCGGGGATCGCCTCGGCGAGCAAGTCGTAGAAGTCGCGGGTCTTCACCACAAACTCCTGGTCGCTACCTTCGCGCTCGGTAACTTTGCCGACCCGGCCAAACATTCCCACGTTTGCAATGCGCACAATCTCGGCGGCGTTCTTCATCGTAAGCAAGTACGGGCTCGAGCCCTGAATGCGGTCATTCTCCTCGTCGACCCGCCCATCGACCAGCGGATGATCGAGCGTGCCGGCAAGCGCCCGGTTGGTGATCTTGCGCATGTCGAAGCGAGTCTTCACGGCACTCGTTATGCCGAGCGCATTGTCAGCGATGTCGAAAAACATCTGCTGGAACTCGCGGCGATCATCCGTGGCGTGAATCTCTACGCCGATGCGCTCCTGATCGAACCGCTCAATGATGCGCTGCCACTTCTCCACCTCGGCCTGGGCGTCACGGAACGCCGCCGACTGTTCGCCCTCGGTGCGCGCGGCGCGCCCGCGGTGATCTTTCGCCTTCGTCAGGCGAGAGGATGCGATGTCGTAGGCGACATGGAAGCCGAGGATACGGTGCTGACCGTCAAGGATTTGGATGTCACGAGCGCGTGACTTCGGGTAGCGGAGGATGCCATAGTCCGTGCCGTCGACAAGCTGCTGCTCGTCAGTGAACGTGAACATGCTCGGCGCCCGCAGGATCAGCGGCGGGATGACCCAAGTATGCGGGGGAGCAACCTTATTGCGGCCCTTCGGAACCTCGTTGCCAGGCGCGGCGTTCAGGTAATAGTGCGCGAAATCTTCAGCGTGACGCGGCCGGATACGCCGGTTATCCGTGGCTGGGGCGTCCGGGTTTGGCCGGAGGATCAGTGAAATAACTTGCGACGGTGTGAGGTTCAGCCCGTAGACGGTGCGCCCACCCTGCCTGTAGCGCGTGGCAAACACCGCCTCCTCGAGGCTCAAGCCAACGTTTGCGGGCGCGTTCAGTGCTGTTGACATGGTGGCTCCATTGGTCAGTGGGTGCGTTAACCCTAGCACTGGGCGCCGGTTCGTGGTAGATGGATTTCACTATGGGAACAAATGTTCGATAGTGTCGGCGGGGTGTGCTACGGTTAAGCCTCAACGCAGAACTCGAACAGGGCTAAGGGGGAACCGTGGCGACAACCAGTGTCACGCTCAAGGAAATCGACGGCGGCCGAGAGGCGACCATCACCGCAACACTCGGGGGAAACTACGTACTTACCGTGGGGGTGACGGCGCTCCTGGTCGACGGGGCGCACTTCAGGCGCCAGCTTGCGCGACTGGGCGTCACGGTGCCCAGTGATTTACAAACTTAAATCCTGTGCTATCCTGATGACGTTAGTTCGTCGGCCATCTCCTCATGGCAAAACCCCCGAGTGTCTTTTTTCC
This sequence comes from uncultured Microbacterium sp., assembly GCA_964616805.1. GTDB lineage: Bacteria > Actinomycetota > Actinomycetes > Actinomycetales > Microbacteriaceae > Microbacterium. The sequence continues at coordinate 46,833 of CAZTUC010000003.1, read as the reverse complement.
TTTCTTCGCTCGGGGGTTTTGTCTTGCCTGGCCTAACCGGCGAGCGGGAACGCTGCCTTATCGGCGGCAGGCTCCTTGGCCTTGACGGTCACCTTCTTCGGCGCAGGCTCGGGCTCGGGCTCAACCGCGGCGATGAAGTACGACCGCATCGAGTGGTCGCTGCCGGCGACGCGCACGATGCCGTTGGCAATCGTGATGCCTAGCGCAGGCTTCGCCAGTTCCGGCAGGCGGGAATCAATCTCGTCGAGTAGCGGCTGAAGAATTGCCGGGTCGATGTACGTGCTCATAATTAGTCTCCTTATTTGATGAGGTGGAAGAGAAGGTTTACGGTCTGGAGGATGAGGGTGGTGCCGACGAGTCCCGCGCCAAAGAGGCCGACCAGCTTCGCCCACCAGGGGTAGTGAACCTCCGGCGGGACGGGTAGCGCCGAGACCGGCGCCTGCGAGTCTTCGCCGGTCGGCCCATTGAACGAATAGCCAGGGGCGATGCCCCCTTGCGGCTGGCGAAGCGCTGCCCACGACTGGTCAATCTCAGCGCTGATGCGAGCGGTCTCGCGGCACCTCGAGCAGTCGCACAGTAGCGGCAGATAAAACATCACCGCGTCATTGGCGCCCTCCACGTCCGCGTTGATGAAGTCGGCCTCGAGACCGTACTCCTCCTTGAGCCACTTACTCACGGTGAGTAGGTCGTCAAGTATGTCCTTCGGCACTTCGTTCATGTTCATACGCCAACCCCTCCTCGGATGTCAATGAACTTCTCGATTGGGAAGCCATGTGGCCAGAGTCGGCGCTCGCGGCCGGCGAGTCGGTTAAGCGGATCAAGGAACACCTCGTAGCTGCTCTCGTCCCATGTGTTCGATACGATCATGTAACCGTCCAGTCCATGCTCGACGCAGAGTGCGACCGACGCCTCACGGGCCTGCTTGTCAGGGTATGTCGTCGTGGCCACTATGCCTTCTCCTTTGTTGGGCCGAGTACCTGGGCAGCGCGCCCCAGTGGCTCGATGGTGCCGTCCGCCTTGGCTGCCATGTCGCTCATTGCGTTCGCCATCAGGTTCATAGCCGCGACCGCTGCGGACACCTGCTCCTCCAGCGCCAGGATGCGGTCGTTGGTCTTGGTCGCCTCGAGGAGCGCGCGCTCCGCCGCCGGCATCGGTACGCCCAGGTCAACCTCTGTCGGGTCAATCGGGTCGTACTCTGAGTAGTCGGCCTTCGGGTCGTAGTCCGGGTGGCGCGGGTCGTTACGTTCGATCACGCTACCACTCTCGTCGAACAGGTCAGGGTCAAGCCCCTCGACGATGTACTCAGGCACAAGCTCGAAGATGTCCGGGTCGTCAACCAGCACGGGTAGCTCCGTGTCGAAGCCCGCAGGGTCGTTGACGAGTACCGCCAGGTCTTCATCAATCTCCGGCATGGGGATTGGGTTTGACTTCTTGCGGATCATTGGTCGCCCCCTGCCTTGCGAGCCTCCGCAACCCCTTCACCGTACCCGGCAGCCACGCACCACCAAAGGGCGCGCTGAATCTGGGGGTGCAACTCTTCTAACGGCTCGCCGTTGTTGTAGCGAACCCACACATGCTCCGCAAGCTCTTTCGCGCGGTCGTAGTGGATGCTGTCGATGTCTTTTAGTTCGTTATTCATCATGCCCCCTTCAGGACGTCTGCCAAGTGCGCCATCAATTGCGACTCGGGCTTAAGTACATTAACTGTGATATTACCGACAAACGGGAGGTGCCCGTCGGCGAAGGTCTTGATTCTGTTCATCGCGTCCTGCGCTTCGACCGGGGAGCCGAACGGGCCAACCCCGTCCAGCCAGGTGGCGCCTGTGTGATCGGTCAATGCGATCAGCACAACAAACCACTGCTCACCCGTGCCCGGCCGGAAGAACGCTGTACCTCGGTCGCCCGAGTACATCCCGCCAGGGCCGAAGGCGTTTGCCGACCTCGTAGGTGGCGGGGGCATCTCGGTGGCGGGGATGATGCCGCGGTGGTCGCTCACTTGAGGCACTTCTCGTCGTGGAAGTCTTCAACCTGCCGAGCGTTCAAGCCGGGCAGTATCTCCAGCATTCCGGGGATAAGGACGTTGAGCATCCCCTGGCGGTCACTGCGGTATGCCAGGCAAATCTGGTCGACGTCACTGCGCGACAGGTCTGCCCAGTAGTCGTTCAGTTCCCGCATGTCGCTATTGCCGCAACCGACCAGTGCTGGGACTGCGACCGCGAGGGTGGCGAGGAGTGTTGCTGTGCGTTTCATTGGGGGGCTCCGTTCCAGGTGGGGGCGACCCTCTTACGGTCGCGTGCTCGCATGCCCGGCTCAGGTAGTGGTCGGGGCGTCTCATCCAGTTCGCCGACCTCGATCAACATAAGGTTGGCGAGCAGGTCATTGGTTGCGGCCGCGAGCGCTTCGCCGACCTCTGCCTTTGACAGGGCAGGCGTTGGGTCATCGCCGCGGAAGAAGCGGCGGTACTGCTTGCTCGGGTCGTTCAGACCGAACGCATGGCGGCCTACCGCCTCGCGTGTCATGTCGTGAATGAGGGCTGCGTTCAGGACGCCTTCGCCAATCGCGTTGTTGATCGGCGAGGTAAGCGCTGCAAGCACCTCGGCGGTGAAGTCGCCCACGAGGGCAAGTACCTGCCGGCGTACCTCGCGCTCAATCCCTTGGCGGCTTGAGTACATCCCCTGCAATCGCATGAGGTCGTCAAGTTGGGTGTTGTATGTCATGCCGCAAGGCTATCACGGCTGGGGGTGGCTGTGCAAGTCGGGAGTGCTGGAGGGTGGTTGAAAAAATAATTGGGGGGCTTGATGTGGCGAGGGTGGCCTTGAAAAATTGGGGAGGGGGAAATGGGCGTTCGGGTACCGCCCCCACGCATACGCGCGCGCGCGTATGGCCACAATTTGGCGCCTTTGGACTAGAACAAACGTTCGAGTCGCCGCATGGCGGACATTCGAACAACACTCCCGGGATGCACGGTTTTTTCTTTAGGCTTGACATGCTCCCGGTGTCGTGTTTCGATTGACCTATCGCAAGCAACGAGGCTAACGACGGGAGGCCGATAGGCTCCCGATCTAAGAATCATTGTCATGCGTAGCGGGTGGAATACCCCGCGCTCGTTCTTTCATAAATGCGTGTCCTATCGGCGCGCCATAGCTCTAACCGCCCTCCCGCTTAGCGGGCCGGCACTATGTTTCACCCATGCCGCTATGCGGCACCGATTACTTAGGAGTGTGCACTATGCGCAAGCTCAACCCATACCACAACCAAGGCGTATCCTATGACGATATGCGCGACTCGCGCGGCGTCGGTTCCACGGCCGTTGCCAACACCGACGCTATCGGTTCGCTTAATCGAGACCGCGGCAACAAAGGTGTCTACGACCCCGACGCTATGCCGCGCAGCACTACACGACAACCACTCAACACTGTTTCAAGTAGACATGTCTCAGCGCGCGGCACCGGCCGCATGTATACCGTTATCTACGACCGCTTAGGCGTTATGGTTTACCGTACGGCAGATGACGGCCGCGTCTATTTAACCGGTTCGCTGTCGGTTATTCGCCACTATCTCGAACGACGAGACTTACCGTTCACTATCAACGGCGCGACGTATCTTATTCGCGCGGGTGTAGCGGCATCCGTTACCCCGTATCGCAAGCACAGTAGCGCGGCCGGTCGTTGGCATCGCATCGAAATACGCGCCACTAACTAAGACTTGCACTGTGCCGACGTGACTACTTACCGTCGGCACAGTGTCACCAACTCACCTAGGCAATTCGCCCTAGGTGCCATAGCGCGCCATACAGCGCGCCTATTGAAAGGATGGCCGCCTAATGGCTAAGCATTCCGATAAGTCGCGCACGCGCGCGGCGAAAGTTCAAGCCGTTGCACGCAAAGAACAACGTGCCCACGCGCAGCGCACGCGCGCAAACGCTGACCGCGCCATGCGCGCCATTATTGACGGGGGTAAGTGATGACTCTTGAAACGTTGCTAGACAACTACGAGCTAGCGCGCGTTAGCTTTCAAGATGCCGTAGTCAATGCCGCTATGCACTTAGCGCGTGGCGTTGAGTCACCGGCACGACGTGGCGAATACGCGCGACTGTGCGACATTATGCGCGACACGAGCAAGCAGCTAGACAATGCTGTCTATGCGCTTGCTGACCTAGACCCATACAGCAACTAAGGAGCTAACAGCATGACCATCACCGCCCGCGAAACACTCGCACGATTCGGGGCACTACCTAGTGTTCTGCCCGACGTTGCCGATCTAGCCGATCTGAAGTATGCACTCAACAGACCCACTACGTACCAGCCGGTCATGTTCGCGTCGCTAGGTGACCCGACAGTCGCCGAAACGCTCGACATACTGCGTTTCATGTTCGACGCTGAACATGCGCCTACCGCCGACTACTGGAATGACACTGAACGCTTTCACGCTTGGCTTGACGCACACTGGGAAGAGGTTTGATTATGACACTCACTGAAGCACTCGCACTGGCGAAAGCTGGACACCGCGTCTATGCGACTATCACTGACGAGACTGGCACCGTGACCGGCGAATCACGCTTACACAACGAGCACACAGTCGCGTACTGGGAGCGCAGCGGCAATACGCACGGCAGCTACCGCGTAGGCGCAAACACTGTGCCGATCTTCAGGGCGGGGCAAGCATGACGCTCACAAAATACGGTTTCGTCTGTGACGTCTGTCAGCACGTTGAACCCCGCGCGATTGACTGGCTAAATCATGCCGCAGAGCATGCGAATTAGAGCCCCAAAATCGGCCACCCAAAAGTGTACACTGCCACTAGCACTGTACACGTACACTAATGGCCGTTTGTACAGCGGCATGTACACTTTTTTGAGAGCACTCAAATGTCGCAACTTGTCAGTCAGTGGCCAAAATGTGGATAACTAAGCACATTCCACATACACACACCTTAACCAAAACCGTACGTCTATAACTACGTACACTTTTTTGCTTAAGGTATATACCCCAAAACCCCTGAGTTATCCACAATTCCAGGGCAACCTAGCAGCTGGTGACATACTCACCGCCGCCGAAAACCGTACACCACACCGTACAAACAGCCAAAAGTGTACTCGTACACTGCTACATACACTGTACACTTTCACTAACCCAAATAAGGAGCTTAAATTGACCATCGCAGCGAACCCCATTTACCGCATCGAGCAAGCCCGTTTGAAGCTCGACCAAGCGGCATACGAAGAAGGTCTTTACATCGAGCGCAGGGGTGAGTCTCAACGCTCACGCCGGTACTCGCCGGAAACGCGCGAGCGGCTGAACGAGGCGCGTGACCGCCTGAGTGAAGCGCGCGCTGAACACAAGGCAGCGCTGGAAGAGCTGAGTACCGACCGCGCCACAATTGCCAAACAGGCAGCTGAGCTTGTCGAAGCGTACGCGACAATCTCGCATCTTGAAGCCGACAAGCAAAAGTACTTCGACGCTTGGCTTATTGCAATCGGCGACAAGATTGACGAAATCGCCGCAGCCAAATAAGAACCTTAAACCCACAATCAAAGGAGTCACAATGCAAGAAAACGGTTTGCCCGAAACGCACGAGTTCGACGCTGACGCAATCGCCGGACGGATCAACGAGATTCTGGAGCATGAAGCGTTTACGCAATCGGCTACGACAATGGGGCACCGCGCTGACACGTACGCAGAATCCAACTACCGGGTGCTTGCCCGCGAGTACGACAACCTTGTGGAGGACGAGCGCGGCAAAATGCAATTGCGCAGCGAAGCAATTGACGCGCTCAATCTCGTCGGCGAATTGATTGAGCTTGCCGAACGGCTTGAAGCGCTACAGGAGCACCCCGCCCTCGACGATGAGGAGGCGTGGCGGGTACGCGAAGAGTACGAAATCGCCGACGTGAAAGAAAACCTTGGCGACGAGTACGGGTGGGGGCACGTTTCAGGGGAGCCCGACGAGCCCGACGTACCTAAAGAATTTATCCGGCGCGTGCACTGGATACTGGCCGGGGATGACCTGATCACGCACGAACCGGAAGGCCAAACGTACATTAAGCAGTCTGACTGGGATCGAGTGATCACTGAGTTGATCGACCTTGATCACGCTGAAGCTATCGGTATGAACCATATGCACACAATCTCGGAGCACTACCGCAACGGGCTGGAGCCTATCGCAGAATTGAAGGGAGCTTGAAATGAGCATGAACGAAAAGCTTGACCGCGCATACGAGGCGCTGATCGACGAAGGTCGCTTTACTGAAGATGAGCTACAGCTTGTCACAAATCTTGTCGGCTACAGCATGGAAACGCTGGAGGACGTGTGGGATGTCCGGCACGGCCACATGAGCTTTTCGCAATGGCTGGGCGAGGATGACGAGGACGAGGACGAGGACGAGGAGGAGAACGCATGAGCACCAAGCCCGCATACGACTTCAGCTACGACATTCCCTGGAGCATGGCGAAAATCGGCGGCGAACACGGCGTAGGTATTCTGCTTGACCCGGACGCGCACGAGGATGATTGCCCGCTCGCTGAGTACAGTTTTGAGACCTGGCAAGACACTGACGACGGCGAAATCATTTACGTCATCGGCATCCTGTCGGCGGTGTACACCTACAACTACGGCTTTACAACGAAAGCCGCACGCGCGGCTTGGCTGGAGGAACGCGCCGAGATTGAGCGCGCCAACGGCTACGACTTTATTGAAGCAGAAATCCCGGCGCGGTTGCTGGGCTGAGCAAAGGAGCAAATGACATGACACTCACACACACGCAGCAGGAGCGCACAATCACACTCACCTACCCCGACCGGTACACCGACGAAAACGGCGCGGTCTACGAGGTGTCGCGGGACAATGGCACCGATGACCCGCGCGAGGATCACTGGTACGGGGTTCATGCGCACATTCACGCGCAGGCCGGTTGTGGTTACGGTCGTCACGGTGAGGAGCCCGAGCACGAAATCGGTAAGGCGTTCTTGCGGTTCTTTGAGTCAGGCGTGACAAGTGACCGCTGGGACGCGCTCGAATTGACCGAGCGATTCATCCGCATCTTTCACCCTGGCAAATACACGGTCGCACTCTACGGCGCACGCGGCTACTCACAATCGGACTGGTGGGATTTGTTCATCGTCGGCGAGAACGACGAGCGCTACACCTACACAGCCGAGGACTTGCACGGCTACGCCCGCGAGTGGGAGCAGTGGGCGCGCGGCGACGTGTACTACGTCTCGTACTCTGAGCCGGGCGAGGACGGCAACTACTACGGTTGCGGCGTCATCTTCGCAGACAGCCCTGAAGAGGCCGTCAAATACTTCATCGAGAACTACACGTAAGGGGGGCAACAAATGTTTTTCAAGCTCGAAATCAAGCTGGGCAATGACGCAATGCAAACCGGCGGTGACGTTGCTGAAGCGCTGCGCGACGTGGTTGAGCATCCGAAGAGTGGCGCGAGTTGGCGTTGCGACCTGGCAATGAGTCTGCCGCAAGACGAGCGCCGCGAGGTAGAAGTCGCTCAGGCTGACGGCATCATTCGCGCTCAGTACGCCGCGAAATCCTGGGTAGCGGGTATTTCGGATGCCGCATTCAATCTGCGAGAACTTGTTGTGGTTCACGACAACGGCGGCACGGCATCGTCAATCAAGAAGATCAAGGAAGCGGCGCGCGAGCTGGTGCGCCTGCTCGGGGAGGACTGAGGGATGAGCTACAAGGACACCGCGCGAGCGTTCGCGCAAGCAGAGAGCAATAACCACGCCGCGCACGGCGGGCAAGCCGCCGAAAAGCTCGCTATGAGCGAATGGGCAGAGAGCCGACGAGACTTGATGACACCGCAAACCATCGCGGAGAACCACGCGCTACACGTCAGGGGCTGTGCGGCAGTCCTACGCGACGCGCTGACTTGCGTAACTGAGGACACTACAAGCAGTGGCTACGAAATCGCGGATCGCGTGGCCTATGCCGCACGCGCATTGCTGGCAGTGATCGGGGAAGGGGAGTAACTATGAAGAAATACTTTGAACTGCAAATCTTGCTCGGCAACGACGCGATGCAGACCGGCGAGGACGTAGCTCGTGCGCTGCATGAAGTGGCGAGCAACCTTGAATGGGGCTTCTTGGGCGGCATGATCTACGACGACAACGGCAACCGAGTAGGACAGTGGGAGGTAGCAGAATGAGGAACTACAATCAAGCACGAGGTCTTGCGACCGAGCGGGCGCGGCTACCAATTCGCAGCCGCGGCAAGAACGCAATCATATTCCACGATTACTTCGACGGCTCGGTTGCGGCGCGGATGTATGACACCGATGTTGTGACCTGGGATCCTGACGGTGAAATCGTTATCACGCACGGCGGATGGGTCACCATGACAACGTGTGATGCAATCCGAACGGCGCTGGGGGAGAACGACGTAACCGGCTTCGGGCACGGCAAGACGATACCGAAGGTGCTCGGGCAAGAGTTCGACGAGCGCGACGAGATTCGCACAAGCGCCGAGGTTTGGTACGAGGACGGAGCGCCCGCTTATGTATGACTTTGATGACCGGCACCCTATCGCGGCTGACCACGAGTACCAAATCAATCTTGCCGACCTGCGAAAGGCGGTCAATGACTTACTGGCCCTCGACTGTGACACACGCGCCGAGCGCATCGACTTTGTTGACGCACTCAACGAGGCGTTAGATGCAGCGCACAACATGCTGAGCATCGCAGACAACTACGACGAAGAGGAGGATTCAGAATGAGCGAGGAATACTACGGCATGGTGCGGGCTGGCTGATGGGCGAGTTCCAAGGCGCATTGCGAGGCGTACCAAAGTTCAAGACCATTACGCGCACGCACCTGACCGAGGAGCAGGGCGAATGGATTGGCGAGAAGATTCTGGCTGGGCTGAGTTGCGCTGAAATTTCCCGTATGTTTTTCCGTGAGTTCGGCCGAGACTTATCCGACACGGCGGTTCGCAAGCGGAAGCGGGTGATGGGGCTGTGACCTTGCTTAATGTGGAGCCCGTGCCGGACAATAAGATCATGGAGTTAGTCGCACTGGCTCACAAAATGGCCGAAGGTCACACCTACGACGCTATCTCGCTGTCGATCAGCGGCGGCGACCCGCAGATCATTCACTTGTGTTGCGGGGAATCGATACATGGGGCGCTTGTCGCCCACCAAGAAGAGCAGTACAAAGACAAGGGAGGTTTGACATGAGTGTTATGGTGAAGGCCGTTGAGGCATATGTGAAGGCTATTCAAAAGCAGGAGACACCATTCGGCCCGGCGCTGAAAGTTGAAGGCGCTGACCGGATCATTGCTGACGGGCTACGTGAGGATTTCATCGGGTCAAGCGCCCGCATCAAGGTCTTGATCGAGGTGGCCTACGAGATGGGCGCACGTGGCGCCAGTGAGCGCGTCAATCGCATTCGGAATGTGGCTGAGCGGGTGCAGGAGGTGGCCGACAAGTTCAATAATCACACCTTCGGCAAGGGCGCTGGTGATGGGCAGATGGTGCTCGACTTCGCCTTGGCCACTCAAGGCTTGCTTGATGAAATCAAAATGAACGAGGAGGGCTGACATGAAGACGCTTGACGAATTGCTTGACAGCCTGGGCAAGGCGCTCGACGAACTCACGAATGCAGAGTTCCCGGCGCTGATCGAGAACGCTACCGACGAGGGTATGTTCTTGTTCTGCCCGGTGTGCGAGCAGGCGGTGCTTGATGATGAGTTGGTGGTCACAATCTTCGAGGACTCAGCAACCAAGTCTGAAGAGATTGATGCGAATGGGGAGTGGCCGGAGGTTAGTGTTTCGCGCTGGTTCGATCGATCCGAGGTTGCTAACTACTGGATGCACTGCCCGACCATGCGCGAAGGGCACGCTGTTCGCCTGCCGGGCAGCTTCGACGTGAATTACCTGGCATAGAGAGGACTTTGAAATGACCACACTGAACCACGAAGCGATGGGCGACTACGACGTGCATCCGAATGTCCTGCATAACGAAGACTTCCCGCCTGAGTTCGACGAAAACATCTGGAGCGCGATAGTGAACCTGCAAGGGCTGCACGACAAGGGTGGCGAGGACGAGGCGTTCACTGCATGGGATGCGCAGGTGGAGCTTGGCGAGGTTATCGACATGCTTCAGGTGGCATACAAGTGCGTCCACCAATACGGGAAGGGGCTGTGATGGCCGCCAACATTATCTTTCACGAGGACATGCCTGAGAAGGTGCAGATCAAACTGCGAGAGTCGTACAAGGCACTCTACTGGCTGGCCACTGACCATGAGTTCAACGAGCTAGGAATCAACGAGGCCATTGCTGAGTGTGAAGTCGTGCTCGAACACGTTGAAGAGGTGCTGAGAGTTCTCAATGAGTTCAAGGTGGGCAATCTCTGATGCTCACCTACGGACTCGTACACCTGGCCGCAGCACTGTTTGTATTCGGCCTACCAATAAGTATTTATTTTCTGATCGAGAAGAGGAGCAAGTAACATGGCTGAGCAAATCTGGGAAGTACAAACCAACGCGCACGGCGAAAGCATTGAGCTTACCGAGAATGACATCTGGCGCATCATGGGGGCGCTTGCTTACGAGGCGAAGTGCCGCCAGGCGGAGAACGGCGGCAAGCGTGATCGGGAGATTGAAGCGCTCGATGAATTGAGTGCTCACCTGTCGACGTTCTATTACACAACCCCGAGCTTCACCTGGCAGGCTGACCATGCCGAGGCCGACGAGGCTGACCGGGCATACGACGTTATGCAGGAGGCGTAGTGATCGCCGCACTGATTGGCGTGATAGCCGGGGTGCTCTGGCTCTCGCTTCTTGTGCAGGACATCGGAGCGTGGCTGAAGTCACGCGACCATCTCAACGACATCGAGCCCGAGGCTGAGCTGCAAGGCAGGCGCCGGGCACCCGAGCCCGACTGGTTGGAGGACTACGCGCAAGACCCATTCGCACCTGGCCCCCAACACGGGGCATTTTCACCACATTTTTTAGACAATAGAGAGGGGTTCTAACATGAACATCGCACCAATTACACCAATCGAACTGCGCGCAATCGAGCGCCAGTCAATCGACTCGCAAATCAAGGAACTCACGAAGCGCCGAGACGCTATCGACGCCGAGATTCTGGAGGTGCTGGCCGACGGTAAGCATGTCGGCAACAGCCTGATTCTGGAGGCGACCACCTGGAGCGCCACTGATTACGAGGCGCTCGCAGAGGCATTCCCTTACGAGTCTTATCCGCAGCTTTACTCGGCGAAAATTGACACCGCCAAGGTGAAGGACTCGTTCGCCCCGGCGGCGCTGGACTCGTACAAGAAGTACGGAAAAAGAAGTCTGAAGGTGAAGGAGGTTTGAGCATGATTGGAACCGTAGACATCGACCGCATCATTGTCGACGCCCTGGATGCCTGGCCGCACCTGACCGAGCGTGATCGTAAAGACATTGCGATGGCAGTCCACTCGGCCGAGGGTGACCGCCCCGAGCGCTACGCGGCGTGGCGCATTGCGGCGGCCGTCAAGCTCGACGAGCAGACACTTGGGCAACGAGTAGGGCTCGCCGCAATTTCGCCAAGCTCGGTGCAGATTCTCACCGGGCTTGCACTGAGCAAGCCGAAGTCGGCGCGCCGAGTATCCGAAGCTAAGCGCGAGAGCTTCACAACATCATTCCAAGGGTCGCCCCGACTGGGCTGGCTCGACCGTGTACTACTGAAAATCAGAGATGGGGGGTTCGCATGACGAATCTTACGGACGAACAAGAGCTTGCGGTTCGCAAGCTGGCGCAGTTGCGCATCCAAGGTGAAGCAAGACTCGCTCTTGCCGAGGAGCAGATGCGAATTGATCGGAGCATTCACAAGAAGGTTGTCGATCAGGAAATCTACAACTGCCACAAGCTCGGCGTTCCGACGTCGGCAATCGCCAACAAGGGGCTGGGCACAAAGCATCGCAACCGAGTGACCGGGGTTATCAAGGCGCATGAAGTCGCCGAGGCTGCCGCACCTGCTGAGTTCGCTGAGCGAGCCGAGGTTCTTGCTGAGCTTGCGCCGCCGATGTACGATTTCGGCGGGGTCTTTGAGCAGTGGGGGCTGGACTTCCTGCCAGTACTCAAGGGGGGCGAGCGAGCGAATGTAAGCGCATCGGTTGTGGGCACCGAGGCGGTGCTCTCGGCGGCGCAAATGGAGGAGCACCCGGAGATTGCCGCATGGATTAGCTCACCCGAGGGGGTGCAGCGAGCACGAGAAGTTCTCACGAAAGGAGGATGAGTATGGAGCGCTATGAGCCGCGGCCTTACCAGGCCGCAAACATTGAGAAGATCATCAACGAGCCGACCCGCCAGGCATTGCTCGCGGATGAGGTGGGCCTGGGAAAACGCTTACGGTTGCAGAGGTATTGCTAAACGCACCCGATCTGCAACCGCTCAATGAGAAGCGCGTGCTACTGGTAGCCCTGGCGGACACATACGATCAGTGGCAAGACACGCTTCAGTGCCAGTCAGGGGGCACCGCCCCCGAGGTTCGGATGATGGCAAGCTCGAACAAAAAGACGCGCGCCAACCTGGAAGCGTTCAAGAATGGTGAGCCGGGCATTTACATGGCCACGATTCAATACCTCATGGCGAGCGACTTCGAGACGCGGGTTCGCTTGGACAGTAACGGCATTGAGCTAACCAAGGAGAGCAAGGATGGACTCGTGCCAGACAAGTACCGGCACCACCTGCTATATTGGCGTGACATCACACACAGGTACCCGCTTGACTGCGTGGTGTACGACGAGGCGCACCTGACAAGCAATCGACGTGCGACCAGCCTGCGCACAATCCTATCCCTGCGAGGGCATGGCGGGCCAGTCGCAACCATTCGGAAGATCGCACTTTCGGCAACTTGGCTCGGGAACTCAGCGGAAAACGGATGGACTTTGCCATTCTGGTTGTGGGGTGGCTTCAATAAGGATGGCGGCCTACTGAAGAAGGGTGACGAGCCAATGGTTCCGACGAGCTACTACAAGTACGAGGCTCTATACCTTGAGAAGCAGCCGCAGCGTGACAAGTACGGCAAGGAAGTCTATGTGCGAGGCAAGCAGATGCTCAAGGTTGTCGGGGAAAAGAATCCCGGCGAGTGGGTGAACACGCTTCCGCTCTACATTCGCAACGAGCAAAAAGACCACGAAGAATTGAACATGCCGACGCCGCCCGAGCCTTACATCGTGAAGGTTCCAGCGACACCCATTCAGGAGCGGCAGTACGCCGACCTGAAGGATGAACTGCTGGCCTGGGTGGACAACTGGCAAGGCGAGCGCGAGCCGCTTGTGATCGACGTGCCGCCGGTACTGCGAGCACGGCTCCGCCAGGTAGCACTCGCTGAGTTGTCGCTCGACGAGGTTGGCGAGGTGTACTTCAAGCCGGATGCACAGAGCGCAAAGCTTCACGCGCTCGCCGGCGTCCTGCGCCACGAGATGTTCGCCGATCAGCCGGTCGTGATCTTCACTGACTCCAAGCTGATGGCGAATCTCACAGCCGAGCGAATGGCAAAGGCCGGCAAGAAGGTCGCAGCCTACACTGGGGATACGAAGCGTGAAGAGCGTCAGCGAATCAAGCAGGCGTTCATTGACGGCGAGATTCAGTACATCGTGGGCACAGTGCAGAGCATGGGCACGGGGCTAGACGGGCTCCAGCATGTCTGTGCGCGCATCGTTTGGATGTCCATGCCCGATGGTGACCCGAAGCTCCGAACGCAGGCGCTAGGCCGTGTTTATCGACCAGGGCGCACCATGCAGCACGGTGGCTTCGAGCATGTACAGTTACAAACCGAGCCCTCGCTTGACACTGAGATTCTTGAACGCCTCTTGGCCAAGGCTCACAGTGTCCAAGCATCGGTGGGCGCTCACAATCTGAGAAACAACTAACGAAGGAGGAACAATGACAAAGAGCAAGAAGGGCGAGTCGAAGTACGACTCGACTATCGAGTACCTGAAAGAGCATCCTGGCAAGTGGGCGCGGCTCACGAACCTATCGCCGACGGGCGCAGGTCTTGCCCTGGGAGAATACCCCGGCATCGAGGCAACCATTCGTGGTGACGTGCTTTACGCGCGCTGGGTAGGTGAAGCTAGTGAGTGATGCCGAGGAGCCCTGGAACAGTGCGCGCGAGAAGATCGACGCAGCACTCGCCGAGTTCGTCGCCGACATTGACGAGACGGGCGACAAGCTCGCAAGCGATTGGGCGCTTGTGCTTCACGCTTCAGCCCCAACGGGCGAGGCCGACGAGTATCACCTGATCGGGAGTCGGGAGTACATGCCATTGCATATCGTGATGGGATTGCTCGGTGAAGCCGCGGCGATGGCGACTGAGGTTTGAATAAGATAAGCTCCTTATTTGGTGGCAGTTGTTTCGGAGAGCATGAGCGCCCCATAGGAGAGCGTTGTACCCCGAAGAGCGTAAACAAAACCCGACCAACATTGCACCATTGATTGAGTGGAGACAAGCGCTCGATCAAGCGTGGCGCTATGAAGATGCCCCGCAACCCGACTGTTTAGATCGTCCTGATCTGTTTGTCGACTACCACCCAGCCTTACCAACTGCCAGCGAGGCTCGAGCCCTGTGCTCGCAGTGTCCACTGCTGGAATTGTGTGGCAAATCAGCCCGGTATGAGCGTCCCGCTTGGGGCATTCGTGCCGGGCTGGTATGGGTTGGCGGCAGGCAGGCGAGCGATAAAGACCGTCGGGATTACTTGCGACAGTTGGCCGGGCATGACGATGCTGGCTGGTCGATGATCCCCGAAGATGAGCGCAAACATCAGCGCGCACCATTCCAGCGCGAGCCAAAGGGCGACACGGAATAAGAACTTATTTCAAATTGGTTTACTATTCACGTCAATCTGTGACATAGTAGTAACCCTAACCACCCACGCGAAAGGAGCCACCTTATGAGCGCACCACTGAGTGACGCAGAACTTCGCTACCTGGCGATCAAACTTCTCTCGAAGCCCACGGCCCGCACGAAGCAGCGCACCATCGGCGCATCCAACCTGTCCAACCTGTGCGACAAGTGCCTGGCTTATGACATGCTCGGAACGTATCGCCCTAACCCGCAGGCTGACCGCGTGTGGATGGGTAAGGAGATTGGCACTGGCATTCACGGCCTGCTCGAGGCTCGCGTCAACGAGGTGCAGGCGGAGGGTGACTCCGAGATTTACCACATGCTCAACCGCGCTCACGCCGAGCAGCACGCCTACTTCGCTGACATCCCTGGCTACGGCAGGGTCGGCGGCACTATCGATTTGAGTCTCGAGCATCAGATCGTCGACTACAAATCCACTGACCGGGCCAAGCTCGCAGTCTTGCGTGACTACATGGCGAAAGAAGCGGGCGAGCCCGTACCATTCGGTCGCAGTCACCGCCTCTTGAAGCTCAGCGAGGCTGAGTACGAGAAGAAGATGGCGAGCCAAGAGTACAAGACGCAGGTGTACTACGGGCAACTTTCTCTGTATATGCTCGGCCGCGAATTGCTGGGCAAGCCTGTCGACCGAGGCTCGATCATCTGGGTCGCTCGGGATGGTAACGGTTTTTGGGACATGCCAACCGCTGATGGGTACGACGACCCCGGCAAGGTGCATGACGTATGGGTAACCACCCTGCCGTACAACGCAGCCTATGCGCACTGGCTTATCAGCCGGGGCGAGGCCATCTGGGGCTACCTCCAGGCGGGCGGCAAGCCCGAGGATATGGAATCCCATGAGCAATGCTGGCCCTGCAATAACGGAGCCCCGAAGCGCAACCTTGACGCGCCACTCAGCCTGAATGGCCTTCAAGTTCCCCAACCAGTTTGAACCACGAAACAAAGGAGTAAGAAATGAAAGACGAAAACGAAGCCTGCGATTGTATCCACTGCGACACTTGCGGCGACCGCCTGATTAGTGTCCAGCTTTTCGAGGGTGAGTGGATGAACATTGTGACCGCACTGGACATGCTGCTCGACAACCTTGTTGAAGGCGAAGCGACCGACCTGCTGGTGGATATCGTTCAGGATATGTGCCAGCAGATTAACCCCGAGCGCTACGCCGCGGCCGAGGCTCAGGTTGAGGCCGAAGAAGAACTGCTCGCCCGAGCCCTGGCCGACGACAAGTAAACCCACTAACTGAAAGGAACCATAATGAATACGATTCAAGCTGAGCCAACGGCTCAAGCACAAGCGCCAGCACAGGCGCCAGCACAGGCGCCAGTCGCGCCCGCAGCGCCGACCTTCACCCGCCCACCCTTTGCCAACCTCTTTGCGAAGCCGTCCGAAGTCGGTGCACCAAAGTCGATCTTGCTGTACGGCAAGGCCGGCACCCGCAAGACTAGTATCGCTGGCGGCATCTTCGAGCACCCGCGTTTCGCTGAAGCCCGGATGCTTTACATCGACATCGACAACGGCACCAACGTTCTGACCAACGTGCCTGCCGCTCGGAAGGCTATTGACGAGGGGCGTCTCGACATCTTCCCGATCAACAACCAGGAGCCGGACGCCTTCAGCAAGCTGGCGTACATGCTCGGGCAGATCACGCCGGACGGACAGTTCCACAAGGGCGAGGCGTTCAACCCGGACTACGGCTATGACATTGTTGTGCTCGACAGTCTGGACGTTTCCCAATTCGTTGCCGTCACGCACTTCCAGTCGACGACGTTCAGTGAGAAAACCGGCAAGCCAGACACGCTGGCCGCATGGGGGCGCGTTGGCGTTTGGACGAACAACATCCTCTGGGCGCTCCAGAACTCGGCACCGCTTGGCATTGTCGTCGCTCACTCCACTGAGGGCGCCGAGGAGACTGGGCAGGTCAAGGTTCGAGTGAAGCTCCAGGGAAGCGCGAAGGATAACGTCGACTCGATCCCCGACCTTGTGGCCTTCCTCGACTTCCGCTCGATTGTTGGCGAGGATGGCGAGACGCAGAAGAAGCTGGTCGCAACCCTCGGTGACGACGACATCATCATGGCGAAGAATCGCTGGATGTTGCCGAGCCAGATTGTCGACTTCACGTTGCCGGCGCTGTACTCCCACCTCGAGGGAACAGGCAAGGCCGCAGCAAAAACCAAACCAGCAGCCAAGAAGGCCGCCACTACCAAGAAAGAAGGTAACTAATTATGTCCCTGTTTCTCCCGTTTGATGGAACAGTTGCTCCACAGCAGAATGACTATTCTGCTATTCCCGACGGCACGAAGCTGATCGTGAACATCACGCCGACCCGCAAGAACAGCACTGCGATTGAAGTGCGCGACTTCGCGGGCTCTGGCCCGAATGCCCACATCAAGACGCTCCACCCGCGCTTCGTTGTGGCCGACGGCCAGAAGTACCAAGGTCGCAACATCTTCGAGCGCATCCCGTTCGCTCGCAAGTACGGCTCGGGGAAGACGGTAGGCACGTTCTTCCAGTTCTTCGGGGCGCTCGGCTTTGATACCGACAACCCGCAGGGCTTCGAGTACGACGACCGCATGATTCTCGGCAAGCAGGTCGAGGTTGTTGTTGGCGTCCGAAAAGACCAGAACGGCGCTGACGAGAACCACGTCAAGTTCTTCAACCCGGCCAAGCCTGGCGGCGGCACCCCGTACCAGACGAGCGCCCCGGCGCAGCCCGCACAGGCCGCTCCCGCATCGTTCGGCACGCCGAACCCGTGGGCCGCACCTGAAGCGCCAGCACAGCCCGTGCAGCCTACTCAGCAAGCGCCGCAGCACGGCGCCCAGGGTCAGCCTGACTGGCTTGCTCAGCCCGACCCCGCACAGTCGCTCAATAATGCGGCCAGTGCGGTAGCGCAGGGCTTCTAGGCCCCGCCTTGCGAAGCCGCGCCCGCGTTCACTCTCCGCGGGCGCGGCTTTTGCGCACACATTCTTCTAACCAAGCGAAAGGAGGCCGATTATTTCTATGCTCGACAAGGCGCTCGCACTTGCGGCGCTGGATATTTATGTGGTTCCTTGCCGAGAAAAAGATTCAGTCGAAGTCAATGCTCGAGGTGAGCAGGTACTTCGCAAGATGAAGTCGCCGGACTATGTTCCAGGCGGCTTCAATGATGGCACCACCGACGAGCATCAGATTCGCTCGTGGTGGAGCAAGTGGCCTCACGCTTTGGTCGGTGTGAGCGCTGGAAAGTCTGAGCTTGCCTGCTTGGACATCGACCAGAAGGTCGAAGACGAAAACGGTAACAGCAAAGATGGCTGGTTCTCCCTCTATGAGGCTGGACTGGCCGACGAACTTGATGGCGACGAGTACTTCACCTACCCCACCCATTCGGGTGGCCAGCACTTCATCTACGGGGTTCCCGAGGGTGCACCACGCCTCGGCCCCACCGTCCACCACCCGCTCCCCAAGGACTTCAAGGTTCCTGGTGAGTATCCGGCGGATGGTCGGCTTCACGATGTTGACCGGCGCGCTGGTGCCAGTGGGTTCATCTGGTGGGGCGACGTCGTACCAAGCAGTCGGGAGGCATTCAAGGATGCTCCTGAGTGGCTTCTCACGCTGGCCGCTTCGTCCGAGGAGAATCCGTTTGACGGCTCCCTCGAAGAGTGGGTCTTGCAGTGCGAGCCCGGCGACCCGAGCGCATACCTGAAGCAGCTGATCGTTGACCTGGGGCAGAAGCAGGGCTCAATCGACCACGAGATGATGCGTGACACTCAGCGCTTGCTGATCGCTCACGCTATCGAGGGTCAGCCGGGCGTGCCGGCAATCCTGGCACAGTTCCGAGCGCTGTACGTCGCCTACCCTGGCGACGATTGGGGCTACCAGTTTGATAGCTCGCTTCGCACGGGTGTCGAGAAGTTCGGCGCATTCCCGCTGACCATCAACGATGCCCGCCAGGTGAAGGTTGCCGACGTTCTGGCAAGCATCACCGACATCACGGCGCAGGCCGCATGGTCGACACCGCCACGAGCAACGACCACCGAGGCGTACCGGACTCGAGTTCGGTATCTCATGTCGCACGCGCTCAAAGATGGCGCAACGCTGGCCGAGGCGGCCGCATTCGGGCTCTCCTCGGAGGCCCGCAAGTGCCGCTCGTCGGACGAGAACGAATGGCTGCCGGACACATGGGTCTGGCTTGCCGCTCAGGAAGCCCAGGAACGCCCTGTGCTGGCCGAGAGCCCGGAGCAGGTAACAACTACCGTCCCGCAACTTCTCACGCCGTCAGAGCGGCAACGAGTGGCGAGCGTGCGGTGGTTTGGCACTGAGTTCATGGATCACATTCAGTCCATCAACAAGGTTGTCACCGAGCCGTACTACCGGCTGGGTCGCTGGATACTACTCAGCGGATTCTTCGGGGACGTCGCATGCCTCCGCCAGGAGAACCGCGTGACCGTTCCGCTCGGTATCTACGGGGCGTTCATCGGGCCGTCGGCCACGGGCAAGAGCGAGTGGCTTGTTCCCATCCGGGCAATCTTCAAGGAGGCTGGGCTGAACATCAGCATCGGCGGCGACGCAACAAGTGCAGCACTCTCCGACGCACTGATTCCACGGGACGGGCAAGTCAGCCTGTTCCACGCAGACGAAGCCGACGGCATCATCCGCAAGTGGAAGGACAGCACCGGCCCGTTCGCTGACATGAAGCAACGCATCACCGACCTTTACGGCGGCACGGTGCCTGCGATTCAGCGCGCAACGAAGAAGGACTTGTCCGGTATCGAGGCAACAACCATCCTGAACGTAGCGCTGATCGGTGTCGACGAGAAGGTGGTCGACGTGATCGAGCCCGACGACTGGATCAGCGGCTTTATGAACCGCTTTGTCTTCGCCATCGGTGAGCGCAAGCACGTCACAGCCCGAGACATCGCACCGCGCTTTGTCTCAGCATCCGAGCGTCAAGAGTTGACGAACCATGCTTCATGGGAATCAGTGTGGGCGACACGCTTCAGCGCCTTGCGGCAACGCGTCTCGGCAGGCGTGCCGCAGGACATGCGCCAGTGGATTTCCATGACGCATGAAGTCGAAGAGCGCCACTACCAAATGATCGAGCAGCTTCAACGCATCGCGGCCCGGAGTAACTACCCGGAGCGCCTGGAGCCAACGTTCACCCGTCTTCACATGACGATTGCCAAGTGCGCCGCACTGGTCGCATGTAGTGACGGGCGCATCGTGATCGAGATGGACGACTACCTGGTCGCACTTGAGCAGGGTCAGGAGTGGCTTGAAAATCTCCTTGAGATGGTCAGGCTCACACTGAAAAACCCGACGGCCCGGATGGCCGACAAGCTCTACGGGGAAATCACCCGGCGCGGAGGCTTTGCAGCACTCTCGGAGCTACACCGAATTGAACAATACGAGGGGAGAAGGAAAATGGTTGACGATTTGCTGGCTGAACTTACTGCCCAAGGCCGAGTCGAGGTAACAAACACTACTGGCACAGCGCTGGTGCGCACGAGAGAGGGGGTCGCAGTATGAACGCCATGAGCGCCATCGAGCAGGCGTACTACTCGCTCCAGCACCGGGATAGTCTCACGAAACAGGGCCGTATCGACCATGCGATAGCGCTGAACGAGTGGCGCATCTTCTCGGTGCGACAAGTGGCCGAGATTGTTGGCATGAATCGAGAGACCTGTCGCAAGCTCCTGAAGAAGACCGAGCGCACAGGTCGGCGCCTGAATGTGGACACGATTCCCCTGATTGCGTACATCAAGTTCGCTGACACTGAAGAGTGGCCGGACTTGCTGGCTGTCGCGGTCGACCGCGGCACGTCGTCGGGCGCGCTGGGGGCACTGCTCGGCCGAAGCCGATCAACAATCGAGTGGCATATTGCCAAGACGAAGAGGGTGGTCGCATGAGCGGCACTGAAGGCCACTTCTGTTGGGAATATTGCGATGAGGGCCCACATGGTTGCATTTGCGGCAACGATTGCGAGCCCCCCGAATGGTGGTGTAACGAATGAGCGCACTGATTCCATTACCCGTCTTCCCTCATCCCCTGAGTGAGGCGCAGCTATCCGTACTCAAGGAGGCGAAGGCTCGGATGAACGTGGAGTACCACATCGTCCCGGTCGAAGGTGGGCCAGGCGTCGATGGGCGCGTGCTCGCGCTCGGGGAGATGCCCCCGTATTATTGCTCGTTCGCACCTGTTTTACCTGAGAACACCCTTCGGGTCGAGTCGGTTCAGGCGGCGCTGGAGTTCGCACTGGCGGATGTCAGTGAACGCTTCGGCCACGCCGACTGGCTGAGCTACGCGCTCGGCGGCGAGGTTGAATACCTGGGAGAGGAGGCGCTGTGAATCAATACAAAACCCACGGCCCGCACGGCGAGTCCGGCATGTCGTGGAACGAATACTTCAAGCAAATGAAAGCGAAGGCGAAGGTGGAGGCAGTGCCAGAAACCACTGAAACAGTGATGTCATCGGAGGTTATCTCCGAGGCTGAACTCGCGGGCAAGGCTCTCGAGTTGTACAAGAAGTCGCACCCATTCGAGAGGCGGATGGTCGGCAAGTCGGTTGTTCACACGTCCGACACCTACTACATGGGCGACGACCGTAAAGGCGAGCTACGCAAGCCAGCGCACGACACAACCTACTACTGGATTTCCGCAAAGTCTGGCAGACTGGGCTTCACTGCGCGCTACGTCGAGCAGCCCACGCCGAAGGGTGCACGCGGATTTAAGTTCGTTGACGCCAAGACGCACGGCAATGAAGTGCGTATCTATACCAAGGCTGGCGAGCTTGACGCTTGGCTGGCTGAAGCAATTAAGAATCTTAAATCGGAGGAGGAATAATGACTGAACGAATCACGCTGCGGGCGAAGTCTGACGGCACGGAAATCAGCGGAGAGTTGGTGCGCTTCGTTGCGGATAATCCCAGCGGTATGGATTGTTGGGTGATCAGGCTAGCCCGGAACGTCAGCGTACATTACGCCTATGTCGACCAGTGGGAGCGTGTATTCGGGTTGCCTACCGTACCGGGAACTGTTTTCAAGGCGACGTTATGCGAAGAGCCGAATGTGCGGATTGTTGTCGTTGGGCATGACTCCAATGATGATTCCGAGTTCTACTTCGCGCCTTGTGAGTCAAGCTTCTATACCGCTGATGACATCGACCCGTCAACGGTTGTTATCGAGTTGGAGGGCGAACAGTGAGCGCCTATGAAGCTGCCCGTGAAGCTGCGGGTGCGACTTACAAACGTCACCTGTGTATCGATTGCGGGGTTCGGCTCTATAACCAGCATCGAGCGAAAAAGCATGAAGCGAAAACAGGGCATCGGACGAAAGTGAACGAGCGTGCGGAACGTGCTCGCGCTAAGTATGTGGCGCGGCAGAACCCGAGCTATCTGGACAGGTTGGTTGCGAAGGATCGAGAAGGTTACGAGAGGGGCGAAGCGTGAGCGACAAGGCTGCTTATTGGGAGAAGCGATGCGTTGAGGTTGAGAGTGAACTTGCCGCGCTGAGATGTGCGGTGGAGTTAGCGCTCGGTTTTGAGGCGGTGCTCCCACCGATCACAACTCGACCGCGACAGATCCTTGAAGCGGCGCTGGGGGGCGAGTCGTGAACCTTGTTACCCCATGCCACGGTGCGCCGATCTGGCCTGACATTGAGTATGACGGGCCAGACTTCATGCAGTACCCATACGTGGGCACCTTCGGATGCACTGCGACTGATTGCTTCAACAACTGGCACCTTGACGGCACTCCATTCAACGCCAACACATACCCGGAACCAATCGTGAAGGATGCCGACTTTTACCGGCGTTTGCTACGCGAAGAACAGGCTGCACATGCGGCAACAAAAGCAATGCTCAGACGAGCAGAAAAGGAGATGATGAAATGAGTACAGATTTGGAAGCGGTCGCCGAGCTTATCGCCAAGCGGCTGAAAGAAGAAGGGCTCCTGCGTGTCGCGCCAGAGCATCCCGCAGTGCGATTCTACGAGGATGCCAGGGGCGCCTTGTGGATCAGCCGCGACGGCGGCAAGACCCTGTTCTGGACTGAGGGTGACAATGCGGCCGACCCGATCAGCCGTCTCGAGGGAAAGTTTGGGCCGTTTCGGGAGGTGACGGCATGAGCAAGCGAATCAACCACATAGTGCAAGCTGAGCGGTTGCTTGAAGAAGCGAAGCAGCACTTCGCGGAGTCGCAGAAGTTGGGCGCACCCGGCGTCGGGTTCGATCTTCAGTGGCAAGCAATGAACTCGAAGATCAGCTTCGTTCAAGCGCACATTCAGATTGCGCTAGTGAGAATTGAGACGGAACGATGACTCTCGATCTTGACCGTTTAGAGGCGGTAGCGAAAGCGGCAACACCTGGAACGTGGCAACGGTCGTATGCGCGCTCCATCGAAGCGGAGCAGGGAGCGTCCTGGCAGGTAGTAATTGACCAGATGAATGACGGAATTGGTGCCGGCGTGCTTGACCCCGCCGACGCCGAGTACATAGTCGTGGCGCAGCCATTGGTAATGCTGAAACTCGTAGCTGAGCTTCGTAAGTCTCGTGCTGACTTGAACGAGTGGAACGAGCATGGTGCGCCTGCTTGGGTTGATGCGAAGAACACGGCACTTGACGAGGTTCGGGCTGAACGGGACGAGGCTCTTGCGGCACTTGAACGAGTGAAAGCGGCACTCAGTGACCATGTTGATTTTCTGCTGGGGCGGAACGCAAAATATGGGATTGCCGAGACGCAGTGCGTGTGCGTGGGCTGTAATGCTTATCGCGCTATCGAAGGCGGTGCGGAATGAGTGCACCCGACATGCGTGACTGGGAGCAGCAACTCATTGAGGAGCAGGATTCGCTATCTGCTGATCTGGTAGTGAAGGAGGTCGCAATCATCATCCGCACGCGCGAGGAAACGGGCACCCCGTGGCTTGATTACGACGTGTGGGATGAGCAATCATCTGATGATGACCGGCTTGATGCCTTGCGCACGGCGGCGGTAATTGTTGAGCACATGAGGCAGCACGACAAGTCTGATTTGCTCCCAATGGTTACCAAAGTTTTGGGACTCAACGAAGGGGGTGCGGAATGAGCGGTGATGAGATTCGGGCGGTACTTGTCTCAGATGAGGCGGTGGACGCTTTGGATGATGCTGATTGTAGGCACCAAAACTGGAGTGCGGTAGAAACCGGGGTCGAGTGTGAATGTGGTGCACGGTCTGATGGTGATCCCCAGTATCCGTCACGGTGGATGAATGAGCATCGTTTTCGGCGCATGTTGGCGGCAGTCGCAGAGTTATTCGAGAACAAGGGAGAAACCGATGAGTGAGCGAGTTTCGGAGTATGTCACCGTTGATGGCAAAAGTTGGCAGTGCAGCAAGTGTGGTTTCGGGATGGAGATGCCTGACGATAGCGACTTGATTGTTCGGATGCAGGCTGGGATGCACGGGCACAATGTTTACGGGGGTAGAGATGAGTGAGAGGTTCACGGCAAGCAACGGGGCGACCATTGACCCATGTTCAAGCGATGAAGAGTGTTTCATGCTACAAACGCCTAAGCGCGGAGCCGTCCGGCTGGGGGAGCAGTATGTAACCGCGCTGCGAGAGTTTTTCCAGAGCGAGTCCGACAAAGCCCGTGGCGTGTGGCGTAGTGTTGAGCACCCGGAATGGGTTGTCTACGACCGGACGGCCGGCGCGGGTGAAGAACTGATCGTCTTCAACGACTTCACGGCGGAGCGCGTCCGATACCTGGGGCAGCGCCTCGGGGATTCCCTTAAAGGGTTAGAGGGCATCAGCGACATCGTTGCGTGCGAATATTTGGCAGCACTGAAACTGAAGCGGGAACTACCGACCGAACTGGGCACGATGATTTCCGGTCGAGGCAGGGTGGCGCTGAAAATTACGTTCGCCGACGCCCCTGGAAAGGGGTGGAATATCTCTGGCTTTGCGGGCCTGCAAGGCGAGGAAGACGTGCTGCACCACCTCGGTGACAACTGGACAGAACTCACCTTGAAGGCGGCCGAATGAGCAAGGTTGTTTACGAGGTGGACGGTAATGATGAGGGTGGCCGGTATGTCCTACAGCAGTGGGTTCCCCGGCTCAACGAGTGGGTTTACGCTCACAGCTTCGAGTCGGAGGATCATGCGATTGGTGAAGCTCGCGAGCGTGCGTACTGGCGGCGTGAGAAGTACCGGGTTGTTGACACGGGGGCGGAGGAGGAGTGAGCCATGTAATCCTCGCCATCGACCCCGGCAAATCATCGGGCATCGTCCAGGGCCACTACAGCGACAAGGATGCCTTCGCCATTACCGACCGCTGGACTGTGCTTGGCGGGCTCGAGGGCTTCATGCGGTGGCTCGACAACGAGGCGTACCGCATCGAGCAGGCTGACACCCTGGTCGTTGAGCGATTCATCCCGAAGAGTACGCCCGTAGTCCCCGACGTGACCCCGCTGCGCATCGAGGGGGCCATCGAGTACGTCTGCCACAACGCCGGCCAGGGCATCCACTGGCAGCTACCGAGCGCGAAAGCGCTGGTCACGCCAGGCACGCAGGGCGACCGCTTCAAGTGGCTCGCAAAGCATGGGTTGCATGTGCCCGGCACTGCGAACGATGATGTCAACGATGCGGTCTTGCACTGCCTCTCGTACTTGAAGACAAAGAAGCACGGCCCCACCCTGGCTGCGTTCTGGCCTGACCCACATTAGGGCATAACAAAGCCCCCAGCGAACTCGTGCATATTATCGACACGGCACGGAGTCGCTGGGGGCTTTGGTCTATGGCGAGCTAGTCCAGTTCCTTTTGAACCAACTCGTAGTCTTTGTTGAAATTGATGTTGCTGATACCGAGAATGGTGCCACCAAACAGCGCGAGCGCGGTGATCGTCCCTACAACTTCAGTGCCATATGGAAGGCCCAGGCGTTCAGAGAGTGTGAAGTACAGCGTGCCCAGGGCGGGAAGCCCTAGCTGCACCCACTGCTTGAGCGCGTCGTAGACGCGGTTCGATAGCGTAAAACCTAAGATGTTGTACATTTCATGCAACCTTCTTCTTGCCGGGCAATTTGCCTGGGAGCGGGGGCACAGGGGGGACTGTGCCATCTTCGAGCCCGAACTTGATCGCGTAATACACGTCCTCGAGGGAGCGGGCGTGGTCGTAGTAATCGCGCACCTCATTGCGGAGAGTGCGAACCTCGGTCGACAGTTCTACGATCTGCCCCGAGAGGTCTTTGCGCTCATCCCGTAGCACTTCGATCAACTGACTTTCGCGGTCGCCGCTCTTGCGCAGTCGCGCCGCAATCCATGCGGCAAGAACGACGCCAGCGAGCCCGAGCAGGGGGCCGAAGTTGCTGAGGATGAGTTCTTTCATTAGAAGACTCCTCGGTTGAGGCGCCTCTGAAGCTGGCGCGCGCCGAACGAATCATCCTTGTCGAGGAACCCATCAGGTTCGGCGCCCAGGTACGCTTGCAGTGACCAGAGCGTGCGCGTGCGACCCGCCGCCGGGTAGCGCGTGCCAACGTTTGAGCCGATGCCGAGCCCGTCAACGACGAGGGGCTTGCCATCCCAGTCGCGCGCGCCGTAGTGGTTGAGCTTGCGCTGAACTTCTTTGACGAGTTCCACGTTGCCGGGATCTTTTTCCGGCGTGCCGAGCACCTTGCGCCACTGCGCGAAAGTTGCTGGGCCGAGTGCGCCATCAACGTCAAGCACGGGCTTCGGAGCAGGCTTCGGCGGGAACGCCTTAGCGTCCGTGACCGGCCCCCAGATGCCATCAGCCACGAGGCCATTGACCTTCTGGTAATTGCGCACTGCGGCAGTCGTCTTGTCGCCGTAGATGCCGTCAGCCTCGACCTTCAAGAACTTCTGAATGTCTTTCGTCGGGCGCGACGTTGTGTTGTAGCCGAGCGACGACTCACTGCCGAGAAGTCCTCCGTTGTGCACCCAGTTGCGAATCGTATCGCCGGGGCAGCCGGTGCTATTCAGGTCGCTGTGCACGCGCTGGCGAAGGCGCTTACCCGTGTAGTTGCAGGCCAACTGGTACGCCTCTTGCAGGCCACGCTTTGCGGCCGGGGTGAGGTTGCCTGGCCCGCCGATCACGATGCAGCCGATATTGGCAGTGTTCGCCCCGCCTGCGTGAGCGCCGATCTTGTTCAGGCCGCGCGCTTCGTACACGTTGCCGGTGACTGGGCCGACCGCGAGGTTATAGCCGATGGCCCCGCCAAAGCCGTTCTGTCGGTGATAGCGGTCGTAAGCCTGCAACAGTGCGCGTTCATGCGCCTCAGTCTTCGGAGTCTCCCCGCCGTCCCAGTGAACTGCGAACCCCTCGCGGTTCGATGCGGCGGTCGTCCATGTCGACTCCCCGGTAAGTGGCGGCAAACCGGCCGCTGCTCGTGAAATGAAGACCATAATGTCTACGCTCCCTTTTGTGCTAGAAGGAATCGCTCAGTGGCTAATTCCGGGTTGAATAGGCGTCCCTGACTTGCGGCGAGGGCGCGCTCTCGATGGCAGGCGAGGCAAGTGCGCTTGCCTGCCTTGAGGTGAGCCTGCGATAAGTTCCACTGCTCGAGCGCGTGCCCGCGGTCGCACGTTGTGCGATTGGCCATCCGGTGAGTTCCGTGCATGAATGCGTCGGCAGTGTTCTCTTTCGGAGTGGCGTACCGAAGGTTGCTGAGTTCGTTGTTGAGCGGATTGCCGTCACCGTGGGCAACCTGTGCGCCAGGGGGGCGAGGGTCAAGGAATGCGAGCGCCACGAGCTTGTGGATAGGCTCCTTGCTCTTCACTCCCTGCCTCGAGAGATGGGCAACCGCATAGCCGTCTGCGTTGATGGTTAGGGAGAGTAGGCCGCCCCTGGCGCCCGGTCGCGGGTTTGACTGCAATCTCCCACGACTCGACACGTTATAGCAGTCCTCGTAGCCTGGGACTGGAAGCCATCGTTCAACCATGTTTAGGCTCCTTAATCCTGTCCTGAAGTGTCATCCGTTGGGATGAAGAATGGTTGGCGATGATTGCGCTTAGCGATCTTGTCAAAAAGCGTGACCGGGATTCTGGCAATGAGAAATCCAATGAGGAACAGGGCGACCAAGTAGCTCATCGGAACACACCCGCCCACTCAATGACGAAGCGGCCCGCGGGAACCAGCGACGAGTTTGCGTCGAAGAAAGTCGAGTAGCTGCCGAGCACGTTGTAGATTCCGAACGCCTCATTCGCGGCAACGGGGATGCGGCCAGGGCTCGGCATGTTCAAGAAGGTTGCGTTAAACGAGTGAAGTGTTTGTCGCGGTGATGCGGTGACGTCAATGACGGGCGATGGGCTCGTGCGCCGCACCACTTGCTGAATGTTCGCAGTACCCAGGGGGTTCTTGGTAATGGCGTTGATGTTGTAGTAGCCGGGCACCTTCACGGTGATAATCCCACCTGAGTAGGTGAACCACTCGGAGCCGCCATGCGACCGCGACGTGCCCGCGCCGGGCGCCGCCCAGTTGGTGAGCAGCTGCACGGTGCCATTCAGGGATTGCGACCCGGCTGCGGTGAGCGCGATGAACGGCATTGCGCCCGATACCGGATACCAGCCTGCAACCTGCGCGCCGCCAGGGTTATTGACGGCGTGGTACGCCTCGAAGTACGCTTCTTCCCACGCCTTGTCGGTGCGGTAGACGCGGTTGCCTTGGATGGGTGCTGGCCACATCAGGTTACGCTCGGCCGCAGAACCTACGGGCGGCGACGTCCAACTGCGCACGCCCGAGTAGGTGCCGTCGACGCCATTGATGGTGTCCTGAAGAACATCATCCATCGCGTTTGAGAGCGCATTCAGCGGGACGCTGAGCGGATTAGCAACACTCCCCTGATCGAACAGGGGGAGCCCAAGAGGTGTTGTACCGGCCATATGTCAATGCTATTTCGACGGCAGGCACCGTTTACGAGCGGCTAGCCCCAGAGTGGAGTGATGCGTTGCCAGCGACCGTAGGAGCGAACGGTGATTGCAGGGCCAGTCGTGAAGGCGCGGTACGACCTGTCCTGCTTGTTGAGCGGCCCAGTGCAATACTGAGCGCCCACCGTCGTTGCCGCGCTTAGTGATGAGTAGCAAGTCTCAGCAAACGATGACGTACCGGTTCCACTTGTGTCGTTCACCTCGCCACCCGACTGTGCCGAGCTACCGTTCTTTAGAATTTCATGGCCGGGCGCGTTGGGTGCGGCCGACCCCGCTCGCAAGCCGCCCGTCGTGTAGACCTTCGTGGCGTGCATGTTCTCGCCACCGGAACTCTTAGTTGTTAGGAGCCACGACTCGCCAGTCTCGAAAAGGTACTTACTGCTTAGCGCGTTGAAGGTAATGCTCCCACCCGTGGCCGCCCAGTTGTTCGACCAAACGTTTGCGGCCAGTGAGCGGTTCGTGAGTGCAGTGTGGTCGACAAGTTGAGACCCAAACGCCAGGCTCGAGAGCGGGACGAGGGCGCCACCGCTCGGGTTGCGGATCGCCATACCCGTGGCAAATCCGTACCCCAAGCGCACCTGTACAACGCCACTCGCGTCAACAACCTGAAAGCCCGAGGAGTTCATCTCCGTGCGAGGGTTGGCGGCCGAGCTTCGGACGACTGCTCCTGTGATTACTTTACCGTTGATCGCGTCAGCGTGAACCTTCGCTGCCGTTACCGCGCCAGCGTCAATCTTGTCGGCCGTCACAGCATTGGCGGCGATCTTGCCAGCTTCGACCGCGTTCGCTGCAATCTTCGCCGCAGTCACGGCACCGGCATTGATCTTGTCAGCCGTAACCGCGTTGGCATTGATCTTCGCCGCAGTAATGGCGTTCGCCGCAATCTTTGCGGCAGTCACGGCCTCAGCGTCAAGCTTCACCGTGGTCACAGCGCCGGCGTTGATCTTGTCAGCCGTTACGGCGTTGGCCTTGATCTGACCGGCCTCGATTGTGAGCGCCGCAATCTTCGCACCAGTGATCGTGCCGCCTGCAATGAGGTCATTGGTGATAATCCCATCGGCAATCATATCGGTGGCAGTAATAGCCCCAGCCGCAATCTTGCCAGCGATAATTGCGTTGGCCTTGATCTTGTCAGCCTCGACCGCGCCAGCGAGAATCTTCTCAGCCGTCACTGCGTTCGCCGCAATCTTGGTGGCCGTGATCGAGTTCGCCCCGATACGGTCAGCATCTAGCGTTCCCACACTGATCTTTCCGGCATCAACACTGGCGATGACCTGGTGCCCAAGCTCACTCGGCGCGTAAGTTGAGCCCGTCCACTCCCACTGCCCAAGGATGACGCCCGAGCCGTCGCGCTGGAACCAAGTGTCACCAGTGCGCTCCTTGCCGTCCGTAACTGGCGTGCCCGCTCCATACTGCGTGCGGGTCTTGCTGTTCGCAGACTCAATCGCTATGGCTGCGGCCTGGTAGCTGGACACCTTTGTTGCCGGCGTGTACGAGCGTGTCCCATTCGAGAATTCGATGCGAGTAATCATGTACAGTGACGTGTTATCGGTGTACGTGGGCTCGGATTGCGACCACGGTGCCGGTGGCGTGGCGACCCCCGTGCCTGGCGTTGCGGGTGCGGCAGCATTCGCTGGCGTTACCGTGCGATACCAGTTGGAAACGGTCGTGATGCTGACGCCTTGCGCACCTTCCGCGCCGGCCGAACCCGTTGAGCCTTGAGCACCCTTGCGCGCGACCGACCAAGTGAATTGCTTGGTGAAGCTCTTGCCGTCAATCGTCAGCGGAACCGTGAGCACGCCCGACGTCGCGGTGAGCGCGGTCGTTACGGTAATCGTGAACTGCGCAGACGTTGAGCCATTGTTCTGAATCGAGGTTGCAAGTCCCGTGACCTGCCCGGTGATTGTGCCGATAGTCACCGACTGCGCAGTCGACCCCTTGAATGCCAGCACGCCCGAAACGGTGGAGCCAGCAAGCGCATTACCCACGTCGCCGGGGAAGGCGTGCGACTCATTGGTGAGCAGGACTGTCATGCCATCTGCACCTGCGGCACCCTGACCACCCGCCGGGCCTTGTGGGCCTTGCGCGCCCTGAGCCCCGTTGCTGCCGGCCGGGCCTTGCGAACCCGTCGCACCCTGTGCGCCATTAGAGACCTTTGCCACGGTCAACGTGTCGACTGTGCCGGAAGCGTCAGCCATCCGAACTGCAATCGTGTTCGCAGTCATGGTGGAGCCGGTGATCGTGACCACATTGCCCGAGCGAGTCGTACCGGCCGGGAGTGTAGCCGAGAATGTGCCACCGTTCACACTGTACTGCCATGCGGTAATCGTCGTGTTGGTGCCACTGCCCGTAACCGTCGTGGTGGCTGGGGCAGTCGTGCCGCCACCGGGGGGCGAAACAAGAACCTGCGCCGGAGTCACAAGGTCAATAGTCTTGGCCGGAGTTCCGGCCGGCCCCTGTACCCCTTGCGGCCCCTGTGCGCCAGTGTCACCGGTCGCGCCCGTGGAACCTTTACGCGCGACCGTCCATGCAAACTTCTTTGTCAGGTTGACGCCATCAACCGTTATCGGGACGGTCAACTCGCCCGAGGTTGCAGTCAGCGCAGTGGTGACATCCACGGTGAATTGTGCCGACGTCGACGAGTTGCTCTGGATCGACGTCGTAAGGCCCGTGACCTGGCCAGTGATCGTACCGATGGTCACGCCCTGGGGTGAGGTGCCCTTGAAAGCCAGTACGCCAGAGGTGGTCGATCCTGCGAGAGCATTGCTTACGTCGCCGGGGAAGGCGTGAGCCTCGTTGGTGAGAACGGCAGTAATTGCATCCGCGCCATCCGCGCCATCCGCACCCGCCTGCCCATCCGCGCCAGCGGGGCCATCATGGCCGTCACTGCCCCCGACCCCATCCGTGACCCAGGCAACCGTCGTGGTGTCCGCATTGCCCGAGGCGTCAGCCGCCCGCACGGTGATGGTCTTGATGGGGGTGGAAGAGGTTGCTGCTACGCCAAAGGAGTTGATTGACACAATGTCGTCCACGCGAGAAACCCCGAAAGGGGGAGTGCTCGAGAACGTGCCGCCATTGATTGCGTACTGCCAGTCCGTGATCGTCGTCCCGACGGTAGAGCCGGTGACAGTTATCGTCACCGGAGTTATGCGTCGAATAGTGGGGGCGCCAAACAGAACATAGTGCCCAGGGTCAGAAACGACAGTAGTTGTGCTGGGGAGGAATCCGGTCAGAACGGTGTCCGACCCGGCGGCCACGGACTGATCGAACCAAGTCCACTCCTCGGCCGGAATGAGCCTGCCGACGCCTGCGATGGCGGAAGATATTGTGCCCGCCGCATTCCATCGAGCCTGGCCATGCTTCAACTCGATGGGCGTTGTGGAGTAAACCCAGAAGCTCATCCTGAAAGCGTCAGTAGGAGTCGTGGGGATACGCATGTCGGGGTCACCCTCGGGCAGGGGAAGCGGTACCGCTGCGTAGCGGAAAAGCCTGTCCAACCCAGCCGTCAGGTCAACCCTGCCGAGGATAGAGCCGTCTGGCGCCTGGCCCGGCTCGATGATGACGGGCTGTCTGACATTGATGCCGCCGTACCACCCTGGCCCGTCAAACGCGCCAGGCGTCAAGTTGCCCGAGGTGGATGCAATTTGCGCGCTCGCCGTCAGTGAGACGATCTTCGCGTCGCTACCAGCCGCCCCCTGTGGCCCACGAAACTCCACGCCACTGCCATCGGCCGGGAATGCGGTGCCCGACCAGATGTACAGCTTGCCGTCAGCCTCGACAAGGTAGCCCTCACCAGCGTTGCCAGGGCCGAGTCCGCCGGGGAGCGCGGCATGGGTTGCGACCGAGCCGGCAATTTCAATACCGGCACCGTCAGCGCCGTCGTTTCCAGTGATCAACACTGCGGCGGTGGTGCTCGTACTTGAGTCGCCATAGGTGATGCGCGCGCGTTGCCAGATGTACGAGCCCGGCGCGTGAGTCGGCGCGGTCGTCGACCAGCCTGTCGTCGGCGCCACCGTTGCCGACGAGTTCATTGCCCACTCGAGCACCGTATCCATGATTGCATTGCTGGCTGCGGCAAGTGCGGCCCCAGCTTCGCTCACTGCGGCGCTGATGGCAGTGTCGACGCTTGGTGCAAGGTTGTCGAAATCGACCGCCCCGAGCGCGATGTTCGCCCCATCAATGACGCGACCAATGACATCGGTGTCCACGAGCGGGGTGACCGTGACCGCTGTGCGGTCAGACTCCTCGCTAGCATTCCCGGCGAAGTCATAGGCCATGAGCGCAAACCAGCGCTCGGCGTTGTACGGCAGGTCGGTGACGATAAAGGGGTCGTTCGGCTCGCGGCTAATCTGCCCAAGCGTGGCGCCCACCCCGCCACTGGCGGCGGTGTACATCTTGACCAGGAAGTGTGACAGGTCTGCCGGCGCGGTGCCGGTTACGAAGCCGTCAGCCCGAAGGTCGACCGTGCCGAGGCGTGCTGACCCGATTGGCTTCTTTGGCTTCTGGGGTGGCGTCTCGTCCTTGGCCAGGATAATCGTCATCTCGGGGCCGAACTCACCCTCGACGCCACTGGCCGACACGCCGCAGACGCGGAAGCTCCACTCTTCGCCGACGGGCGCCGTGTCCCAAACCATTTCCAGGCCAATGAACGAGCGGGCAACCTCTGTCCATGATGAGCTTGCGTCGTCTTTGCGGCGGCCGTATAGGCGGTATTCGGTGACGCGCAGTGGCGCGCCATCCATGCCCATCGTGACTTCGGGGGTAACTGCGCGCACGAGCGCCTGCCAGCGTGCGTAGGCGTCAAGGTAGATGTCGCTCGTGACCGAGAGAGAGTCCGGCGCGGCTGGGCGGCGCTGCGATTCAGCGAAGGCTTGCTGCTGCTGGTCAAAGTTGACCCCGACGCGCTCGAGTGAGCGCCGGGTTGCGGCTGCGCCCTTCTGACGTGCGGCCATGTTCTTCCCGACAATCTCGGCTTCGCCCGTGAGATTGCTCAGGCGCTCCTCGATGTCACGTCGCCACTGCTGCGACTCTGGCGGAAGATTTGAGTCTGGGAAGTTGACGTCTTTTACCATGTGTACCCCCGAAGCGCCTCTCCGGCAATTTCGCCCATCGTTGTCAACCCCGAGTAGAAGGTGGACATCTCGCCAATCGTGGTGACACTTGCCGCATCATGCGCCATAGCGAGGTGTCGTATCTCGGTGTTCTCTTCCGAGTTTAATGTCCGAGAATCCAGTGAATACGAGACGCTAGCCACACGCCAGGCCAGGTTATCCTCGACAAACATTGCACCCTCGAGATTCCCGAAGATGCCGAGCGTTTCGCCGCCCACGTTTGACGTGATCGGAACCGGGGCAGGGTTGCCTGACCACCAAGTTCCCGAGCCCTGAACGGTAACCATTTCGTCGACCGTGACCGTGGAGGTGTAGGTGGTGCTTGAGTGGTGTGAGAGGAGGCGGGCGCCAGCCTCGTACCAGTTTTTGCTCGTGATAAAGATGTTGTCCGAGATGGTGGCAAGCTCTTGCGGAGCCTGGTCTTCATCCAGCCCGGTGCCCCAGTTCCGAACGTGTCGGCGGTAGCGTGCGCCCTGGCCGACAATGCGCAGCGACGAGTAGCCCTCACCCTCGCCCGAGGGCATCGAAATCGAGTATGGGCCGTACTCTTCAATGTTTGAACCCGTGATGCGAATGCGCAGCGTGGAGCCGCCGCCGTCAATCTCGACTTCAAGCTTGCCGCCACTGGCTGCCCACTGCGCGGGCGTGATTGGCAACCCATCTTTCCCGGCGACCGTGTAGCGGCTCGTTGAGTCGTGGTTGCGGAGTACCGTCTCAACGCAGAGTGGTTGCTCCACCGATACCGCCGATGCGCCGTAGTGTGGGGCGTATGGGGCGTCCGAGAAGGGTTCCGCTTCAAGGGAAATCTCAAACTCGGCGATCTCCCCCGCGCCGACTTGGAACACCTCGACTTCGGGCGTCCATCCGCCGAGCGGGTAGAGCAACTGCCGGGCAACCGCCTCCGAGTCGAAGGTGGCGAACTCGATTGCCTGCGCGAGGTTTGATTCATCTGCCGACCAGGTAAAGTCGGCGAAGGTGTAATTTTTCACGCCGCGCCAGTGCGTGCCAGTCGAGAAGGTTGCGGGGCGGATGAAAAACCGGTCGCCCTGGAGGGAGATGTCAATGCGCTCGGCGGCGCACAGGTCTTTGATCTTGTCGAGAACGTTGCCACGCCACCCGGTGTAGCTGACGGTGCGCGTATTAAGCTCTTGCGCGTAGCTTGTGTTCCCAATCGAGCCACACAGGGATAGGTAGTAGGAGAGCGCGCCGCGGAGCGTCCCCGTGTAGGGCTCCGCGGTGCGACGCACGTTCAGGATTGACAGGGCGCTCAGGCCATTCACGGTCGCATTGACTGCGTTACCCGTGCCGAGCTTAATGATCCCGCTTGTCTCCCCGCTGTACGGGTCTTTCACCTTGACGGGCCTGCCACTCAGCTTGCGAACGTCAACGTCTGGCACTTCGACCGAGAGCGCGCCTGCGCCACCGACCATGCTGCCGGGGCGTAGCGGCATGGCATCGCCAATAACCTCGAGCCCGGAAAGATTAAAGTAGGTGGTGCCATCAATGGTTACGTCGACAGCATTCACGGGCCAACCTCCTTGAGGACAGCGCTCACCGACCACTTATCCCAGAATGCACTGTTCGGCGCGAGCGCCGGGGGCGTCGGCATCTCGCAACCTGAGTTGCCATTGCCACTTATGAACTGTGCGCGCGTGATGGACGCGCCAGCGGTGGGCGTCGGGCTCACCGCCGCGTAGATTGCCGACACTGCGCCGTTGCCCGCGCCGAAGCGGATAGCAACACCCTTGGCGCCCGTCGAGGAGGGCGTGAGTAGGTGGCCTGCATTCTCGGCATTGGCAGCCCCGACGGTCGTATTCGACCAGGAGACAATGGCACCGGCCGCGTTTACGAGCGCGTGCTGGAGCGTGCCCGCGGCGGCTGCGCTCGTGCCAGTGCCCCACGCCTGGAGGCGCAAGTTCCAGCCGGGTGGGACGGGGATGTAAACCCAGTCATCCGAGGCGGCACCCGCGTACTGCGCGCCATGTTGCGGCAGTCCTGCGGCAACCCCGGCGGCAGTGGTGGCGACCAGTGTGGGGCGAGTGCCCTTGTGCGGCGTGCCATCCTTTGCGACCACCGCTGGGTTTGACCAGTGGTAGGGGAGAATGTTACGACCCATGAGCATCGGGTCAAGCCAGTGGATAAGCCCCTCTCGTCCCGGCTCGCCGCGATAGATGGACATGAGCGCATCCTTGGTGTCGGAGTTCACCGACCCCCAGGACAGTTCGTACTCTTGGTGCGTGACGACACTCCGGCGCACGCTGAGGCGACCGCCGCGCTGTTGCGTCTCAGCACTCCATCCGACCGGCTGGAACGGCGTGCGTGGGGCGGGGGCGCGGAGCCACCGCTCCCGCCCTCGACGGCCGATGTACAAATCTTGACCCATTATGCGCCCCCTCGAATGTTACTGAAGCGGTTGGCCGCCCCGGTCGAGCCCGCCAGTGCGGTGCCCGGAAGTACGATGTCGCCTTGCGCCTGAACGATCAACTTCGCCAGCGTGCGCAGGGCCGATGCGGAGAACTCGATTGAGCCCCCGCCGCCGCCAACGGGTACTGGCATTATCGGCATCTGGCGAGTCTGGTGCATCTGCTGAAGATTGCGCAGGCCAATGGCCTTGACGACCTCTTGCGGCATGACGTACTCGCCCTTGTGGACAACGCCTGCCGGGTCGTACTTGCCGCCGTTGCCGGTGTAGCCACCGACCGAGTAGCCGCGAGCATTCTTTAGCATGGCGAGAGCGTTCTGTGCGAGGCTAACGACGCCTGATGCCGCACCTGGTATGGCGATGGTTGCGACCTTTGCCATACGCAGGGCCATCTCGCGTGCCGCCCAGTCAGCCGCCTCAACCGCGACTCGCGCACCATCCCAAGCCCCGCCGCCAATACCGCTCGACATTGCGCCGCCCGCGCTGGATGCGGCCTGCTGCGCCTTGCGTACAAACTCTTCAAGCGCCGCAAGGGCTGGGTTGGGATTGACCTCAATGGTCACGTTGCGCGGGATGCGCTGAATCGCCAGCGTCATGTCGTCGAACGACGCCGCATACTTGTCAATCTCGGCGCGACTGAAGCCGGCCTGCGTAGCCTGTGCGACGAACTCTTCCTTCAGCCTCTTTGACGTCTTCTCAAGATCGGCCTGACCCATGCCCGATGCGGCAAGCGCCTCGAGGTAGCTCTGGTAGTTGCCGACCAGCCCGAGGATTGCAGCACGGTTTTCGATAGCCTCTTCCGAATTACCGGAGAGCGAACGGTTTACGACCAGTTGAGTCTTGGCGACCTCTTTGTCGACGTTCGCCTTCTTCTTGGCCGCCTCGGCTGCATCTTCGTCAAGCTTGGCAATCTCGGCGCGGAGCTTGGTTGCGCGCTTCGAGTCGCCGTACTCTTCAGCCTGCGACAGCCAGTACGCCTTGATCGAACGGTCGGCAGCGATGCTTGCCATATCGTTCTGGTACTTCTGAAGCTCGTCCATGTAGTCCTTCAGGGACTCCTTGGCCTTATCCTGATCGGTCTTCAGCTTGTTCCACGCTGAGGTGATCGCGTCAAACCCTTGCGAACTGCTCCAGCGAATCTCGAACGCGCGGCTCATTACGCCAGCAAGGTCGCTCGCGTAGTCCTTGACCGTGCGGAGTTCTTCTTTCATATCCTTGGCTGCGCCGCCACCCTTGCCGAGGCCGTCTGCAAGCTTGTTGGCCGCGCCGGCCGCGCCGTTAAGCATTGGGGCGACATCGAGGCTTGCCTTGAGGTCATCGAGTTGCGGAATCTTGACGGCATTGCCCTGGGCCTGAGCGAGTCCGGCGCTGCGGTCGAGGGCGTCGGCCTGGAATCGCAAGTTCCGCGCCAGGGTCGGGTCAATGCCGAACTGGCTCGCCTGGCGACGCATCTGCATAGCGCGGCCGCCCATTGCCGCAGCGCCAGCGTGAAGGGCGCCCTTCTGTGCGACCGCCGCGGCCTGTGCCGCCTGCATGAGACGCATGATGTGCTGATGCACGAAGTCAAGGTTCGCCGCCGATTCCCCCGCGCCCGCGACAATCGTGTTGTAAAGCACCTGAATATTTGCGGCCGCAACACCTGGGTCGCTAGCATCACTCAACTGCTTCATCACGGCATTGAGCGCTTGGAGGTTTGCGCGACCTTCCGCCGAGAAGGTATCGAAGGCTGTGCCATTGTTGACGAGGTTTTCGCCGAGCGTCGAGAGTGCGCCATCAAGCTCGAGCGCGTCAGCGAAGAAGCCCTCGAAGACGCCATCAGCATTGTGGCCAATGGCTTCAAGCTGTTCGGCGGTGTACTGGATGCCGTCGCCGAGAGTAATCATCTCTTCATAAGCTTCGCCAGTCTGCTCAGCCAGGTGCCCCATTGCGTACGACGAGGAGGTTGCGCTGTCGAGCGCCGGCTCGAAGTTGTTAATCCAGTTGCCGTAGAGGGCGTCGAGAGCCGCGGCTGCATCTGCCCCGTCAGTCAAGACCGTACCCTTGAAGCTCTGGATGACGCCGCGAGCGTACTCAGCGCCGTGAATGATTGCAGCCTCTTGGATAGCCTGCGGGCTAAGGAGCGCCATCGCCTCATCTGGGTCGAAGCCCCATGAGCCAAAGAGGGCGCTCTCGGTTGAGCCGAGGAGGCCGGCGTTGTCACGGGTTACGCCTCGCCCATTCACGACCTGCCGCTTGAACGCCTCGTCGTCTGCCATTGACTTGGCCGCGAGCATACGGACATTCTCGCCGAGCGCCAACGTCTGAGCCTTGATCGAGTTGGTGGAGGCGTCGAAGGCGCTGGGCAGGCTTGCGCCGGCAGCCTTGAGCACCTTCATGCGCTCGGCCGCGTCTTCGCTGGTCTCGCCAGCCTTCTTCGTCTCCTCGGTGAAGGTGCGCAAGGCACCCTTACCCTCGCCGAGCGCGCGGGTGTCAGCAACGATTGCCGACTCGAGATTGCTTGCGAGTCCTTGCTGGGCCTCGGTGAGTTCCTTCGAGCCCACCACGAGGCTCCAGAGAACCTGCCCGAGCACTGCGCCGGCAGAGGCTACTGCGAAGAATGGAATCGCCCGTAGCGCCGCGCCCGCGAAGGAGAACGCTCCGCCGGCAGCGCTTGCCGCAGCGGTCACGCCCGTCCAAGCCGCACGCATCCCAGCAAGGGACATGATGTTGATACCAAAGGCCGTGTTAAGCCCCATGACGACCAGGCGGGTTGCAAGGAATCCTGCACCGACAGTAGCGATGGTAGCAACCAGGCTGGCGAAAGCGGCAACAATACCCCCGACTGCCACTGCGAGTCCGATAAACACCTTGCCCGCGCTAGTCTTTGAGACGTCGTGCAAGACGCCCACGGCGGCAGCGGCGAAGTCAACAAATGGCTTAACGACATCGCCCAGGAAGCCGCCAGCCTCACCCTTGAGCAATTCAACAACGTTCTTAAATAGCTGGATACGGGAGGCAAGGTCGTCGAGCACGATGCCGTACTGCTCGGCAAGCTCGGAGTTCTCAGTCCAGGCGCTTGCCGAGGTGCGCATCGTCTCGGTGAAGAGCCCGATGTTCTGCGACATGCGCTCGAGGGTTTCACGGTCGCGCCCGTTGACGATACCCAAGTCCTGCATTGCGACCGTGCGGGATACGCTGTCAAAGTCCTTCAGTGAATTGGTGAGTTCGGTGAAGAACTGCGCCGGAGAGTTTCGCGCCATCTCCATCACACGCTCAACAGGGAGCTTCATTACATCGGCGTACCTCTGCATCCCCTCCGCGCCTTCGGCAAGGCTCTTGTTGATTCGGGTGAAGTAGCGCTCCATCACACCCTGCGCGCGCTCAGGCGCGACGCGCAGTGATGCGAATGCACCAGAGAGCGCGATAACTTCCTGCGCGCTGAAGCCGGCGCTGGTCGCCGCGGCGGAGAGCTTTGTCGAAAGCGTGACAACTTCCTTCTCGGTGGCAACCGTAGTGCGGCCAACGAGCGCAATCGCCGAGCCGAGGTTGCCGTATTCCTGCGTGCTTAAGTGGAGCAGGTTGCCGAGGGAGCCGAACGCGGTAGCCGTTGCGTCGACAGAGATGCCTGTCACCGTGGAAAACTGCGATACCGTCTTGGTAAAGTCGCCAACGTCTCCGGCGGCGATGCCAAGCTGGTTACCCAGGGTAGCGATTTCCGCGATGTCCTCGAAGGCTTTGGGGATGTCTTGCGCAAGCCCTTGCAGTTCGCCGCGCAATTCATTGACGGCCTGCGGTGCGCGGGTGTCCATCGTGCGCTCAACATTCGTGAACGCAGACTCGAGACCCATGAAGGTGTTGAGAAGGTCAGAACCGACACCCTTGAGCGAATCGGATATACGCTTCGCGCTGTTCGCTACGTCATACATCGCGTAGCGCAGAGAGGCTAGGCCGCTATTGGAGCCATGAAGCTGGCCATTCATACCCTGCGCCGCGCCACCGACGCCGCGGAAACCGTTGATGAGGCGACCCGCGCCACCGACGACAGCGCCAATGCCGGCACCTACGCCGCCCGCCGCGCGGGCGAAAGCGTTGAACGCGCGCTGACCCGCGCCACCGATACCGGAAGCCATCTGGCGACCGGCGGCGACAGCCTGCTGCCCCGCGTTACGGAATCCCGTGCCAAGCCGAGAGGTGAGCCCCTGGATGCGCCCGATGTCGGCTGCGACCCTCTCCACACCGCGCGAAGTAAAGTTAATCGCGGCTTGAAGCTCTTCTCTACTCGCCACGGCAAACCCCTTCGATCATAGAATCAATGCTATTTCGCATCACCCTCTGATTTACGAGCCTCGGCCAGCCCCTTGTAGTACTCCGAGCGCATCTTATGGAGCGGCTTATCGTCCCGTCGATACAGTTCCGGGTACAGGGTTACACCTGGGGGAGTCTTGTGATCTTTCGCCTCATGGCGCTTGTCAAGCTCTGCCTTCACGAAGCAGGTGTGCTCCTTGATGCGAACCATCAACTCCCGGTCTTCCGACTGGCACTGCCACGACGGTAGGCCGCACTGCGAGCACTTCTCGCCCTCGAGGATTTGGTAGGCCGTCATCAGCGTGACATCCTCCCGCGACCACGGCTCACGGCTATCCGCCCCAAGCACCATAGTGGTGGGGCGAACGCCTGCCGTGATGGAAGCCTTGATTGAGATTAAGTACCGTGACCCGGCATCCGAGGCCAGGTACTCTACGAGAAATCCGGCGTCGAGACGGCGCTGTGCGAGACGGTGTTCTTCAGTGAGAGGATGCCGATTGCCTCGGTGAGCTTCGGGAACTCGCCACGCGGCAGGCTGCCGCGAAGATCGGTGACCTGCTTGTAGCTGATCGAGTCGAACTCGCGGCCAGACTCCCGGTGCTTCCAGCGCTTCGTTGAGGCGATGATGAGGAACGTCTCAAGCTCGGTGTCGAACTGCTCGCGCTGCTCCTCGTTCATGTCACCCTTGGCCCCGACTCGCCCGCGTGCCTTCTTGCGAACTGACTTGAGTACCTTCTCTGGAATCGACTGAAGCTCAATCTCAATAGCGGTGGACTCGAGCTTCTTGATAGCCTTGGCGATCTGCTTGCGCAGGGTCTCGCCCTTGGCCTGAAGCTCTTTCACCTCAGCGAGCAGCACGTCGCGCGCCTCGTCCGTCTCGGCCTTCTCGGCCTCGGCGGCAATCTCTTTGAGGCGTTCGCGCAGGTCAGCGAACTCGCCATGCAGACCCCTGCGCGTGCGGCCGATAATGAGCGTCGAGCCGGGGAGTACGCTGTCCTCGTCCACGCCAAGCTCCTTGGCGGTAACCCGGTCGGTGAAAAGCTCAACCGTCTCGGTCAGTTGCGAGGTGCCGTCGAGGTAGGCTCCCAGGTCGAACTCTTCTTTTGCTTCATCAATGAAGTCATCAAATTCAGTCATGCTATACCCAATCTTGCGCTTGCCCAATCATGTGTAGCAACCCCGCACAGGCGATTGGGCGTTACCTGTGCGGGGTTGTCTTTCAGCTATGCGGTAACGGTAACCGTGACTGCCGAACCTGTGGCCGAACCGGGGTATGTCGCCGTAATGGTCGTGGTGCCCGCCGTCTTTCCGATCAGCCAGCCGTGCTTGGTAACCTCGGCAACAGACTTGTCGGCAACCGTGTACTGGGCGCCGATGGTGATGTCGTTGTTCTGGTAAACCGAGCGCAGCTGAAGCGCGCTGCCGGCTGCCACCGAGGGCGTTGCCGGCGTGACCGCTACTGCTCCGGGCGTCGAGGCGGGAACGATACGGTTCAGGCCGACCTTACCCTTGGGGCGGAGGTTGACTGAGTAGTAACGGTTCTTGTCGCCACGCTGCTCATTCTTGGCGTCTGTGATGACGTGGTAGATGTTGAACACCTGGCCGGCCGCGAAAGGCGCGCCTGCGGGGAGGCCGTCACGAGTAACGACCACAAGCTCGGTCTTTGGCTTGGCGACCAGCGCGCGAGCCTGGCCCTCAACCGAAGTCGTGTCGCCTGGCTTCGGCGTGAACAGGCTGACCGAACCGCCGTAGCTCTCGTAGCCGCGCGTGGCTGAGCCTGCCGCGTCGGTGAGCGCGCGGTCTTCGTCCTGCTCCGATGCCTCAGCGCCGAAGTCATAGCCATCCCACTTGATAGCCTCTGACAGGTTCGCCACTGCGGCAAGCTCTGCTTCAGTGGGGGCGAGGATGTTGGCAAATGCGTTTACTGGAGCGACACCAAAGAAGGTGTTCTTGTTGCTCTCGGTCTTGGTTGCACCCATGATTTAAGTTCCTTGTCCGTTCTGCTGACTAAGCAGCCAGCGCGTGATCGAAGAGCGCTTCCGACTTCGAGATGAAGCTCTGAGCAACCTTCTGCTTTGAGCCGTCTTCGTGAACATCCGTTGGCCAGTCGGTCTCGATGTAGTAGACGTCGATCTTCTGGTTGGCTGCGAACGATGCGGTTGAGTCGAAGCCGATGCGGTGAACGGCCAGGTATGGCACGTCCGGCGCGAAGGTCAGGCGGCGGAACAGTTCGTAAACCGAGTCCTGCGCCTTGCTGGCAACCGGGGTGGCCTGGCTGGTCACG
Organism: uncultured Microbacterium sp.; assembly: GCA_964616805.1. Classification (GTDB taxonomy): domain Bacteria; phylum Actinomycetota; class Actinomycetes; order Actinomycetales; family Microbacteriaceae; genus Microbacterium. The sequence continues at coordinate 3,997 of CAZTUC010000003.1, read as the reverse complement.
TCGCGGAAGCCGGTCATCGACACCTCGTAGTTGAGGGCTGCCAGGTCAATCGAGTTGCCTGGGTCGCAGAGGCTCTTCTCGTCGTCAGTTTCGGAATCCGACTGGCTCAGTGTGAGGCTGTCCTCGAGGATTGCACAGGTGACGTTGCCGCCCGAGACTGCGCCCGCGCCAGTGGCGACCACTGATGCGTAGGTGTTGATGAGGGCGCTGGTGAGTGCGTCATACGCAACCAGCCCGCCCGTGGTGATGGCGTGAGGTACGCCAAGAACCGCGTGCGCGGGAATGAGGACGATGGTCTCGTCCGTATTGATTACACGTTCCGACATCGTTAGTCCTTCGTTTCGCTGGTTGGTGCTGGCGCAGAGTCGGCCTCTGCGTCGCTGGTTTGCTTGGGCTTGCGGTGGGCGTGGGCCTTGTCTTTGCCGGCCTCGACCGCCTCGCTAAGGGACGTGCGATCTTTCGCGCCATCCTCTACTCGGTCGAAGAAGGGGTATGCGTCACCGAAGTCTTCTGAGTACACAGCCACTTTGCCCGTGACCGTGTGCCGGTAGGTGTGCGTTTTGTTCGCCATAGGAATATCTTCGCCCAGGTTTGAGGGCGTTTTACGAGCGCCGCTTAATTGCAGACGACCGTACCGAGGTACAGCATCTCAATGAAGCGCTCAGGCACCGTGTTGCTCTTGCGTTCGATGCGCTCGCGGAAGCCGCCCTGCGCGTCATACGGGTCGGCATCGGTCTCCGGGCGCCAGTCAATGAGGCTGTCAAACACTGCGCCCATCAACGCTTCGGCGTCGCTTGCGCTACCGGCAATACAGGCGAACGAGCCGTACAGCGAGTGGGGCTGCCCCTTCTCTCCGAGCCCGAGCACGCGGTCGCGCCGGGATGGCGTAGGCGTGAGCCAGTCGACAACGATGTGCGGCTTGGTGCGCCCAGCCGAATCGCGGGGGATGTCGTAGCCGGTGCCCTCTTCGTCAATGGAGCCTTGGAATACGCGACCGCCGGCAAGGCTACTCAGGCGTGTCAGCGTTGCCTGTCGTGCTGAGATTGTGTTTGCGCTCATTCTTGATTCACTCCATCTATCACTACCTGACCGCCCGCCCGCGTGAAGTTCGTCGACCCTCGGCGCTGCATCGCACGCTTTGCGCCACGACTCATTGCGCCCGGCAGAAGCTTGTCCATCTCGGCGAGAGCGGCCTTGCGACCCCAGATGCCGGGAATGTTTATCTTCTTCTTACTCTCGTCACCAAAGGGCTGAAGCGTGTACCCCTCCTCTTGCGGCCAGAAGTATTGGTACGCCGACCCTCGCCGGCCGCCGGGATTCCCGAGCCCGAGCCCGGTGTCGCGCAGGAAGCCGACGCGCGGCTTGCCACTCTTACTCCGCTTCGAGTCCTCAACGTCGAGGTTGTTAATCATAAAGCCAGTGTCAACGCGCCCGCCACCTTCGCGGCCTGACGAGCGCCAGCGCGCCTGCCCGGACGGAGCCTTGCGGATGGCCTGCATCCAGACGAGGTAGCCGCGGTAGACAACCTCGTCGAGTTCTTTCAGGACTTCCTGCTCAACCTTGTCGGGCAGCGATGCGAGCACGGCAAAGAAGTTGGCACCACCCTGAAGCTTGTACTTCACGTCAAACATCAGCGCGCCATATCCGACACGGCGTAAACCGTGCGCACAGCGGCGTGGCCCGAGTTGGTTGCGCCGATCACGCGGAAGATCAGGTCTTCAATTTCCGGGTCGCGCTTGACCGCGCCATCCTTGTACTTGACCTTGACCTGCATCCCCTCGAGGATAGGCGCGTCCGACTCTTTGATTTCACCTTGGAACAAGTAGGTGCGCTCGGTCGCCAAGCCCCAGTCCTCCGAACGCTTGCGCGGGTTCAGGAGCGACTGGCATCGGCCCTCGCGCCAGTCCATCACAACCGTCTCACTCGTGGCGCCCGTGTGGGTGTCGGTCACCGGGTTGTAGGTGCCGGTCGTGCCGGGGGTGACGACCTTCCATTCGACATTCCACTCAGCCTTGACCGTTGCAAGAATCTCGCCCGGCCAGTCGTCGGTGCCGCTGAGCTTGAATGGAAGAGCCATACGCCCAGTTTAGATTCTTATTGCGCTCAGCTTACAGAGTTCAGGAGGGCCGCGACGTTGGCGCGTCGGTTGCGAATCAGCGCCTCATGCGCGCCCCCGCGATAGACCGTCATGTCTGCGACCGCGGCCTCGACGTCCTGCTCAGTCATGTAGCGCTTGCGCTCGCTCACGCGGCGGTGCTGCCAGCGGTCGCTGTACACATTGTCACGCACGACTCGATACGGGATGCCGAGGCGCGAAGCGACCTCATGCAAGTCCATCAGTATCGAATCGGTCATGCGCTCAAGTATGCCAAATAAGAACCTTATTTGCAATAAGGACAGGACACACTCATGTTGATTTTTCAACGACGAGTGTGCTTGAGTGGGCTCGAGCCTGCCCGAGAAGCATCGAGCCGTCCCGCATTTTCAAGGGCGACACGCCGCGACTGGGACTCTTTACGGGTTCGAGTCCCGTAGTCGGCTCTGTTAGCCCTGTGTTTCCAGGGAAATCACACGGTCATCTTCTGCTGTTGGGTTACCGCGACCATCCGTATTATTGGTCACGATCCACAGCCCGCCGTCGGGCGCAACCACAACATCGCGCAACCTGCCGTACTCGCCAACCAGGTGTTCGATCGAGCGGCTCGGGTCAGCGAGTGGAACCTCACGCAAACGCTCGCCGCGAAGATTCGCGATAAAGAGGCTGTTGCCGAACACGGCAATGCCGCTCGGGCTGGCGTTGCTCGGTGACCATTGCTGTACCGGGTCAATGTACCCGTCTGCGCCCGCGATACCCTCGACGATGGGCCACCCATAGTTGCCGCCCGGCGTGATGATGTTGAGTTCATCCCACGTGTCTTGACCGAACTCCGACGCATACATCGTGCCGTCGGTGCCCCACGCGATGCCTTGCGGGTTGCGGTGCCCGTAGCTGTAGACGTATGACCCCTCGAACGGGTTATCTGCGGGAACGGCTCCCTCGGGAGTGAGGCGCAAGATCTTTCCGGCAAACGAGCCGAGGTCTTGCGAAGTGCTTGTGTCGGTGGCATCACCCGTTGTTGCGTAAAGCATCCCGTCGGGGCCGAAAGCGAGACGACCACCGTTGTGAAACTGCGCGGCCGGAATGCCACTGATGATTGTGCCTGGGCTACCGATTGAAAGTGCGCCAGGTTCGCCACTGAGCACAAACCGCTCGATGCGGTTCTCGCCGCCGCCGGCGGTGTAATAGGCGTACAACCAGTCGCCGTGCACGGTGATGCCGAGCAAGCCGGCTTCGGCGCGCGCACCGACACCGTCGATGACACCGATTTCGCGGTTGCCGCCGGCGCCGTCGAGCTCGAGGATGCGGCCACTGTCGCGCTCGCTCAGCAGTGCCGTGTCACCAAAAAATGTCACCGACCACGGGGCAGCAAGCTCGGACGCCATGACACCGGTCGCCGGAGGCGCTGGCACACTGGTTGTTTCTTCAGGCTGCGGCGTCGGCTCGGGCGTTGACTCGGGCGTTACCGGGGGAGTCGTGGTCGCCACCGGTGCTGCTGCTGCGGTCGGGGTCTGTGAGGACTCAGGCTCCGTCTGCGTCGTGCTGCAGCCGGCGAGGGTGAGCGCTCCAACAAGCGCGGTTGCCAGTGCAATTCGCGTTCGAGTTGGACGCATGATGCTCCTTCGGGTCACGACTGGAGTGTCGCTCAAGCCTTGCACGCCCACATGCGGTGTTCGCTGGGTGTTGCTGGGTGTTACGCAGCCCAGACTCGGTCTCTGACCGAGTGGTGCGAGGGAGACGAAGGGCGGCGGCGCCGTAGACACATTGCTTCCGCTTAGAACGGGCAGTCAAGATCGTCGGGTAGCCCCGGCCACGGGTCATCGGGGTTGAACGGCATCGTGACGCGTGGTGTTTCGGGTTCTTCGGCGGGTGTGAACATCACTCGGGGTTCGGGTTTGT
>CAZTUC010000002.1:0-159183 GCA_964616805.1 uncultured Microbacterium sp. | reverse complement strand
CCGCCGAATACGAGTCGAACGAAGCCACCGCAGAAGAAATTTCGCAGCTGCTCTACCATCTGCAGGTGCTCATGCTCGCCAAGGGATTGACCCTTGATGACGTGTACACGCACCTCTAACAGTTGCCCGTAAACCTTCTTCATCAGAAAGACGCAAACATGTTGCGCATTGCCGTTCCCAACAAGGGTTCACTGGCCGAAACTGCCGCCGAGTTCCTCACTGAAGCCGGGTACGCCGGTCGCCGTGACGCGAAGACCCTTCACGTTGTCGACAAAGACAACGACGTCGAATTCTTCTACTTGCGCCCGCGTGACATCGCAACATATGTCGCATCCGGAGCGCTCGACGTCGGTATCACCGGTCGTGACCTGTTGCTCGATGTTGTTCAGCCAGCGCGTGAACTCGAACAACTTGGATTTGCCCGTTCCACCTTCCGTTTCGCCGGCCCAAGCGGGATGTTCTCGAGCATCGATGATCTTGCAGGCAAGCGTGTCGCAAGCTCGTACATCGGCCTTGTCGATCAGTTCCTCAAGCGCCACAGCATTAGCGCTACGCTCGTCAAACTCGACGGTGCAGTTGAATCGGCGGTGCAGCTCGGGGTTGCGGATGCAATCGCCGACGTTGTGGAGACCGGAACAACCCTCAAACAAGCGGGCCTCGAGGTCTTTGGTCCGAAGATCTTGCAGTCCGAAGCCGTCCTCATCGGCAATGACAACACCCCCGACGGTGTCGAGCGGCTCTTACGCCGACTGCGTGGTGTTCTGGTTGCGCGCCAGTTCGTGCTCGTCGATTATGACCTGCCCGCAGCACTCGTCGAGCAAGCAACCGCGGTGACTCCCGGCCGGGAAGCCCCAACGATTTCGCCGCTTGGCAAAGAAGGTTGGGTTGCCGTGCGCGTAATGGTGCCGCGCCGCGGCGTCAACGCGATCATGGATGACCTGTACGAGCTTGGCGCCCGCGCAATCCTCGTGAGCGAAATTCACGCGGCCCGATTGTGAGTGCAATGAACACCTGGAACACACTCTCGGCGCGTGTGATTCCGTGTCTTGATGTTGCCGATGGCCGCGTCGTCAAAGGTGTGAACTTCAAAGGCTTGCGTGACATGGGTGACCCCGTGGAACTGGCCGCAGCGTATGCGGCACAGGGCGCCGATGAGATTACCTTCCTTGACGTTACCGCGAGTGTTGAAAACCGCGGCACCACCTACGAGATGGTGCGTCACACCGCCGAACAAGTGTTTGTGCCTCTCACTGTTGGCGGCGGAGTGCGCTCGTCTGATGACGTTGCGCGACTGCTTTCGGTGGGGGCTGACAAGGTCGGCATCAATTCTGCGGCGATCGCTCGCCCCGCAGTGCTGAACGAAATCGCCGACCGCTTCGGCAACCAAGTGATCGTGCTCTCACTCGACATCACGCGCAGCGCAGACCAGCCCAGCGGTTTTGTCGTCACAACCCATGGTGGTCGCCAGCTGACCGATATTGATGCGGTCGCGTGGGCGCAAGAAGCAGCCGATCGCGGCGCAGGGGAGTTGCTCGTCAACTCCATCGATGCCGACGGCACGAAGGCCGGTTTTGACCTCGAACTGGTTCGCCTGATGCGCGAAGCAACGGATGTCCCGGTGATCGCCTCTGGCGGGGCCGGCAAGGCATCCGATTTTGCACCTGCGATTGCCGCGGGTGCCGACGCTGTGCTTGCCGCGAGCGTCTTTCACTCGGGCCAGTTGACCATCGCCGAGGTAAAGGCCGATATGGCTGCGCAAGGGATAACGGTTCGCTCATGACAACGCTCAACGAAACACTCGACCGGGTGAAATTCAATACTGATGGCCTCGTTCCCGGTATCGCGCAGCAACATGACACTGGCGAAGTGCTCATGCTTGCGTGGCTCAATCGTGAAGCCCTCGAGTTGACTCTCACGAGCGGACGCGCCGTCTATTGGTCGCGGTCACGCCAGGAGCTGTGGCGCAAGGGCGATACGTCCGGAAACGAACAGCACATCGTTGAGGTTCGGCTGGATTGCGACGGTGACACCGTTTTGTTGCGCGTCGATCAGACGGGTCCGGCCTGTCACACCGGTGATCGCACATGTTTTGAGAGTGACGATCTTGGCGCTGTTCGGGGCGAGGCGCGGAGGTGAATCCCAGCCGTGCGCGCAGCCTCAGTTTGCTGCTGTCGGTTGTCGGTGGCGGCCTTGCCCTCATGTTCGCCGGTCAAACCTGGCTCACAGCACACCGTTCAGATGGTGGCACCGATGTCTCTGTGACCGGGGCACAATTGCTCGGCGTTCTCACGCCCGCCACGTTCGCGGTACTGCTTGTGGCACTCGGCATCATGTTCGTACCCGCCTCGTTGCGCCGACTGCTCGCGCTAGCTTTGCTCGCTGCCATCGGGGTGCTCATCGGGTTGGCCATAGTGGTCGCCAGCAACCCTTCCGGTTTCTTGGATTCCGCAGCTATTCGCACTGCGACGGGGCTCACCGGAGACCCCGCCAGCTACATCTCATCGGTTGATCTGACCGCGATGCCGTGGCTAACGGTTGGGGCGTTCGCGCTCGCGCTCATTGGTGCTGGGCTCGCCGTTGTGACGTCACCACGCTGGCCGGATCGTGGGCAGGTCGCGAAAGCATCGAGCGAACGCGCCGCGAAAAGCCAGCACGTAAGCCGCATTGAGACGTGGGACGAGCTTTCATCTGGCGACGACCCGACGACTGACACCGGCGAAACCGCCGCACCCCGCTAGACTGGGCTTAGCGCACAGGCAGCATGCCGCAGCGTCACAGACTGCAACCTCAAAACCAGGAGTGCTCATGAGCAAGAACCCGATCGGTGACCCCGGCCACGGCGATTCGCCCGCCGCATGGACCGCAGTGATTATTATGCTTGTTGGCGTTGCTGCCGCCACGCTGTTCTTCTTCCTTGCAAATGCGCCCCTGTTCTGGGCAAGCATTGCAGTCGTCGCTTCGGGCCCCATTGTTGGTTGGCTGCTTGCAAAGGCGGGTTACGGCGTGAAAGGGCCCAAGTACGCGCCGAAAGCCCACAACTAGTGGTGCTGGCGGCCCTCACGGCTGGCAGCGTTGCAGACGCACAGGCACGTGAGCTCACGCGCCCACTTGATCACGTAAAGGCAGCTGCCGCTTCCGCGCGGCCCGCGCGTGACGCGATCGCAGCGCTCGCTCCGGCCGAACACGTGAAGATCATCGCTGAGGTCAAGCGCAAGAGTCCATCGCGTGGCAACCTCGCCGAGATTCCCGACCCGGCAGCGCAAGCACTGCACTACCAAAGCGGGGGAGCAAGTGCCGTCTCAGTGCTGACGGAAGAGCGGAAGTTCGGTGGCAGCCTTACCGACCTTGAAGCGGTTGCCGGTACGATCTCGTTGCCTGTTTTACGCAAAGATTTCATCGCGACCGAATACCAGGTGTACGAGGCACGAGCCGCAGGTGCTGACCTTGTTTTGCTCATCGTCGCGGGCCTTGAGCGCGACGTCCTTGAGCGGTTGTACACGCTTGTGGTTGAGCTCGGTATGACGCCACTTGTTGAAACGCACTCAGCCGAAGAAGTCGAGGTTGCAGTCGCACTCGGTGCCACGCTCATTGGCGTCAACGCACGCGATCTGAAAACGCTGGAACTTGACCGCGAGTTGTTTGGCCGCCTGGTCGCTGGTATTCCCGAAACCGCAATCGCGATCGCCGAGTCCGCCGTTCTCGTTGAAGACGATGTGCGGCACTATCGCAGTGCCGGTGCGGATGTTGTCCTCATTGGCGAAGCACTCGTAACAAACGACCCCGAAGCAACCCTCACGTCGTTCTTGGCTGCTGGCGCGACGCCGAACCCGCGCCGCGCCAATGACGACGCCGGATCATTGGTGTAAAACATGAGTCTGCGTGATCAACCCGGACCCTACTTCGGCGAATACGGCGGGCGTTTCATGCCCGAATCGCTCATCGCCGCAATCGATGAGCTCACCGCAGCCTACGAAGCGGCCATCGTCGACCCCGAGTTTGCAACTGAACTCACTGCCCTGCTGCACTCGTACGCCGGTCGTCCGTCGCCAATCACCGAAGTGCCCCGATTTGCCGAGCATGCGGGCGGGGCTCGCATATTTCTCAAGCGAGAAGATCTCAACCACACTGGCAGTCACAAGATCAACAATGTGCTCGGTCAGGCGCTGCTGACAAGGCGGCTCGGAAAGACGCGCGTTATTGCTGAGACGGGTGCCGGGCAACACGGCGTTGCGACCGCAACAGCTGCTGCACTGTTCGGTCTGGAATGCACGATCTACATGGGTGAGGTCGACACCGAACGCCAAGCCCTCAACGTTGCTCGCATGCGTCTGCTCGGAGCCGAAGTCGTCGCGGTCAAAACCGGTGCTCGCACGCTCAAAGACGCGATCAACGAGGCTTACCGCGACTGGGTAGCATCCGTTGAAACCACGAACTACATTTTTGGCACTGCAGCTGGGCCACACCCGTTTCCCGCGATGGTTCGCGATTTTCAAAAGATCATCAGCGAAGAAGCGCGCGAACAATTGCTTGCCGAAACCGGACGCCTACCAGATGCCGTCGTCGCGTGTGTCGGTGGTGGCTCAAACGCCATCGGCATGTTCGATGCGTTTCTTGACGATGATGGGGTTGCGCTCTACGGAGTTGAAGCGGCCGGTGACGGTGTCGACACCCCACGAAACGCCGCCTCGATTGAGCGGGGCCGCCCTGGTGTACTGCACGGCGCACGAACCTATCTCTTGCAAGACGACGACGGCCAAACAATCGAATCGCACTCGATCTCAGCCGGTCTTGACTATCCGGGTGTCGGTCCAGAGCACGCGTGGCTTGCTGACATTGGGCGCGCTTCGTATATTCCAGCAACGGATGATGAAGCGATGCAGGCATTTCGTTTGCTGAGCCGCACCGAAGGCATCATCCCAGCAATCGAATCTGCACACGCCCTCGCGGGTGCAATTCGGCTCGGGAAAGAGCTCCGACCAGACGCCATCATCGCTGTGAGTCTTTCTGGTCGTGGCGACAAAGACATGGACACCGCAGCTCGCTACTTCGGGCTGTACGACGGCGAGGAAGCACAATGAGCAGTCGCGTCGAAGCCGCAATCAAGGCGGCACACGAGGCCGGCCGTGGTGCGTTCATTGGCTACTTACCCGCCGGCTTTCCCGACATCGCCGCAAGCGTCACGGCGGCCGTCACACTCGTCCAAAACGGCGCCGACATCATCGAGCTTGGCCCGCCCTACACCGACCCCGTCATGGATGGCCCGATCATTCAGGCGGCAACCGAAGTTGCTCTCGCGGCTGGGTTCCGCACGCGCGACCTGTTCGAAGTCATTCGCCAGATCTCCGCGCAGGTTGATGCACCAATCGTGGTCATGACGTACTGGAACCTCGTCGTGCAGTACGGGATCGAAAACTACGCCCGCGACATCGCAGCAGCCGGCGGCGCTGGCCTGGTAACGCCTGACATCACGCCCGAAAACGCCGACGAATGGATCGCTGCGGCCGAGAAATACGATCTCGACCGCATCTTCCTTGCCGCTCCAACTTCGAGTGACGAACGCCTGCGCCAACTCGTGCAAGCCTCACGTGGATTCGTCTACGCCGTCTCAACGATGGGTATCACCGGAGAACGCGCCGACCTCGATGTCGCTGCCCGCACCCTCGTCGGGCGCTTGCGTGAAGCCGGCGGAGCAACCGTGTGTGTCGGTATTGGGATTTCCACCGCTGACCAAATTCACGACGTCGTCTCGTACGCCGATGGTGCGATTGTCGGGTCAGCCCTGGTGCGGGCACTTGGCAGCGGTGGGGTAGCGCAGCTAGCGAGCGTGGCATCCGACCTGGCCACTGGCACGGCCCGGTAACCGCGAGCACAGCGCGCGCCATTTAGACTAATTAGCATCATGTCTCTCGAACACCTCGCCGCGCTTGTCGTGCCAGCAACGATTCCGCCTCCGACATTCAGCTCGATTCAAATCGGGCCGATCACGATTCAGATGTACGCGCTGTGCTTGCTGACCGGCATTATCGTCGCCGTACTGATGACGAACCACCGCTTGACCAAGTGGGGCGCCGAGAAGTGGATCACGATTGACATCGCATTCCCGGCATTCATCCTCGGACTCGTCGGCGCCCGCGCCTACCACGTGCTGACGCACCCGAAAGACTACTTTTTCGAGGGCCACGAGTGGTGGAACCCGTTCGTTCAGAACGCTGTCTGGAACATTTGGGACGGCGGAATCGCGATCTTCGGTGCCTTGATCGGTGGCGCCATCGGAGCCTGGATCGGCTGCCGCTACACAGGCATCCGCTTTTGGACGTTCGCCGACGCACTTGCTCCTGGCTTGCTGTTTGCCCAGGCAATCGGACGATTCGGGAACTGGTTCAATCAAGAGCTTTTCGGCCTGCCGACTGACCTCCCGTGGGGACTGGAAATCAACCGTGATTTGCCTTACCAAGTCACCGGCTATCCCGAAGGCACCCTGTTTCACCCGACGTTCCTCTACGAATCGATCTGGAACGTCATTGGGGTTGTTTTGCTGCTCACGCTTGGCCACCGCCTGCAGTGGGGCAAGATCTTCGCGCTCTACCTCATTTGGTACGGTGCTGGCCGTATCGTCTGGGAAACGATCCGCGTTGACCCGAGTGAAGAGTTCTTCGGCATCCGCACGAATGTCTGGGCCGCGATCGCGGCTGTCGCACTCGGTGTGATCATTTATCTGGTGCAAAGGCGCCGCCACGTCGGCCTTGAGCCAAGCCCGTACCGCCCGAACGCGGTTCCGGATTGGGCTCAGGCTGCTATAGAATTGCGCGAAGGCCGCGCAAAGTACGTCGACGTGAGCGAACCCCCAAAGACGTTGTAGCCTAGGAACTCAGCCAAAAGCACCCCACTGGGGAAGAGCCCCCCCCACAAGCCACAGGGTCAGCGTCGTCCCAGCCACCAAAACACACCGCATGAGACGGAATGTGTCGACTCCGACAGGACGGTATCTATGACCTTCACCGACCCCACTCGCAATTCGAATGCAGGCATGCCCGCACGCGTGGGCATGTACAACCCGTCATTCGAGAAAGACGCGTGCGGTCTGGCGATGGTCGCAACGCTTCGTGGTACCGCTGGACACGATGTTGTTTCGCTCGCGCTTGAAGCGCTTCGAAACCTCGAACACCGAGGCGCAATTGGCTCAGATGCCGGTACCGGAGATGGTGCCGGCATTCTTGTTCAAATGCCCGACGACTTCTTCCGCGCGGTATCGGGCTTTGATCTCCCACCGGTGGGGGAGTACGCGGCAGGCATGGTGTTCTTGCCGCGCGATGCAACCGCCCGCCGCGAGCAAAAGATCGCGATCGAAAAGATCGTCAAGAGTGAAGGGCTGCGCGTTATCGGATGGCGCGAAGTGCCCACCGACAATCATCACCTCGGAAAACTTGCTGATGAGGCGCGCCCGGCTTTCGAGCAGGTGTTCATCGCGGCTGGCAAGAGTCGTGTCGGGCTTGCCGGTATCGAGCTTGATCGCGTTGCGTATCGCGTGCGTAAGCGTTCTTCGCACGAGGCCGGCGCCTACTTTGTGACGCTTTCGGCGCGCACAATTGGTTACAAGGGCATGGTCACGACCCTGCAGCTTGAGCCGTTCTACCCCGACCTGCAAGACGAGCGCCTCACGACAGAGCTTGCTGTTGTGCACTCGCGGTATTCGACCAACACGTTTCCGTCTTGGCCACTCGCGCAGCCGCTTCGTATGCTCGCCCACAATGGTGAGATCAACACGGTTGGTGGGAACCGCAACTGGATGCGTGCCCGCCAATCCCAACTCGAATCCGAACTCCTCGGTGACATGGCACCGCTGCTGCCAATCTGTGGTGAGGGCGAGAGTGACTCAGCATCATTCGACGAGGTACTCGAACTCTTGAGCCTGAGCGGCCGCAGCTTGCCGCATTCCATTTTGATGATGGTGCCCGAAGCGTACGAGAAGCAGATCGACATTGACCCCGACCTGCGTGCGTTCTACGAATTCCACTCAAACCTCATGGAGCCGTGGGACGGACCCGCAGCACTGATCTTCACGGACGGCACAGTCGTCGGCGCAACACTTGACCGCAACGGTTTGCGCCCGGGGCGCTGGACCGAGACCACCGACGGTTTGGTCGTTGTCGGGAGCGAGACCGGTGTGCTCGAGTTTGAACCCGAGCGGGTGAAGCGTCGTGGCCGTTTGCAACCGGGCAAGATGCTGCTTGTTGACACCGCGCAAGGCCGCATCGTGCCCGATGAAGAACTCAAGCGTGACCTCGCACAGTTGCAGCCGTGGCGAGAGTGGATCGACACCGGACACGTTTCACTCGCAAGCTTGCCTGAGCGCGAACACATCATTCACCCGCCAGCGTCGATTGCGCGTCGCCAACGCACGTTTGGCTACACCGAAGAAGAAGTGCGCATTTTGCTCACGCCGATGGGACAAACCGGGGTTGAACCGCTCGGTGCGATGGGCAGCGACACACCCATTGCTGCGCTTGCTGACCGTCCGCGCATGCTGTTCGACTACTTTGTGCAACAGTTCGCACAGGTGACCAACCCGCCGCTTGACTCAATCCGCGAAGAGATCGTCACAAGTCTCACGCTCAACCTCGGGCCGGAACGCAACCTGCTCTCGGCTGGCCCGGAGCACGCGAGCACAGTTGCGCTGGATTTCCCAGTCATCGACAACGACGAATTGGCCAAGATTCGCCACATTGACAAGGCTCTGCCGGGACGCAAAGCCGTCACGATCCAGGGCCTCTATGGTGTCCCCGGCCACAAAGACGCCATGGCCACACGGTTGGAGGCAATTGCCGCCGAGGTCGATGATGCCATCGAAAACGGTGCTGAGTTCATTATTTTGAGCGACCGCGACACGAACAAAGACTTTGCAGCGATCCCGTCGCTGCTTTTGGTCTCAGCTGTGCACCACCACCTCATCCGCAACGAAAACCGCATGAAGGTTGCGCTCATTGTCGAAGCCGGCGATGTGCGCGAAGTGCACCACGTCGCGGCTCTCCTCGGCTACGGAGCATCCGCTGTCAACCCGTACCTCGCGATGGAGACCGTAGAACACCTCGTACGCACGGGGTACATCACGGGCATCACACCCGAAAAGGCCGTCAAAAACCTGATCTATGCACTTGGCAAGGGTGTGCTGAAAATCATGTCGAAGATGGGTATATCGACGGTCGGTTCCTACACTGCTGCACAGGTTTTTGAAGCCGTTGGACTCTCGCAAGCCTTCATCGATACGTACTTCACCGGCACTGAAAGCAAGCTCGGCGGCATCGGCATCGACGAGATTGAGCAAGAGAACCTTGCTCGGCATAACTTTGCGTACCCAGAAGATGCTGCGGCAAACGCGCATGAGCGACTGTGGACCGGTGGTGAGTATCAGTGGCGTCGCGAGAGCACACCGCACCTGTTCAACCCCGAAACGGTCTTCCGCCTGCAACACTCAACCCGCACTCGTCGTTATGACATCTTCCGCGAGTACACGAAACTCGTCGACGACCAGTCAAGCGAGCTCAAAACCATCCGCGGGCTGTTCAAGCTGCGCACGGGGGAGCGCCCACCGGTTCCTCTCGACGAAGTCGAACCAGTCTCATCGATCGTGAAGCGTTTCTCGACCGGTGCGATGAGCTATGGCTCAATCTCGAAAGAGGCACACGAGACGCTGGCGATCGCCATGAATTCGATCGGCGCCAAGTCGAACACCGGTGAGGGCGGCGAAGACCTTGACCGTCTCGTCGATCCCACGCGTCGAAGCGCAATTAAGCAGGTCGCTTCCGGACGGTTCGGTGTTACGAGCTTCTACTTGACCCAAGCCGATGACATCCAGATCAAGCTCGCGCAGGGCGCAAAGCCCGGCGAAGGTGGCCAGCTGCCACCACAAAAGGTATACCCGTGGGTTGCCCGCACACGTGGCGGCACCCCTGGTGTCGGGCTTATTTCACCCCCGCCGCACCACGACATTTATTCAATCGAAGATCTCAAACAACTGATCTTCGACCTCAAGCGTGCAAACCCAGCTGCTCGCATTCACACAAAACTCGTCAGCCAATCGGGTATCGGTGCGGTTGCCGCAGGTGTGGCGAAGGCACTGAGCGATGTGATCCTTGTTTCTGGGCACGATGGCGGTACGGGTGCAAGCCCGATGAACTCGCTCAAGCACGCCGGTACGCCATGGGAACTCGGTCTTGCCGAAACTCAGCAGACCCTCATGCTCAACAACATGCGTGGCCGCGTTGTCGTGCAGGTTGACGGGCAACTCAAAACGGGCCGCGATGTTGTTATCGGCGCGCTGCTCGGTGCTGAAGAGTTCGGGTTTGCAACGGCCCCGCTTGTTGTGAGCGGATGCATCATGATGCGTGTTTGCCACCTTGACACGTGCCCTGTTGGCGTCGCAACACAAAACCCTGTTTTGCGTGAGCGCTTCACCGGGAAGCCTGAATTCGTGGTGAACTTTATGGAGTTCATCGCTGAAGAAGTGCGCGAATTGCTCGCTGAGCTGGGCTTCCGCTCGCTCGACGAAATCGTCGGACGGAGCGACCTGCTCGATACTGCCGACGCAATTGAACACTTCAAAGCAGCTGGCCTTGATCTGACCCCAATTCTTGAAGGGCCAGAGTTCCCGGCACAGGATGCGCGCCGGAACGACAGCGAACAAGACCACGAACTCCACGAGCACTTCGACACCCAACTCATCGAATGGGCCGAGGGTGCACTCGAGCGTCGTGAACCGATCGTTGTCAAAGTCCCCGTGCGAAACACCGCCCGTGCGGTTGGCACGATGCTTGGCCACGAAGTCACCAAACGTTACGGTGCCGAAGGCCTGCCCCGCGAAACGATCGACATCACACTGACCGGTACCGCTGGGCAATCACTCGGTGCGTTCTTGCCCGCCGGGATCACGCTCCGGCTTGAAGGCGACACCAACGACTACGTCGGCAAGGGGCTTTCTGGTGGTGACATCGTCGTGCGTCAGCCGAGGACCTCAAACCTTGTGCCGCACGAGAACGTCATCGCTGGGAACGTCATCGGTTACGGTGCGACCGGCGGCACAATGTTCATCTCGGGTATTGTCGGCGAGCGTTTCCTCGTACGCAACTCCGGCGCAACTGCGGTGGTTGAAGGTGTCGGCGACCACGCGCTGGAATACATGACAGGTGGAACGGCCGTTATCCTCGGCAAGACCGGTCGGAACCTCGGCGCCGGAATGTCGGGCGGAACTGCCTTCATTCGGGGCCTTCGCCGAGAACTCGTCAACCAACAATCACTCGAAAGCGGTGAACTTCAACTCGCAGAGCTCGACCGCGCCGATTTGGAACTGCTGCGCGGATTGTTGACAGCGCACGTTGAGAATACCGGGTCGCCGTTGGCATCCGACATGCTGCAGGACTTCGATGCGCTCGCTGGCGAATTCGTCAAGGTTGTCCCGCGCGATTACATGCTGGTCTTGCGCGAACGCGAAGCCGCACTAGCCGAAGGGCTTGACCCAGATGGCGATATTGTTTGGAACCGCATCATGGAGGTGACCGGTGGCTGATCCCCGTGGATTTGTGAAAGTAACCGAGCGCGAACTGCCGGCTCGTCGCCCCGTTTCCGTGCGCATCCTCGACTGGCGCGAGGTTTATGAACCCGGCGACGAGAACGTCTTGCGCCGCCAGGCCAGCCGATGCATGGACTGCGGTGTTGCGTTCTGTCACCAGGGGTGCCCGCTCGGCAACCTGATTCCGGAATGGAACGACCTGACCTGGCGCGGCCAGGGCCGTGCAGCCATTGAGCGTCTTCACATGACGAACAACTTCCCAGAGTTCACCGGACGCTTGTGCCCAGCTCCGTGCGAAAGCGCGTGTGTTTTGGGGATCAATCAGCCCGCTGTGACGATCAAACAGATCGAAGTTGAAACCATCAACCGCGCTTTTGGCAGCGGATGGGTTGAGCCTCAACCGCCAATGCGCCTAACCGGCAAGACTGTTGCCGTCGTGGGTTCTGGCCCCGCCGGCCTCGCCGCAGCACAACAGCTGACGCGAGCCGGTCACACGGTTGTGGTATTCGAGCGCGACGACCGCATTGGCGGCCTGTTGCGCTACGGAATCCCCGACTTCAAGATGGAAAAAGAGCACATCGACCTGCGGCTGCGCCAAATGACGGAGGAGGGCACTCGTTTCCGCGCGGGTGTCGAAATCGGGCGCGATATCTCATGGCCCGATCTGCGTGCCCGATACGACGCTGTCGTTCTGGCAACGGGGGCAACCGTGCCTCGTGACCTGCCCCTGCCAGGACGCAACCTCCACGGCGTGCACTTCGCGATGGAATACCTTGTTGAAGGCAACCGTAAGGTCGCCGGCGAGAAAGTTCCCAACCAGATCACCGCTGAGGGCAAACACGTCGTTGTTATCGGTGGTGGCGACACCGGCGCCGACTGCATCGGCACCGCACACCGTCAGGGTGCATTGAGTGTGACGAACCTCGCAATCGGCAAGCAGCCTCCCGCGGAGCGCCCCACGAACCAACCATGGCCGACCATGCCAAACCTGTTCGAAATACAATCAGCCCACGAAGAGGGTGGCGAGCGAGCCTACCTCGCTTCGACCGTTGAGTTCCGCGGCAATGCGGCCGGCGAGGTCACCACACTTGTTGTAGCCGAAACCGAATTTGTTGATGGGAAGCGCGTGCCGAAAGCCGGCACGGAGCGTGAAATCCCAGCCGACCTCGTACTCATCGCCATGGGATTCACCGGCCCGGAAACCACATCATTTCCTGCCGAAGATCGCCCGGCCGTGGGTGATCGTGGCGCGTTCGAGCGCGATGGGCAATGGGAGTCATCACTTCCCGGAGTTTTCGTCGCCGGCGACGCCGGTCGTGGGCAATCACTCATCGTGTGGGCTATCGCTGAGGGGCGCGCAACAGCCGCTGCTGTTGACGAGTTCCTCACCGGCAGCACCGAACTGCCGCGTCCTGTCACGCCGACCGACTACGGACTAGGTATCCCGCAAATCTAGCGACAGCATCCGCTTGCACGCCCTCGAAAGCGCGTAGGCTTGAACGGTCACGTCGCCCCGTGCGACATCCCCCCAAACAAAAAACATAGGAGCCTGACGTTGAGACGCGCGAAAATTGTCGCCACCCTCGGTCCTGCAACATCCACGTATGAAACCGTTCGTGAACTGATTGAGTCGGGCCTTGACGTTGCCCGATTCAACCTCAGCCACGGCGACCACACGGTCCACAACGCCAACTACGCGAACGTTCGTCGCGCAGCCGAAGACGCTGGGCGCGCTGTTGCAGTACTGGTCGACCTCCAGGGACCAAAAATTCGTCTGGGCCGCTTCGAAAACGGCCCCCACGATCTTGCCGAAGGTGACATCTTCAAAATCACCGCCGACGACGTTCCGGGCACGAAAGAGCTCGTTTCAACAACGTTCAAGGGTCTCGCACACGATGTGGCACCCGGCGACCATCTGCTCATCGACGATGGCAAGATTCGCGTAGAAGTTCTTGAGACGGATGGCACCACGGTCACCACGAAGGTCATTGTCGGTGGCCCCGTCTCGAACAACAAGGGCATCAACCTCCCCGGTGTTGCCGTCAATGTTCCGGCATTGAGCGAAAAAGATGAAGACGACTTGCGGTGGGGTCTGCGCGCCGGCGCCGACTGGATCGCGCTGTCGTTCGTGCGTGACGCCCGTGACATCGAGCGTGTACACGAGATCATGGAGGAAGAGGGCCGCTGGGTTCCGACAATCGCCAAGATCGAAAAGCCGCAGGCTGTCGACAATCTTGAACAGATCATCGACGCATTCGACGGCATCATGGTCGCCCGTGGCGATCTCGGTGTCGAGCTGCCGCTTGAGGCGGTTCCGATCGTACAAAAACGCGCCGTTGAACTTTGCCGTCAGTCCGCAAAGCCCGTCATCGTCGCAACACAAATGCTCGAGTCGATGATCTCGAACCCCGTTCCCACGCGCGCTGAAACATCCGATGTGGCAAACGCGGTACTCGACGGTGCAGACGCTGTCATGCTCTCGGGCGAAACAAGCGTCGGTGAATTCCCGGTCATCGTTGTGCAAACGATGGCACGCATCATCGAAGCCACCGAAGAGCACGGTCTTGAGCGCATCGCGAAGCTCACCAACCGTCCGCGTACGCAGGGTGGCATCATTACCCTCGCGGCCGTTGAAGTTGCCGAGTTCGTTGAAGCGAAATACCTCACGGTGTTCACGGAATCGGGTGACTCGGCGCGACGCCTTTCACGTTTGCGTTCGCGCATTCCGATGCTCGCTTTCACGAACGAAGTTCGCATCCGCCGCCGGCTTGCGCTGACATGGGGGATTCAACCGATCCTCATCGAGCGTGTCGAACACACCGACCTGATGTACATCCAGGTAGACCGACACTTGCTCGGACTCGAGATGGCCACCGAAGACGACAAGGTCGTGGTGATCTCGGGTTCACCTCCCGGAATCATCGGTTCAACCAACGACATCCGAGTCCACAAGGTGGGCGACGCTGTCAGCGGGCGAGCGCCAATCTACGCGGCTCACGTCTAAAACGAAACAGGTCGGGATCTTTCAGAGATTCCGACCTTTTTCGTGCCGGTAGATTGCTTGTGCTATTTGGAGCACCCACCACACGCCACAAAGCAAAAGATGGGACCGCATACGCGACCCCATTTTTATTTGTGCCGGTGGCGAGACTCGAACGCCCCGGGGCGCACTCACGATTCCACATTCGTGAAATCGTGAGCCTCTGCGCCCGTGGACCCCTGGTGCGATTTGGAGCAACCAACCACACGCCACAAAACAAAAATGGAGCCGCATACGCGACTCCATTTTTATTTGTGCCGGTGGCGAGACTCGAACTCGCACGTCCAGAGGACAAAGCATTTTGAGTGCTCCGCGTCTACCATTCCGCCACACCGGCAGGTGCTCATCTAGCCTAGCGCGTGATTTCGCGCGTGAATGCCGTTTGCGGCACTAGAATTGCAACGTGACTGAACAAGAGCCCCTTGAAACGACAGAAACCGCGTCGATCAGCCAGGTAGCCCCGCGCCGGGTTGTCGTTGCTGAAGATGAGTCGCTGATTCGCCTCGACATTGTCGAGATTTTGCGCGACAACGGTTTTGATGTTGTTGGCGAAGCCGGCGACGGCGAGACCGCCGTTCAGCTCGCAACCGAACTGCGCCCCGACCTGGTCGTCATGGACGTCAAGATGCCGCAGCTTGACGGTATTAGCGCCGCCGAGCGCCTCCACAAAGACAACATTGCACCCGTCGTGTTGCTGACGGCATTCAGCCAAAAGGAGCTCGTCGAGCGAGCGAGCGAAGCAGGAGCCTTGGCGTATGTCGTCAAGCCCTTCACCCCGAATGACTTGTTGCCGGCAATCGAAATTGCGCTGGCGCGTCACGAACAGATCGTCACCCTTGAGGCCGAAGTTTCCGACATGCTCGAACGCTTCGAGACGCGGAAACTTGTTGACCGCGCCAAGGGCCTGTTGAACGAAAAGATGGGCTTGACCGAACCGGAAGCATTCCGTTGGATTCAGAAGGCTTCGATGGATCGCCGTCTGACAATGCAAGACGTCGCAAAAGCCATCATCGACCAGCTCAGTCCGAAAAAATAACTGACGCTACGACTTACGGTCACGAATGAGGTTCGTGATGCGCACGGTCGAGCAACGACGGCCGTTCTCGTCGCTCACCACGATCTCGTGCACCGTCATCGATGAGCCAAGGTGAATCGGATGACAGACCGCGGTGACGATTCCACTCGTTGCAGAACCGGTGTGCGTCGCATTGATGTCAACGCCGACCGCGTATTTGCCTGAACCTGCCCACAAATTCGCCGACATGGAGCCCATCGATTCACCGAGCACAACATAGGCGCCACCGTGCAACAGCCCAATGGGTTGAGTGTTGCCCTCAACCGGCATGGTCGCGATCGTTTCATTGACCGTAAACTTCACCAGTTGGATACCCATCCGGTCGGCGAGTGCCCCCAAACCGCGTGCTTGTGCCCATACCGCGGCATCCGCATCGCGATTGTTTCGGAAATCGATTTCAGGCTCAGTCACTTCTGCTCCATCTGTGTCGGATATCGTCGTTAGGCTGGGGGAGTGCCCGACTCCTCAAAGCCTACTCTGCTGCTAATAGATGGCCACTCGCTGGCCTACCGAGCGTTTTTCGCCTTACCGGTCGAGAACTTCACGACGAAAGACAACCAGCACACCAACGCCATCTACGGTTTCTTGTCGATGTTCGTGAACCTCGTCAAGGCCGAACAGCCAACGCACTTAGCCGTTTCGTTCGATGTGTCGCGCGCGTCGTTTCGAACCACGGAGTATCCAGACTACAAAGCAACCCGCGCTGCGACACCGTCCGAATTCAAAGGGCAAATTCCGCTCTTGCAAGAGGCCCTCGGTGCTCTCGGTGTACCGGTCATCACGAAAGAAGGGTTCGAAGCTGACGACATTCTCGCAACCCTCTCTACCCAGGGTTCAGCCGCTGGATTCGACGTCCTCGTGGTTTCTGGCGACCGCGACACCATTCAGCTTGTCAACGAAGAGGTCACATTGCTCTACCCCTCGGTACAGGGTGTCTCGCAGTTGAAGCGGTACGATCCCGCCGCCGTAATCGAAAAGTACGATGTGCCACCGGCGCAGTACCCCGAGATTGCCGCGCTCGTCGGTGAAACAAGTGACAATCTGCCCGGTGTGCCCAAAGTTGGACAAAAAACAGCAGTCAAGTGGATCCACCAGTACGGTGATCTCGACAACATCCTCGCGCACGCCGAAGACATCGGCGGTGTCGTGGGACAAAACCTTCGTGACCACCTCGATGATGTGCTGCGCAATCGCAGGCTCAATGCCCTCGTACGCGACGTCGAACTCGAGCTTGGGCCGAACGATTTGGCCCGCCAGCCGATGGATGCACAAGCGGTACGGGACATATTCTCGCGGCTCGAGTTTCGCTCGCTCACACCACGCGTTCTTGACGTTTTTGGCAGCGTTGACGACGTTGAAGAGCTTGTTGAAACACCCGTCGAAGTACCCGATGCATCAGTCCTCGACGCTCAAGCGCTTGGTGAGTGGGTCACAGCACACAGCGCTGCCCCCATCGCGATGACGATCGCAACTGACGGCAAGCTGCCGACGGCTATCGGGCTTGCTGCGGGCGGCGCTGTTGTCGAGGCTGCTTGGAACGACGAAGTACTCGAGGCACTTCGTGGATGGTTGCAGTCGGATGCCGCCAAGGTCCTGAACGATGCAAAGCCGCAATACAAAGCGCTTCGTCGTGCTGGCGTCACACTCTCGGGGCTCAGCGACGACACGCTGCTTGGCGGGTACTTACTTCGTCCTGCGTTCCCAGACAAAACGCTCGCGCACCTCGTGGATCGTTTTCTCGGTGAGCGCCTGCCCGAAGCCGACCCGAATCAGCTCGTCCCGGAAAGCGATGGCGCGACGGTTGGCCAACAATCGTGGTTCGTTGAGCGCTTGGCTCCAGCCATTCGCGCCGAACTACCCGATGCTGTTGCGACGGTGCTCGACGAGATCGAGCTGCCATCAATTACCACCCTCGGCGATATGGAACTTGCCGGTATCGTCGTTTCGCGGACGAAGCTCACCGAGTTCTCGGCTGAACTGGCAACCCGTGCGGAGGGCATCGCTCAACAAGCGTACGCAGTGCTCGGGCGCGAAGTGAACTTGGGCTCTCCCAAGCAGCTGCAAGAAGTACTCTTTGACGAGCTCGAGCTGCCCAAGACGCGCAAGACCAAGACGGGGTACACAACCGATGCGGCAGCGCTCACCGACTTGCACGAGAAGACTGGGCATCCGTTCTTGACCCTGTTGCAGCAGCACCGGGAAGCAACGAAGTTGCGGCAAATCATTGAATCACTCCTGGCCGCGATTGGGCCGGATGGTCGAATTCACACGACCTACCTGCAAACCGCGAGCCAGACCGGCCGACTCTCCAGCAATGATCCGAACCTGCAGAACATTCCGGTTCGCACGGAAGAATCCAAGCGCATTCGCGCGGCATTCGAAGCCGGTGAAGGCTACGAGGCCCTGATGACGGCTGACTACTCACAAATCGAGATGCGCATCATGGCGCACCTCTCTGAAGACCCCGGGCTCATTGATGCATTCAACAGCGGCGAAGACCTGCATCGCTATGTCGGATCCCGAGTTTTCGGTGTTCCCCCAGAAGAGGTCACTTCAGAAATGCGTACGCAGGTCAAGGCGATGTCTTACGGCCTCGTGTATGGGCTGAGTGCGTTCGGCCTTGCGAAGCAGTTGCGCATTGACCAGAAGGCGGCCAAGCAACTCATGCTCGACTACTTCTCACGTTTCGGGGGAGTGCGCGACTATCTGCGTGATTCGGTTCTGCGAGCCCGAGAAGATGGGTACACCGAGACACTGTTCGGTCGCCGCCGACCTTTCCCAGACCTCAACAGCCCCAACCGAGTGTTGCGTGAAAACGCTGAGCGGGCAGCACTCAACGCACCAATTCAGGGTGCCGCGGCAGACATCATGAAGATCGGGCTGAACAATATCCACCGCGAACTTCTCGAACGCGGTTTGGGTTCTCGTGTGCTGCTGCAGATTCACGATGAGCTTGTTTTGGAGATCACTCCGGGCGAATGGGACGAAGTCGAACGCATTGTGCGCGACGGTATGGGCAGCGCAGCCAAACTCGACGTGCCGCTCGAAGTGCAACTTGGCCGCGGGCAAAACTGGGACGAGGCCGCACACTAAACCGTGCCTGGCACCGGCGCACATCACCGCAACAGGCGTAGGCTTGACGGGTGACCACAGCAACGC
Organism: uncultured Microbacterium sp.; assembly: GCA_964616805.1. Lineage (GTDB taxonomy): Bacteria > Actinomycetota > Actinomycetes > Actinomycetales > Microbacteriaceae > Microbacterium. Next base: position 140,346 of record CAZTUC010000002.1, on the reverse strand, counting down.
GTATCCCCAGTGAAATTGACACCCTTGCCGAGCAACTCGTTGACGAGTATGCGTCCCTTTCGCCTGAGCTTGCAACGTATATTGGTCGCGACACCGGTGAAGGCGCGCTTGATGATTTCAGCCTGACCGGCATTGAGAAGCGGCGCCAATTCGCCCTGTCCGCTATCGAACGGTTGTCGGCACTGACACCGCAAGACTCGGTCGATGCTGTCACCAAGAGCGACATTCTCGGTGCAGCCTCGTTGCTCCTCGAGCTTCACGATGCCAAATGGCACTTGCGTGCGGTCAACAACATTTCGTCACCCGTGCAGTCAATTCGCGAACTCTTCGACATCATGCCGACCGCCACTGAGGCAGACTGGCACGTCATTGCCAAGCGGCTCGAAAATGTGGCCGCAGCACTTGACGGGTACGAACAAACCCTGCGCGAAGGGATCGCACAGGGCGTTGTTCCCGCCAAGCGTCAGGTTGCCGTCGCTGCGGGGCAGATTCGGCAGTTCACCGCGCCGGATGGTTTCTTTGCGACATTCGCACGAGACGCAGCACCAGAAGAAGGCTCACTGAGCGAAATCCTCAAGGCCGACCTGATCGAAAAGGCTGCGACAGCCAGCGCCGCCTATGCACGCCTCGGTGACTTCTTCGAGAATGAACTCGCGCCTGTGGCATCCGACCAAGACGGTGTCGGCCGCGAGCTGTATGCACTGCTCTCACGTGAGTTCTTGGGAGCCACCATCGACCTCGACGAGACGTACGAGTGGGGACTCGAAGAACTCGCCCGCATGGTGGCGGAACAAGAAGCAATCGCGAACGAGATCTTGCCTGGAGCAAGCGTCGCTGAGGCGATCGCGCACCTCGAGCAAGACCCGGCACGCAAGCTAAACGGTACCGATGCGCTCCAACAGTGGATGCAAACTACATCCGATCGGGCCGTTGCCGAGCTGGGTGAAACGCACTTTGACATTCCGGAAGAGATTCGCACGCTCGAGTGCATGATCGCGCCCTCAAACTCGGGCATCATCTACTACACGGGGCCAACCGATGACTTCTCACGCCCCGGACGCATGTGGTGGTCAGTACCCGACGGCGTGGACTCGTTCGATACCTGGCGTGAGTTGACGACGGTCTACCACGAGGGTGTTCCCGGGCACCACCTGCAGATCGGCCAAGCGGTTTACAATCGCGCAGAACTCAACTCCTGGCGTCGCTTGATTTCCGGCACGTCTGGACACGCTGAAGGCTGGGCGCTGTACGCCGAACGTCTCATGGAAGAGCTTGGCTACTTGGATGACCCGGCAGACCGCCTCGGCATGCTTGACGGACAGCGGATGCGTGCAGCTCGCGTCGTGCTCGACATCGGTGTGCACCTGGGCAAGCCTCGTCCCGACGGCGAAGGTGTTTGGGATGCCGACTATGCGCTCGAGTTCATGCGTCGGCACGTCAACATGTCTGACGAATTCATTCAGTTCGAAGTCAACCGCTATTTGGGCTGGCCCGGCCAGGCGCCCTCCTACAAGGTTGGTCAGCGCATTTGGGAACAGGTCCGTGACGAATACGCGGCGCAACGCGGCGATGACTTCGACATCAAAGAGTTCCACATGAAGGCGCTTCGCCTTGGCGGCGTGGGCCTCGACACCTTGCGCACCGCGCTGACCGGTGAGTAAGCCAACTGCACAGCCCACGTCGTCAATTCGCAACTCGCTCGCGTGGCGAGTTGTGCAACTGATCATCGGGCTTGCGATTTTCGGGTTCGGAATTGCGTTCATTCTGCGCTCAACACTCGGTGTCGCGCCGTGGGATGTACTCGCAACCGGAATCATGAATCATGTGCCACTGAGCTTCGGCACGATCATGGTCATTTTGAGCGGTGTTGTTTTGCTCTTGTGGATCCCACTGCGGCAAAAACCCGGTATTGGCACGCTCGCCAACGCCGTCTTGATTGGCCCATTCGCTGATCTCGGCCTATTGCTCTTCCCAGAACCAAACTCGCTTTGGCTCCGGATATTGTGCTTGGCACTGGGGATCGTGCTTGTTGGGATCGGCAGTGGCCTGTACATCGGCACGCGTTTCGGTCCGGGGCCGCGTGATGGCCTCATGACGGGCGTAAATGCGCTGACCGGGTGGCCCATTTGGTATGCACGCACCGGAATCGAGATCGCGGTTGTCATCCTGGGTGCAATCCTCGGTGGCGTCGTTGGGTGGGGCACCCTCGCGTTCGCGCTCCTAATCGGACCTCTCGTGCAGTTCTTCTTGAGAATCTTCACGATCCCAGAACCAGAATCGGCCACTGCCCGAACGGCATGAGCATCAGACTCCACTGCGACAGCCGCAACAAAAACGAACACATGCTTGCGCGTTTCTGTTCGAAATGACTACGATTGCACTGTGAAGCCCACCCCAACACCCAACATTGATCTCGCCCCCGACCGTCGCGAGCGGATCCTGCGCCTTGTGCGCGAGCGTGGCACGGTTCGCGTGAGTGAGGTCGCTGAAGCGTTCGCCGTTTCCGAGATGACGGTGCGGCGAGACATTGCCCAGCTTGCCGACAACGGTCTTGTTGAGCGTGTTCACGGTGGTGCGCGCGCACACGGGGGGCCAGTCTCGGCAGAACCCCTGCCCGCCGAAAAGGGGTTGCTCAACCCCGAAGCGAAACAGGCTATCGCGCGCGCAACCGCAGCCCTCGTACACCCGGGAGAGGTCATTGGCATCGGCTCGGGCACAACAACCCTCGCGTTTGCTCGCGAGCTTGTCACAGTTGCTGACCTCACAATCGCAACCAACTCGGTCGCTGTTGCTCAGGTGTTCTGGGAGGCAAACTCAGCCCGTGTCATCTTGACCGGTGGCGAGATTACTCGATCGCAGGGCCTCGTTGGCCCGATCGCGCTGCGCACCCTGGAGGGATTGCACCTTGACGCTGTTGTGCTTGGCAGTCACGGCATCGACCCGAGCGCTGGATGTACCGCGCCGAATCTGCTCGAATCGCAAGTCAACCAATTGTGGCTTGATCGTGCCCGCCGCACGATGATTCTTGCCGACTCGGCAAAGTGGGGGATCGTTGGCCTGACGACGTTCTTGCCATTTAGCGATATCGACATGCTCATCACTGACACTGGAATGCCTGAGCAAGCACGCAGCCAAATAGCAGAGGCCGGTATCGACCTCGTCATCGCAGACGATTAGCGAAGTGGCGTGACGGGGCGCAATTCATCAACTCTCGATAGCGCGTCACGCAAGCGAGCAGCACCGTTTTCCGGCGAGACATCCGCAATCCATGCCCCCATCGCCGCCTCGCTGCCAGCGAGGTATTTCAGCTTGTCGGCTGCACGCTTGGGACTTGTTATGCGCCAGTGCAAGCGCACATCATCACGGTGTTCGTGCACGGGGGCTTGCACCCACGCCCCGATGTACGGCAGTTGCACGCCTGGGTAGATCTCATCCAGAGCCCGCGTGAGCCGCAACGTCAGTGTCGCCAACTCATCACGTTCGGCCGCGTTCGTTTCGGCAAGATCTGCGACATGGCGATGGGGCATCAGGTGCAGCTCGACCGGCCAGCGCGCCGCAAACGGGACGAACGCGGTGAAGTGCTCGCCCGCCAGAACAACACGCGGTCCGTTCTGCTCTGCCTCGAGCAAACGTGCAAAAAGGTCGGGCCCGGCAGCTTCAACCGATTGACAAATCTTGCGCATTGTCGGGGTGATGTATGGGTAGGCATAAATCTGGCCGTGCGGATGCCCCAGTGTCACGCCGATCTCGATACCTCGGTTCTCGAACGGAAACACCTGCTGGATCCCTGGGAGTGCACTGAGCTCTTGCGTGCGGTGAGCCCACGCCTCAACGATCGTGCGCGCACGCACGGTTGACTGCGTTGCAAAAGAGCCTGCACTGCCGGGATCAAAACACACAACTTCGCACCGCCCACCGGCGGGCGCCTGGGCGAAGAGCTCAGCGGGGCGAGCCTTGCTGACGGGTGCGGGCAGGGCCGGACCGAACGAAGGGGAACGGTTTTCGAAAACCGCGACCTGGTACTCATCCGGTACTTCGCTCGGGTTCGTGGGCGTTTGCGGCGCGAGCGGGTCAAGCTCTGCAGGGGGCAAGAACGCACGGTTTTGCCGCGTCGTTGCAACACTGATCCACTCTGCACTGAGCTGGTCGAAACGCATTGTCGCGGTGCTTGGGCGCGGGTCAAGCGGGCGCAAATCTGGGCTCACGGTGCGCACGGGGGAGCCAGGTTCGTCAAAATAGAGCAACTCTCGCCCATCGGCGAGTTGTGCCCGTGTGAGGGAACCGAACATCGTTGTTAGCAAGAGGTGTTCTCAATCGGTCGCGTTGTGAAGTATTTTCACTATTGAACACTAATCTCGTGCGGAATTGTTCGCAAGTGTTCGTTTTTTTGCATTTTCGGGTTACACTGGGGGATCTGGGCACCTCAACGGCGAGCAAGATGCAGTTGGTCCCATAGCACCCGGTCGGTTGTACCGATCAACACATCTCCCCGAAGAAAGGACATGCTTCAATGAAGCGCATGACCACACTCACGGCTGTAGCTGCCGTGTCAATGCTAGCGCTGGCAGGTTGCTCGGGCGACACCGGCACAGGCAACGGTTCAAACAACGGCTCCGACAACGGCGGGGCTTCTGGCGACAACACCCTGACCGTTTGGGCTTGGGACCCAGCCTTCAACATCTTTGCGATGGAAGAGGCCGCCAAGATCTACCAGGCTGACAACCCTGACTTCACACTTGAAGTTATCGAGACTCCCTGGGACGACTTGCAAGCAAAGCTCACCACAATCGCCCAGTCGCAAAGCTACGACGAGTTGCCCGACATCTTCCTCATGCAAAACAACGCGTTCCAGAAGAACGTCATCAACTACCCGGAGCTTTTCGCAGACTACTCGGGCACATCGGTCAACTTCAGCGAGTTCCCCGCCGGTGTGACCGCGTACTCGGTAATCGACGGCGTGAACTTCGGTGTTCCGTTCGACTCGGGTACCGCAATCAACGCACTTCGTACCGACGTGCTCGAAGAGGCCGGTTACACAATCGATGACTTCACCAACATCACCTGGAGCGAGTACCTCGAAAAGGGGAAAGACATTCTCGCGAAGACCGGCAAGCCCATCCTTTCGGGCCAAGCAGGTTCGCCTGACATCCCCATGATGATGCTCCAGTCGGCCGGCGCAAGCCTGTTTGACGAAGACGGCAACCCTACGATCGCAGACAACGCTGTCCTGAAGGACGTTATCAACCAGTACGTCGAGTTGGTGAAGGCAGGGGTCGTCGTTGAGGTCAACTCGTGGGACGAGTTCGTGAGCAGCTTCACGAACGGAAACGTCGCCGGTACAGCGCAGGGTGTGTGGATCCTCGGTTCAGTGCAAACAGCTGCCGACCAGTCGGGCAAGTGGGCCGTGACCAACCTGCCAAAGCTGGACGGCGTCGCTGGTGCAACCAACTACTCAGCAAACGGTGGCTCCTCGTGGGCACTGAGTTCGAGCGGCAACAAAGACCTTGCATCAGACTTCCTGGCAAAGACGTTCGCAGGCTCCACCGAGTTCTACGACAACATCCTGCACTCCGCTGGTGCTGTCGCTAACTGGACGCCGGCGGGCAGCAGCTCCGTGTACGCGGAGCCACTGGAGTTCTTCGGTGGCCAGCCGGTATTCCAAGACGTCGTTGAGTTCGGCGCTTCGGTTCCGAGCAACAACACCGGCGTTTACTACTACGAAGGTCGCGACGCACTCGGTGCAGTCCTCGCAACCGTTATTGGTGGGGGCAACCTTGATGACGCACTCGCGAAGGCTCAGTCCGACGTTGAGTTCGCAATGGGCGGCTAACCTGTAAACAGTGAACGGGGCCGGAAAGGTAATGCGCTTTTTCCGGTCCCGTTTCTCCCCGTACCCAACACTTCAGCGTCGAGTGTAAGGAACAGCACACGTGACAAGTAACGCAACCGCGAAACGTCGAGCCCCTTTGGGTCCTGACGCGTACGCAGGCAAAAAGAACCACTTTGTGACCGAGACTCGACGTCGCAACCTCACCGGCTGGGCGTTCCTGATTCCCGCCGCGCTGCTCATCACGATCATGAGCTTCGTGCCGATGATCCAGGCCTTCATCCTGTCGATGAAGACCGGGCGTGGCACGAACCTCACCTTCGCCGAACCACTGTGGTACAACTATCAGCGCCTGTTTGATGACCACCTCTTCCAACAGAGCCTGTTCAACACGTTCTTCTACCTGATCTTTCAGGTGCCAATCATGCTTTTGGTCGCGATGATCCTGGCCAACCTGCTGAACAATCCGAACCTGAGATTCAAGGGGTTCTGGCGAACGGCAATCTTTCTGCCCTGTGCTGTTTCGCTCGTCTCATACTCGATGGTGTTTCGCACCCTCTTCCAAACCGATGGACTCGTCAACGACGTGCTCATGAGCATTGGTCTCATGGACTCTCCACTGAACTGGTTGGGTAACGGTTGGTCAGCCCGCATCGTCATCATCTTGGGGCTCCTCTGGCGCTGGACTGGCTACAACATGGTCTTCTTCCTCGCCGCCCTGCAGAACATCGATTACTCAAGCATCGAAGCGGCGAAGATCGACGGTGCCGGCCCCATCAAAACGTTCTTCTATGTGACGTTGCCGCAGCTGCGTCCGATGATCGTACTCACCGGCATCATGTCGATCAACGGAACCCTGCAACTCTTCGACGAATCCTGGGCCCTCACGAAGGGTGGCCCAGCGTATCAATCAATGTCGATGTCGCACTATCTCTACGAGCTGTCGTTCTTGAAGAACCCGAACATAGGTTACGGCGCGGCAATCTCATACGTGATCTTGATCCTTGTTGCAGTCTTGGCGTTTATTCAAATGAGAGTGGGTGACAAGCGTGACTAGTCTCGACACGACCCGCACCGTTGTGACACAGCAAAGTGGTGGCAGGCGAGTGCGTACGGGCGCGAAGTTCAACTGGCGCAGCGTCCCTTCGTATGTTTTCCTTTCGATCGTGGCGTTCTTTTCGCTGTTTCCGCTGTACTTCATGGCGGTTTCGGCAACGAACACAACCCAAGAGGTGCTCGCGTCAAAGCTCTCACCGGGTCCGCACCTGTTCGACAACTGGGCGAAACTCACGGCGTCGCAAGACCTCGGCAGCTCAATGTGGAACTCAGCCTTTATCGCCGTCGTCACGACAATTCTTGCTCTCGTAATCTGCTCGATTGCCGGTTACGGCTTCGAGGTTTACCACTCAAAAGGCAAAGACCTCGTGATGATGCTGCTCATGCTCGCGATGATGATTCCTTTCGCTGCAACCATGATTCCGCTGTTTCGGATGTTCGCGAACGTCGGCATGATTACCTCGCTTTACGCGGTCGTTTTGCCCGCAATCGCAACGCCTCTGCTGATCTTGCTCTTCCGCCAGGCATCACGATCATTCCCGCATGAAATCATCGAAGCAGCACGCCTTGATGGACTGAGCGAACTGTCGATTTTTGCGCGTATTTATGTGCCCACCATGAAATCAACGTTCGCTGCTGCCGCGGTTATTACCTTCATGACAGCGTGGAACAACTTCCTCTGGCCTCGCGTCATCTTGCTCAACAACAAGGTGCAAACGATGCCAATGCTCGTTTCAAACCTGACCGCCGGCTACGTCACCGACTACGGTGTGCTGATGCTCGCGGTTCTGCTCGCCTCAATTCCAACCATCGTTATCTTCCTCTTGCTGCAACGCTCGTTTGCGCAGGGCATTACAGGAGCCATCAAGTGACCTTCGACGTCGCTCACCTTAAAGACCCGAACTTTTTCGCCCAAAACCGCCGCCCCGCGCACTCCGATCACCGCTGGTTTGCCAGCGTGGAAGAAGCACGCACGGGGATCAGCAGTTTTGAACAGTTCCTCAACGGGCACTGGAAGTTTCACTACGCCAAAAACTTCACCCAGCTCCCGACGGGATTCCAAGACCCGGCGCTGGACGTCAGCGGATGGGACGACATCCGCGTACCCCAGCACATTCAACTGGCCGGTTATGACCGCCCGCAGTACGTCAACGTCGGTTACGCATGGGACGGACAAGAAGCTGTTCTGCCGGGGGAGATCCCAACGCGCGACAACCCGGTTGGCACGTACATCCGCGACTTCGAGCTCGATCACCAACTCGAAGTAGGCGAACGACTGCACTTGACGTTCCACGGCGCCGAAAGTGCCGTTGCCGTGTGGGTCAATGGCACCTACATCGGGTACGCGAGCGACACATTCACCCCCAGCGAATTCGACATCACAAACGCCCTGACCACAGGCATCAATCGTGTCGCTGCCCAGGTGTTCACGTACACGGCAGGCTCCTGGTTGGAAGATCAAGACTTCTACCGATTCTCCGGAATCTTCCGCGACGTTGTCCTCACACGCCGCGCTGCCGTGCACCTCGAAGACGTGCGCATCACAACCGAACTTTCAGATACCTTCGACAGGGCCATCATCACAATCACCCCACAGCTCGCGGGTGTCGGCACCGTCAACGCACGTATCGCTGGGGTGGGGGAGTTCATCGTCGGTGCCGACGGCGTACTCACCTTCGAACTGACGGCCCCATTGCTGTGGAGCGCCGAGCAGCCCAACCTGTATGACGTTGTGCTGGAGGTGCGTGACGCAAGCGGCGCTCTGACCGAAATTGTTCCGCAACGTGTCGGTGTGCGCCGTTTCGAAATCGTTGACAGCATCATGCTGCTCAACGGCAAGCGCGTGGCCTTTCACGGTGTCAACCGTCATGAGTTTGGGCTCAACGGCCGCGTTGTGACACGCAGCGAGGTGGAAACCGATGTCAAGCTCATGAAGCAGGTTGGCATCAACGCTGTTCGTACGAGCCACTACCCAAACAACCGCTGGATTTACGAGTTCGCCGACGAGTACGGGCTCATGGTCATCGACGAGATGAACCTGGAAACCCACGGAATGTGGACCCGCGTTCGCGCGCAAGACCGCCCGCAAAGCGAAGCGCTGCCCGGCGATCGTGACCAGTGGCGTGCAATCACGCTTGACCGCGCTGCGAGCATGCTGGAGCGCGACAAGAACCATGCGAGCATTCTCATTTGGTCGTGCGGAAATGAGTCATACGGTGGCACCGTCATTCGAGACGTTTCGGCGTACTTCAAAGCATCCGATAATCGGCCTGTGCACTACGAAGGCATCGACTGGGATGCCCGCTACCCGGAAACGACCGACATCGTCAGCAAGATGTACACGCCAGCAGCCGAAGTCGAAGCATTCCTGCAAGACCACCGCGAAAAGCCAATGATCCTGTGTGAATACGCGCACGCTATGGGAAACTCTTTCGGCGCCGTCGACGAATACGTTGAACTCTCATACCGCGAACCACTGTTCCAGGGCGGCTTCATCTGGGACTTCGCCGACCAAGCTATCGAGTTAACCGATCGCCACGGCAAGACCATCTTCGGCTATGGCGGCGACAGTGGTGAAGCCATCCACGACTGGGACTTCAGCGGCAACGGAATTTTCGCAGCTGACCACACGTGGACACCAAAAACCCAAGAGGTCAAACGCGTCTACCAAAGCTTCGTCATCGAACCGACCGAAACCGAATTCACCCTGCAGAACCGGTTCTTGTTCACCGGATCGGATGCCTATGAAGTGCGCGCAAGCCTCGCCCGCGAGGGAGTTGTCATCACCGAAGGCGCGATCGAGACGAGCGTTGCACCGGGGGAGCAGGGCACCTACCCGCTGCCGTTCGCCGCTCCGACCCTGCCCGGTGAATATCGCGTGATCGTTTCGGTGCACACGCGCGAGCGCACCGGTTGGGCTGAAACTGGCTACGAAATTGCGTTCGGTCAGTACGTGTACAGCGTCACAAACGGCTCGGTACCCGCCATTGTTTCTTCCCCCGCGCCAACGCTCGTAGAAGGCATCAACTGGGTCGGTGTGCACGGGTCAAACTTCCACGTGACGTTCTCACGCCTCTTTCACGGCCTGCAAAGCTACAGCTTTGGTAACCTCACCGATGGCCCACGAGAGCTCCTCACCAACGTTGTGCGCCCGAACTTCTGGCACGCCCCCACGGCAAACGAGCGCGGGCATGATGGCCCGTTCGATGAGGGTCAGTGGGTGCTTGCGAGCCGCTATGCGCGCACGAACAAGTACCACGAGATGGCGCCAATGGTCATCGAGCAGAGTGATCGCGGGGTCAGCGTCAGCTACCGCTACCAGTTGCCAACAACGCCCGAGACCTTCTGCGACGTGACCTACCTCGTTGACCCAACCGGCGCGGTTGAAGTGCACCAGCGGATGAATTTCTCGGAGGACTTGCCTGACCTGCCCGAGTTTGCGATGTTGCTCAGCATGCCCGCCGAGTACAGCAACCTCAAGTGGTACGGTGATGGCCCTGACGAGTGCTACGTTGACCGCCGGCTTGGTACGAAGCTTGATGTGTATGAAGCCAAGATTGCCGATCTCCTGACGCCGTACATCAAGCCGCAAGAATCGGGCAACCGCACGGGCGTGCGCTGGGCGGAAATAACCGATCAGCGCGGCAACGGCTTGCGTTTTACCGGCTCACCGACGATGGAGTTTTCGGCACTGCCATATACGCCGTTCGAGATCGAAAATGCGAACCGGCCGAATGACTTGCCGCCCGTGCACCGCACGATTGTGCGCCCCGCGCTCATGCGCCGCGGTGTCGCTGGAGACAACTCCTGGGGCGCCAAGGCGCTGGCGAAATACCGAATTCCGAACGGGGAATTGAGCTTTACGTTCTCGTTCCGGGGCCTCTGATTCTCCCCGTGCGGCGCGACGCTTTACGCTCGCGCCGCATAGGGTAGAAGCATGTACACGTGTATTTTGTGGGACGTCGACGGCACGCTCGCGGACGCCACCGCGGGCATTATGCCGCGGCTCGTTGCGGTGCTGGACTCCTTCGGGCTGCCAGAGCCATCCCACGAAGAGCTCGTGCATTGGATCGGCCCGCCGATGGTCGAATCGTTCCAGGCGCGAGCGGGGCTCAGTGCCACGGATGCTGCTGAAGCGGTGAGCCGTTACCGCACCATGGCTGCAGCCGAGGGCTACGCGTCATCCGTTTCGTTGTACCCGGGCGTACCTGAAACACTGCGGACGCTTTGGGATCTCGGTATCCCACAGGCGACCGCGAGTACGAAGCCGGAAAACCAAGTGCGTGCGATTCTTGACCACTATGACTTGACGAAATATTTCACGGCCATTTCGGGTGCCCGCTCGGGGGAGGAGGGGCTCACCGACGGGAAGTCAATTGTGCTCGGCTGGGCGCTTGAGCGGCTCGCGGGAGCGGGAGCCGATGTTTCGCGTCCCGTTCTCATCGGTGATCGCCATCACGATATCGATGGCGCAGCGGACTACGGCATCCCCGTTATTTGGTCGAGCTGGGGTTTCGGAAGTCCCCAGGAAGCCGCTGGCTCCATTGCAACCGCGGATTCGCTCGCGGATGTTTTAAAGCTTGTGCTCTGACGTCAGAGCCCTTTACAGTGCGCCGGGACTTGAGACAGCGCGCTGCGCGAGCTCGATGCCAGCAACAACTGATGTCGCGACGTCCGCACCCAAACGGTGAGACTGCAAAAAGCCCGCGGCGAATGCGTCGCCGGCGCCAGTTGTATCAACGACATCTGCCGGCGGCACATCAAACGACGTCTCCATGCCGCGGATACGCACGAGTACGGGCTCGGCGCCACGCTTGACGACAACAACACAGTCTTCCGCAAACGTCAGACCCAGTGTTTGGGCGAGTGCAAACTCATCACGATTCGCAAAAACGACAGCGGGGCTGAGCTCGTCAACAATGCGCTGCAGCGATACCGCACCCAATGCCGTCATCGTGGCAACACTCGACAGGTCGAGGCTCACCGGCGCAGGAGCGGCTGTGCACGATGCCATAACGGCCGCGCGCGAGGGCTCATCGGTGCACCCATAAAGTGGCACATGCACCCAGGTGGCCCCTTCAAGCCACGTCTGATCAATCTCAGAAAGCTCCGCTGCGGCCCCACGATCCGTGAGCATTGTGCGCTCGCCGTCGTCAGCAACGAGGACAACGATCGACCCGGTATGACCGTGTCGTTGCACCCGCACGTCGATATCCGCAGCGGCAAGTTCGTTTGCGAGAGCGGCCCCGGCAGCATCCGACCCTATCGAGCCAATGAAACGGACAGGACCCAGGGGAGCGGCAGCAGAAGCAACGTTTGCGGCACTCCCACCACGGGTTTGCGTGATCGTGACGGGGTTGTCGGTGCCATGCGCAAGTTCGCCAACACCAATGACGACGATGTCGGCTATGAGATCACCGATGACGACGAGCACTGGCTACACCAAAGCGGCCGCGATTTGCGCGCCGAGAGCGACGTTTCCGCGGTAAACCTCGACGTTGACATCAAGACTCTTGCCACCCGTCTCGCGCTGCACGAAATCAAGCAGGAACGGTGTCGTGTCGTGCCCTGAAATGCCCTCGGCCTCTGCGGCCGCGAGGGCACGCGACAAGACATCAGCGTGCACGTCGAGGGGGAGTTGGTGCTCTTCAGCGACAGGATTTGCCACCAAGAGTGTCGAAGATATGTCCAATGCGTCCCGCGCCGCTACGATCTGGGCAACTTCGGCGGGGGAGTCGACCGAGTACTCAATGTCGAAACCCGAATCCGCGATGTAGAACCCGGGGTAATCAGTCGTTTGGTAGCCAACAACAGCCAAGTTGAGGGTTTCAAGGCGCTCAAGCGTCAACGGAATGTCAAGAATCGACTTGACGCCAGCGCTGATAACGACCAAGGGGAGTGTTGCCAGTGTCGGCAGGTCAGCAGACTCATCAAATGTCACTTGCGCTTGGCGGTGTACGCCACCGAGCCCGCCGGTCGAAAAAACCCGCACGCCAGCCGCGTGGGCGAGGTACGCCGTCGCCGCCACGGTGGTGCCAGCGCTCAGCTTCTTGGCCGCAGCAACCGGCAAATCCCGCAGCGAAGCCTTCACAACGCCCTCGGTTGTTGACAGGTACGAGATTTCCTCTTCACTGAGTCCGACAACGGGCACACCGTCAACAACACCGATCGTTGCCGGCACAGCACCGGCGTCACGAACGATTTGCTCAGCTTCAAGTGCAACTTGAAGGTTTCGCGGTTGCGGTAAGCCATGCGTAAAGATTGTTGATTCCAGCGCGAGCACGGGATTACCGGCATCGAGCGCTGCTTGGACGTGGGAACCAATGCGAAGCAGAGCAGTCATGGATTTAGTCTTCCACAGTGCTCGCGCACCGGGGGCGTATGTGCGGGGAGGAACACGACACGTCCAAATTCTTACATTCTGACATAATGTATATTATCGGCGAATGCTGATATAACGGTGAAGCAATCTGCAACGCGCCCACAGGAACACTCTTGGGCTGCCACCACAGCGGTATTGTGCGAATGACCCATAAACCGTGGGGATCCTTCAGAAAGGTTCATCATGTCTGCTACCGCAGCTGAAACCAAAGAACAGTTCTTGCAATCCGTTCGCTCGACACTCTTCGTCACGGGTGCGCTCGCACTCATCTTTGGTCTCATCATTACGTTCCAGCCGGCTCGCACCGGCGCCTTTATTGTTGCGTTGCTCGCGCTCTACACCGTTGCTGTAGGTGTTTTTAACCTCTACCTTGCCATCACCGGCGGCAACGACAAGCTCAGCGCTGGCACCCGGTGGGGTTATGCGCTGCTCGGCGTCTTGTACGCTGCCGCGGGTGTTTGGCTCCTGATCCTCACGATCCAGCACAAGGGCGCGGTCACCGCTGTCGCTGCCACGTTCTTGGGCGTCATGTTCGGTGTCTTGTGGATCATCCAGGGAATCGTCACCCTGTTCGAAGAAGACAAGGGCCCGTGGGTCATCATATTCTCGATTCTGAGCATCCTCGCCGGTATCGCACTGCTGATTGCTCCTGCACTCGGCGGCGCCACCCTGTGGATCTTCCTTGGTGTCTGGCTCATCATCATCGGTGTCGTGCAGATTCTGCGCGGTATCTTCTGGGAGCAGACAGTGAGCACCGTGGAGAAGCACAAAGCAGAAATCGCTGCCGAGGCGAAGGCTGCAACGCTCGCAGGTGTTCAGGCGCTCAAGGATGCCGCCGAGCAGGCCTACGCTGAACGCACTGTCGTCGTCGAGGTCACCGAATCTGACACCGAAAAGTAGGCGTCAGTTCTGACAACCACGAGGTGGCCCGCACAGTACCTGTGCGGGCCTCCTCTTTTGTGTTTGCTATTCGGCGCCGAAGTCGCTCGTGTCACCGACGAGCTTGGTGTTGTCAGCCGGAACCGGCTCAACAGCCGCCAGTGCAACCTCACGGGCAAATTCGTTGACGTTATAGAGTTTCCCGGCCGCTTCGCGACGACCAGCGATCGCACCCGGGTTCGCGCGTTCGAGCAGCGTGGCCGTTATCGTGCCTTCGATCATGTCGCCGGAGACAACTGTGAACCCAATCCCCTGTTCGGCAAGCCCAGGAATGAGCTCACGCAAGGCATCCTCCCCCGCACGTTTTGAATGTGCCACAACGTCGTACTCGGCCATCGTGGGCGTGGATCGAATGAAGTGTGCCTGGTGACTCGTGACGAAAACGATGCGACCGCCATCGCCCAGCAGTGGCCGGGCGGCCGCTACGACATTGAGCTGCGCATCACGATTGAGTTTGAGCGCGTAGTCGTCGGCCATCCCTGATTCCATCCCACCAGAGGCATTCAGCACGAGAACATCGACGTGGCCGTACTCATCGGCGACCTGCGAAAAAAAGTCGGAGATGGATGTTGGATCCGTCAAATCCGCACCGACCACGAGTGCGCGTGAGCCCTGTTCTCGCACCTCGATGGCGAGCTTTTCAGCACGTGGCGCCTTGTTGCGGTAGTTGATAACAACATCCGCACCAGCACCGGCAAAGTGCCGTACGGTATCGGCGCCAATGCCGCGAGATGACCCGGTGACGACGACGACCTTGTCGGTCAGTGAACCGGGTTGGAGCAATTCGCTCATTTTTCCTCCTGGATACGCAAGAATTAGCCAGTGCAACTCTACCCAGCCCGGTGGCTTTGCAGTTGGTAGACAACCACCAAAGGAGTGGCCCCCAATCGTGCGTACCCGACACCCCTACTTGCGGCACAGCGGCCCGATCGTCTTGGCTCACCGTGGCTTTCCCGGTGATGGCGCTCTCGAAAACTCCATGGCTGCCTTCGCGCGCGCGCAAGCCGAGGGTGCCCACTACTTAGAAACCGACGTTCAGGTCACAGCGGATGGCGACGCAGTCTTGTTTCACGACGACACGCTCTTACGGTTGTTTGGCGACCCACGCCCGGTAACATCCGTTCGCACGCGTGAGCTGGAGCGACTCTTTGCTGATCATGGCGGTTTGGCCGTGTTGGAAGACGCACTTGCGGCATTTCCCACGCTCCATTTCAATATCGATGTCAAAACTGCCGCTGGCCCCTCCCCCGTGGCCAAAGCAATTTCGCGCGATACCGACCGCGTACTGTTGACATCCTTCGATGCGAAGATGCGCAATGCAACACTTGAGCATCTCAAAACCCACACGATCGAGCGACCAGCCATCTCGCCCGCGAAATACGAAATCGTGCGCATCCTTGGCCGCGCAATGTCACCGGGCTCCCCCGGTTTGACGGCTGCGCTCGGCCGTTTCGATGCTGTTCAGATACCACAGCGTCAAGGGCGGATCCGGGTGTTGTCAGACACGCTCTTGCAGGCGGCAAAAGCTGCTGGGACCGACGTTCACATCTGGACAATCAACTCACCGCACACGATGCTGCAACTCGTCAGCGCCGGCGTCGACGGCATTGTTACTGACGATGCTGCAACTGCGATTCGCACCCTGGGCCGCACTCCATAAGGTGATGAATGCCGCTGTTTGACGGTATTCGCGCTGAGTGTGGGCTGTGAATACTGGTTTTTCTCGAAGTTTGGGAAGCGATGCATAGCTGCACGCGTTACAAATAGAGAGCAACGAGAGGACTCATCATGGCAGATCGCAGCCTACGCGGAGTGCGGCTTGGCGCCCAGAGCCTACAAAGCGAAGAGGGCGTCGTGTTCATGGAACGACGCGAAACCATTTACGTGTGCCCGAGTTGTGGCCACGAGACCAAACTGATGTTCGCAGCAGATGCCGAGGCGCCCGAAGTTTGGGAGTGCCGGTGCGGCGAGAACGCGCTGCTTCAGGTCGATGGCGCGACCATCACGGTCGAAGAGAACGAAGACAAGACGGCCCGCACCCACTGGGACATGCTCATGGAGCGGCGCACGATTCCTGAGTTGGAAGAGCTCTTGCAGGAGCGTCTCGACTTCTTACACGCAAGGCGCGGCGAAAACGAGGGGTCGACCGTCTAAAGCTTCCGCTTTCTGCGGGTTGTTATTGCACCGGCAAGAATGAGCCCGCACCCGATGACGAGTGCCGCAAGCTCAACATATGCCCCCGAGCGAACACCGAGTGTAATCCCAGTACGACGTTCAATGTCAGCATCGAGAATGCCGGCGGTGTCCGCGTCAAGCTGCTGCAGGATCTCGCCATCCGCGCCAACAATTGCGCTTGTGCCGATCGTTGAAATATTCACGACCGCACGGCCGGTCTCAAACGCACGCATCCGCGCGAAAGCGAGTTGTTGCTCGCTTTCTGGCGTTCCACGAAAGTCGGCATTGTTGGTTTGGAAAACAAACAGCTCTCCCCCACCCGCGATACCTTCTCGAATAACCGCGTCGTAGATCACGTCGAAGCAGATGGCAAGCGCAACGCGTACCCGCTCACCGTCGACATCAACATCGATGAGTGGCGCGTCTGTTCCCGGTGTGTACTCGCGCCCGATCAGCCCAACGAGGTCAGGGACGATTTTTTCGTAGAACCAACGGTCGGGGACGTATTCGCCGAACGGCACTGGGTTGCGTTTCGCGTGCGACTGCACGTCATCGACTTCAGCGTCAAGCGCGGTCTGCTGCGTCCATAAGAACGAAGTGTTGAACACTTCCTCACCGCGTTTGACTGCGGCGTTGGCAAGCAGCGGTGCGCCCAGCCGTTGGGATTCAAACGCAAGCGTGTCGGCCAAGTATGCGTCTGAGAACGGGTCACCGTCAAAGCCTTCCGGCCACACCACAAGTTGCACCGATTCAGGTTCGATTTGGGCGGATGTTGCAAGCAACGAGTCGACGAGGCCGTATCGCTCGCGTTCGTCAAAGAAGCCGGCGGGGCTGTCGGGCTGTACTGCCGCGATGCGCACGGTACCAACCACCGTCGTCGGGAACATCGGCACAACCGCAAGCCCAATGATGCCAACAACGGCGACAAGTGCGGGCAAGATCACGCGACGACTGCACGCCTCAATCACGAGCGCGCAAGAAAACGCGATGGCCCAGCTGAGTCCGCTGATAGAAATCCACGAGACGGATTCCGCGAAGGGGCTGTTGGATTGCGACATCGCGATGCGCGCCCACGGAAAGCCGGAGTAGGGAAAGCCGCCAAGAAACACTTCGCGCGAGACAAAAGCCGCCGATGCAGCAAGGCTCACCAAAACCGCGCCCACAGCGGGTTTGGCGCTGAGGGATGGAACCCAGCGATACGCCGCGGCGATGAGCAGCGACGCGATCGCGGTCAAAACCGTTTCGGCTGTTGCGAGTGCAAGCCACGGTAGTGGCCCAAGGAACGGGCTGGTCCAGGTGACGAGCGGAAAGAACAGTGCTGCTCCGTATGCAAGTCCGCAGAAGAATGCTGCCCAAAAACCGGCGCCCCGCAACGCCCACAGTCCCAGGGCTACACCGACCCAGGCCAGTGGCCAGACAGCATACGGCTCGATCGAGAACAGCAGTGCCGCACCACCAGTTGCGCTGAGCAGAACCCGGGCCAACCAGGGCATGTTTTGCGTTTTCACGTCACAGCCCCGAGTATGCGACAACACCACGTCGGACAGCATCGAGCGCTTTGCGTGCGGTTGTGGCGACCTTGGCGTCGTCGGCGACGACAGAGAGCTGGTCGAGCAAGTCGATTGTTTGCTTTGTCCAACGCACGAAATCGCCGGCGGCCATGTCAGCATCTGCCAAGACCCGATCTAGCCCCAGACCCCGTGCCCATCCGAACATTGCCGGCGAGAGTCCGTCGGCGAGCGGTGCGCTGCCTTCCAGTCCGTGTTGGATTTCCAGATCGTTCAGTTCTTCCCACAGCTCGCGTGTGTGCTTGAGCGCGCTCCGGAACGCTTCTTGGCGCACACCCCGCTCCCCCACGGTTGCTTCATCACGCCGGGGTTCATAGACCAGACACGCCGCAATCGCGGCCATCGCCGGGGTATCAAGTCCGCTCCACAGCCCTCGCCGCAGTGACTCGGCAACGAGCAGATCGCGTTCCCCGTAGATACGGCGCATCGTTCGGCCAGCGTCCGTCAGCTGGAGCTCGTTGCCGCTACCGGTGACGTACTGCAGGTCACTCAACACTCCAAGCACGCGGTCGAAAACCCGTGCAACAGTACCGGTGCGCGTTGCGATCTGCTGGCGCATCCGATTCGCCTGCCGCTCGAGTTTGTAATACCGCTCACCCCAGCGCGCGTGATCTTCGCGGTCCGGGCACGCATGTATCGGATGCTCCCGCAACCGTTCGCGGAGCTTTGCGACACGTTTACGGCGCTTGCTTTTGACCTTCTCTGGCGCCCGGCTGTCAGATTTCAGCTTGCGTTCGACATCACTCAGTTCTCGCCGCATGGAAGCGTACGAACCAAAGTCACCCAGTTCGCACTGCATGGCCTGCGCGTAGCCGGCGAGAGATTCTTCCATGTCACGTACTTGACGGGCAAGTGAGACGACCGCACGGTCAGCTTGGAACTGCGCAAACGAGGACTCGAGGATTTCGCGCGCCCGCGTGCGACCGAACTGATCAACGAGGTTGACGGCCATGTTGTAGGTCGGACTGAAGCTCGAGTTGAGCGGGTATGTGCGTCTCGAGGCGAGGGCGGCAACGGCTTGCGGATCAAGGTTCTCGGTCCACTGCACGACCGCGTGGCCTTCAACGTCGATTCCTCTGCGCCCCGCACGACCGGTGAGCTGTGTGTACTCCCCAGACGTGATCGGCACGCGTGCTTCGCCGTTGTACTTTTCCATTTGCTCGAGCACAACCGTGCGAGCGGGCATGTTGATGCCAAGCGCGAGGGTTTCGGTCGCGAAAACGGCTTTCACGAGTTTTGCCTGGAAGAGTGTTTCGACAACTTCTTTGAACACCGGCAGCATGCCGGCGTGGTGGGCAGCAAAACCACGCTCAAGGCTCGAGAGCCAGTCCCAATACCCGAGCACAGCAAGGTCGTCAGGGTCAAGACTCGCGGTGCGCTCGGTAACGACTCGGCGAATCTCTTTTCGTTCTTCCGGAGACGTCAACTCGAGACCAGCTCGATGACACTGCTGCACGGCCGCTTCACATCCGACCCTGCTGAAGATGAAGAAGATTGCTGGAAGCAAGTTTGACCGCTCGAGCAACCGCACAACATCGGGGCGATCCATCCGCTCGATGCGTTGCCGATTCCCCGCGCGCACGGGACGCTTCCCGCCACGATTCGGGCGACGGCTGCGTTCGTAGTCCTGACCTTTTTGCGAGCGCACGCGCATGAGCGCCTGATTCACGAGTGCTGTCGCGGCGCCCGCACGGTCATCGAAAAGCGGCAATAAATCATCGCGTACGAGCACGTGCTGTTGCAACGGCACAGGCCGATGCTCAGAAACGATGACTTCGGTGTTGCCGCGCACCGCGGCGATCCAATCGCCGAATTCTTCTGCGTTTGAAACAGTTGCGCTCAACGCGACAAGCGAAACCGAACGCGGCAAGTGAATGATCACTTCTTCCCACACTGCGCCCCGGAATCGGTCAGCGAGGTAGTGCACTTCGTCCATGATGACGTAGTGCAGGTCGGTAATTGCATCCGAGTCTGCGTAAAGCATGTTGCGCAACACTTCGGTTGTCATGACAACGATGCGTGCGTTGCCGTTGATGTTTGTGTCACCCGTCAGCAGACCAACACTCTCGGGTCCGTAGACCTCAACGAGCTCGCGAAACTTCTGGTTCGAAAGCGCCTTCATCGGCGTCGTGTAAAACGCCTTACCGTTTGGGCTTGACATCGCAAGGGCAATCGCAAACTCCCCCACGATGGTCTTGCCAGCACCGGTTGGGGCCGCAACAAGCACGTTCCGGCCGCTCTCAAGTGCCTCGTTGGCAGCAATCTGAAATGGGTCCAGCGAGAACTTTTGCCGTGCAGCAAACTGGTGCAGTTGCGTGGGTTCACTCACGCTGCGGCCGCCTTCGCTTTTCGACCTCGCCGGTAGTCCACGAGCAACGCAATGCCGGCGGCCAACATGTACAGCGCAATGAGAATGCCAGCGAGCATGAACATGCTGAAAAGGTCTGCTGCGGGCGTCGCAAGGCCGGCGAACAGTGTGCACACGAGCACGGCAACACGCCACCCTTTCAAAATGGACTTTCCCGTGAGTAAGCCGGCGAGGTTGAGTGCGACGAGGAAAACCGGTAGCACCATCGCGATGCCGATGACGAGCATGAATTTGAAGACAAAGTCGTAGTAGGTTGTGGCGTCGTAGAGGTTGCTGGCGACGTCACCTGTGAATGACGCCAAAACGCGAATAACACGCGGCAGGACAAGCACTGCAATGTAGACACCACCGAAGAACAGTGGGATTGCCGCGGCCGAAAAGCCGATCGTGTAGCGAATCTCTTTCTTCGTGAGGCCGGGCATCACGAACGCCCACAATTGCCACAGCCACACCGGTGCAGCAAGAAAAAGACCGATTGTGAAAGCGATTCGCATCAGCATATTGAACGGACCGGCGATCGAGTCGTAGTTGAAACCTACGAGGGCCTGGTTGCGCTCTGCAGCGACCTGTTCGATGGGGATCACGAGCCAACCGATGACGTCATCGGCGATGAGGAAACCGATGATCATCGCAACGACAACGGCGATAGCCGAAACGACCAATCGACGGCGCAATTCAGCAAGATGCCCCCATAACGACATGTTCTTGTCGTTCGGGGGCACCGCTTTCGCGCTGGGCGCCGGAACTGATTCGCTCACTGAAGTTCTACGGTGCTACGACCACTCACGCTAGGCGGCGGCGTCGTCGTTCGCTTTCTTTTCAACAGCGGCGGCGTCAGCGGCGGTCGTTGCAGCAGGAGTGGCGGCGGCGGCTTCAGCGGCAGCAGCAGCCGCGGCAGCCGCTGCTTCGTCTTCTTTGAGCCCCTTCATTTCGCCTTTGAATACCCGAGCTGACTCGCCAAGCCCTTTCGCGAGCGCGGGAAGTTTTGCGGCACCGAAAAGCAGCAAAATAACGAGCAGAATAACCCAGAAGGTTGGTCCACCGAGGTTGCTGAACATGAGCTACTCCTTGTTTGGTGCGCTCAGAGAGCGCGCGGTTACGTTCATGCTAGTCGAAGATTTCTATGGCCGGGGGTAAGCGCTCAGCGCGGATACTGCCCATTGCTGTGCCGCCACAACCGCCGTTTGCGGCGCGACGATTCGCACAGCACCGGCATTGCGTGCAGCGAGTCGTTTCAGGGCTTGAGCGGATGCCACGTGCAAGCGCACCAGCGCGTCACCATCAGCGAGCATCTCAATCTCTGCGTCACGGGTGTAATCCCCCAGCACGCCAAGCGCACCACCTGCGACGCGCAGCGTCACGACCTGCGCTTCCACCTCGGCCCCTGCCGCAGGCTCGGTTGCATGAGCGGGCACGCCGAGATCTTCGCTCAGCCGCACATCCGTCATCCGATCAAGATTGAATGTGCGCTCTGCTTGACGTACGTGACACAAGCCCTGCATGTACCACTGACCATCAGCGATTCGCACTCGGTGCGGGGTAACCGTACGTGTCATCGCGGCTGCATCGAGAGCCTGATAGGTAAACGTTACGGTTTGCCCCAGTCGGGCTGCCTCAATCAACAGCTCTTGCTTTGGCCCGGTGACGCCCGCATCGATAGCCACCTCAGCGATTACATCTGCACCGCCAGCAGCAAGCTTGCTTTTGAGTCCTGTGATGAGCGCTGTTTCCGTAAAACCCGGTGCCGCGGCAACCAGTTGCAGCCCCGCAATCAGTGCTGCCGCTTCACGCGATGTCAACCGCGGGGGCCGTTCAAGTGCCGGATGGTTCGTGATTTGGATAATGCCTTCTTCTTCGAGCAGATCCCAATTGATGTCGAACAGATCGTTTGGCATTTGGTAGAAGTCGTCATCACCGGGAAGGCCAATGAGCGTAAGCCGTTGAATGTGCTCGTGCATTTCCCGCTCGCTCACACCAAAGCGCGCTGCCGCATCAGCAACGGAAACCTCTTGGTGTTCGATCAAGTAGGGCACGAGCACGAGATACATCGCAACGAGATCGGATGCCCCAAGCTTCGGTGATTTCGCCATCACTCCCCCTGCTGCGTGGACTCGTGTGCCGCAACCACAGCCCGTAAGCGTTCCTGGACGGCAGCGGCAAGCCCAGCCGGTTCTTGCACGACGACCTCGGGGCCGTAAGAGGCAAGCTCGTCAGCGAAAAAGTCCGCGTCAACATAACCAACATCCAAAACGAACTCACCATCGGTCTTCGCGTCACCACTTCGCGCAAGCCGCAACGCTGCTTCACTGCCCGGCAGAACCCACAGTTTTGCGCGCTGTTGGCGACGCAAGTGTTCGAGACCCTCTCGAGCTCGGATTGCAGCATCCGTTCGCAGCCATTGCGGCACCGCAACTGGGGCGGTGGTGAGTTGTTTGACCGGTGACGTCATGCGCGAGAGAAGGAATGTTCGCTCTGCCGCTGTGCCTTGATCGTAGGCAAACAGGTGCCAGCGCCCTTCGAACTCAACGAGCGCTAATGGCGCGCAGGTGCGCTGACGCGGGGTGATCGAACCGAGCCGCAGGTATTCGAACGAAACCCATGAACCATTGGCGAGTGCGCGATTCAATACCGCGAAATTCGCATCGGTTGCCGCCACTTCGGGGGCGAATCCGAGCAGTTCTTCGTCAATGTCAATCCCGAGCGCGGTGATCTTTTGCAGCCCGGCTCGCACATCATCCGAAACTGACCCGCCCCGCCACGCGCTTGCCGCAACCTTCAAGATTGCAATCTCTGCGGGAGTGAATGTGATGTCGTCAGGAAGCGCGTATTCCTCACGCGGAATCCGGTAGCGTGCGTCACGAACGTCATTGGGGTCTGCTCCCCCGATCGTGTCAACGCGCACCCCCAGACCGCGCAGATTGTCTTTGTCGCGCTCAAACATGCGCTCAAGGGCCCCCGCGGTTGTTTTACCGGCAGTGCGCTGTCGGTATCCAGAAACCGTGCTGAGAATTTGTTCGCGCGTAAGCCCGATGTCGCTCGCCATGAGCGCGACGACAAGGTTGGTGAGCCGTTCGTGGGCTGGAACGTCACTCATTCACGTTCACCCTCGTCTGAGCCACTGTCGGTCTTGTCGGCAGCCCGCGATTGCGACGCTACCTTTGATGCCGTTTGTGCTTTTTGTGCATCGCGTACGCGTTTTCGCAAATTCTTGTCGGTGATCGTACGCTCGCCAAGCGATCCCGGTGTCCACAATTCGACGTCTTCGTCGCTGAAACGAGTTTTGGATGCACGACGCTTCACTTCGGGCGGGATTGCCCCCGGTGCGAGCCTGCGCGCGCTGATCAAAAAGGCTGTGTGGGCGACCATGCGGTGGTCGGGGCGTACCGCCAGGCCCTCAACGTGCCAACCGCGAACAAGCGTTTCGTTCGACTCAGGTTCAGTGAACAATCCCGTGGCACGGATGCTTTCAGCCACTCGCGAGAGCTGGGTAACCGTTGCGACATAGCAAATCAGCACACCCCCAGGTTGCAGTGCCTCGGCGACAACGTCAAGGCACTCCCATGGGGCAAGCATGTCGAGCACGACACGGTCGACACTTGCTGGTGCAACAGTTTGCGGGAGCGCTTCAGCGAGATCCCCGATAGCGATCTGCCAATTTGCGGGTTTCTCACCGAAAAAGGTCTCAATGTTGGCTTCGGCGACCTCAGCGAACTCTTCCCGACGTTCGAACGAGATGAGTTTGCCGCGCTCGCCAACGGCACGCAGCAGCGAAAGCGAAAGTGCACCCGAGCCGACACCGGCTTCGACAACAACCGCGCCCGGAAAAATGTCAGCCTGCATCACGATTTGGCCGGCATCTTTCGGGTAGACGATCGCGGCGCCGCGCGGCATCGACATGACAAAGTCACGCAAGAGCGGTCGCAATGCCAAGTATTCGTGCCCAGAACTGTTCGTGACAACCGAACCGTCGGGTTGACCAATCAATTGCGTGTGTCGTAATACACCGTGGTGCGTGTGCAATTCGCCATCTTCGCGCAGGCTGACCGTGTGCACCCGACCTTTCGGGCCAGTCAATTGCACCCTGTCGCCAACGCGAAACGGGCCACTCGGGCGGGTATCAGTCATTCGTTGCTTCCTGCATTCTTCGATGCCACAAGGTCGGCGAGCGTTCGTCCGGCAAGTGTGTGCCAGATGTCATGGGCACCTGTACCGTCAAGCGACAGCATGTGTTCGACGCCAATGACGTGTGTGCCAGCCGCTAGTGCGGAGGCGACACCGGTCGGTGAGTCTTCAACTGCGATGCACTCTGCCGGATCAACACCCAGGGCCTGTGCTGCCTGCTCATACGCGTCTGGATATGGTTTGGGTCTCGCGACATCATCCCCGGCGACGACGACGTCAAACCCGAGCGACCCCACCGCGTCTAGAGCCATCTGACGCATTGACATGGTCACAAGCGCAATCGGGATGCCTGCCTGGCGTACTGCAGTCACAAGCTCAACAGCCCCCGGGCGATACGGTCGCTCAACGCCCAAACGCACCGTCACGGCATCTGTCAGCCGCTCGATGATCTCGTCGACTTCGAGCTCGACACCCGCTTCTTGCAAGATTCTCGCCGAAACCGGCAATCCATTCCCGACGAGTTTGAGCCCGTCTTGCTTCGTCCACGTACCGCCAAACGACGCGACAAGGTCAGCTTCGGCGTCCATCCAGTACGGTTCCGTGTCGATCAAGGTGCCATCCATATCCCATAAGACGGCTGCTGGATAGTTCAGTTGCGCACTCACACAGCGAGTCTACCGAGCACTCGCCCTCCCCCCGATCGGCGCGGCCGCACGCACAGCCGAGCGCGCTAGCCTAGAGATATGCACGTACTCGGAGATCGCATCGTGCTGGCCGCATTCGATGGGTGGAACGATGCCGCTGGCGCCGCCACGGATGTCCTCACGCTGCTGCGTGAGCGTGGTGATTACGAGCGCGTGCACACGGTCGACCCCGAGTTCTACGCCGATTATCAGTACACGCGCCCCAAGGTTGCCTTCGACGAGCAGGGCAAACGAGTCTTACAGTGGCCAGAAACGGCCCTGTGGCGTCCGACTCAACCCACCGGCGATACCGAGTTTTGGTTGCTCACCGGGCCTGAACCGTCCCGCTCATGGCAGGGGTTTGCGGGCGAGCTCGTTGATGTCTTTTTGCGGGAAGACATCAGTGGCCTGGTCAGCATCGGGGCGATGCTTGCGGATGCTCCTCACACGCGACCGATTGCCATCTTCTCGGCAAGCAACAACGAACACGTGCGCAATGCGCTGGGCCTCGAGCGTTCACTGTACGAAGGGCATGTCGGCATCCTCAGCGTGCTTGAGCACGTTGCCGAAGTGTCCGGCCTTCCGACGGTAGGTTTATGGGCCTCCGTGCCCCACTACATCGGCGGGGGCGCAAGCGCACCGAAAGCAACGCTCGCACTCGTCGAACGTTTGAGCGACCTCACCGGTGTCGACATTGAACGCGAAGAGTTGCGGAAACAATCGGATGCCTGGGAAGCGTCAATTGACGCCGCCACAGCCGAAGATGAAGATTTGACCGATTACATCCGCCATCTTGAGCAAAACCGTGACACCGTTGATTCACCCGAAGCATCCGGTGACGCAATCGCGCAAGAGTTCGAAGACTTCTTGCGCTACCGCGACGGTCGCGGCGACCCGAAGAAATAGCCTCGGCTACGTCGCCGGGATCAGCCCGAGCGAAAGCAGTACGAGCAGCGTGCCGCCAAGCAGAACCCGGTAGATCACAAACGGCATGAAACTGCGCGTTGAGATCCAGTTCATCAAGAAGGCGATAACTCCGAGGGCAACAACAAACGCGACGGCTGTTGCCACGGCCGTTTCACCCCAGCCAACAACAGTGGGTTCACCCAAGCTCTTGAACAGTTGGAAGAATCCGCTGCCGAAAACCGCCGGAATCGCAAGCAAGAACGCGTAGCGGGCCGCCGCTTGACGGCTGAACCCCATAAAGAGCCCGGCAGTGATCGAACCGCCCGAGCGCGAAACACCAGGAATGAGCGCCAGCGCTTGAGCACCACCGAAAATAAAGCCCTGTGGGTAGGTCATCTGGTCAAGCTCACGGGATTTCGCACCAACTTTGTCGGCGACACCAAGCAGGATTCCGAACACGATCAGCATGACGGCCGTGATCCACAGGGAGCGCAGCACGCCCTCGATCTGGTCTTGGAACAGCAGCCCCAAGACAACGATCGGGATCGTACCGATGATGATGAGCCACCCCAGTCGAGCATCGGGATCGTTGCGCGGAATCTTGCCGAACAGCGCCAAGAACCAGTGCTTGATGATGCGCACAATGTCGCGCCAGAAGTACACCACAACGGCAAGCTCGGTGCCGATTTGCGTGATCGCCGTGAAAGCAGCACCGGGATCTTGCGCGGCGGGCAAGAACGTGCCGGCAATACGCAAGTGGGCGCTCGATGAGATTGGTAAGAATTCAGTCAGACCCTGAATAATGCCGAGCAGAATTGCTTCAAGAAGGCTCATGGGGAGGAACTTTCGTGTTTAGTAACGCAAAATGAGGTCTCGCAGCACATTCTGCCCGAAAACAAGTGAGTCTACGGGCACACGTTCGTCAACCCCGTGAAACATACCGGTAAAGTCAAGATCGGCTGGCAATTTCAATGGCGCAAAACCGTAGCCTGTGATTCCCAGACGTGCAAGGGCCTTGTTGTCGGTGCCCGCTCCGAGCAAATAGGGCAAAACCGGGGTGCCCGGGTCGTGCTCGCCAAGGAGCGAAACCATGAGGTCGACCAGTTCACCGTCAAAGGTTGTCTCGGTGCCAATGTCAGCTACGACCGTCTCGATCTGGATTTCGTCACCGACGAGTTCACGCAATTGTTCGAGCACAAGCGCTTCAGTACCGGGGAGAACGCGCACGTCAATGAGTGCTTCGGCACGGCCAGGAATCACGTTGTGTTTGTACCCCGCGGTCAGCCCTGTTGGGTTCATGGTGGTTCGAAATGTCGACTTCAAAAACGCTTCGGCGGGGCCCGTTGCGGCAGCCAGCGCGTCGGGATCGTCTTGTGACAGACCTGTCAGCTCACTCAAACGCGCAACAAGCGCGCGAGTCGTTGGCGTGAGCTCGATCGGCCACGTTGCGTTACCGACGCGGGTGACGGCCTCGGCAAGTTTGGTGATTGCGTTGTCAGTGTGCAGACGGCTCCCGTGTCCGGCCCGCCCGGTGGCGACAAGCTTGAGCCAGAGCAGCGCTTTCTCCCCCACCTGTAACAAATAGGTGCGCTGACCGGCGACGTCAATCGAGTAACCGCCAACTTCGCTGATCGCCTCGGTTGCCCCGGCAAACCACTCCGGCTTCCCCCGCACAACCAGTTCGCTGCCTTCGACGCCGCCATTCTCTTCGTCGGCAAAAAAGGTCAAACAAATGTCGCGTTCGGGTTGCCGGCCGCTGCGCAAAACATCCGCAACGGCTGTGAGCATCATCGCGTCAACGTTTTTCATGTCGACGGCACCGCGTCCCCACAGCAAGCCATCACGAATCTCACCGGCAAACGGATCGACCGTCCAGTCTTCAGCCATCGCAGGTACGACATCGAGGTGCCCGTGCAAGACAAGGGCAGGCTTTTGTGCGTTCCGCCCCGGGATACGAGCATGTACGTTCGTGCGGCGAGGGATCGGTTCGTAAAACTCCGGCTTCAGGCCGAGAGCCTCAAGATAGGCCCCCACGTACTCGGCGGCCTCGCGTTCACCTTTTGCGTTGCCACCACCAAAGTTCGTGGTGTCGATCCGAATCAAGTCGGCTGCAACGCGTGCCACTTCGGGGTGCGTTTGGGTCATAGCTCTAGGGTAGTCGTCGTTCCCGGCACACCCCACTGTTTGACAGCCAAGCATGCGACGGGCTCATTTTTTATGCCGGGAGGGCGATGCCTGCCAGTACTTACAGAGCGATGAAGCCGATCACGGCACTGACAATCGACAGCAGTGCCAGTGCGATGGTCGGCACGAGTGGCTCCTTGCGCTTCGCGTGGACAGCCGTCGCGCGGAGCATAGTGGTCGCGAGGCAGGCCGCAGCGATAGGCGTCAGCAGGGGTGCGATATTGAAGGCGAAGGGCAAGATGAGCCCCAGTGCACCAAGCACTTGAGCGGCCCCGATGAGCTTGATGTTGGACGCGCTGAAGTCTTCAGCCCAGGCCATACCGCCGGCGACGAGCGCTTCCTTCGGTTTCGCAAGCTTCATGCTGCCAGCACCAAGAAAAGCCACCGCGAGCAATACGTTAATGATCCACAGGGCAATTGTCATGAGTTTCCTTCGTTGTTTTGGGAAGTGTTTGGGCAGAACCCATTTGACCCAACCGCAGCTGTTGTACCGATATTCCCAACCTGCGAACTCCCCCGCTCGCACCACGGGAATTGGCTTCAGCAGGCTTCCGATACGTCACATCGACCTGGTTGAATAGCTGTAGCCCTTTTTCCTGACGAAGTGAACATCCGACACATGAGTGAAGAACACGCTTGGCACACATTAACCGTCGAACAGGTGCGCACCGCCATCGATGCGCCGGAGGGTGGGCTCACAACCGATGAGGCCGCGCGCCGCCTGGACACCTACGGCCCAAACGCGCTCCCGATGGCTCAGCGCGACAGTCGCTTGACGACGCTCCTGAAGCAGTTTAAGTCGCTCATGATTGCCTTCCTCATGGTCGCCATGGTCGTTACCCTCGCGCAACGCGAATTCATCGATTCTGCTGCTATTGCTCTGGTCTTGGTATTCAACACCGCGATTGGGTATTGGCAGGCCAGAAAAGCCGAGGCAGACGTAGAAGCACTGCAAAGCTACAGTCAGCACGAGGCTACTGTCGTGCGCGGGAAGACGCAGCGCATCGATGCAACCGAGGTTGTGCCGGGTGACACAGTTCGGCTTGAACCGGGCGCCATGGTGCCGGCTGATCTTCGCCTGACAGAGACAAACGGCCTGCAGGTAAACGAATCGATGCTCACGGGTGAAGTGCTTCCGGTGACCAAACGAGAGATGACCGTCGCGTCCGACGCGCCTCTGGGCGACCGGGTTGACATGTGCTTTTCTGGCACGCTCGTTGTTGCCGGTCGCGGCACCGGCGTTGTCGTAGCAACTGGTACCGATACCGAATTGGGCACCATCGCAGAGTTGGTCAATGCATCCCCGCCAAAGACACCGCTGCAAATACTCCTCGGCAGACTCGAACGCGCAGTTGGCATTTTCCTCGTCGCCGTTGCGGCCGTGATCTTTGTTTCGAGCCTCATCATGGGCGCGCCGCTCAGCGAAACCTTGCGTACCACAGTCGCGCTCGTTATCTCGGTGATGCCAGAAGCGCTCCCGGTTGTTCTGTCTGTCGCGATGGGCGTGGGTGTTTCCCGAATGGCGAAGCATCGCGCTATCGTTCGAAACCTGCCAAGTGTCGAAACCCTCGGTTCAGCAAACGTCATCGGGTCAGACAAGACGGGCACGCTCACCGTCAATCGGATGACCGTTGAGCGGATTTGGACCCCTGGCGAAGGCACCACGACAGCATCCGATCTCGGCGCACTCAGCCGCACACAGCTGCAGTCCTTGCGTACTGGAGCAACCACGAATGATGCCACCACGACTGGCGGCAACGCAAACGCGTTGATGGGTGATGCGGTCGATGTTGCGATGGCCAGCGTTGCACTCGAATGCGGAGCGGTTGACCATGCCGAACGTGAGCGCGAGCACCTCGCCGATATGCCCTACGAACCCGAACTAGCGTTTTCGCAATCGGTGACCCGTGAAGGTGGCAAGATCGTGTTGCACGCGAAAGGCGCGCCCGAGACGATCGTGGGCTTTTGCGAATTGATGGCAACCGAAGCTGGCGATGTTCCGCTCGATCACGATGCTGTCATGCGGGTCGTGCACGAAATGGCTGAAGACGGTTTGCGTGTTATCGCTACCGCGCACGCGGTTTTGTCAGATGCTCCAGAGGGCACCCTTGCGCTTCCGCACCACCTGATTCTGACGGGCCTCCAGGGCATGATCGACCCGCCCCGTGAAGGAGTGAAAGACGCAATCACCCAGTGCCGCGAGTCCGGAATTCACGTGATGATGATCACGGGAGACCACCCGGTTACCGCATCAGCGATTGGCCGACGTCTTGGCCTTACCGGTGGCGAGCCGCTCACGGGCGCCGAAATGGCAACGCTTGGCGACATGGAACTCACCACCAGGTTGCACGGCACGAGCATTGCCGCGCGCATGAGCCCACAAGACAAGCTCCGCATCGTGCAGGTACTGCAACACGATCGCAAGACCGTCGCTATTACCGGGGATGGCGTCAACGATGCACCGGCCTTGCGGGCTGCCTCAATCGGTGTTGCCATGGGCGCGTCCGGTACGGATGTCGCACGCGAGGCCGCCGATCTTGTGTTGACCGACGACAACTTCGTGACGATCGTCGAAGCGGTGCGGCAAGGGCGCGTTACGTTCTCGTCAATTCGCAAAGCCACCTTCTTCTTGATCTCGAATGGGCTTGCAGCTCTCATCGCGGTTGCGGTCAACACCTTTACCGATCTGCCGCTCATATTCTTGCCCGTCATGCTCCTGATCCTGAACGTTGTTACCGACGGTGTGCAAGACATCGCGCTCGCATTCGAAAAGGGCGAGGGCGACGAATTGTCACAGCCTCCTCGCCCGCACGACGAGGGGGTGCTTAATCGCACAATGTGGTTGCGCACACTGATTAGCGGTACCTGGATGGGCATCGGTACCTTGTTGGTTTACCGCGTCGCACATCAACTCGGTCTCGAACTCGACCACTGCCGCACACTCGCGCTCATCACTCTGGTGATGTTCAACTTCTTCCAGGCATTTAGCGCACGAGCCGAACGTAAGAGCGTCTTCTCGTTGAATCCGTTTGGAAACCCGCTTTTGGTTATCTCGGCGTTCTTGGCGCTCGCGATCCAGTACGGGTTGACCGTGTGGCCCGCCGCGGCGAACCTGATCGGCCTTGCTCCACTCTCGTGGCAAGAATGGCTACTGTGCGCGGCTATCGGTTCGACCGTCTTGTGGATTGTTGAGGCTGAGAAGCTCGTGCGGCGTCTCAATAGCAACCGTAAACATGTGACGGCCGAGGCCGAACTCGTTGGAACCTAACTCGCGCAGCTCGCGATGACTACCAGCGGTTGTGCACGGCCTCCGCGAAACCATCGAGACCTTCGAATCGGATGATTTCGCTCGTTTCGGTCGTGAACGTGCCGCTCCACGTGCCAAAAAGCTGGTCGGTCTCGCCGCTCAGCACCAGCAGGTTCGTTTCTGCATGCTTGTGGTGCTGCGGAGTGAATATGGCGTCCAGTCCCCCACCGCCGACCCGCCAGGGCGACATGAAGTCGGCGGTGTCGTATTCCCACCGCACTTCTTGCTCGATCTTGTGCAGGACGCCGTCAATGAAGACACCGTTCTCGGTCTGACCGGTCCCATCCGTCCACTTGCCACCCACTTGCAAGCCAACCGTGCGGTTTTCGCTCACGCCGTGCCCGATGCCCCAGTTCCAGTGAACGTCATATGGCCAGCGCCCCCGACCGTGGTCTAGCACTGCGATGCCCTCAAGCGCATGGCGCTCGCCGTCGAACACGAGGGTGCCGGATGCTGTGAGGCCAACGTCTTTTACGGTGTATTGGAACCGCTTTGAAGACCATGGCACAACAACGGCGAGGCAATCTTTGCCGGGGGCAACCGTCACGTCAAACGCCACACGCGCAGTCTCGCCACGCAGTACCCAACCGGCCGGGGTGGGTGTGATGCTCAGACGAAAGTCCTTGGCCGTCGCGGAGGCGACACCTTCGCCGAGTGAGCCCGGCAAAATCGCGCCGCGCGCGAAAGGTACGGTTACGACGTGTGGCACTTGCTCACCGGTGACTCGATCCAACAACCAAATCTCGTGAACCCCCGCATAGTCAATCGCCGAGACTGTCATGCCCAAAACGTGTGTCGGTGTCAGTACGGCCCAGTATTCCCAACGCTTATTGCGCCCCCAGCCACCAGCGAGACCAGAGGTGTCGACAATTGCCTGACGCGCCCAGCCAGCCGCCGCGGGGTTCAACGTTTTGCCATCTGATGTCAGTGGCACCCGCTGGGTCAATTCAGCCATTTTGCTCTCCAGTTCGCTGCATCAGAGTCATCCGACAACCGTTTCATGAGTTCGTCGCAGTGCCAGCACCGGCAAGACCACGAGCACGGCGATTGCGGCCGCGGCGAGGAACATCCACGGTGTCGGAACCTGTTTGACCACACCCAGATCGGTGTAGGTCTCGTTGGCACCGATGATGACTGCGGCACCCAGGAACGGGCCAATCACCATCGGAATGAGCACGACCGCAATCATCCGGAGCCCCTGCACCATTCCGACCCGATCAATCGGTGTTTCGTCACGCACAGCGGCCGAGAGCACCGCCACTGAGAGCATGAACCCGGCCATCATGACGGTTCCGGCGATGATGACCGGGATCATTTCGCGTACGACGAACATTGCGGCAAGCCCCGTGACCATAATCGCCACGGCCGGCAAGATCGAGCGAATCTTGCCGAAACGGTCGATGAGTCGCCCACCGAGGACGCTGATGATCGCCGCGAGTGTCAGCACCGAACCTAAAATGATCGCGTAACCGTCGATGCGTAAGTAGCGCTGAATGTAGATGATCAGGTACGGGATGAAAACTTGCGAGCTGGTGCCGATAATCGTCCAGGCCAGCAGCAGGAGGTAGAGCTTGGGATTCGAGCGGATCCGCCGTAGCCGCAACCCTTCAACCAGAGCAGTGAAATACCCTTCCCCTGCGGGTGCGGTGGTTCCGGGCTCGCGGATCAAGAACAAGGCAGCAATTCCAACAAGCGCGGTGATTGCGCCAACGATGCCAAAGAAAAGCTGCCACTGGCCTGCCTGGGTAAAGCCATCGAGCAGCCCAAACACGAGGAGCATGCTCATGAGCGGCAAGACAGCGAGCACGCTGTCTACTCGCCCTCGGTTTCCGGGAACCGTTGATTCGGTAACCCACGCGTTAAAGGCCGCATCGTTCGCACCCGAGCCGAAAAAGCTCATGACGCAGTCGAGCAAGATAATCAGCGCGACCGCGGTCCCAACCGTGATCGCGGCCCCAGGTCCTGTCTGGACGAGCCCGAACGCAGCTGTCGTGGCGCCCCACAGGATGTATCCGGTCACAATGAAAGGCTTCCGGCGGCGCGCACGATCGGATGCCGTGGCAACAAGCATCGTCGCGAGTGTCGCCGCGATCGCGGATGCCGCCACCAGAATTGCGATGACTGTCGGGTCGGTGGTGATCGTGTTGTAGACGAACACGTTGAGATACATGTTCTCGATCGTCCAAGCGAGCTGACCGGCAAGCCCAACGATCACGAGCGCGAACCATGTGCGCGTTCCCAGCTTTGACGTCTGTGTCACGCCTCTATCTTGCCCCGTTTTGCTCCGCTCGACGATCATCGACCCGTGTTCGACGCGTACTGCGCTCAGTTACGCTTTGGCGCGCCAACAGCCATCGATGTGATCGTCAACCATGCCAGACGATTGCATGAGCGCATACATTGTCGTTGGGCCGACAAAGCGAAACCCGCGTGCACGCAGTGCTTTGCTCAGCGCAGTTGATTCCGCAGTGACGGCCGGTACTGCAGACAGTGCAGGGCGGCGAACGCTTCCCTGTAGTGAGTCTTCCGGTGCAAACGACCACAAGAAGTCGTCAAGCTCACCGGGTGCCATCTCCTCGACGATACGGGCGTTGGAGATCGTTGCCTCAATCTTTGCGCGGTTACGTATGATGCCAGCGTCAGCCATGAGGCGCGCCACGTCTTCATCGTCGAAGGCGGCGACCTTCGCGGCGTCGAATCCTTGGAACACTTCGCGAAAGTGGGGGCGCTTGCGCAGGATCGTCAGCCACGACAAGCCCGCCTGAAACCCCTCAAGCGACATCTTCTCGAACAGTGCCCGGTCACCGTGAAGCGCAACGCCCCACTCTTCGTCGTGATATCGACGGTACTCAGCATCGGAACCGACCCATCCGCAACGTGCCAGCCCATCAGGCCCAATGTCAAGCGAGTTCATGTCGATGACTCTATCCGCTTGCTCCTGGGCATGAGACGACATCCTCCCGCAAGGATGCTGGACCGATGAATAGGCGTCGGTGATGACGCGCGAACAAGCTCAGGCGCCACGGCCCGCCACGTCGCAACCCTACGTGACGGCGCCGCGCGCATGGAAACGCGGATCGCGCCACAATTCGTCGTCGAGCACCCGACGCAACGTCTCAACGGCATCCCACACGTCGGTGTAGCCAAGATACAGCGGCGTGAGTCCAAAGCGCAGCACTTCGGGTTCCCGGTAGTCACCAATCACGCCCTCGGCAATGAGCGCCTGCATGACCGCGTAACCGTCGGGGTGACGAAAACTCACATGGCTCCCCCTTCGATCGGGATCACGTGGTGTGATGAGCGTCAGCGGATGTTGCGGCATCCGCTGCTCAACCAGCCTGATGAACAGCTCTGTCAGTGCAATCGACTTGTGCCGCAGTGCGTCTTGGTGAACCTCGAGCGCGAGATCAATGCCGACCTCCATTGTTGCCATCGACAGAATCGGCTGGGTGCCGCTCAAGAAGCGTGAGATGCCGTTGGCTGGTTCATACGCAGGCGACATCGCGAACGGGTTCGAGTGCCCCCACCAGCCCGACAGCGGCTGGATCACACGGTTTTGGTGCTGCCGGGCAACCCAAATGAACGCCGGTGACCCCGGACCGCCATTGAGGTACTTGTAGGTACAGCCGACAGCAAAATCAGCGCCCGCGCCTTCAATGTTGATTGGCAGCGCACCGACCGAGTGGCAGAGATCCCAGATTGCAAGCGCTCCAGTTTCGTGAATCTGATGCGTCGTCTCAGCGAGATCCCACAGGGCCCCGCTGCGGTAGTTCACCTGCGTCAGCAACACGACTGCGACATCGTCATCGAGTGCTGCGGCTAACGAGAGCTTGTCGTCGATCAATCGCAGCTCATACCCCTGACCGAGGTACTCAATCATCCCCTGGGTCATGTAGAGATCGGTTGGAAAGTTCTCGCGTTCCGAAACGATCACTCGCCTGCCGGGGCGGTCAAGTTCTTGAATCTGGAGCGCGGCGCCGAGCGCCTTAAAGATGTTGATCGACGTTGTGTCAGTGGCGACGCACGTACCGGAACTCGCGCCGATGAGCCGGCCAATCTTGTCGCCAATTCGCGACGGCAGTGCGAACCAGTGGTTCTTGTTCCAGCTTCCGATGAGATCGGTTGCCCACTCCTTCCGCAGCACTTCGTTGGCGCGCTCGGCGGCAGCTTTGGGCGCTGCGCCGAGCGAATTGCCATCAAGGTAGATGACACCGTCGGGTAGGTCGAACCTGTCTCGGAACGCACCCAGCGGGTCGTTCGCATCGGCTGCAACGCACGCCTCACGAGTCAACATGGTCGAAGCATCCGTCGTCATACATGTGACACTACTGGCGAATTCCGCCTGTACGAAAACAAGATTAGACAAGCCTTACCTTTATTGACACTTTGTGACAAAACTGGTGCAATCGCACTATGACGTTGTCAATCGACCACATGTCAGGTCGGAAAGTCGCACGCTCACCCGGGCGCCCCACGACCGTTGATCGGATTGCCGTCGGCGCGACGGCGCTCCGATTGTGGGATGAGCACGGATTCGACCAGGT
Organism: uncultured Microbacterium sp.; assembly: GCA_964616805.1. Taxonomy (GTDB): domain Bacteria; phylum Actinomycetota; class Actinomycetes; order Actinomycetales; family Microbacteriaceae; genus Microbacterium. The sequence goes on along the minus strand of CAZTUC010000002.1, from coordinate 104,285 downwards.
AACGTGGGCAGATATTGCCACTGCAACCGGCATCAGCCAGCGAACGATCCTGCGGCATTTCACTGCGAAGGAAGATCTCGCGTGGGTCGCCGTTGCTGACGCAACGAAGGTTCTCACTGACACTTTCGAGTCAGCTCGGGCCGACGCACCCGTCTCCGAGGTTGTTTCTCGGGCCGTCGCACACTCGATTGTTGCCCACCAGGAGCACAGTGGCGACGGTGCGCTCTGGTTACGTCTCGTTTCCGAAGAGGCGGCACTTCGAGCCAGCGCGGCCGCCGCGTACCAGCCGTGGGTGAGCACGCTCTCCAGCTACATCGCCACACGTTTTCCAGCGATGCCCGCCGCTGCCTGCCGCGGTATCGCGTCCGCGTATCAGACGACCGCGTTCGAGGCGCTCATGACCGCTGCCGAAACGGATGCTTCCCCGGCCGAGCAAGCAGACGCCGTCGCGCGCGCACTGTCCTGGATGAATTTCACCGCGCCGCTGTCTTCCCCAATTTCAAACCCCAAGCCATAAGCCAAAGGAGATTCTCATGGCCAAAAAAACCCCTGACCCACTCGCCCCCGCGAAACTCGGGCCGGTTGAGCTTCGAAACCGAGTCATCAAATCGGCCACGTTCGAGGGCAAAACTCGCGGTGCGCTCGTCACCGACGAACTGATCGAGTTTCACCGGAAGGTCTCGGCCGGTGGCATCGGTATGACCACCGTTGCGTACTTGGCGACTTCGCCGGAAGGGCGCACAGAAATCGACCAAATCTACTGGCGGGAAGAAGCGCTGCCGGGTTTGCAGAAGCTCACCGACACGATCCACCTGACCGGTGCAAAGATTTCCGCTCAGATCGGTCACGCCGGCCCAGTCGGTAACGCGCGATCAACCAAAATTCCGTCGATCGCACCAACGTCGCGGCTAAACCTCGCCGCAATGAACATTGACCGTACCGCGACCAAAGACGACATCCGCCGCGTCATCCGCGAGCACGGCCAGGCAGCGAGAATGGCCACCCAGGTCGGCTTCGATGCGATCGAGGTGCACGTCGGACACAACTATCTCTCGAGTTCGTTCCTGAGCCCGAACATCAACAAGCGTAAAGACGAGTATGGTGGCTCATTCAAGAACCGCGCATCGTTCCCACGCGAAGTCCTCCAAGAGGTGCGCGAGCAGGCCGGCGACAACGTTGCAATCCTCGCGAAGATCAACATGGCCGACGGCGTGAAGGGTGGTCTGTGGCTTGACGAGTCAATCCCCTTCGCCCAGCTCATCGAGCAGGACGGCAGCGTCGATGCACTTGAGCTCACTGGCGGTTCATCGCTGATGAACCCGATGTACCTCTTCCGCGGTGGCGTGCCAATCAAGGAGATGGCCGCGACACAGCCGTTCCTTCTGAAGGTTGGGATGAAGATGGTCGGAAAGTTTCTGTTCCAGGAATACCCATACGAACCGATGTACTTCCTCGACTACGCACGTCAGTTCCGCCGCGAGTTGAGCATGCCACTCGTCTTGCTTGGTGGCATCACCGAATATGACCACATGACAAAGGCGATGGAAGAAGGCTTCGATTTCGTAGCCATGGGTCGCGCGGTATTGCGCGAGCCGAACCTCATCAACGACATCATGAAAGACCACGCAAAGAAGTCCGCTTGCGTGCACTGCAACCTGTGCGCGGCAAGCATCTTCACTGGTACTCGTTGCCCGCTTGACACAACCGACGGCGTTCCGATTTCGATCCCGTCGTAAGTTTCCGACGCTACAGCGAACAATGCCCCCCGAGGACGAAAACCCTCGGGGGGTCATTGTTTTCAACCAGGTTGTGGATGCCGCTTAGGCGGGCGACCACACGCCCGTCGCAGCGGCCTCGCGAGCGTACGTCGCGAAATCTTTCGGTTCACGACCGAGGGCATCCTGAACTCCCGTGCCGACAGCATCTTCCATGCTGGGATCCTGGATGATCTGCCAATCAACAACGTCTTCTGGCACGCCTTGCTCGATGAGCAGCGCACGCAACTGCTCAGGGCTGAGGTCGATGTAAGCGATGTCACGCCCGAGGGCAGCCGAGATTTCCGCAACCGCTTCGCTGAAACTCATCAGCTGAGGACCAGTGAGGTCGTACGACTTTCCCTCGTGTCCGGGTTCTGTGAGTGCGGCCACAACGACATCGGCGATATCGCCAGCGTCGATGAAACCGTGCACAGCGTTGCCGATCGCGGTTTCGAACCGGCCGGAGAGGATGCCGGCCCGGAACAGCGGGAGGGTTTCGGTCTCGAAGTTTTGGTTGAACCAGCTGGGGCGAACGATGGTCCACTGCGCACCAGAAGCCTTGACTGCAGCCTCAACATCCGCGACTTGTTCATCCACCCCGTAAGCGCTGAGCAACACGAGGTGCGCCAGACCTGCAGCGGCCGCCGCGCGTGCAAGGTTTCCGATCTGTTCCGCAGCCTCCGGAGTCATCAGTACTGGGTGCACGATGTAGGCGCGATCAGCACCTTCAAACGCGGCCGCCCAGGTTTCGGGGTCATCCCATGAGAACGAGGGGTCGCTGCTGCGCGAAACCGAGCGTACTGGTACACCTTTGGCCTTGAGGCGCTCGACGACCCGGCTTCCTGTTGTTCCGGTTCCGCCAATGACAAGTGTGTGGGGAGTGTTTGCGGGGGGCGTCATTTCTCAGTCTTCTCTCTCCAGGGGCCGAAGCCGCAAGTGTCGCATTTTGCCCAATCCTAGGAGCCTTCCCAATGCACAACTTCGGAGTGTGGCGTCTCAACCAAGGCGCGACCAAGTACCGCCTACACGCAGAAGCGTGTCCTGGCGATTCATGGTGGCCATCCTGTGTTGTCCACGCGAAAATAGTCTCAAGCGGGTAACGCCGGCGAAATCGATGAGGAGTATTTATGCACCACTCAGAACCCAGCACATTCGTGCGGCAAACACACGACGCAGCACGCGAGGCACTGCCCTTCGACGATGTCCGCGACTTCGAAGATGCGAACCGCGGCTTCATCGCCCGGCCGGAGCACAACGTCGTGCATGGCGAGAACGGCAACGTGGTGTGGGACAACGCCTCCTACAACTTCCTTCAGGGCGACTCACCCGAAACAGTGCATCCGAGTCTGTGGCGCGTGTCAAAACTGAATGCGATCGACGGACTCTTCGAGGTCGTCCCGGGTATCTACCAGGTGCGAGGGTACGACCTCTCGAATCTCACGGTCATTGAGGGCGAAACGGGCATCGTTATCGTCGACGTACTCACCTCACGGGAGCCCGCCGCGGCCGCGCTCGCGCTGTACCGAGAGCACCGCGGCGACCGTCCAGTAAAGGCCGTCGTGTACACGCACTCGCACGTCGATCACTTCGGCGGCGTGCATGGCGTCGTCCACCCAGATGAGGTATCCAGTGGCGCCGTGCGGATCATCGCGCCCGAGGATTTCACCGAGCACGCCATCGCCGAAAACGTCTATGCCGGCACGGCTATGGCTCGACGCGCCGCCTACATGTACGGAACGGCGCTGGAACGCGGTGTCGCGGGCGCCGTTGGATCAGGCCTCGGCCAGACAACATCAACAGGAACCGTCGGCCTCATCGTGCCAACCGACTTCATCACTGAGACTGGGCAGACAATCACGGTTGATGGCGTCGAGATGCAGTTCCAGCTCGCGCCCGGCACCGAGGCTCCGTCCGAGATGCACATCTACTTCCCGGGCTTGCGTGCACTCTGCATGGCCGAGAACGCAACACATACCCTGCACAATCTGCTGACGCTGCGTGGAGCAGTTGTGCGCGATCCACACGTGTGGTCGAGGTACCTGACTGAGGCAATCGACACGTTCGCCGCGACCAGCGACGTGGTGTTTTCACCACACCACTGGCCAACGTGGGGCACCGAGCGGATTCGTGAGTTTCTGTCCTTGCAGCGCGACCTGTACGCGTACCTTCACGACCAGACCTTACGACTGCTGAATCAGGGGCACCAAGGCGCCGAGATCGCCGAACTCATTCAGCTGCCCCCGGCACTGGAAAACGCCTGGCACACGCGCGGCTACTACGGCTCGGTCAGCCACAACGTCAAGGCCGTCTACCAGCGCTACATGGGGTGGTTCGACGCCAACCCAGCGCGTCTGTGGCCGCACCCACCAGCCGAACAAGCGTCGCGTTACGTCGAAGCAATGGGCGGCATCGACCGGGTGGTCGAACTCGCCCAACAGGCGTACGATTCGGGCGACTACCGTTGGGCTGCGACGCTGCTCGATCATGTCGTGTTCACCGATCAGGATCATGCTGCAGGTCGCGAACTCTACGCCAGCACCCTCGATCAGCTCGCGTATGGGATCGAGAACGCCACCTGGCGCAACTTCTTCCTCTCCGGGGCCACCGAACTCCGCGAGGGGAACTTCGGTACCCCGACCGGCTCAGACTCGCTTGACATGCTCAGCCAGCTTTCACCGGTGCAGATTTTCGAATCACTCGCGATCCGCGTCAACGGCCCGAAAGCGTGGGATGAGGAGCTGAGTCTTGACATTGTGTTCTCCGACCTTGACGAGACGTATCGCCTCACGCTGCGCAACGGCGTTCTCATCCACCGTGAACGCATCGCGCAAGATCCCGACGCCGACGCAACGCTGACCACCCAGAAGCTTCGCCTGCAGCTGCTCCTCGCCGGCGACGAGTCCTCGCCTGGGGTCGCGTTCGCGGGCGATCCGAGCGCATTCGGCCGTCTGGTCGCGGTGCTCGACGCACCCGACCCCGACTTCAACATCGTGCTCCCCTGACACAGCACCCCAAGGGCCCAACGCTTCAAGGGGCCAACACTCCCGAAGAAAACGCGAATGGTCCCCCAGAAAAATCTGGGGGACCATTCGTGTTTTGTGCGCGAGGGGGGACTTGAACCCCCACGCCCTAAGCGGGCACTAGCACCTCAAGCTAGCGCGTCTACCTATTCCGCCACCCGCGCAGTTTTGTTGTTGCCAACGAGGATCAACTCTAGCATGTCGCGAGCCATGATCGCACACACGCCAGGTTGTTACGCGAGGTTTGCGTTGTCTTTGTAGAAGAAGGCGTGAGCGGCGGCGAGGAGACCCAGCGAGCCGATCGTCACCAGCCCCGCACCAACGTGCGCACTGCCGCCCAGGGTGAATCCACCGGCAAGGATCAAACCGAGCACGGCAGTGATCTCACACACCCACGCAAGCGGCGCGTCGGCCCAGCTTGCTTTGATCACATACTTGAAAACCCAAATCGTCAAGACCGCAAGCAACCCCAGCAGCATCAGCACACCCCAGAATCCACTGGACAACAGGCTCCCGATGAGGCGACTGACGGGAAGCAACATACCAATCACCGCGAGCAGTGCCGAAATCGGGGCGAGAACTCGAGCCCAGTGCACCCACTTGGGCAAGTATTCAGGCTGAGCGATCAGTGCTTTGACATCGAAGTTTTTCTGAATCTTCTGTGACGCATCAGCAACTGCTTCAGCGGCGGGACCGGAGACGCTCACGATCGCGTCGCGCGCCGACGCGAAGGCGTTCGTGGCGCCATCACGTGCCTTCTCTGCCGCGTCACGCAACGCATCGAGCGGATCGCTTGTTTGCGGTGACGCTGACTGAGCTGCCGCTTCATGTGCGTCTTGCTGCGCCGAAATCCAGTCGTTGAGACCCTGGTATGAGTTCGGATGCTTCTGAATCGCTGGCCACAAATCTTTGCGCTTTGCGGCAATCTGCTGCAACGTCTCGGCAGGAACGTTCGGGTCTGCGAGGTCGTCAGCAGTGAAATCAGACGGATCGGGAGTCGTCATTGAGGGCCTTTCGTTGGAGTCGGCACGAACCAACTACAGAACCGACACTAGGGCATTTTCTAACCAGACCGGCAATTTGGTGGCAATCTTTCACGCGACATTCGCGCCGAACAGCAACCCGAGCGTGTAGGTAACAGCTGCCGCACCAAAACCGATCGCCAGTTGCCGCAAAGCTCTTGTGAGCGGCGACGTGCCCGACAGCACACCAACAGCAGCACCCGTGAGCATGAGCGAAATCCCAACGAGCACGAGTGCGACAACAACCGCAGTCGTGCCGCTCAGGCCAAAGATCCACGGTAAGACTGGAATGACTGCCCCGGTTGCGAAGAACAAGAAGCTCGAGATTGCCGCGCTCCACGCAGTTCCAACGATCTCGTCTGCATCGCTGTGACTGACCGGTTGGTGTTGCTCGAGCGCGAGATTCACCTCATCCGTCTGACCGTGTGCGAGCGAGAGCAGTTCCCGCGCCTTGCGTTGCGCTTGTGCTGCGTCGTCACCACGCGCTCGGAAAACCAGTGAGAGTTCGTTCTCATTCAAGTCAAGGGCGCGAAGGTCGGCGACTTCAGTCGTGGTCGCGGCTGTTGCAGCGAGCAGCTCGCGCTGGGATTTGACCGAGACAAACTCCCCCGCCCCCATCGAAAGAGCCCCTGAGAGCAAACCGGCGATACCGCTAAACAACACAAAACCGGGTGCAACCCCGGTTGCCCCGATGCCGAGCACGAGTGCGAGGTTACTCACCAAGCCGTCGTTCGCCCCGAATACGGCTGCCCGAAACGAACCCGCGAGTGATCGGCGCCCTTCGGCGGCGAGCCCGCGGACGACCTCTTGGTGCACCCGCTCGTCAGCGGCCATGGCTGCCGTTGCATCCGCGTCGCCGTCATACGGCGAACGCTCTTCTCGCGACTGCGCGAGCACGAGCACGAAAATTGAACCAAATTTCGACGCCAGGGCACTCAGAACCCGCGTGCGAAAGCCTGGCCGAGGAAGGCGTTCTGGTTCCGCGCCGAGCAGTTGTAACCAGTGCGCCTCGTGCCGCTTCTCGGCAGCAGCAAGTTGCAAAAGTACTCGCCGCTGTTCGCCCGACCGGCGCATTGCAAGATTGCGATACACGTCGCCCTCTGCACGTTCTTCAGCCAGATACCGAGCCCAGCGGCGCCTATCGGCATCACTCGGAGTTTTCGTTGTCACGAATGTACCTTTCTTCGAAGGGCGTGGATTCGTGCTTGCAGTTGCGTGACCGTAGCCTTCGCAACTTCTGGCCCTCCGCACTGCGCGCGTAGTTGCGCGTGGATCACACCGTGTGTGAGGCCACTCTGATGAGCATAGACGCCCACGAGGCTGTTGAGCAGCTTTCGTTGTTCCCGCAGCGAGCGATACAGCGGCTCAGGCAACGTTGTTGCTTGTTGCGGATGCTGTCGCTCACGACGCTCACGCAAGCGTGCCTGCCGGTCGTGGTGACGCTTGAGCACTTCGTGTACTTGATCGGGTTCAAGCAGGCCAGGCAATCCCAAGAACTCTTCTTCTTCTGGAGTACCAGGTTCAGCAAGTTCACCGAATTCGCGCCCATCGAAAACGATCTTGTCGAAGTGCGCGAGCGAGGAGAGCGCCTCAAATGTGAACTCTTGCGTGAGCGCGTCAGATGCGTCATCGTCTCGCTGCGCCGCCTCAAGTGCAGCATCGTCAAGACCATCCGCATCGCGTTCACGTAATTGCAGCGCGTGGTCACGCTCTTTTTCGAGCTCGTGCGCGAGGGTAAGCAACTGCGGCACATGCGGCAGAAAAACACTCGCCGCTTCACCCTTGCGACGTGCACGCACGAAGCGGCCAATCGCTTGCGCGAAAAAGAGCGGTGTCGACGAACTTGTCGCGTAAACCCCAACTGCAAGCCGGGGAACATCAACGCCCTCAGAAACCATGCGAACCGCGACCATCCAACGAGAAGAGTCGCTCCTGAAGCGTTCAATCCGCTCGCCGGCTGCGGCCACGTCGCTCAAAACGACCGTTGCTGCCTCGCCCGTGATCGAACGCAAGAGTTTCGCGTATGCCCGTGCTTGTTGCTGGTCCGTTGCAATCACTAACCCACCGGCATCGGGCACGTGCTGGCGGATTTCGCTCAATCGTCGATCCGCACCACGTAACACCGCACTCATCCACTCCCCTGATGGGTCAAGGGCGGTGCGCCATGCCTGGGCCGTGACGTCTTTGAGGTTATCTTGCCCGAGGTGTGCTTCAAGCTCGTCACCAGCGGTATTGCGCCATTTCATGTGCCCCGCGTAGACGTGAAACAGCACCGGCCGCACAACACCGTCTTGGAGTGCACGGCCATATCCGTAGCGATAGTCGGCCTGCGAGGTGTGCACGCCTTTTGTATCCGGCTCGTAGCGCACGAACGGAATCGGCGCGATGTCACTGCGAAACGGGGTGCCCGAAAGCAGCAGACGCTTGGTGGCATCCGTGTACGCCTCACGAAGCGCATCGCCCCAACTGAGCGCATCACCGCCGTGGTGTACCTCGTCGAGGATCACGAGCGTCGGCTTTGACTGCGTCAGCCGTTTGTGCACGGATGCTTTCACCGCAACTTGAGCGTAGGTAACAACGACGCCGTGGTACTGGCGCGCAGGGGCGACGTGCCGGTTGTCAAAGCGCGGGTCAAGCCGAACGTGCATGCGCGCCGCGGCATCCGCCCACTGTGTCTTGAGATGCTCCGTGGGGGCGACAACGACAACCTGTTCAATCTCGTGCCGAGCAAGCAATTCGCGCGCAAGGGTAAGGGCAAAGGTCGTCTTTCCAGCGCCCGGCGTTGCCGCTACGAGAAAGTCGCGCTCTGCGCTTGCAAAGTAGGCATCAAGCGCTTCGTGCTGCCAAGCCCGCAACTTCTCAGCAGTACCCCACGGGGCACGTTGCGGATAAGAAGGAGACAGCACCTGTCTACGCTATACGCGGCCACCGACACTCCCCAAACCTGAATGTAGGTGTGTCGCCGCACCCGCCATACATCGCCAGGTTCGTGTGGCTGGGTGATAGCGTCGAGGCGATGACTGCTCTTGACCGCATCGATTGCGACATGATCTCGGCGCTGACCGCTGAGCCGCGTTTGAGCGCCGTTGCACTGGCTGAACGCTTAAGCCTTTCACGGCAAACCGTGCACACGCGTTTGGCGCGGTTAGCCGAAATCGGTGCGTTCGACAAGTTTGATCGTGCCGTCTCGGTTGAAGTCCTCGGGTTTGCACTGCAGGCGTTCATCTCTCTGCAAATCACACAGAAGGATCTCTCTCGTATCGCCGAAGAGCTCGCGAAAGTTCCCGAAGTGCTGCAGGTCACGCGGATGAGTGGTTCGCGCGACCTGATGGTGCATGTCGCGTGCCGCGACGCCCGGCATCTGTTTGATGTTGACGCGCGATTGCTTTCAATCGATGGTGTGCACCGTTCTGAAACAGCAATTGCCGTCAGCGAACCGGTGCCGTACCGCGTCGGGGGCGTGCTTGATTTGGTCCGGCGCTCTTCACCGCGGGGTGTTCGCTAAGAACTGGGCGATCGCGGATGCCGCCTCCTGCGGTTTTTCGTAGTGGATGAGGTGCCCGACCCCCTCGATCTCAACGAGAGTGGCGTTGTCGATCAAGCTCGCAAGCTCGCGCTCTTTCTCAATTGGGGTGATGTCGTCTTGGGTAGCCGCGATGAGCAGTGTCGGTACGTCAATACTGTCTGCAACTTCACGCACGTCGTGTGAAACGCTCGTACGAAACGCGTCGAGCAGTGAGTCACGATCAGCGAAAGCTGAGAAGTACTGGTCGTGTTGGTCGTGAATGAACGCCCGGAGTTCACGATCACGCGTTTTGGCCATGGTGATGCTCATCAGGCGCACGATCAGGCGTGAGCGTAACAGGGCTTCGCCCAGCGTGGCCGGCAGGTGCGCGCCCGCCCAGTAGTACCCGATCGCGATGCGGGTCGCGATGCCACGTGGCCCTTGCAGAGCGGGCGCACCGATGGGGTTCACGAGAATAAGTTGTGGCACCTCGAGCCCCGCCGAGACCGCCGCCGCACTGACGATAGACCCAAATGAGTGCCCCAAAACGGGCGCCCCTGGCGCAACCTGGGCAACAAAGTCGCGCAACCAATCAGTGAAGGCAGAGAGATCTTGTGGACGCCCCGGTATCGGCGTCGATTCGCCAAAACCGGGCAGATCCGGCGAAATGACGCGGATGTTCTCGAGGTAGGCAACGATCGACTCGAGGCCGTGGTGATCTCCGCGAAACCCGTGCACCGCGACAAGCGTTATCGGGGCGTCAGCATCGCCATACACCCAGTACGCAGTCGTGCCGCCCAGAATCGCAACCTCGTGCCGCTCTTGAACAACCGCGTCGAGTTTCTCGGCGTAGAAGTGCGATTGCGGCATCCGTCTAGCTTACGCTCGAAGCATGTACCCCCTGATCAGCACCGACCGGCTTGCCGAGCTCCTCGCCCTCGCGCACCCACCAGTCATTCTTGACGTCCGGTACCGACTTGACGCTCCCGATGGAACGGCCGCGTACCGATCTGGGCATATTCCGGGCGCAGTATATGTTCCGCTTGATGACGAACTCGCTGCGCACGGTGCACCAAGCGACGGGCGGCATCCGCTGCCACCCGTCGAGGTTTTCGCGGCGGCCGTGCGCCGCTGGGGTGTCAACGAGGGCGATACAGTCGTCATCTACGACGACTTCGGGTCCATGGGCGCAGCCCGGGCCTGGTGGATGTTGACGGATGCCGGAGTTCCCGCCAGTGTTCTTGATGGCGGCTTGTCCGGGTGGAAGACCAGAGGGTTTGCGCTTGAACGCGGCGACGTAACCCCCGAACCGGGAAACGTCACACTCAACCCGGGGAGGCTCCCCCAGCTTGATATTGATCAAGCAGCCGATCTTGCTCAGTCGGGTGTCTTGCTTGATGTGCGTGCACCAGCCCGTTTCCGTGGCGAAAGCGAACCGATCGATCCCGTTGCCGGCCACATTCCGGGTGCCCGAAACGCCCCGAGTGCCCTGAACCTCGAAAACGGGCTATTTCGTAGCCCGCAAGCGCTGCGCGAGTTGTACGCCGATATTGACTCGAGTGAACCGGTGGGTGTGTACTGCGGATCGGGTATCACGGCAGCACAAGCGGCACTCGCGCTGACGGTGGCCGGCTTCCAGCCTGCGCTCTACCCCGGGTCGTGGAGCCAGTGGTGCAACACTCCTGAGCGTCCGATTGCAATCGGTGATTAGACCGAAACCCCGGGGCGCAATTCGCCGGCCTCAATGCGTACCGAAAGCCGATTCTCCGGTGGCGGATACGGGCATGTTGCTGCAACCGAGTATGCGCACGGCAGGTTGGTTGTGCGATTGAAGTCGATCGTGATCGTGTCGTCGCCGCTTCGCACGGCACGAACGCCCCGCGTTGCAGGATACGTCAGTTCGCCACCGGTCGCATCACTAAAGAGCACTTGGAACGTATCGGGGCTCGAACCTGGAAACAGCGTGAGACGAAGCGGTTCGCCGTTGAGTTCAAGGTCTGCAGTTCCCGCCGAGTCATAGTATTGGGACGCACCCTCGACCGCCGAGTCAACCTCAACCCTGTCGCGCTCATTCGACACGAATCGTCCCGTGAGCACCCAGCGTTCATCGGGCGGAAAAGTATTTGTGCCGATGTAGTCGACGCGCGTTGCCGCTCGCGGGTCACGCGGGCGCAACACGACGGTTCCAGCACGTGAGGCAAACTCAAGTCGCACATCACCGTAGGAAAGCGTCACGCTCGCACCATCCGTGATCGGGCCGATCTCAACCGTGCCGTCGAGCACGACACCGTCGAGTTCAACTTCATCAGCGGCTGCAACAACGCCGGTGACGAGACCCTCCTCAGAAACACTCCACTGCCCCGGCACATTCGGGAATGAGGCCGGCTCGGTGTTCAACCAATGCAGCGCCGTTGCACTCAGCGGCCCGTGCGCAGCAGTACGGGCCTTTTCGACCCCATCGTGCCAGGCCGCGTGTTCGGTGCGGAATGCGGTGTTCGTTGTCATAGCGAAAGCTCACTTTCCTGTGCTGTGTCGTTTTCGTTTTCTGCTGCACGCCAGCCGGTGCAGATGTCTACCCAACCTGCGGCATCCGCGACTGCTTCAAGACGGTCGGTCGCCACCTCGACGGCCGAATCTGCTGACCCCGCGGCGGGCCAAACGGTTTCGAATCGGCGAAGCGATTCGTCGAGCCAGACTTGCGCGGTGGCCGGGTTCCGAAACGGACACACGCCGCCCATCGGATGCCCCGTCAGGGCAACGAGTCGGTCGGGAGCAACCATGTTGCCTTTGCCGCCAAAGCGGCGCTTGAAGGCCCCGCCCTGCACTTTTACATCGCCTGCAGCGACGATGAGGATTGCTGCTTCGGGGTTGGCCGGGTCGTAAAACGCAAGCGTTTTAGCAATGTGCTCAGGCAACGTGCCCACTTGTTCTGCCGCTTCACCAACGGTGTGCGATGACCCCGTGAACTCAACAACTGCGCCGGCGAGCCCCCATGGCTCCAGGTACGCGCGCACGTCAGCAACACTCATACGCACCATCGTGTCACACCCGTTCTTGCACCCCGCCGCGTATTACGTTGGCTTACTCACGCTCACACATCACCGCGTGACGAAAATGTCTGAGGGGAGAGATAGCGTAGAGGCGTGAGTACAGACCCATCCGCATCGCACCACAACCCGCTTCCCGCGTGGCTGACATCATTGGCTGTTTTCGATCTCGAAACAACGGGTGTGAATGTTGAGCGCGATCGTATTGTGACAGCGCACGTGGGGGTCATCACTCGCGATGGCACGGTGACACGCTCACGATCATGGTTGGCAAACCCCGGCGTTGATATTCCCGAACAAGCTACCGCTGTTCATGGCATTACGACCGAGCGTGCGATGCGCAATGGTCGTCCTGCAGCACACGTTGCCGGCGAGGTCATTGCCGAGTTGCGAGAACTCCTCGACAGCGGCGTGCCGGTGGTTGCGTTCAACGCACCGTTCGACTTCACACTGCTCGCCTATGAAGCCAAGCGTTACCAGATCTTGCCAATTTCGAGCCCCGTGCCGGTGATTGACCCGTTGGTGATTGACAAGGCCTACGATCGCTACCGTTCCGGCAAACGAACACTCACTGCGGTCGCTGAAGTGTATGGGGTTGATCTGTCACTTGCGCACGACGCCGAAGCGGATGCCGTTGCAGCCGGGCAAGTCGCCCTTGCCGTGCTGGGGCGATATGCAGACCTGTTACCCGATTCGAGCGCGGCATTGCACAGCCAACAGGTTGAATGGGCGAAGACACAGGCTGCCAGCCTGTCGGAGTACTTCCAACGTATGGGGAAGCTTTCGCCGGGCGAGAAGCTCGATGGCTCCTGGCCGGTGCGAAACCCACAGGCATAAAAACAACCGCACCGCCGCCGATCGGCGAGGGTGCGGTTGTTATTGCGCTGTGCGCGAAGCTTACTTCGAACCGAAGTTCTTGAAGCGCTGGTTGAACTTCTCGATGCGACCGGCCGAGTCCATGATGCGCTGCTTTCCCGTGTAGAACGGGTGCGAGGCGGCCGAGATTTCAACGTCGATAACCGGGTAGGTCTCGCCCTCGAATTCGATCGTCTTCGCGCTCGTTGCGGTCGAACGGGTGAGGTACAGCTCGCCCGAACCGAGGTCGCGGAAAACTACAGCCTGGTAGTCGGGGTGAATGTCAGTCTTCATGAAGGAAATCCTTGCCAAATGGAGTAAAAAGAAAAGTCTTTGGGCGCGCTCACGCGCCAAGGATCTAGCTTACCAGATATTGACTCAACGGCGCACGGCACGCGCAGCGTATCGGCCACCCGCGTTTGCCAATGCGATTGGAACACCGAATGCAGCGGTGAGATTTTGCGGTGTGAGTGTTTCTGCGATCGGCCCGGAAGCAACGATTTTGCCGTCACGCAAGAGCATGACGTGCGTGAACCCGGGCGGGATCTCTTCAACGTGGTGGGTGACCATGACCATTGCGGGCGCGTACGGCTGTTTGGCGTAATCCCCCAACAGCGCGAGAAGTTCTTCGCGAGCACCGAGGTCGAGACTTGCGGTTGGTTCGTCAAGTAAGAGCAACTCGGGGTCGGTCATCACGGCCCTGGCGATTTGAACGCGTTTTTGTTCACCGTCGCTCAGCGTGCCGTAGTCTCGCTCTGCTAACTGCTCGAGGTTCCACTGCTGCAAAATGTCTTGGGCGCGCTGTTCATCGAGTTCGTCGTACTGCTCGTTCCAACGACCGGTGACCGAGTGGGCAGCGGTCAAGACGACGTTGCGAACTGTCTCGTTCTTGGGGATCTCACGTGCCAGCGCACTTGAAGCCATACCAACGCGGGGCCGCAACTCAAAAACATCCGTTCGGCCAAGCTGGGCTGCAAGAACTGACGCCGTTCCACTTGTGGGGTGCAGTCGCGCATCGGCGATGCGCAAAAGAGTTGTCTTTCCGGCACCGTTTGGTCCGAGAACAACCCAGCGCTGCCCGCCACTGACATCCCACGTCAGGTGATCGAGGATGTTCCGTCCGTCACGGCGCACAACAACATCTGAGAACTGCAGTACTTCGACCATGTGTCAAGCCTAATGCGACGTTGCCTCAGCGTCCCGGATGACCCGCTCATAGAGCGCTTGTGTCTGCTCCGCGATGGCGTCCCAACTGAACTGTTCTTGGGCACGCCTGCGGCCCGCGACACCAAATTCGCGTGCCCGTTGCGGATCCGCCACCACAGCGTTCAGGGCAGCAGCAAGGTCAGCGACGTATGCGTCAGGATCAACCGGGGTGCCGGTGCCATCTTGCACCTGATCGATCGGCACCAGGACACCGGTGGTGCCGTCAACAACAACTTCGGGGATTCCCCCGGTTGCGGTTCCAACAACCGCTGCCCCACACGCCATCGCTTCTAAGTTCACGATGCCAAGCGGTTCATAGATCGAGGGGCAAACGAACGTTGTGGCGGCCGTGAGCACGGCCGAAAGTTCTGCTCGTGAAAGCATCCGCTCAATCCAAACAACTCCACCACGCTGCTGTTGGAGATCTGCGACGAGTGCCTGGACTTCGGCCATGATTTCTCGCGTGTCGGGGGCCCCAGCGCACAAAACAACCTGCACGTCAGGGTCAACTTCACGCAACGCACGCAACAAATATGGCAATCCTTTTTGCCGCGTAATGCGCCCAACGAAGACGATGCTACGACCTTGTGGGTCGATGCCTTCCGAGCGCAAGAATTCATCGTTCACAGTAGGTTGCCACTGCTCAGTGTCAATACCGTTGTAGATCACTTCGACCTTGGCGGGGTCAAGCGCTGGGTAGCTGCGCAGAATGTCGTCACGCATCCCCCCGCTCACCGCAATAATTGCATCGGCGGCTTCGTATGCGGTGCGTTCAATTTCGCTCGAAATCACATACCCGCCACCGAGCTGTTCGGCTTTCCAGGGCCGCAGTGGTTCGAGGCTGTGCGCCGTAACAACATGTGGGATACCGTGCAGTTCGGATGCCAAGTGTCCGGCGTTGTTCGCGTACCACGTGTGGGAGTGCACCACGTCGGCACCGGCGATATCTTCAACCATCACGAGGTTCGTGCCGAGTGTTTGCAGTGCCGCGTTTGCGGAGGCAAGTTCGTCTGGGGTTTGATACCCCTGGGTACCCGCTTCGTCACGCGGCGCACCGAACGCACGAACCCGCACATCGATGTTCTCGCGCAGCGCTCGGACGAGCTCGGAGACATGCACGCCGGCCCCGCCATAAATGTTTGGCGGGTACTCCTTGGTCACAACATCTACACGCATGTGCGTAACGCTAGTACACCGACGCGACATGCGGTTTCAAAACGCTAGCACCAAAGGGAACCGGCCCACTAGGGTGGAGCCATGAGTGCTCCTCCGAAGGTGTTTGGCATCATCCTGGCCGGTGGCGAAGGAAAGCGGCTCATGCCGCTCACGGCAGACCGCGCGAAACCTGCTGTGCCGTTCGGCGGTCAGTATCGCTTGATTGATTTCGCGATCTCAAACTTGATCAATTCTGGCCTCAAACAAATTGTGGTGTTGACCCAGTACAAGTCGCACAGCCTTGACCGCCACATCAGTATGACCTGGCGGCTGTCAACGATGCTCGGTGCATACGTGGCATCCGTTCCGGCGCAGCAGCGTCTCGGGCCACGTTGGTACACCGGCTCTGCCGACGCCATTTTGCAAAGCCTCAACCTGATTGGCGACGAAAAGCCCGACATCGTTGTGGTGATTGGCGCCGACCACGTGTATCGCATGGACTTTCGACAGATGATCGACGCGCACATCGCCTCGGGCGCCAAAGCGACGGTTGCCGGCATTCGTCAGCCAGTTGCACTCGCATCACAGTTCGGCGTTATTGATGCTGACCCGAGTGGGAATGGCCGCATTCGTGAGTTCATGGAGAAGCCGGAAAACCCCACCGGGCTGCCCGACTCCCCCAACGAGGTACTCGCCTCAATGGGAAACTATATTTTCGATGCGCAAGCTCTTGTTGAAGCGGTGCAAAATGACGCGGAAACCGAGGGTAGTGCCCACGACATGGGTGGCGATATCATCCCCGCGTTTGTTGCCCGCGGCGAGGCCGGCTATTACGACATGAACGACAACGAGGTGCCCGGATCGACACCGCGTGACCGTGCATATTGGCGCGATGTTGGAACGATTGATTCATTCTGGGACGCTCACATGGACCTGGTTTCCACGCTGCCAATCTTCAACCTGTACAACAGCGAATGGCCCATTCACTCGCAAGCAATCAACTCGCCACCAGCGAAGTTTGTGCGCGACGGTGTCGGCCGCATCGGAAACGTGATCGACAGCATCGTTTCGCTCGGCTCGGTGCTTTCCGGCTCCCATATGGAACGCAGTGTTGTCGGCCCATGGACGCGCGCCGCGGGTGGCTCAACCATCAGCGACTCGGTCTTGTTCAACGGTGTCAGTGTCGGCTCCGGGGCCCGTGTCTTGCGCGCAATCCTCGACAAAGATGTTGTGCTCGAAGAAGGCGCAACGGTTGGCGTCGACCGCGAATTCGACCTCGCGCGCGGTTTCACAGTGAGCGATTCGGGCATTACCGTCGTCGGAAAGGGCGTTCGCGTCACTCGCGGCTGAATCTCCGTAGACTCACTTCTGTGACACAAACGCGCTTTTTGGTTGTTTTTGACGCCGACTCAACGCTGTTGGCTGATGAGGTTATTGAGCTCATTGCCGACGAGGCTGGCCGTCGTGACGAAGTCGCAGCGGTAACGGATGCCGCAATGCGCGGCGAACTCGATTTCGCACAAAGCTTGCGGCAACGCGCGCGAGCGCTCACGGGAGTCCCGTTGACCGCGTTTGCGCGCGTCATTGCGCGGGTAACCCCAAACCCGGGTGCCGCAGAACTGATTGCCGCGATCCATGAACGCGGCGGTGTCGCGGCGGTTGTCTCCGGCGGGTTCCACGAAGTCCTCGATACGGTCGCGCCACCGCTCGGGCTCGACATCGTGCGCGCAAACCGACTGGCCGCATCCGATGGCGCACTCACGGGCGAAATCGACGGTGCGATCGTTGATGCGCAAACAAAGGCCGACTCACTGCTCGAGTGGGCAACGCAACTCGGCGTTCCGATCGAACGCACGATCGCAGTCGGTGATGGCGCAAACGACCTGTTCATGCTCGCCCAGGCTGGGCTCGGGCTTGCGTTCAACGCCAAACCAAAAGTGCGAGCCGAAGCCAACGCGGTTGTTGGCCCCGTGGACTTGCGCCAGCTGATTGCAGTGTTGCCGCCGCTAGTGACCCATTCCTAGGCCACCGTCGACGGGAATGACGGCACCCGAAATGTAGGCGGCGCTCGGTGAGGCAAGCCAAGCGACAACCTGCGCGACTTCGTCGGGTGTACCGAAGCGAGCCGCCGGAATGTTGGCAAGATACTGCTTTTGGGTTTGTTCATCGAGTTCGGCAGTCATGTCGGTTTCGATGAATCCGGGTGCGACAACGTTTGCGGTAATGCCGCGACCACCGAGTTCACGAGTCAGCGAGCGGGCAAACCCGACCAAGGCGCTCTTCGAGCTTGCGTAGTTCACCTGACCTGCTGACCCGTACAGCCCCACAACGCTCGAAATCAATACAACACGACCAAACCGGGCGCGAATCATCCCTTTGAGCGCGCGCTTGACAACCCGGAACGACCCGCCAAGGTTTGTTGCAACAACGTTGTCAAAGTCTTCGTCGCTCATCCGGAGCATCAGCGTGTCTTTTGTGATGCCGGCGTTTGCGACAATGATCGTCGGCGCGCCAAGGGCCTGTTCGATTTCAGTGAATGCCGCATCGAGTGCCACCGAATCCGTCACATCCGCCCGCACAGTGAGCGTGCCCGCTGGCCCGTCACCCGAGCGCGCCGTCACCGCAACCGGGTAACCGGCCGCAACAAACTGCTCGGCAATTGCACGACCGATGCCACGGTTTCCGCCCGTAACCAAAACAACCGGCAAATCACTCACCTAAAACTCCCTCACTGCAGCAAACTGGCCGCCTACAGCCTACCCAGCGCAATACGATAGAGGGGATACATCTCACGGGAGTTGCCATGTCAGCACAACCATTCCCCGCACCTGCGGGTTCGCCGGTGGTCTCTGGCGCGCAAACGACCGCACCCGTCGCGTTCTATCCGCTTGCGACAAACGCTACCGCGATCGCTTCGGTTGTGCTGGGCAGCATTGCTTGGATGATTCCGTTCATCGGCGGTCTCGCAGCGGTTATTACCGGCCACATTGCGCTCAGCCAAGCACGCCGACGTGGCGAAGACGGCTCCCACCTTGCCAAGACCGCGCTGTGGCTTGGCTACGGCAGCATCATCGCGTGGTTCTTGCTGATCGTTGTTATGGCCGCTGCAGAGTTTCCGGTGCTCGATCTTCCCGGTGCAACGCTGTTCGACAGCTGAGTGGACGAAAAATGTCTCGCAAAAACACCACTTCAATAACGACGGCGGAAGAAAACCCCGCCGAATCTCGTGACAGGCGCGAAGCGCAGTACATGATCACGATGGCAATTCGCATGGTCTGCCTATTGTTGATGATCGTCGTTACCCCGTATAGCTGGTACACCGTGGTATTCCTGTTGGGTGCGGCGCTGCTGCCGTACGTCGCCGTCATCAATGCCAACAACGGGTCCCGCAAAGCCAGCAAGGCGAAAGCTCCCGAGGCTGCCGTCGAACAGCACGCACCGTCGGATGCCGCAGCATCCGACTCCCCCGAAACCATCATCCTTCTCGAGCCTGAAACTGAAGAACAATCATGAGCGGCTGGCACCTCGTCGATCCACAGTGTTCCCGCGCCGATTGCCAAGCTGTGCCCACGGTGCAGTTGGTCTGGCGGAATCCGCGCATTCACGGGACTGAGCGCGAAAAGGTTTGGCTCGCGTGTGACGAACACGCCAGCTTCTTGTACGAATACCTCACGAGCCGGTCGTTTCCGGTGCGCCGGGAGTCGCTTGGGGAGTTCACAAGTGAACGACTCGGAGAAATCAGTTGAGCACTGCTGAAACGCGTTCGACCAAGCCGTGGGTACGCTGGCTGGGTTATTTGCTGTTTGCAGTGGTTTTCGCAGTTGCGTGTTGGGCGCTCTCGCAATGGCAGTTTGACCGCATGACCGGTCGCGAAGCCGACATCGCACGAATCGAAGCGAACTACGACGCGGCCCCGATTGCTTTCGCAGAAGCGGTTGATGTGGCATCCGCTGAATTTGACCCGCAAACCCAATGGCGCCGTGTGACACTGACCGGCACCTACATTGACGACACACCAATTTTCGTCCGCCACCGTCCACACGGCGGAAGCAGCGCGTTTGAAGTCTTGCAGCCGTTGCGCACGAGCGACGGCACCGTTGTGATTGTCAATCGGGGCTGGGTTCCACCCGGCGTTGAGGCGCAACCGGAATTCACGCCCGTTGCGCCAAGCGGTGTTGTTACCGTCAACGGGCACATCCTGCCGTCTGAGCCGCCACCATCGTCACGTCGCGGGGCGGACGCAGGCCAAGTCCCGAACATCAATCTCGATCTTGTTGCTGAATACAGTGGCGCCGAAACACTGCGCACCGCATACGTGCGAGCCGAATCGGAGGTTCCTGCACCAGCTGAAGCGCTCGGTGGTTTCGAAGTCCCCAGCACCGACTCGGGCCCGCACCTGTCATATGCGATCCAATGGCTGCTGTTCGCCGTGATGGGGTTTGTTTTCATTGGGTACGTGATTCGTACCGAACTGCAAAACTACCGTGAGGGCCGTGGCCTTGACGAGGTTCGCACGAAGAAGCGGCGCGACCGCGACGCAGAGGCCGAAGACGCCCTCCTCGATGCTGAGTAGCAACTTGCGCGTGCCCGATACGCGCTAAGCGAGTTCGATGAGCTCTTCGTACTCGCGATTCCAGATGTCTTCGACACCGTCCGGCAGAATCAACACGCGCTCGGGGTTGAGCGACAAGACCGCGCCCGGGTCGTGTGAAACCAGTACGACGGCGCCTTCATAGTGCGCCAGAGCACCCAGGATCTCTTCGCGTGATGCTGGATCGAGGTTGTTGGTCGGTTCATCCAGCAGTAGCAGGTTCGCGGATGAAACAACGAGCGTTGCGAGGGAGAGCCGAGTCTTCTCCCCGCCCGAGAGCACGCCCGCCGGTTTATGCACGTCATCACCCGTGAACAAGAACGAACCGAGCACTTTTCGCGCTTCCGTTTCGTTGAGATCGGGCGCAGCCGACACCATGTTTTGTAACACTGAGCGGGAAACATCGAGGTTTTCGTGTTCTTGTGCGTAGTAGCCGATCTTGAGACCGTGGCCAGGTTGGATCTCACCAAAGTCGGCTTCATCAACGCCGCCGAGCAGTCGTAACAGTGTTGTCTTTCCCGCACCGTTGAAGCCCAACACAACGACTTTCGAGCCACGGTCGATTGCAAGGTCAACATCGGTGAAGATTTCCAGCGAGCCGTATGACTTGGAAAGCCCTTTTGCCATGAGCGGTGTCTTGCCACACGGTGCCGGCTTGGGAAAGCGCAGCTTGGCGACCTTATCGTCTTGACGCACCTCATCGAGGCCGGCAAGGAGCTTCTCGGCGCGCGCAACCATTTGATGCGCCGCCGCGGCTTTTGAGGCTTTCGCGCCAAAGCGGGCGGCCTGCATTTGCAACTGTGTCGCCTTCTTTTCGGCGTTCGCACGCTCTTTCTTGCGGCGTTCTTCGTCAGCGACACGCTGGCGAAGGTAGTTCTTCCACCCCATGTTGTAAATGTCGATCGACTGACGATTCGCGTCGAGATAGAACACGCGGTTGACGGTCTCGCCAACGAGCTCGACATCGTGACTGATCACGATGAGTCCACCCTTGTAGTCCTGCAAGAATTTGCGTAACCACACAACACTGTCAGCATCGAGGTGGTTCGTAGGTTCGTCAAGAATCATCGACTGGGCATCCGAAAACAGAATGCGAGCGAGCTCGATACGGCGGCGCTGGCCACCTGACAGCGTGCTCAGTGGCTGGTCAAGAATGCGATCTGGCAAACCGAGGTTGTGCGAAATACTCGCGGCTTCGGCTTCAGCGGAGTATCCCCCGAGCGCTTCGAAGCGTTCCGTGAGGTTCGCGTATTTGCGCATCGCGCGCTCAGCAACGCTTGCATCATCCGATGACATCGCTTCCGAGGCTTGGCGCATGCCGAGCGCGATGGTACCGAGTCCACGCGCATCAAGAATGCGTGTGCGCGCCAGCATTTCCGGGTCGCCCGTGCGGGGATCCTGTGGCAAATAGCCAAGTTCACCACTGAGCGTCACGGTTCCGGCGTCAGGTTTCAGGTCTCCCGCAAGAACCTTCGTCAGTGTCGTCTTGCCAGCCCCGTTTCGGCCGACGAGCCCGACTTTGTCGCCAGCGCTGACTCGAAACGACACGTCCTGCATGAGGACACGCGCGCCAACGCGAATCTCGAGATTGTGCACGGCAAGCACGGCAAACGTCCGTTCTGAAAAGAGTGGGAGTACTTGGCTCTACGCCAAACGTCCAGTCTACGCGACGTGTGCTGTGCAGCCTCGGTTAGCCCGGGGTTTGTCCGTTTGGCAGGAGCTCTTGTGGGCATGACTCGAGAACCTGATACATCGCCTGTTGTTCATCCCAGCTGAGCCAGAAGTCCCATTTGAGCTTGACTGCAATCTGGCGCGCAACGTATGGGCATCGGTACGACGGGTCCGGTGGAAGCCAGTTCGCTGCATCTTTGCCCATCTTGTCTTGATTGGCCACGTCGGATGCTGCAATCAGGTTCAGCGGATCGCTCGCGAACGCAACGCGCTCCGAGAGTTCAAGGTTTTGGGCACCTTTTTGCCAAGCATCCGCCAACGCCACGACGTGATCGATCTGCACGAGCCCCGACGTTTCCGGGCCACGCTGAAACACACTTTCGTTGCCGGTAAACGGGTCTATAAAGCGCCCGCGCATAACGTCACACCCTCGCATCGACGTTTCGGTGAGATCACGCGCGAGCACAAGTTGCCGTGCATCGCATCCGTTCCCGTCACGCACTTGCCAGTTCTCGCCGAATTGCTGGCGCGAGTACCCATCCCACGCGTCGCGTTCGAGAACCGGCAACCGTTCAAGCGCGGCGATTGCGAGTTGTGAGGTCGGATCCGGGCGGTTCGGCGCCGGTTGCACAACCGGAATGTCTGGACTCTCGGATGCGTCTGGTGCTGCAGTCTGTGTGGGCCGGGGCGTGAATTCTGGACCCGAAACACTCAAATCGGAATTGAGCACGAGATACGCGCCCATTGCGACGATCCCAGCCACAAGCAGGCCAATGGTCCACATGATTGCGCTGGATGAGCCTTTGGTCGCCACTCGACAATCTTAATGCGTCGTCATATAACACTTCGACCGTGCAAGACCCATAGACTAATTCCACCCCCGCTCTTGAGGAGTCTTCAATGACCAGTCTGGTTCAACCCGCCCGCACGCGCGTTCTTGCCGATGCTTTGACGGTCGGCGTAAAAGCCCACACAACCGCCCTCAATCTCGCCCTGATTGCGGCCGGCGCAATGCTTGTCGGACTGCTCGCACAGGTTGAGATCCCACTGTGGCCCGTACCGATTACGGGGCAAACGCTCGGGGTCATTGTTGTTGGCGCGGCTTTGGGCGCCAAACGAGGAGCCGCAGCGTTGACAACATACATGGTTGTTGGTCTTGCTGGGGTGCCATGGTTTGCCGGGTTCACCGGCGGTCCTGCTGCCATCCTCAAGCCCAGCTTTGGGTTCATCATCGGCTTTATTGGCGCGGCCTGGGTTGCTGGCTGGTTTGCTGAACGCGCTTGGGATCGGAAGCCCCTCATGGGCATGGTCGGCTTTACGCTTGCGAGTGTCGTTCCGTTTTTGATCGGTGTGCCCTACATGGCGCTCATCCTCAACGTCGTCCTCGGCAATGCATTGACCTTTGGCCAAATCATGGCAGCCGGCGTCACGCCATTCATCATCGGCGGTTTGATCAAAGCTGCACTTGCCGCGGGGCTGATTCCGCTCGCGTGGCTTGGCGTGCGCAAGCTCGAAGAACGCTAAGCGTCAACGATGGCGGGCAGTCTGTGGGCACTTCTTGACGATATTGCGGTTCTCGCGAAGGCCGCAGCCGCGTCGGTAGATGACGTTGTCGCGGGCGCCGCGAAAGCATCCGCAAAATCTGTCGGTGTTGTCATCGACGATGCTGCAGTGACCCCGCAGTATGTTCAGGGCCTTCGCCCGAACCGCGAACTACCGATTGTGTGGCGCATTACAAAGGGCTCCCTGCGCAATAAAGCGATCATCGTTGCGGGCATAATGCTGTTGAGCTTTTGGGCACCGTGGGTTTTCCCCTGGCTGCTTCTGATCGGTGGCACGTATCTGTGTTACGAAGGTGCCGAAAAGGTGTGGCACTGGATCGCAAGCCTGCGCGGGAACGCCCACAAGGTCACAACCGAAGAGATTGAACACCGCTCTCCCGAAGACGAAAAGTCAATCGTCTCGAGTGCCGTGCGTACCGACTTTGTGCTCTCGGTCGAGATCATGCTCATCTCGCTCGCCAACGTTGACAGCGACACTTGGGGCATGCGTCTGGCGATTCTTATTCTGATTGCGGTCTTAATGACAGCACTCGTCTATGGGGTTGTCGCCGTACTCGTAAAAATGGACGACGTTGGCGTGTGGCTGGCCGCGAAGCCAAAGCCTTGGCAGCAATCACTCGGCCGCCGCCTCGTCAAAGCGATGCCGTACGTTTTTCACACCCTCAGCATCGTCGGTGTTATCGCAATGCTCTGGGTGGGTGGTCACATCATGCTCGCAAACCTCGACGCGATCGGGCTGACTTGGCCGTACGAAATCGTGCACAGCATTGAACATGCCCTCCACACACCAGTCGCGATCGTGAACTGGTTGCTCGACACGGTGCTCTCAGCCATTTTCGGGCTGCTGTGGGGCACGATCGTCGTCGGCGTCGTCGGTGTGGTTTTGAAAGCATTCGGCAAGCAGCCGGTTGAGCACTAGGGTGTGTCTGACAAACCCTACGCAGAAACGATCTTGCCGACGCGTTCAATCGCTTCGCGAAGGATCTCGGCGCTCGTGCCAACATTGATCCGCACGTAACCGGCACCCTCGGCACCAAACATGAGCCCCGAGTTGAACGCAACGCGCGCCTCACGCAAAATGCGCTTCGCCGGGTCGTCTCCCCATCCGACCGCCGAAAGATCAACCCATGTCAAATAGGTTGCGTCCGGTGCGGTGAATCGTGCACCCGGCACGTGCTCGTCAAGCAGCTCGCTGAGCAGATCGAAGTTTGTGCGCAGTTTGCGGAGCATGGCATCAAGCCACGGGTCGGATGCAGCATCAAACGCGGCTTTGCTGGCAAGCACACCCAAGTGACCTGCACGCCATCCCACCTCGGCTGGCATCGCGTTGAGCTTGGCCTTCGTCGCATCCGACTGGGCCAAGATGAACGCAGATTTGAGTCCCGCAAGATTGAACGTTTTGCTGGCACTCGTCACGCAATAGCCGACTTCGCGCGCGGCGTCGCTGACGTCAAGAAACGGCACGAACCCTGTGCCGGGCTGCACAATCGGGGCGTGAATCTCGTCAGAGACCACCGCAACACCGTAGCGTGCGGCAAGGTCTGCAAGCGAGGCGAGTTCGTCGCGTGAGTGCACCGTTCCGGTCGGGTTGTGCGGACTGCAGAGCAGAATCGCTTTCGCCCCTTGGCTCAGTGCACGCTCGATACCATCAAGGTCGAGTCGCCACCCGTTTTCGCCGTGTTGCATGGGCACGAGCTCGGGCGATGCACCAACCTCTTTCACAAGCGTGAAAAACGGGTGGTACACCGGCGGATTGATAACGACACGGTCACCCGGTGCAACAACGGCGCGCAACGTTTCGACAACCGCATAAATCACATCAGTCGTGACGCTAAATGCCGCGTCCGAAACATTCCAGCCAAAGCGGCGATCGGCAAAACCGGTGAAAGCCTCATGCAGGCCATCGGGGGTCGGCTTGTAGCCGGTGTCACCGAGTGCAACCGCTCGCGCGAGGGTTTCAGCGATGCCTGGTGCGAGATCAAAATCAGTCTCAGCAACAAAGAGCGGCAAAACATCTGCTGGATACGTACGCCATTTTGAGCTCGAACGCAGCCGCAACTGCTCGAGCGATGGCGTTGTGATCAGCTCGCTCGTCATGGCGAAAACTAGATCGCGAACCCGAGGGCGCGCATCATGTCGCGCCCATCGTCAGTGATGCGTTCTGGGCCCCACGGCGGCATCCACACCCAGTTGATCCGGAAGCGTTCCACAACATTATCGAGCGACTGCGCAGTTTGCTCTTCGAGCACGTCAGTGAGTGGGCAGCCAGCGCTCGTGAGGGTCATGTGAATGACGAGTGCGTCGTTTTCGGTATCCCACGACAGGTCGTAGATAAGCCCCAGGTCGACGACATTGATCCCCAGTTCGGGGTCCATAACGTCTTTGAGGGCCTCAACAACCTCGTCATACTTCTCTGGCGCCAGCGTTTCGCTCATGGGGGAACTCTACTCTGCTACCGCAGCTGACTCGGCTGCGTCAACGGTGATGTATTTGTCGTAACCGTTTTCTTCGAGTTCGTCAGCAAGCGCCGGGCCACCCGATTCCACGATCTTGCCCTGTGCCATAACGTGTACGAAGTCAGGCTTGATGTACCGCAGGATGCGCGTGTAGTGAGTGATGAGCAGAACGCCGAGACCGGTGCTTTCTTTCGCACGGTTGACACCCTCAGAAACAACCTTGAGCGCGTCAACGTCAAGACCAGAGTCGGTCTCGTCAAGAATCGCAATCTGCGGCTTGAGCAGTTCGAGCTGCAAAATCTCGTTGCGCTTCTTTTCGCCACCCGAGAAGCCCTCGTTGACGTTACGGGCAGCGAACTTGGCGTCCATCTTGAGGTTCTTCATCGCTTCTTTGACCTCTTTGGTCCAGGTGCGAATTGCGGGTGCTTCACCGTCGATCGCGGTCTTTGCCGTGCGCAAGAAGTTGGTGACCGAAACGCCCGGGATCTCAACGGGGTACTGCATCGCCAAGAACAGGCCAACACGGGCGCGCTCATCCGGAGACATCTCCAAAACGTCTTCGCCGTCAAACGTGATTTCCCCGTCGGTAACCTCATACTTGGGGTGGCCGGCGATCGTGTACGCAAGCGTTGACTTGCCCGAACCGTTCGGGCCCATGATCGCGTGGGTTTCGCCACTGCGGATGGTGAGGTCAACACCCTGGAGGATGGGTGTTTCACCCTTGTCTGTAACAACGGACGCGTGCAGGTTCTTGATTTCGAGTACAGCCATGACGAATTGTCTTTCCTTCTAAATCTAAATCTTTATTTTCGTTCAGCTCATCGCGACGGTCTGCGTCGGGTCGATCAGCACATCATCGCCGTCGATCTCGACGACGTAAACCGGGACGGGCTCGTAGGCCGGCAAGTTTTGCGGCTTGCCGGTGATGAGCGAGAACGCCGAGCCATGTGCCCAGCACTCCAGCGTGTCACCCTCGACGAAGCCTTCGGAAAGCGAAACTTCTCCGTGCGTGCACGTGTCTCCAATGGCGTGCACAACGCCTGCGGAGTCTTTCACGACAGCGATCGGGGTGCCGTCGATCACGACGCGCAAAGCGGTGTCTTGCTGCAGCTCAGAAACCGAGCACGCGCGTTGTGCGCTCACAGAGCATCTCCGGCAAGCTCTGCCTCGATTGCCGCGTTGAGTTCTGCCTCAAGTTCGGGCAGATCAAGGCGTTGCACAATCTCACCGAGGAAACCAAACACCACGAGACGTCGTGCCTCTTCCTCGGGAATGCCGCGAGCCTGCAAGTAGAACAACTGCAGGTCATCGAAACGGCCCGTTGCACTCGCGTGGCCGGCACCTTCAATTGCGCCGGTTTCGATTTCGAGGTTCGGGACCGAGTCAGCACGCGTGTTTTCGGTGAGCATGAGGTTGCGGTTTGCTTCGTACGAGTCGGTGCCTTCGGCATCCGGACCGATGAGCACGTCGCCGACCCACACGGTGTGTGCGCCCTCGCCCTGCAACGCACCCTTGTACAGTACGTCACCGGTCGTCTTGGGGCCCTTGTGGTGCAGGTAGACCTGGCTTTCCAAGTGCTGCCCTGCATCGGCAAATGACAGACCGAACATTTTTCCGTCTGCGCCCTGGCCAGCAAGCTCGAGCGACGGATTGACGCGCACGACTCCCCCACCGAGGCTCACGACGAAGTGGGTGAGGCTTGCATCTTTATCGACGCGTGCCTGGTGGCTTGCCAAGTGCACACTTTCATCGTCCCAGCGTTGCACGCTGACAACCGTGAGGGTTGCACCATCACGCACGATAATTTCAACGTTTTGCAAGTAGGCTGCCGCTCCGGTGTGGTGCAGCACGATGGTTGCGTGCGAGTTGGCTTGCGCGTCAATCGTGATGTGTGCGGCGCCAGCGCGGTCGACACCAGTTCCGGTGATCTCCAGACCAATCGGCTTTTCCAGTTCGACACCCGCCGGAACCGTCAGCGAAAGACCCTTTTCGCAGTTTTGCCAGGCCTTTGCCGCCGGAACGTCTTCGGGAACGAAGAACTCCCCGCGTGCACCATCGTTTTGCGCGATTTCGCTAACGATGGCACCTTCGGCGTTTGAGAGCTCGTAGGTCAGCGCATCGACGAGGTACTCGTCAGCGTCAAGTGCACCCGCAATCTTGTCAAGGGGCGTGTACTTCCAGTTGACCTGACTGCGGCCGGGTGCTTCGAACGCTGCCGGGTCGAACGAGCGGGGGCGCGCCGAACGTGTTTGTACCGGTACAAACGCTCCGGTGGTCTTGGCTGCTGGGTCGACGTGGGTCTGTTCGGTAGAAGCGGATGCCATTAGCCGACTGATCCTTCCATGCCCATTTCAATGAGCTTGTTCAATTCCATCGCGTATTCCATCGGCAACTCGCGCGCGATTGGCTCAATGAATCCGCGCACAATCATCGCCATCGCTTCGGTTTCTGCAACACCGCGGCTCATCAGGTAGAACAGTTGTTCTTCACTGACTTTCGACACGGTCGCTTCGTGGCCGAGCACAACATCGTCAACACGAATATCGATTGCCGGGTATGTGTCAGAGCGCGAAATCGTATCAACAAGCAGTGCGTCACACACGACCGAGTTCGACGAGTGGTGCGCATTTGCGTCAACGCGCACTTCACCGCGGTAACCGGTGCGGCCACCACCACGTGCGATCGACTTCGAGGTAATCGAAGACTGTGTGTAAGGCGCCATGTGGATCATCTTGGCGCCGGCGTCTTGGTGCTGACCGGGGCCAGCGAAAGCAACCGAAAGCGTCTCGCCCTTCGCGTGCTCACCCATGAGGTAAATCGACGGGTACTTCATCGTCACTTTCGAGCCGATGTTGCCGTCAACCCACTCCATCGTTGCACCCTCGTGCGCGATCGCGCGCTTGGTAACGAGGTTGTAGACGTTGGTCGACCAGTTTTGAATTGTTGTGTAGCGAACGCGAGCGTTCTTCTTCACGATGATCTCAACAACAGCCGAGTGCAGCGAGTCACTCTTGTAAATCGGTGCCGTGCAACCTTCGATGTAGTGCACGTAGCTGTCTTCGTCGGCAATGATGAGCGTGCGCTCAAACTGACCCATGTTTTCGGTGTTAATCCGGAAGTAGGCCTGCAGCGGAATGTCGACGTGAACACCCTTTGGTACGTAGACGAACGAACCACCCGACCAAACCGACGTGTTCAGCGCTGCGAACTTGTTGTCCCCGGGAGGAATAACGGTGCCGAAGTACTCCTGGAAGATTTCGGGGTGCTCGCGCAAAGCCGTGTCGGTGTCAAGGAACAGCACGCCCTGGCGCTCGAGGTCTTCCTGAATCTGGTGGTAAACAACTTCAGATTCGTACTGCGCTGCAACACCAGCAACCAAACGCGACCGCTCGGCCTCGGGGATGCCAAGGCGTTCGTAGGTGTTGCGGATGTCTTCGGGAAGGTCTTCCCACGACTGTGCTTGCTTTTCGGTTGAGCGCACAAAGTACTTGATGTTGTCGAAGTCAATGGCACTGAGGTCAGCGCCCCACGTAGGCATTGGCTTGCGGTCGAAGAGGCTGAGGCCCTTCAAACGCATGTTGAGCATCCACTCGGGCTCGCTCTTTAGAGCCGAGATATCACGCACAACTGCTTCAGAAAGACCGCGCTTTGCGCTGGCCCCGGCGGCATCCGCATCGTGCCAGCCGAACTCGTACACCCCCAGCCCTTCAAGTTCGGGTCGATCGATGAGCACTTCAGACATCGCACACTCTCCTTGGGCCTCGTGGTACCGGCACAGCCCGGGAACCTAAACTTGTGTTGGGCGCAACAAAAATTGTTCGCCGTAACGTGTTAATTCTACAGGTCGCAGCCCATGTGGGCTCCCCAGCTACGACCACTTGAGAGAAAACCAGCAATGTCATCCCAGACCACCCAAACGTTCACGCCAACTCGACTGCTGCGCATTCTTGCGTGGATCTCGTTTATCACCGAAACACTCATTGTGGTTACTGGCGGTCTGGTGCGTTTGACCGGCTCGGGTCTCGGCTGCAGCGAATGGCCACTGTGCACGCCTGAGTCGCTCGTACCAACTGCGGAGCAGGGTTTTCACGGCATCATCGAGTTCGCAAACCGCACCATGACTGGCGTGGTTGGCATTGTGGCTGTTCTGGTGTTGTTCTATACGCTCTCTACGGTTGGGGGGCGTCAACTCAATAGAGTCGTCTACCCGTACCTGTACGCGGCGCTCATCGTTTTCGGCGTGGGCGTCGCGCTCAACCGCAGCTTCGAGTGGGCATTCGTCATCGCTTCAGCAGTTGTTTTGTTGATCTGTATTGTTGCTGCGCTACACGTGACAAAGGCCGCCCCGACTCGGCGCGATCTGGTGTTGCTGGCATCCCTCGTGCTCGTGGGGGTCGTAGGCCAAGCCCTCGTCGGTGGGATCACGGTGCTGACTGAGCTCAATCCGTTCATTGTGGGCTTCCACTATCTGGCTTCCGTTGTGCTCGCGGCGATCGCCGCGATTTACCTCGCCCGGATGGATAACCCCAACGTTCGCGCGGAGCTCGTCCCGATGAATTATCGCTGGCTGTTTTCGTTGACCGGTCTGTTCCTTGTCGTAACGCTGTTCTTCGGTGTTCTCACAACCGCGAATGGCCCACACTCGGGTGACGCGAACGTTGTGCGCGATGGTTTCGATGCATCCTTTGTCGCCCACGTACACTCGTGGCCGGGCTACGCGCTTGCGATTCTGCTTGCGGCAACCGTTGCAGTCTCGTGGCGCAACCGCTACCCCGACACGCGTTGGCTCTTCGTGGTGTTCGCGCTGGTGTTCGTGCAGATCATCATCGGTGTGGTGCAAGCACGAAACGGTCTACCGGTCACGCTCGTGGCAACGCATATGGTGTTGGCGTCACTCGCCATCTCGGTATTCGCGGTTGCAGCCGTGCGCAACCGTCAGCCCCTGGCGCCGGCTAACGTCTAAAACGGCAGCAGCGGGTCGATCGCGACCGCGATAAACAGCAGCGTCAAGTATGTGATGGACGCGTGGAAGACGCGCATCGGACGTGCTTCTTCACCACGCACAGCTTGGTTGTACAAACGGTGTGATTCGTAAACGAACCAGCCACCCAAAACAAGCGCGGTGACCGAGTAAACAATGCCCATATGCGCGACGGGAATCAGCAGCAGCGAACACGCCAGCGTCGCCCACGCATACAAAATAACTTGCAGACCAACCTGATCGGCGCCACGCGTGGCACCCAGCATCGGCACGTCAACGTCTTCGTAGTCTGTCGCGTACTTCATTGACAGTGGCCAGTAGTGCGCGGGCGTCCATAAGAAGATGAGCACGAAAAGTACCCACGGTGTCCACGCGAGCGAGTTCGTAACAGCGGTCCAGCCGATGAGCACAGGGAAGCAACCGGCGATGCCGCCCCAAACAATGTTTTGTTCGGTGCGACGCTTGAGCAGCATTGTGTAAATGACAACGTAGAAGAAGATCGCGCCAGCCGACAGTGCTGCCGTGAGCAGATTTGTCGTAAGCCACAACCACACCGTTGAAACGATCGCCAACACCCACGCGAAGATGAGGGCGTTTCGGGCAGAAACCTCACCGGTGACGATCGGACGATTTTCGGTGCGGTGCATTTGCGCGTCGATGTCACGATCGAGGTACATGTTGAACGCTGCAGCAGAACCGGCGCTCAACGAGCCTCCGATGACCGTCGCGATTGTTGTCCACAGTGGCGGCAACCCGCCCGCAGCAAGAAACATGACCGGAATGGTCGACACGAGCAACAGCTCAAGCACTCGCGGCTTCGTCAGGGCAACATAGGCTCGAATCTTGTTGCCAACCAAAGCGGATGATTTTGCAGTCGATGCTTGCGACGTTGTCGTCATGCTCGCCTCTTTCACACTGCTGTGGGCGCGCTCAAACGAGTCGCCGCCGCTCTAGTCTATCGCGTACCCAGCGATGTGCATGCTTGCCCGCGGTTCGGCTTTCACCACAACGACATTCGCCGGTATCTTGTGCATTTGGGGCATACTCAGTGCCCGTCGTAGCCTGGTGCGTAGGTCGCATGCCGGGCATGCAGCAAATTCACACCATCGGAGCAAGCACTATGACACGCAATGAAAAAGAACAAGCTCTGCTCGATCGCGTTGCAGCGGGCCTGAGCATCGGTGGTGTTTGGCAAGACTCCACAACCGGCGAGACAATCGATGTCTTCGACCCCGCAACCGGCGAACTTCTCAAGACGATCGCAAGCGCAACCGTCGAAGATGCCGTCCGCGCGCTCGACGCCGCCGTCGCCGCACAAGCGGCTTGGGCGGCGACATCGAGTCGGCACCGCTCGAACGTGCTGCGCGATGCATTCAATCTGCTCATGGAGCGAAAAGAAGACTTCGCCCTGCTGATGTCAATGGAAATGGGCAAGCCCATCTCAGAAGCACGCGGCGAAGTTGTTTACGGTGGGGAGTTCTTACGCTGGTTTAGCGAGGAAGCAGTCCGCGTTGCGGGTGACTACCGACAAAACCCCGAAGGTACCGGGAACATCGTCGTTTCGCACTTACCAGTCGGGCCGTGCTACTTCATTACGCCGTGGAACTTCCCGCTGGCAATGGCAACACGCAAGATCGCCCCGGCGCTCGCTGCTGGCTGCACGGTTGTTATCAAACCCCCGCAGCTGACTCCGCTCACGACGATTTTCTTTGCGCAACTCCTCGAGGAGGCTGGCGTTCCTGCCGGTGTTGTCAACGTCGTCACAACGAACCGCTCGGGCGCCCAATCAAGCGCACTGTTGAGCGACCCGCGGTTGCGCAAGCTGAGCTTCACCGGATCAACCGAGGTTGGCGTCAAGCTCATGCAGGGTGCGGCACAAAATGTCTTGCGCACCTCAATGGAACTCGGCGGAAACGCTCCGTTCATCGTCTTCGATGATGCCGACCTTGACCGCGCGGTCGAAGGCGTCATGCTTGCCAAGTTCCGCAACATCGGGCAAGCCTGCACGGCAGCCAACCGAATCATTGTGCACGAGGCTGTTGCAGACGAGTTCGTTGCCCGTGTGAGTGCGCGCGTTGCAGCACTCAAGGTTGGTCGCGGTGCCGACGAAGCCGTGGAAATTGGCGCACTCATTGATGCCGATGCCGTTGAGAACACGGCGCGCTTGGTCGCAGACGCCGTTGAGAACGGCGCCACGATTACCGCCGGCGGCAAGGTGATCGACGGCCCCGGAAACTTTTTCGAGCCGACAGTTATCGACCACTTGCACCCCCAAGCGGCAATCATGCGCGAGGAGATTTTCGGACCGTTGCTCGCGGTCATCCGCTTCACAACAGAAGATGAAGCGGTGACCCTGGCAAACAGCACCGAGTACGGCCTCATCAGCTACGTTTTCACCGAGAACATTCATCGCGGTCACCGCATGATTGAAAAGCTTGAGACCGGCATGATGGGCCTGAACACGGGGCTCGTCTCAAACGCCGCCGCGCCGTTCGGTGGGGTGAAACAGTCCGGTGTCGGGCGTGAGGGTGGTTTCGAGGGAATCCAAGAATTCCTCGCGAAGAAATACACGCTGCTCCCCCGCTAAGCCGCAATGAGTTTGTGCCGAAGCATCGACGCGTGAGCATGAGTGTTTGACGCACGTTGCGTGAGATGTGTAGTGTTCGGGCCACGCCAAGGTCGATATGCTGGTTTCATACCCCCAGCGCGCTCGATTTCCGGCGCGCGATGGAGCGCTCGCAGGCATAAGAAAGGTCCTCAGTAGTGACTGACCCGAACTGGCAAGATGTTGACCGCCGTGCAGTAGACACGGCCCGAATTCTGGCAGCGGATGCCGTGCAGAAGGTTGGCAACGGCCACCCCGGCACCGCGATGAGCCTCGCTCCGGTTGCATACCTGCTGTATCAGAACGTGATGCGCCACGACCCGAGCGATCAGGACTGGATTGGCCGTGACCGTTTCATCCTGTCGATCGGCCACTCGGGTCTGACACAATACGTGCAGCTGTACTTCGGTGGTTTTGGCCTTGAGCTGGGCGACATCGAATCGTTGCGCACGTGGGGTGCTCTCACCCCTGGGCACCCCGAATACGGTCACACGCCCGGTGTCGAGATCACAACCGGTCCGCTCGGTCAGGGTCTTGCTTCAGCGGTTGGTTTCGCGTACGCGGCACGCTACGAACGTGGTCTTTTTGACCCCACCGCCCCCGCAGGCTCGAGCCCCTTCGATCACTACGTGTACGTGCTCGCTGGTGACGGTGACCTGCAAGAAGGCGTCACAGCCGAGTCGGCTTCCCTCGCTGGCACACAGCAGCTCGGAAACCTCATCGCGATTTACGACTCGAACCAGATTTCCATCGAGGGCGACACCGAAGTTGCGTTCACGGAAGATGTCAAAGCACGATACGAGTCGTACGGCTGGCAAGTGCTCGATGTCGATTGGCGGACCGCGGAGGGATACGTCGAAGACGTCGCCGCCCTAAACGCAGCCATCGAAGCGGCAAAGGGCGAAACACAAAAGCCCACGCTTGTGATCTTGCACACGATTATCGGTTGGCCAGCGCCGAACAAGCAGGGCGACGAATCGGTTCACGGTAGTGCCCTCGGCGCCGACGAGGTTGCCGCAACCAAGCAGGTTCTGGGCTTCGACCCGGACGCAAGCTTCGTGGTTGAGCCGGAAGTAATCGCACACACGCGCGAGCTTGTCACTCGAGGTGCTGCCGCACACACCGCCTGGCAAGAGCAGTTCGACGCGTGGGCCGCAGCAAACCCCGAGCGGAAGGCACTGTTTGACCGCCTTGAAGCAGGCGAGCTCCCCGACAACATCGAAGCGACCCTTCCGGTCTTCGAAGCCGGTACGTCGGTTGCGACGCGCGCGGCCTCCGGCAAGATCATCAACGCACTTGCTGCAGAGTTGCCCGAACTGTGGGGCGGCTCGGCCGACCTCGCCGGTTCCAACAACACGACCATTTCAGGAGCGAAATCGTTCTTGCCCGCTGGCCACTCAACCGAGCAGTGGAGCGGCGACCCGTACGGTCGCGTGCTGCACTTCGGTATTCGCGAGCATGCAATGGGATCAATCGTCAACGGCATTGTGTTGCACGGTCCGACGCGCGCGTTCGGTGGCACGTTCCTCATCTTCAGTGACTACATGCGCCCCGCCGTTCGTTTGGCGGCGCTCATGGGCGTTCCAAGCATCTTCGTGTGGACACACGACTCGATCGCGCTTGGTGAAGATGGCCCAACACACCAGCCGATTGAACAGCTGTGGACTTTGCGCCTCATCCCCAACTTCAACGTTGTGCGCCCCGCAGACGCAAACGAGACCGCTCACGCGTGGCTTGAAACACTTCGCACACACGACACCCCAACCGGTCTCGCCCTGACCCGCCAGAACGTTCCGGTTTTCGAGCGTGGCGAGGGTGAAGCCACGGGTGACACGTTTGCTTCGGCAACGTTCACGAGCAAGGGCGCCTATGTGCTTGCGGAAGCAGCAAGCGGCACCGCCGAGGTCATCATCATCGCAACCGGAAGCGAAGTCGAGCTCGCCATTGCAGCGCGCGAGCAGCTCGAAGCCGCGGGAGTTGCAACGCGTGTTGTTTCGGCACCGTCACTGGAGTGGTTCGCTGCACAAACACCCGAGTACCAAGAACAGGTCTTGCCGGCATCCGTTGCCGCTCGCGTTTCGGTTGAAGCTGGCGTGACCGGCCCGTGGCGTCAGTATGTTGGCACGCACGGTGAATCGATCGGCATCGACCACTTCGGTGCTTCGGCTGATTACCAAACTCTGTATGAAAAGTTCGGCATCACAACCGATGCGGTTGTCCAGGCCGCACACAAATCACTCGCCAGCGCGAAAGGTGCAACCGCATGACCTCCCCCACTGCAGACCTCAGTAACGCAGGCGTGAGCATTTGGCTCGACGATCTCTCACGCAACCGCATCAACTCCGGGAATCTCCAAGAGCTCATCGAAACGCGCAACGTCGTTGGTGTAACCACCAACCCGACGATTTTCGCCCAGGCAATAACCGATTCCAACGATGATTCGTATGACGAGCAATTGGGCGAGCTTGCTCAGGCCGGTGCGGATGCTGAAGCAGCGGTTTTTGCGATGACGACGCAAGATGTTGCTGCCGCGCTGGATATTTTCGAGCCGACCTTCGAAGCCAGCGGCCACGTTGATGGCCGTGTCTCGATCGAGGTTTCACCTGATCTTGCACACGACACCGCTGGCACCGTTGCTCAGGCCAAGGAGCTCTGGCGAGCGATTGACCGCCCAAACCTGCTTGTAAAGATTCCCGCGACGAAGGCCGGTTTGCCGGCCATCGCAGACGCAATTGCTGCCGGCATCAGCGTCAACGTCACCCTGATCTTTAGCCTTGAGCGCTACGCCGACGTAATCGACGCGTACCTCTCGGGTCTTGAGCGGGCGCAGGAAAACGGCGTGGACCTTTCGACCATTCACTCGGTTGCATCGTTCTTCGTTTCGCGCGTCGATTCTGAAGTTGACGCGCAGCTGAAAGCACTTGGCACGGAAGATGCGCTCGAGGTGACAGGTCAGGCCGGGCTTGCCAACGCTCGTTTGGCCTACCAACTCTTCGCGGACGCTTTCGCCTCCGACCGCGCGCAAGCACTCGCTTCTGCTGGCGCAAACCCGCAGCGTCCGTTGTGGGCATCAACCGGGGTGAAAGACCCGAGCCTTCCCGACACGCTTTACGTCACGGGACTCGTCGCGGCGGATGTGGTCAACACGATGCCCGAAAAGACACTCGATGCCGTCGCTGCGCACGGCGTCACCACGGGAGACACAATCACGTCGACCTTCGAGCAATCACAGCGGGTCTTTGATCGGCTCGCCGCTTTGGGTATCGACTTTGCCGCGGTCACCGAAAAGCTCGAGTCTGAAGGCGTGACGAAGTTCATCGATTCATGGCACGACCTCCTGACCCAAGTTGGGGACGCTCTGGAGCTGAAACGATGACAACGTTCGGCGTGCACCTCGCTGGTGCAGCAGAAGAAGCGGCTCGCGAACTCGTTCCGGGGCTCGTCGAAAACCTGGTTGCGAGCCGATTGACGGCTCAGGATGCAACGTTGTGGGGCGAAGCGGCCGAGGCTGAAGCATCCGTTCGTTTGGGGTGGGTTGAAGCGGTCACCGTTTCGCAACCGCTTGTGCCGGTCATCAAAGCCCTGCGCGACAAACTTGCCCACCAGGGCATCAATCGATTTGTCCTGGCCGGCATGGGCGGATCCTCGCTCGCACCCGAGGTCATTACTCGCACAAGCGATGTGGAACTGACGATCCTCGACTCGACGGCCCCAGGCCAAGTACTGGCAGCACTCGAGGGTGACTTGACCGCTACGGCACTGATTGTCTCGTCAAAGTCGGGTTCAACGGTTGAGACCGACTCACAGCGCCGCACGTTTGAGGCCGCATTCACCGACCTGGGGATCGATCCGAAAGATCGCATTATCGTTGTGACCGACCCGGGTTCGCCTCTTGATGTGTCTGCACGCGAAGCCGGTTATTTTGTGTTCAACGCCGACCCGAATGTGGGCGGACGCTTTTCGGGCCTGACCGCGTTTGGGCTCGTGCCTTCTGGACTCGCGGGCGCTGATATCGAACAACTGCTCGATGAGGCAGAAGCGGTCATGCTGGAGTTGGCTGTTGACGACCTCGCCAACCCGGCGCTCGCGCTCGGCGCGGCAATGGCTTCAAAAGCGCCACGCAAAGACAAGCTCGTCCTGGTTGAAGACGACACCAAAATCGTCGGCCTCCCCGACTGGATTGAGCAGCTCGTTGCCGAATCAACAGGAAAAGACGGTACGGGTGTGCTGCCGGTCCCCGCTCTTGGGGTTTCGCCCGAGGTCACCGCAACGCAAGAGTTTGCCGACGTGCAGGTTGTTCGCTTGGTCGACAATGCACACGCACTCCACCTGTTCGACCGGCACCACGACGACATTCTCGTCAGCGGCACGCTGGGTGCCCAGTTCTTGTTGTGGGAGTACGCGACCGCGGTTGCCTGTCACCTGCTCGGGATCGACCCGTTCAACCAACCTGACGTTGAACTCGCCAAGATTGCGGCGCGCGGATTGCTTGATGCCCGCCCAGAGCTGCCTGAGCCTGATTTCGTTGAGAACGGAATTGAAGTCCGCTCAAGCGACGCGTCACTGACGGCATCGGGCAACCTCGAAGACACGCTCGATGCACTGTGGGCAGCCGTTCCAGACGACGGCTACGTGTCGATTCAGGCCTATGTTGATCGCACCGAAATGCCCCAATTGGCTGGGCTGCGCGAGATGGTGGTTGCTGATGCGCACCGCCCCGCTACGTTTGGTTGGGGTCCGCGTTTCCTGCACTCGACCGGCCAGTACCACAAGGGCGGGCCAGCAAACGGTGTCTTCCTACAGATTCTTCAAGCGCCTGACAAAGACCTCGAAATCCCTGACCGACCGTTTACCTTTGCCGAGCTGATTTCCGCGCAGGCAGCGGGTGATGCGACCGTTTTGGCTGAACTTGGCCGTCCGGTCATCGCTCTCACCCTGACCGACCCGTCGGTTAACGTTGAGACCTTGTTTGCAGCATCCCAAGAAGAGTAACTAGCCGGTTGCGGCATCCGATTCCGGGAGCCGCAACCGTGTCTCTGAGTGCGCGAGGCGCCAAACGCCCCACACTGCGAGTGCACCGGCGATCGGAAAGAGCAATTGTGCACCCAGCGGTGCACCGACGGCTTCACGCAGCACAAGCAGTGCGATCAACACGGCCACAATCGGGTCGATCACGGTCAGCCCCGCAACAACGAGGTCTGGCGACCCGGAGGCGTACGCAGTCTGCACAAAATATGTGCCAACAATGAGCGCACCCACGAGCGCGAGCATACACACGAGGGTGAGCCAGTCGAACTCCCCCGCTTTCACGCGCGAAAGGACCGCTTTGGCAAGCGTTGCCACAAAGCCGTACATGCCTCCGCCAACAACGATGAAAAACAGCGGCCCCGTGCGTCCGCGCATACTGAGCCATGCAATGAGCGCCAACACAACACACACGGCGAGAACAATGAGTATCTGATAGAGCTCGCGGTGTGTGAGTTTGTGCTCGGTTGCGTACAGCGCGCCAAGCGTGACGAAACTTGCGACACCAATCAGGCACGCGATGATCGCCCCAATTGCAACGCCCGTGGGTTTTACCCCCGTCATGCGGGCACTCAGAAAGACGGTGAAGATCAGGGCGACAGCACCGACAGGCTGCACAACAATGAGCGGTGCAATGGCGAGTGCTGCAAGTTGAAACACGACCGCGAGCCCGAGAAATCCGGTGCCAACCCACCATGAGGGGCGACGGGCAAGCCCAACCATATGTTCGGTGTCCAGACCCCGCCCGGCATCCTTGATCGATGCGCCATCAACCTTGACGACCCCACGGTGCTGGTAGAACGCACCGAACGCCATGAGCATCGCCCCGATGAGGGCAAGCGGGATGCCGTAGAGAATCTGAGGATCCCCAAACGCGCCAAGCAATTCATCACTGACATCGTCGAGCGCTGTCAAAACGATTGACAGCGCATGATCTGCTGGGGGCACGGTGCAACCTTAGCGGCATCCGCTGAGAGACGACCCCGGTACGCTTTGAATGTGACTGTTCTTCCGATTCGAATCATGGGTGACCCCGTTCTGCATACGCGAGCGAGCGAGGTGAGCGAGGTTACCGATGAGATTCGTACCCTCGTCGCTGACATGTACGAAACGATGGATACCGCCCCTGGTGTCGGCCTTGCCGCACCGCAGGTTGGTGTTGGTTTGCGCATCTTCACGTACGCCTATGTCGATGACGAAGACAACGAATGGCGCGGCGAGATCATCAACCCGGTGTTGTGGCAGTTTCCGACCGAACCAGGTGAACCCGATGAAGAGAGCGAAGCGGAAGGATGCTTGTCGTTCCCGGGCGAGCGGTTTGGCCTGCGTCGCAGCGAACGCGTCCGTGTGACGGGCACCAATCTTTCCGGCGAACCGGTTGACATGGATGTGACCGGGTGGCGTGCGCGCATCATGCAGCACGAGTTCGACCACCTCAACGGTGTGCTGTACGTTGACCGGTTGGGCCATCGAGACAGCAAAATCGTGCAAAAGATCGCCAAGAAACTTGGCTGGGGTGTGCCCGGCAATTCGTGGATGCCTGGTGTCGACAACCTCGACGGCTGAGCCGGAAAAAAGTGGCTCCCCGGCTTGGACTCGAACCAAGAACCTATCGGTTAACAGCCGATTGCTCTGCCAATTGAGCTACCGAGGAATGAGCGCTGCCACTCACGCGACAACCTCTCTAGCATAGCACCGTTGAGAGGTTTCTTCGTTCACGTGGCGGGTTATTCGAATGAACTCATGCCCTCTGGGCGACGCACACCCGGCGTCCAGTTCAGGTTGCCGCCAGTCCCGTTTGCGATGACCGCTCCGTCGAGCATGACGATCGTCTCTGCTTGCAGTTCACGGACGAAGTCCATGTCGTTCGTGACGATGAGTGCGGCCATTTCGTTTTCGCGGCGACGCCTGGCGATTGCGTCAAAGACGACCTTGCGCATCTTCACGTCGAGGTTTGACAGTGGTTCGTCAGCAACGAAAACTTGTGGTTCGAGCACGAGCGAGCGTGCAATTGCGACACGCTGCCGCATTCCGGCGCTGAGCTCGTACGGGAACTTTTCGGCGACCCCGAGCGGTAAATGAAACTCATCGAGGAGCATTGCCACACGCGCGCCCAACAAGCGTTCGTTGACCCGTTTGTGACGGCGGATGATTGGCTCAGCAATAATGTCGTGCGCAGTTTGTCGCGCTGGCAACTCGTTGTTGGCGCCTTGGGCAAGGTACCCTGTCGCGAATGAGATTGCACGCTTGTCACGCCCGGGACGCTTGAGCGAGATACCACCGATGTGAGCGTCTCCCCCAATGATGCGCACGGATGGCTCATACACGTCACCGATAGTGCGGGCGAGCGTTGACTTGCCCGAACCCGTCGGTCCGGTCACGCACACAAGCTGACCCGGCGCAAGCTGCAAATCCACACCGTCGACGCCGCGAGTGCGGCCATTCCGGCTGCGCGCTTCAACGACGAGGTCAACACAATCGACGATGAGCGCTTGCGGGCTCGGCAGAATTGTCTCGGGCGTGAGCTCTTCGGCGGCTTCACCCAGTTCTTGTAGTTCTTGCGCGGTGTTTGCCGTCGTCACGCGAACTCCCCATCGATCAAGTGGCTCATACCCATTATGTCGCTCATGCGCCTAGTGCGTTGCACGCAACTCGTTGTCGATTGCGCGCAAACGTTCGCGGATTGAACGCCCCTCATCGGAATCGGCTGCAACACGCTGTAGTCCGCCCAACAATTGTGCCTTTTCTGCTTTGAGCGATCGGTTCGCCAGGTTGCGCAAGAGTGCCGCTGCAACCGAAACCGCTTGCGCATCGTCGCGTGCGGGGAAGGCAGTCATGAGCAATTCTGTCGCGATCGTGCGGTACGGCTCACGGACCTGTTCGGCCGCCCTCGCAGCCCAACCTGCGCTCCCCCGAGCGTCGGCCGTGACAACCGCTTGGCGCACGGCTTCAAACGCCGGCACAACGAACTCCGTTGCGAGCGCGCGGTCAATGAGTTCGGAATCCAGCAGGTGACCGAATTGCAAGACACCCGCGAGGGCCTCGCGTTCCAGACGAAGCGCTTCGGTCTGTCCAGCGTTTTGCGCCTGCTGAGTGATTCGCTGCAGCGTGGGTTGCACGGATGGTGTGGCTGCCGGGGCATCCGCGGCGGCTGCCACGTGCTCGTTTGTTCGAGGCCCCGGGCGCATGATGCGCTTGACTTCACGAATCACTTCGCTCGGGTCGATGCCCAAGCGACGCGCGAGCACGCGCTCGTACTCGGCTCGCACGAGCGGATCGCGCAATTCCGCAACGATCGGCGCCGCCTGACGCAGCGCACCAATTCGCCCTTCGACCGAGGCCAGGTTGAAGCCCTTGATCTTCTGGTCGATGACGAACTCGAACATTGGCACTTTGTTGTGCACCATCTCGACAACGGCTGCATCGCCTTTATGCAGCCGCAAATCGCACGGGTCAAGGCCATCGATGCCACTTGCGACGTATGTTTGCGCATTGAAGCGCTTATCTTCAGCGAACGCTCGCAACGCTGCCTTTTGCCCAGCCGCATCGGGATCGAAGGTGAAGACAACCTCGCCCTGCGATGAATCGTCCCCCATGACACGACGTAGGAGCGTTGTGTGTTCACTACCAAACGCGGTACCGCACGTTGCGACGGCGCTTTCAACACCCGCGAGGTGGCATGCCATGACATCCGTGTAACCCTCAACGATGACCACTTGGCGTGGTTCCGAGCGCGAAATGGCTTTCTTTGCCAGATCAAGCCCGTAGAGCACCTGATTCTTTTTGTAGATCGGCGTTTCAGGTGTGTTGAGGTACTTCGGCCCCTGGTCATCGTCGTAGAGCTTTCGGGCACCAAAACCGATGGTTTGCCCCGTGATGTCACGAATTGGCCAAATCAGCCGCCCGCGGAATCGATCGTACGAACCGCCCCGATCACGCTGCGAAACGAGCCCGGCGACAAGAATCTCGTCTTGTGTGAAACCTTTCGTCGCGAGGTGCTTGCTGAGGTTATCCCACCCTTTTGGCGCGTAACCAATACCGAAGTGGGCTGCAGCGCCCGCATCGAAGCCGCGCTCTCCTAAGAATCGACGGGCAGTTTCGGCCTCCGGGCTCGCGAGTTGCGAACGGTAAAACTCCGCTGCAGCGGTGTTCGCCGCATACAAGCGCGTGCGAGCGGGCCCCTCGTGTGCGACTGGCCCGCCCTCTTCGTAGGTGATCGTGTACCCGATACGACTCGCGAGGCGTTCAACGGCTTCTGTGAAGGTCATATGGTCGAGTTCGCGCACGAACGAGATCGCGTCCCCCGAGGCGCTACACCCGAAGCAGTGGTAGAAACCGGCTTGTGGGTTGACGTGAAAACTCGGGGATTTCTCGTCGTGGAACGGGCAGAGCCCCTTATACGAGCCCACCCCAGCGCTTTTGAGCGCGACACGTTCACCAACAAGTTCGTACAGGTTTGTGCGCGATTTGACCTCGTCAACATCACCCTGTTTGATGCGCGGCATTACGTTGTCACCGTCTCGGGCGCGACAAGGCCAATACCGATGTCGGCGGGGTCCAGTTCGCCAACAAGCCGGTTGTGCCAAACGAGTGCAGACTGGTCGGTGAGGCTCGCAACCTGATCCACGATGACGCGCTTGCGGGTGAAATCATCGGATGCCGCAACGAAGTCGCTTGCGAACGCGGGTTCGAGCGCGCTCGCGCCTCGCTGGGTCAAGGCATCCGCTAACCGAGCGAGCATGTTGCGCTGTTCGGCATACAGTGGGCGACGCTGTTCGAGTGACATGACGCTGGCACCCACGATGCCTTTGAGCACCGCGATTTCGGCTTCAATCTCGCGCGGTACAACAACGTGCGCGGCATAGCGCACGAGTGTTGCTTGCGGGTAGGCCGAGCGAGTTGCGGTGGTTGCGGCTCGCGCAAACCGGCCAATGAGATCTGACGTGAAGTTTTTCAGTTGCGCAAAATCACGCCGAGAACCAGTGAAGCTCACCGGCCACGTCCACAACGACATGAGTCGATCCAAGCCTTCACCGAGTTCGTCACGGGTGAACCCGGGGCCGACCCACGCTTGGATCTGTGTGATGAGCGTGTCGTGTTCCCGCAAATCAGCAAGCGCTCGTGTGTCCAAATAGCCGTTCGTGGTGGCGTCTTCGAAATCGTGTACCGAGTAACCGATGTCATCAGACAAATCCATCACTTCGGCTTCAATGCAGCGCTGCCGCTCGGCGGCGCCGTCGCGCATCCAATCAAAGACAGCTTGGTCGTCGGCATAGACACCGAACTTGATGCGCCCGCCCGGCTCAGCAACTCCGGTTTCAGCCGGCCACGGGTATTTCGTTGTTGCGTCAAGGCTTGCCCGCGAAAGGTTCAGGCCAACGGGAACGCCGTCGGTTGTGAGCACTTTCGGCTCGAGTCGTGTCAGAATGCGCAGGCTCTGTGCGTTGCCCTCAAACCCGCCAATGTCGGCGGCCCAATCATTGAGGGCGCGCTCGCCATTGTGCCCAAACGGCGGGTGCCCCAAGTCGTGACTCAAACACGCCGTGTCGACAATATCGGGGTTGAGATCAAGCTGGGTTGCAAGCTCCCGTCCCACTTGAGCGACCTCGAGCGAGTGTGTCAACCGGTTTCGCGCAAAATCGGCGCTGCTGGCAGGGCTCAGGACTTGGGTTTTCGCGGCAAGCCGGCGCAAAGCAGCAGAGTGCAAAACGCGGGCGCGGTCGCGCGAAAAATCGTCGCGTTGGGAGCGGTGTGTCTCGCGAACGAAACGCTCACGATCGTGTGCGCTGTATGCACTCGACGCTTGCTCAACCACCACTGTTTTCGATCTCCGCACCTTGAAGCATTTCGCACGCCTCCCCCGCGATTTCGCGAGAGTCAAGCCAACCATCTGGCAGTGCGGTGCGTTTCGGATGCCCCGCGCGGCCACGTTGACCTTCGGCGTCAGCACCAGGATACGGGGCATCCAGGTCAAGCCGCGCCAGGTAGCTGTCAATTTCTTCAAGTGTGCTTGCCGTGGCAAGGCCCGTGCGGATCTCGCCCCCGACCGGGTAACCCTTGAAATACCATGAGACGTGCTTGCGGATGTCTCGGCAGGCGCGGTCTTCGTCTTCGAAAAACTCGGTGAG
Source organism: uncultured Microbacterium sp. (assembly GCA_964616805.1). Taxonomy (GTDB): domain Bacteria; phylum Actinomycetota; class Actinomycetes; order Actinomycetales; family Microbacteriaceae; genus Microbacterium. The sequence goes on along the minus strand of CAZTUC010000002.1, from coordinate 59,699 downwards.
CAGCACCGCATGACGACGAAAAGCCGCCGCGACAAAACCGAGCGTTGCGTCAACTTCGGGGGCTTCGGCACCGAATGCGCGGGCGAGCTCACCGAACAGCCAGGGGCGACCGAGGCATCCGCGTCCGACAACAACCCCGTCGCAGCCGGTCTCGTTCATCATGCGCACGGCATCGTCCGCCGACCAAATGTCACCGTTTCCGAGCACGGGGATGCTCGTGACGTGCTCTTTCAGGGTGCCGATTGCCGACCAGTCGGCGTTGCCCGAATAAAACTCGCCGGCAGTGCGAGCGTGCAGCGCAACGGCTGCCGCCCCGGCGTCTTCAGCGGCTTTGCCGGCGTCGAGGTAAGTGAGGTGATCGCGGTCGATACCTTTCCGCATCTTGACCGTGAGTGGAACATCGCCAGCCGCTTTGACCGCTTCTGTCACGATTTGCGAGAACAGGGTCGACTTCCACGGGAGGGCAGCGCCCCCACCCTTGCGGGTGACCTTGGGCACGGGGCAACCGAAGTTCAAATCGATGTGATCAGCGTGATCTTCGGCCACGATGATGCGTACGGCCTCGGCGATCGTTTTCGGGTCAACACCGTAGAGCTGAATCGATCGAGGAGTTTCAGATTCGTGGTGCTGAATGAGTCGCATCGTGACGGCGTTGCGCTCGACGAGCGCGCGACTCGTGATCATTTCACTCACGTAGAGACCCGCACCGTATTCACGGCACAGACGACGAAACGCGGTGTTCGTGATTCCGGCCATGGGCGCCAAAACAACGGGCACCTCAAGGCTGAGAGGCCCGATCTGTAGCGGCCGCGCGGCCAGGGTTGCTGTACTCACTGTGTCTATTGTCTCACCTCAGCGGGCGCGGGCCCACGCTCATGAATCACCAACATTGAGCCGCGCAGTTTCCCCAGGAACCCGCAGTTTCTCGGCGAGAAAACGTATTGCGGCGGGGATACCGTATGGGTGGAGGCGCGATGGCTAGGCGAGGTCGGCCTGCACACGCTCAATCGCACCGACAAACGCTTCCACCGGTTGAGCGCCACTGACGGCGTACTTCGAGTTGATGACGAAAAAGGGCACACCTTGAATTCCATATTCACGCGCTTGCGCCTGATCAGCATGCACCGCGGGCAAGAACTCGTGCGATTCCAGAGCGGCTCGCGCGGCATCCGCATCGAGTCCGACCTCAGCGGCATAGGCGACAAGGTCGTCGATACGTCCGACGTGCCCGCCCTCGGTGAAGTACGCGGCCATCAAGCGCTCTTTCAGCTCACGCTGTTTGCCGTGCGCCTTCGCGAAATGCAACAGTTCGTGCGCCAAAACCGTGTTTGCCGTCTTCGTTTCGTCGAGGTGATATTCCAGGCCGGCGTTTTTCGCGACGTTTGTGACATGGTCAAGCATTTGCTGCACCTGATCGCGCGGCATGCCCTTGTGCTTCGCCAAGAAGTCGAGCTGGCTGCCTTCGTAATCGGCCGGAGTGTCGGGTGACAGCTCGAATGAGTGGAAGGTGACGTTGACTGAGGCATCCGATTGCTGCAGTGCCGTTTCAAGGTTTCGTTTGCCGATGTAGCACCACGGACATGCGATGTCGCTCCACACGTCGATTTGAATGGGTTCGGATGCTGCTGCGTTCGTCATGCTTGTTCCAACCCGCGCGCGGCAGCAGTTATTCCGGCGTACGCTGAAAGCATGACGAACGTTCGAGAAATTGCATTCGAAATGCCGGACGGCAGCGAAAAGTCACTGGGCGATTTTGCTCCCGTTGTTCTGGTGGTCAACGTCGCTTCCAAGTGCGGGTTGACGCCGCAGTATGAGCAACTCGAAGATTTACAGCGCGAGTATGGCGCGAAAGGGTTCTCGGTCGTGGGCTTTCCGTGCAATCAATTCATGGGACAAGAACCCGGTTCGAACGAGCAGATCGCTGAGTTTTGCTCGGCGACCTATGGTGTGACGTTTCCGCTCGCCGACAAAACGAAGGTGAACTTTCGGGCAGCTGCGCCACTGTACAAGGCGTTGAAGCAAACGAAGGATGCCTCGGGCAAAGCGGGCCCGGTGATGTGGAACTTCGAAAAGTTCTTGGTTGATGCGGCCGGCAACGTCACGCGCTTCCGCCCCACGACAACGCCCGACTCTCCCGAAGTGATCGCTGCGCTCGAGTCTGCGCTCGCCCGCTAACCCTGCAATCACAAGAGTGTTACGAGGAGGTTGGGGCGTCGACCGCGCCGCCGAAGCGGCGGTCACGACTGAGATAGAGATCGATCGCATGCCACAGGTCTGCACGCGAAAAGTCTGGCCATAGTGTGTCGAGAAAAACGAATTCAGCGTAGGCACTTTGCCAAAGCAAGAAGTTTGAGGTGCGCTGTTCACCTGACGAGCGCACAAAAAGGTCAACATCTGGCATTTCGGGTACGTAAAACTGCTTGCGCAGCATTTTGGCGTTTATCGCCTTCGGCTTGAGTTTGCCATCGGCAGCCTGCTCGGCAAGGGCGCGCACAGCGTCGATAATCTCATCTCGCCCGCCGTAGTTGATGCACATCGTCAGCGTGAGAGTGTCGTTGTCTTTCGTGAGTTCTTCAGCGAACTGCAATTCTTTGATCACTGAGCCCCACAGGCGCGGTTTGCGACCGGCCCACCGAATCCGCACGCCCCATTCGTTCAGTTGGTCACGTCGGCGATGCAGCACGTCACGGTTGTAGCCCATCAAGAAGCGCACTTCCTCGGGTGAACGTGCCCAGTTCTCGGTCGAAAATGCGTACACAGAAAGGTGTTTGACCCCGGCTTGAATCGCACCGGCAACAACGTCGAGCAGCACTTCTTCGCCGGCTTTGTGCCCGGCAATCCGGGTGAGCCCGCGGGCGTTTGCCCAGCGCCCGTTGCCGTCCATAACGATCGCGATGTGGTGCGGCACAGACCCTGCCGGGTAGGCCGGCGGATACACGCCCGTCCAGTCGAGCGGCCGATATGGAACGGCATCTTTGTGCGTGTAGGGCTTCACCGGTGGCCTTTCAGAACTCGGTCTCGATGTGGGCAAGTGAGCGGATGGCGCGCTCAACGTGAAACTGCGTAAACGCTGCAACACAGGCTGAGGCCGCTGCGGCATCCGTTTCGCTCGCCTGTGCCACCGTATCCCAATCACCGCTCAAGAGTGCGCTGAGGAGCGTCTTCGTGCCGGCAGTGACCCGCCCAGCACCCGACGGTGCACACGCGTCGCAGACGATGCCACCGAGTTGGGCGACGAACGCGGTGTGCTCCCCCGGCGCACCACACCGAGCGCAATCGCTCAGCGATGGCGCCCACCCCGAGAGGCTTAGGGCACGCAAGAGATACGAGTCGACAATTGCCCGCGAGCTTTGCGCGCCCTGCGCAAGCGCACGCAAAGCTCCCACAAGCAGCACATAGTGCTGCGGTGTGCTGTCTGCATCGGAAAGCTTGTCGGCGGTTTCGACGATGACGTTTGCTGCCGTGTAGCGGTCGTAGTGGGCTGCGATTTCGCTCCCGTATGACCCGATCGATGATGCCTGTTGCACGATGTCGAGCGTTCGCCCCTGGTAGAACTGCGCGTCAACAACCATGAATGGTTCCAGCCGCGCCCCAAACTTCGATGACGTTCGCCGCACCCCTTTTGCGACCGCGCGTATCTTGCCGTGATCGCGTGAAAGCAGACTCACAATGCGGTCGGCTTCGCCCAGTTTGTGGGTTCGCAGCACAACGGCTTCGTCGCGGTACGTGGGCATAGGTCAATTATCGGGGAGAATGGTTCGGTGAACGAAGCGACATTCATTGTTCCGATGTGGGCCGACCTTTTGGGCATCGGACTCGGTGGCCTCCAGGGCGCGATGTTCGCGGCCGGTTTCCAGCACGCCAAGACGCGACTGGATTGGCTCGGGGTTGCTGTCATCGGTATTGTGCTTGGGCTCGGCGGCGGCCTCTTGCGCGATCTGTTCCTCGATGTGCCGCTCGCGGCGATGCAAACCAACTGGTATATCGTCACGGCAGCCACTGCCGCGTTTGTGGGTATGTTGCTCGCAGGGGTTTTCACAAAGCTCAACACAACGATCAACGTGCTCGACGCATTCTCCATTGGTATGTTCGGCGCAATCGGCACGACGAAAGCGCTTTCGCTGGGCTTGCCAGTGGTCCCCGTGCTCTTCGTCGGCACGCTCGCGGCGGTCGGTGGCGGCATTCTGCGTGACGTTCTGATGAATCTGCCGGTTGGCATCATGCACGTCGGCGGGCTCTACGCTGTCGCAGCGCTCGGCGGTGCGATCTCGATTGTCTCGCTGCACGCGCTGGGCGTGCCAATCGTGATAGCCGCCGTCTCAGGCATCCTGATCACCGCGCTCATCCGCTTGCTTTCGATGGCGTTCGACATTTCACTGCCGGAACAACGCAGGCTCTACCGTCGCCGAGTCGCCCTGGAAACCGGCATGATTCCGGTCATTGCATCGGATGCTGCGGAGAAACCTACTGGATAGCCCCGCGCGCTTACTGGTCAGTTTCGCTGATCCTGGCCAACTCCATGCGAACTTGGCGACGAACCCAAGCGCGCATCACCCGATAGGCCAAGAGAATAACGACGACGCCAACCAGTGCCATTCCGATCAGAATCGCCCATTGCGTCGGACTCAACCACGATTGAGTGGTGTCAAGCGTGCCCATCATTCTTCCCGAGCTCACCAGAAGCTTGTCCATCGACCATTACTTTGCACATACAGATACAAGAACATGTTCCAACTCCCAATGCCCAAGAAGGTGCAATGTGTTCTGTAGCCTAACCGAGCAGGAGCGCTATAGGTTTCCCAATCCACATAAGAGTCCAGGGACGGCGTCCCACACGTTGCTCCTACGGCACTCTGTGATGCGTTCCACCCGCTGCTCGTGATCTTGTCGTAGCCGGAATGTTGAACCATGTAATTCGTTCTAAAGGACAAATACACCGTGCCGTTATCTCCTGTGACCAGACAATTGTTGTAGTAAGTGACGCCGGTCCAGCTATCGGTCGTGCAACTTGCCGCCCTCTGCGCCCCAGCCCCTAATTCAGATGGCTTTTCCAACGTGGATACGGTAACCGAGCCATCGGCGAAGTAACTCCGAGTGACATGGGCCGCATCTGTTTCAAATGATTCGGAACGAACAGGAAGCGCATCCTGCTGCATCGACATTGGAACGTCACCGACGGCAAGTCCACCACCCAGTTTCGAGGCAGTTTCCGCGTCCACACCGTTTGCCGTCGAGAATTGCCAAAACTGCTCGATTACCTCTGCTGAGTCTCCGCCACGCGCTTCAGCAGTCACTACTGTGGCCAAGGATACAGCCGTTGCCACAACTCCGAGCACGGCAAAGACGCGCCTCGTAACTTGTCTGATGTATCTCATGATTTGATCCTTCGTCGTAATCGTCCTTGACCGCTGATCTGTTTCGACTCGCGCGAATGCCTCGCTCGACCACGGTTCCGGGTATTTATATTGACATGTGCAGGTCACTCGATTTGGTTCCCCACCAGCGAACCAAGTCGAGTCATGGCACCATCGGAACTTTCTCAGCATTGCTAGACACAACGGAGTGAGAGCTCGACCACATAGGAGACTGCTTGTGTATCACAAACTGGCGCGCGTCGCACTTGCACTTGTACTTGCGTTCACCCCCGGTGCCGGGTTCGTGACTGGGGAACAGCTGCGGGCACATGAGGTTTGCGCGGTGGGCGCTAGACCGCTCGGCGAGCGTAAGCCCGATAGTTCCACACCCCAGAGTGTTATGACATGTTTCGCTTCCGCCACGGCAGCCGAAGCCTTCATTGCGGCGGGTGCACCCGGCGACCTCGAGCAACTGTTCGAAAGCGCCCATTCTCTGCGCGCGGACGAGCGAGCAACCGTGATCATCGGGAGAGTCTGGACCGGCACAGCACGAACCGGAGATGTGCTTATTCACTACGGTGTCGGCTCGGGGTGCTACGGGGTCACGTACGGATTTCCGACACTCCCGTCCGGCTGGAATGACAATATCCGTTCAGCCGAGGGCTTCAGCAATTGCTGGGTAGATCTATACGTCGACACGTGGTATGGCGGCGCATCGATCACCTGCACACCATATGCCTCGACCCTCGGGTCGTTTTCCGCAACAACCTCGTCAGTAGTCTACCGGCGCTAAGGCTTCGGCGGGTGCAGGCGGATGCTTGAACAATCGATGCGACCGGGAACGAGCGCGGCTTCGCCCTCCGGTGTGACACACATCGTGAACTCATCAGGAGCGATTCCCGGTGGAATCGAGGCGGCTATTGCATCGGTGCGATCCATTTCCCCGGTCTCCCACATCAGGCGGCAAAACGCTTCTGCATCGACAATCTGAAGCACACCGTCAGGAGATGCGATGGCACCTGCTTTTCCTGACAACGAGCCATCAGAATCCCGAGGAGGCGAACCAACACAGTGCACAACTGAGAAGTCGGAGACTGGTTTCTCGGCCAACAGCACGATCGCAGCAACGCTCCCGGCAAGCGCGAGGCTTCCGCCCGCGCCAATGATCGCAAGCTTGCCCCACCACCGACGCCACCAGGGCGCACGCGCGGCATCGGCCCGAATTCGCTCAACAAGCGCTTCTTCGATCTCGGCACTGTGCGGCATCCGCTGGGTGAAGTCACTCATTGTGGCCGCCTTTCATTCCGACGACTTCGGCGCCACCAAGTGACTCCCGAAGTTTCGCTTTCGCGCGACTGAGGCGAGACTTCACGGTCCCCTCTGGAACCTTCAGAATCGCGGCTGCATCGCTCACACTGTGCTCATGAATTAGGCACAGCAAGACGACGTCGGCGTACCTATCGTCTAACGCACTATACGAGAGCCAAATCCGTTCGAGGGTCGTGTCCGCGGCGATCATCCGCTCGACCTCTTCTGCATGATCTGGAAATGCCTCGATGCGAGGGAGCTTCGCGACCAGCCGTGCTCGACGCCGAGCGGACCGATTTTCATTCCGTGCTAAGTTCTTGGCCGTCACCAGTAACCACGGCAACACCGAGTCATCGACAATTCGAACCTGCTTTCGCTTCTTCCACAGCGTAAACAACGTTTCGGAAGCGATCGCCTCAGCATCCTGCGTTGTGGCGACGTGCATCAATGCGCACCGATACACCGCACCTTGATGCCGATGAAAAAGCTCCTGGAAAGCACGCTCGTCACCCCGGTCGAGACGGAACAACAGTTGTCCGTCGCTCTGCTCTGTCACTGGAGTCCTGCCTGAGCGGATCGCCCGTTACGCCCCGACGAGTTCGTCTTGGCGGGCACGAATCGCACGGTTGACGCACGAGACGATTGCCTTGAGCGACGCCGTCGTGGTGTTCGGGTCGATACCCACACCCCACAGCCGCTGATCGCCAACCTGCAATTCAACGTAGGCGGCCGCGCTTGCGTCTCCCCCGGCGCTCAGCGTGTGCTGAACATAGTCATAGAGCGAAACGGCAAAACCGTGCTCAGCCAGAACCGACAAGAAGGCGTCGATCGGACCATTTCCCTCGGCTCGGGCGATGTCTTCGGTCTCGCCGTCGCGCAACGTCGCCTTGAGGGAAACGTTGCCTTCAGCATCCGATTTCACGGTTGAACCCAACAGTTCGAAGCGACCCCATTTTTGGTCGGTGTCAACGTGCGGCAAGTACTCGTCGGTGAAGATATCCCAGATTTGCTCGGAGGTAACCTCGCCGCCTTCAGCATCAGTCTTTGCTTGCACGACGCCTGAGAACTCGATCTGCAGCTTACGGGGCAGGTCGAGCGAGTGATCGGCCTTCAGCAAGTAGGCAACGCCACCCTTACCGGATTGTGAGTTGACGCGAATGACAGCCTCGTACGAACGCCCCAGGTCTTTCGGGTCGATCGGCAGGTACGGCACACCCCACTCGATTTCGTCGACCGAAACGCCAGCTTCAGCGGCATGGGCGTCCATTGCCTCAAAGCCCTTCTTGATCGCGTCTTGGTGCGAACCACTGAAGGCAGTGAACACCAGGTCGCCAGCCCACGGGCTGCGCTCGTGCACGGGCATTTGGTTGCAGTATTCGGCAACGCGCTTGACCTGATCGATGTCGCTGAAGTCGATCTCGGGGTCGATCCCCTGCGTGAACAGGTTGACGCCCAAAGCGACGATGTCGACGTTTCCGGTGCGCTCACCGTTTCCGAACAAGCAGCCTTCAATGCGATCGGCACCGGCCATGTAACCCAGCTCAGCCGCTGCAATTGCGGTGCCACGGTCGTTGTGCGGGTGCAGTGACAGAATCACGTTTTCGCGGTGCTTGAGGTGACGGCCCATCCACTCGATTGAGTCGGCGTAGACATTCGGTGTTGCCATCTCAACGGTTGCCGGCAGGTTGATGATGACCTTGCGGTCTGGGGTGGGCTGCAGAATGTCGAGCACATCGTTGCAAACCTCGACGGCGTATTCCAGTTCCGTACCCGTGTAACTTTCGGGCGAGTACTCGTAGTAGACCTGCGTTTCCGGCACGGTCTTTTCCAGCTCCAAGCAGAGCTTGGCGGCATCCGTTGCAATCTTCTTGATGCCGGGCTTGTCTTCGCGGAAGACGACTTCGCGCTGCAGCACGCTCGTGGAGTTGTAAAAGTGCACGATGGCTTGTTTGGCACCGGCGATCGACTCGTACGTGCGGGCGATCAGGTGGTCACGTGACTGCGTCAAAACCTGGATTGTGACATCGTCAGGAATCAGGTTTTCTTCGATCAGTTGCCGCACAAAGTCAAAGTCCGTCTGGCTCGCCGAAGGAAAGCCAACTTCGATCTCTTTGTAGCCCATCTTCACGAGCTGCTCGAACATGATCTTCTTGCGCTCGGGGCTCATCGGATCGATGAGGGCCTGGTTACCATCACGCAGATCGACTGCGCACCAGCGCGGCGCCTTCGTGATCTTCTTGTCAGGCCACGTGCGATCTGGCAGATCAACCTTCAGCTGCTCATGGTACGGACGGTACTTGTGGATCGGCATGCCGGAGGGTTGTTGCGTGTTCTTCATTGCTCTAAATCTTTCGCGAGAGGTTTGTACTCGGGCCCAACACGAGACTCCGCCGCGAGATAGGCCCTAGAACTGGGTCTCGCGACGGCTACCAAGAAGCGCCGCACTGAGCAAGCGCAGCGCGTTGAAGTGAAGCGAGCCGAAACGCATGTGGCCAGCATACACCCATCAGATCCCGCGCAAAGCCCAGGCGACTACGATTACAGACGTGCCCCCGTATCCTCGTGCCTACAAGCAGTACAACTTGGAGTACGAGGCTGCGCGCTACTCGCTCAAGCAGGAAACGGCACAATCACTCACGGCACAAGCCACGCAGCGCCAAGCGAAAGCGCAATTGACGAAGCTGCAATCGCAGTTGCGCATCGGCACCGCAGACGCACACGACGTGAACCGGGCACGCCAGGTGATGAACAAGGCAACCGGTGAGGCTCGCGTTGCCGCCGCACAAGTGCGGTCACGTCGTGCTGAGCTTGCTGCTGCGAAATCTGTCATGCAGACGGTCGGTCGCGACCCGGAGAATTCGCCTTTTGCTCGGCTCAGCCGCCAGCACGAAGCGATCACGCGCCAGTTTCTTGAGTACGAAACCGACCCGATGAAGCAGTTGGGTTTTCCGAACATGACCGATGGGCGCCATCCGCTCACGGCAAAGTTTTTGGAAGCGCAACAGCGTGCCGGCTGGTTACGCCCGGAGCCCACTCGCAAAGTCAGCGCGATAGAGTTTGCCCGCTACCGTGACGCAGTGGCACAGTTGCAGCACGCGTTCGCGGTTGCTGAAGCGGATGCCCGGGGCCTGCGCCCACCGAGCACAGCGCCGTTAAGCCTCGAGCCGCTCACCAATGCGGCAACAGGCTGGTTTCGCCAGCTGTCAAACGCGGCCCGCAGGGCATGGGAAGATACGAAACGCGAGTGGTCTGAGAACCCCGTTCCGCCGACGAAACGCGACGATTCCTAGAACCCGAGCTTGCCGAGCTGCTTCGGGTCGCGCTGCCATTCCTTTGCGACCTTGACGTGCAGGGCGAGGTACACGCGGGTACCGAGCAGCGGTTCGATCCCAGCGCGGGCACGAGTGCCAACCTCGCGCAAACGCGCGCCTTTATGCCCGATGATGATGCCCTTTTGGCTGTCGCGTTCGAGGACGATTTGCGCGTGCACATCGGTAATGTCACTGTCTTCACGCCGCACGATGTCATCAATCGTCACTGCTATCGAGTGCGGTAACTCATCGCGAACCCCCTCCAGGGCTGCTTCGCGGATGATTTCAGAAATCCGATCTTCGATCGACTCGTCAGTGACAACGTCTTCGTCATAGAGGGCCGGGCCTGCCGGCAGCAGCGCAAGCACTTCTTCGGCGAGGACGTCGAGCTGGTCGGCTGTGAGCGCCGACAGCGGAATGACAGCCGCCCAGTCGTCACGCAACGAATCGACCTCCATGAGCCGTTCGATGATCTCGTCGTGCGTGGCATCATCGGTTTTCGTGACGATTGCGATCTTTTTTCCCGAGTACCCATCCAGTGATGAGGCGATCCGGCGGTCGCCAGGGCCAACCTTCTCGGAGGCAGGAACGCAGAAGCCAATAACATCGACGTCGCCAAGCACCTGTTCGACAAGGTGATTGAGCCGCTCGCCGAGCAGCGTGCGAGGTTTGTGAATACCGGGCGTATCAACGATGACGATTTGCCCGCCGGGACGATTGACAATGCCACGAATCGCGCGACGCGTGGTTTGCGGCTTCGCGCTCGTGATTGCAACCTTCTCGCCGACGAGTGCGTTCGTGAGGGTTGACTTTCCCACGTTCGGGCGCCCGACGAAGGTTACAAAGCCGCTCCGCGTCGGGGTTTTGCTGGTTTCAGTCATCGTTCGCCTCTTCAGTTTCAGGGCCTATGCGTTCGGCTCGCTCAACAAAAACAGTTGCGAGCCCGCGGCCGCGCCCGCGTGAGGCACCACCGGTGAGTTTGATGCCGTCGATACTCGCGCTGAGACCCGGTTGCGGGATCTGCCCGAGCATCTTACCCAACAGCCCACCAATCGAGTCAACCTCTTCATCTTCGAGCTCGATGTCAAAAAGATCACCAACGTCGTCAAGGCCCATGCGGGCGGGCACCCGGAAGCGACCGGGGGCGACCTCGACCGCGTCACTTGAGGGAACGTCGTACTCATCGGCAATCTCGCCGACGAGTTCTTCAATGAGATCTTCGAGGGTGACGAGCCCAGAAATTCCACCGTGTTCGTCAACGACAAGGCACACGTGCACGGCGTCGCGCTTCATTTGCTGCAGGAGCGTCTCTGCACGCATCGATTCCGGGACGAAGATCGCCGGCCGCGCAATCGCACGCATTGGTGCGTCTCGCCACGACGTCTCGTCACGAAACGCGAACTGCACGAGGTCTTTCAGGTAGACAACACCCGTCACATCGTCGACCTCGTCATCGACGACGGGCATGCGTGAGACGCCCGTCGCGAGAAACTTCTCGAGTGTCTCGCTGGTTGTCGCATCCGCATCCGCCGCAACCATGTCGGTGCGCGGCACCATCACTTGGCGCACGTACTGGTCAGTGAAATCAAACACCGAGTGGATGAGGTCACGGTCGTCTTGCTCGATGAGGGAGTTTTCAGCGGCCTCGTCGACCATGTTGAGCAATTGCTCTTCTGAAGTGAACTGGCTGCGGCCAACACCGGGGCGTGTGCGCGAGGTAATCCGGGCAAACGAATTCGTCATGGGACCCAACACAACCCGCAAACCATGCACCACGCCAGCACTGTTGCGAAGCATTCGTTCGGAATGCGTGCGACCATACGAGGTCGGTGAGACTCCGACGAGCACAAAAACGGCGATCGACATCACCAGCGCTGCCGCGAGCACAGCCCAGCCGATGTGGTCGAACCACAACACAAATGCTGCCGTGACGAGCACCGCGGCGCTCGTTTGGGAGAACACACGAGCGAAGCTCACTGAGTTGGCGTGCTGCTCTGGTTGTTCAGCGATCGCGGTCAGTGCTTTCGCGCCCCGGCCGGATTCCGCGAGCTCTTCAAGTGTTGCTTGTGAACTAACAGCAAGTGCCGCTTCAATTGCGGCCATGTGACCGCCGATGGCAAGCAGCAGCAGTGCTGCGGCGAAGAGAAGAATGATTGTTGTCATGCGCGCCTATGTACTTCGCGGGTCGGGTGTCTTGCCTGGCCTTCGGCCTTCGGCTTCAGCAAATGCTTCGACGAGTTCGCGCTGCAGGTAGAACATTTCACGTTCGTCTTCCAGGTCGGCGTGGTCGTATCCAAGCAGGTGCAAGAACCCGTGGGTTGTGAGCAAGTACAGTTCGTCTTGCAGCGTGTGTCCGACTTTCTCAGCCTGCACTTCAGCGACTTGCGGGCACAGCACGATGTCGCCGAGGAGTCCTGGCGGTGACATGCGATCTTCCGTCCCGGGACGCAATTCGTCCATCGGAAAGCTCAGCACGTCGGTTGGCCCGGGCTCATCCATCCACTCGAGGTGAAGAGATTCCATTGCACCTTCATCGATGAGCACGATCGCAAGGTCTGCTTCAGGGCTGATGTGCATCGCTGCGAGGTTGCGTTCCGCGAGGCGCAAAATGGCAGCCTCGTCAATCTCCATCGCCGATTCGTTATTGATCTCGATGCTCAAAAGCGGCCCCCTCGTTTCGGTTGCGGCGTTTGCGGCCGGGCGCTACGACGTTCGGCTCGATTCGCAAATTGGCTTGCCTGATCGCGTTCGACGCGTGCTGCCGTGCGTTTTTCATCGTATTCGCTGTAGGCGTCGACAATCTTGCCAACGAGTGAGTGGCGCACAATGTCGTCGCTGGTGAGATAGCAGAAGTGAATGTCTTCAACGTTGTCGAGAATGCGAGTAGCCGCACGCAACCCTGATGTACCGCCAGGCAAGTCGATCTGCGTAATATCGCCGGTCACGACCATTTTGGTGCCGAAACCGAGGCGGGTGAGAAACATCTTCATTTGTTCGGGACTCGTGTTCTGTGCTTCGTCAAGCACCACGAACGAGTCGTTGAGTGTGCGACCGCGCATATACGCCAGCGGGGCAACCTCGATGGTTCCCGTTGTCATGAGCTTCGCGACAACTTCGGGGTCCATCATTTCGTTGAGCGCGTCATACAGTGGCCGCAAATACGGGTCAATCTTGTCGGTGAGTGTTCCCGGCAAGAAGCCCAAGCGCTCCCCCGCTTCAACTGCGGGGCGCGTCAAGATGATGCGTGAAACCTCACGGTCTTGCAGTGCTTTGACTGCTTTCGCCATCGCGAGATAGGTCTTTCCCGTACCGGCAGGCCCAATTCCGAACGTGATGGTGGTGTTCTCGATCGCATCAACGTACGTCTTCTGACCCGCCGTTTTCGGGCGAATCATCTTGCCCCGCGATGACAAAACCACCTCTCCAAGCACGTCTGTTGGCTTTTGGCCCCGGTCAATCGCGTGCGCAGAGGCGGCAACGTCGTGCGGTGCAAGATCAACACCCCGACGCGTCATTTCGACAAGCTCGTCAACGAGTGCGCGCGCCGCAACAACCGCCTCGGGCTCGCCGGTGAGGGTGATCTGGTTGCTGCGCACGTGAACATCAACGAGTGGATGTTGCTTTTCAAGCATCCGCAACAGTCGATCTTGTGGTCCGAGCAATTGCACCATCGCGATTGCGTCGACGGTGAATTGATCGGTGACGGTTTCGTTTTCAGAAGCCAACGAGTGTGTTCTCCTTGAAGTTGCCAAGCACATGGGCGTGCACGTGGAAGATGGTTTGCCCCGCGGTTGCCCCGTTGTTGAACAGGAGGCGGAACTCACCATTCGCATACTCTTCGGCGATGCGCTTGGCAAGGCCAACCATTTCGGCAAGCAGCGTCGGGTCACCGGCGGCAAGGCTCGTCACATCAGCGAACGCGCCGGTTTTGGGCACAACGAGAACGTGCAGCGGGGCTTGCGGGTTAATGTCGTTGATCGCGAAGACGCGTTCGGTCTCGGCAAGGATCGTACTGGGGATCTCACCGGCGTAAATGCGCTCAAACAGGGTTTTTTCGGTCATAGTTCAACTGTACGCAGGAGTTGCTACCATCGCCCCAGTTTTGCTGAGAGCACAGCGATCGCCGCCGGACCTGCGCTTGACGTGCGTAAGACCGTGTCGCCAAGTAAAACCTGCTCCGCGCTGGCCGCGGCAAGTTTTTCAAGTTCGGTTGGCGAAATGCCACCCTCGGGACCAACGATGAGCACAATGTCGCGTCCGTCGTTTTCGATCGCTGCGAGTTTCTGCTTCGCCCACGGGTCAAGAATCAACACGCGATTTTTCGCCGCAAGCGCGACAAGATCGGATGTCTTCGCAAGAGGCAAGACTTCGGGAATGAAGGCACGGTGTGCTTGCTTCGCTGCCTCGCGCGCGATCGTTTGCCACCGCGCAAGCGCCTTGTCTGCTTTCTTGCCTTCCCAGCGTGAAACGCTGCGTTCCGCTTGCCACGGAATAACGGCATCGACACCGAGTTCAGTTGCCGTTTGCACCGCAAGCTCGTCTCGATCACCTTTCGCGAGGGCTTGCACGAGGGTTATCGCGGGGCTGGGTAGTTCGCGCTGCGCAGCATCCGCGACTTCAATCTGTACGAGCTCTGGGGTCGCTGAAACGACCGCGCCAGTGACCCACAACCCGCGACCGTTGCCGATCGTGACAGCCTCTCCCGGGCGCACACGGCGCACAACTGCGGCGTGTTTGGCTTCAGCGCCGGTGAGTTCAATGCGCTCACCCGGCGTTGCCGAGTCGAGGTCGTCACGAACGAAGTGCAGTGCCATATGCTCTAGTGTCCGCGCAGCCGGTCACGCAGCTTCGAGAAGAGGCCTGACTTGTGTTCGGAAAAACTCGGTGCAGCCGCCCCGCGTCGCTTGGCGAAGTCTTCGATGAGCGCACGCTGTTGGGCATCGAGCTTCGTTGGGGTCAAGACGTTGGTGACGATTTTGAGGTCGCCGCGGCGGTTGCTGCGCAGCTTCGTGATGCCACGCCCATCGAGCGAAATCGTGTCACCGGCTTGCGCACCCGGTTTGATGTCGATCGCGATCGGTTCACCATCGAGACCATCCAGTGTCACGCTCGTGCCCAAAATCGCGTCAGTCATGTTCACGTCCAAGACAGCCGTGAGGTCGTCGCCGTCGCGCCCGAAAACCGAGTGGGGCGCAACATCGACCTCAACGTAAAGGTCTCCCTTGGGTCCGCCGCCGCGCCCGACCTCACCGGATCCAGGCATTTGCATCCGCATTCCTGTGGCAACACCGGCGGGGATATCAATGCCGACCGTGCGACGTGAACGCACACGACCCTGCCCGTGGCAATCGGTACACGGAAGCTCGATTCGCGTACCGTATCCCTCACAGGCGCCACAAACACCGGTTGTCATCATGGTGCCAAGGAGGGTGCGTACTTCTTGCTGGACGTGGCCGGAACCACGACAGATTGTGCACGTGACCGGTTGTGCACCCTCACGCGTGCATGAGCCGTTGCACGTTGGGCACAGCACAGCGGTGTCAACTTCGAGGTCGCGGTGCACGCCGAAAATGACGTCGGCAAGATCGAGTTTGAGGTTGACGAGCGCGTCTTGGCCGCGCTCTTTGCGCGAACGTGGCTGCGCCATGCGGGCACCACCGCCCATGCCACCGGCGCCAAAGAAGGTTTCGAAAATGTCGCCGAACCCACCAAAGCCACCGAAATTGCCACCCTGCGGATTGTCACCGAAACGGTCGTATCTGGCGCGTTCTTGCGGGTCGCTGAGCACATCGTAGGCGTGCGTGACGGCCTTGAACTGCTCTTCAGCCTCGGGATCGCCGTTGACATCAGGGTGCAGTTTGCGGGCGAGTTTGCGGTACGCCTTTTTGATTTCCTCGTCGGATGCGTCACGACTGACGCCCAGGGTTTGGTAGTGGTCTGCCACAGTTCTTTCGTGCTTTCCGATCGCTACAGCGATGAGTGATTGGTTTCGTCTGCTTCAAGCAGCTTGGTCAAATACTGCGCAACAGCGCGTGCTGCGGCAAGGTTTCCGGCGTAGTCCATTCGGGTCGGCCCCATAACGCCCACTTGAGCGCGGCCGGCCGACGCATGGTACGTGTTTGTCACAACGGATGCTGAGTCGAGCCCGAAACTCGCATTTTCGACACCAATGCTCACCGAGTGACCCTCACTGTTCGCGGGGATTTCACTCATGAGGCGCAAAAGCGTGACTTGTTCTTCGAGCGCTTCGAGGAGTGGATGAATGCTGCCGGCAAAATCACGTTCACGTCGGGCGAGGTTTGCCGCCCCGGCCATGACAATGCGGTCGGTGCGAAACTCGGCGAGTTGCTCGCTGAGCGCGGCGACGAGGGCTCGCTGGGCTGCGACATCCGCTTGCCCGACGGGCGCAAAGGCAGCGGTGCGAGCGATCGCATCGGTCACCGAGTATCCCGTGACCTGTTCGGCAAGCAGCGCCCGCAATTGCGGCACACCAGCTTCAATAACGTCGGTCGGGACCACGACAAGACGTTGCGAAACGGCGCCCGCGTCAGTGACCAGCACAATCAAAAAGCGGTTCGGGGCCAGCGCAACAAGTTCAACGTGGGTGATCCGAGCATTGCCAAACGACGGGTATTGCACAACCGCGACCTGGCCGGTGAGTGACGTGAGTGCACGCACGGTACGACCAAGCAACTCGTCAATATCGGCGGGCCCACTCAAGAACGACACAATCGCGTTGCGCTGTGCGGACGAAAGTGGACGCACCTTCGTGAGGTGATCAACGAAAACACGGTAGCCCTGGTCAGTCGGTACACGCCCCGCCGAAGTGTGTGGCGCGTGGATGAGTCCGGCTTCTTCGAGCCACGCCATTTCAGTGCGCACCGTTGCCGCTGAAACACCGATGCCGTGACGCTCGACAACAGCTTTTGAACCGACAGGTTCGTTGAGGTCGACGTAGTCTTGCACGATTGCGCGCAGTACCGCCAGGCCGCGCTCGCTGATGGCACGATCACCTGTTTCGTTCGACACGTTCACCCCCCGCAGTTTTGGCACTCTCGTTGTTCAAGTGCCAAGTCTATCGCGCTGGGCTTCCGATCAGGTCAGTGCGTGTACGACCGCGTCGGCGAGTAAGCGTCCGCGCAACGTCAGCACGATGCGCCCTTGCAACGCAGATTTCGGGTCGACGAGCCCGTCGGCGATCAGCTCGGCGACGCGGTTTCGCGCATCGGCATCAAGCAACGCAATCGCGAGCCCGTCGCGAACGCGACTTTCAAGCAATATCCGTTCAACACGGGCGGCGTGCTCGTCGACGAACTCACGCCCTGCCGCGGGCGAGAAACCTTCGGCAAGCCTTCCTGCGTATGCCGCGGGGTGTTTCACGTTCCACCACCGCAGCCCACCGATGTGGCTGTGCGCGCCGGGGCCGAATCCCCACCAATTGCCACCCTGCCAGTAGGCCAGGTTGTGCTGGGAGCGCTGATCCTCGCTTCGGGCGAAATTGCTGATTTCATACCATTCGTATCCAGCATCGGCGAGCCGCGTGCTAGCGAGCTCATACATATCCGCTTGCAAATCGTCGTCGGGTGCTGGCACTTCACCACGTTTGATTTGCCGGGCAAGTTTTGTGCCGTCTTCGATGATCAGCGCGTAAGCCGAAACATGGTCTGGGCCCAGGGCCGTGACGGCATCGATCGTTGTCGCCCAATCGGCCAGCGACTCCCCCGGTGCCCCGTAAATCACATCGAGGCTCACCGCGAGCCCGGCGCCGCGCACAGCATCAACCGCACGGGCGACGTTTGCCGGCTGATGTGTGCGGTCAAGGGCTGCGAGCACATGCGGTACTGCCGATTGCATACCAATCGAAACGCGCGTGACACCCGCTTCAGCGAGCTCCGCTACGAGTGCCTCGGTGACGGTATCGGGGTTTGCCTCAACCGTGACTTCGGCGCCGGGTTTGAGCCCGAACAGATCGATCGTGCCGCGTAACATCCGATTGAGCTCACCCGCGGGAAGCAACGTTGGCGTGCCGCCACCAATAAAGACTGAGTGCAGCGGATCGGATACCTCGGCATCCGCGAGGACCTCGGCGGCAAGCTGAACCTCACGCAAGAGTTCGCTTGCATAATCCTCTTGCTTCGCACCGTGAAGCTCGGTTGCCGTGTAGGTATTGAAGTCGCAATACCCACACCGCACGCGGCAAAACGGCACGTGCAAGTAGGCAGAGAAGGTTGCCGGATCACGACGAATGCTTTTGGGCAATCGCCCGTCGGAGGGCGCCGGGTCACCAAGCGGCAGTGGACCTGCCATCACGGGGTCGCGAAGGCCGGCGAGAGAGCCCGATGGTAGCTCTCAAAGAGCGCACGCCGGCGACGCTTCGTGAACCATGGCACGACCTTGTACATGGCCGAGTGAGCGGTATCGAACGCGCGCACGGTGAAGCGAACCTCGTCGGTTTCTTCGTTCCAGGTGATTTCAAACAATTCTTCGCCGCTCACGACCGACCCCGACATCGTGCCGAGCGCGACACTCAGCTTGCGAGGCTGGTCGGTGAAGCCAACCACGCGCAGTTCGCCGTTGGCATTGAAGCCTTTGACCCGGCCGTGCACACTGAGGCTTGCCCCACCGGCGACGTACGGTACACCGTCGGCATCAAAGCGCTGCTCTGCCGCGGCCCGAGCCGGAGCCGTAGGCTTGCCGTCTGCGTCGAAGCTGACGCCGGTGTACCCGGGTGCATCGGCGGGGCGGACGTTGGAAACTGTCAGCCCGGCACCGCGCAGCACACCCCACGAGAGCACTGTTTCTACTGCCGCATCGAAGCGCTCTTGTCCGCTACCAATACGCCACGAGGCTTCAGCGGGCAGGGCTGAGTGCGGTGGAAACGTCATCAAATCGGGCGCACTTGTTGCACCGACTGCTGCATAGTCGACCGTGTTGTCTCGAAAAGTTCCGCGACGCATAGCTCAAGCCTATTGATCTGTGCTGACAGTGGCTTTCAGCGTTACTTCTTTTTCTCTTCCACATCACCCGAGAGGGCGGCAATGAACGCCTCTTGCGGTACTTCGACGCGGCCAACCATCTTCATGCGCTTCTTGCCCTCTTTTTGCTTCTCGAGCAGCTTGCGTTTACGCGTAATATCGCCGCCGTAACACTTCGCCAGTACGTCTTTTCGAATCGCGCGGATGTTTTCGCGCGCGATGATTCGGGCACCGATTGCGGCTTGGATGGGCACTTCGAACTGTTGACGTGGGATCAGCTTGCGCAAGCGTTCGGTCATCATCGTGCCGTACGCGTACGCCTTGTCACGGTGCACGATCGAACTAAACGCGTCAACCTTTTCACCCTGCAACAAAATGTCAACCTTGACAAGGTCGGCAGCTTGCTGGCCGGCCGGTTCGTAGTCAAGGCTCGCATATCCTTGCGTGCGCGATTTGAGGTGATCGAAGAAGTCGAACACAATCTCACCGAGCGGCATGTTGTACCGCAGCTCGACTCGCTCTTCCGACAGGTAATCCATGCCTAGCAGGTTGCCGCGGCGGCTCTGGCAGAGCTCCATGACGGTTCCGACGTAGTCTTTCGGCGTCAGAATCGCGACTTTCACGACCGGTTCTTCAACCGAAGCGATTCGCCCATCCGGGTATTCGCTGGGATTGGTGACGGTGACTTTTTCGCCCGTGTCGTTCGTGGTGACTTCGTAAATCACGCTCGGCGCGGTGGTAATGAGGTCAAGCCCGAATTCGCGCGAAAGGCGCTCGGTGATGATTTCGAGGTGCAGCAGACCCAAGAACCCGCAGCGGAAGCCGAAACCGAGGGCAACGGATGTTTCGGGTTCGTACTGCAATGAAGCATCCGAAAGCTTCAACTTATCGAGTGCCTCACGCAAATCGGCATAATCACTGCCATCGATCGGGTAGACACCCGAGAACACCATCGGTTTCGGATCGGTGTACCCCGCGAGAGCCACTTCAGCGGGCTTGCGTGCGCTCGTAATCGTGTCACCGACTTTGGATTGGCGAACATCTTTCACACCGGTGATGAGATAACCAACTTCGCCAACCCCAAGCCCCTTTGTCGGGTTCGGTTCGGGGCTGGAAACACCAATTTCGAGGAGTTCGTGCGTTGCCTTCGTCGACATCATTTGGATGCGCTCGCGCGGAGTGAGGTTGCCATCAACCATCCGCACGTAGGTAACCACGCCGCGGTACGAATCGTACACCGAGTCAAAAATCATCGCGCGAGCCGGAGCGTTCGGGTCGCCGACGGGTGCCGGGATGTCTCGCACGATACGGTCGAGCAACTCTTCAACGCCGAGCCCGGTCTTACCCGAAACTCGCAAAACGTCTTCGGGTTTACCACCGATGAGGTCAGCGAGTTCTTTCGCGAATCGCTCGGGGTCGGCCGCTGGCAAATCAATTTTGTTCAGCACAGGAATGATCGTGAGATCGTTTTCGAGCGCAAGGTAGAGGTTCGCAAGCGTCTGCGCTTCAATGCCCTGTGCCGCATCGACCAAGAGGATCGCACCCTCACACGCGGCCAGCGAGCGGCTGACCTCATAGGTGAAGTCAACGTGGCCCGGGGTGTCGATCATGTTGAGCGCGAAAACTTGCTCTGATCCTTGTTCACCTGAAACCGACCACGGCATGCGCACGGCTTGCGATTTGATCGTGATGCCACGTTCGCGCTCGATATCCATCCGGTCGAGGTACTGCGCACGCATATCGCGGTCAGAAACAACGCCGGTGATTTGCAACATCCGGTCGGCAAGGGTCGATTTGCCGTGGTCGATGTGCGCGATGATGCAGAAGTTGCGAATCTGCGGCGGCGGTGTTTTCGACGGCTCGAGAGATGTTGTGGCACGGGGAGACATATCCGAACGATTCTACCCGGCTGGGCCCGTCACAACCGAGCAGGCTCGCAAGCCACGCGCCGCCTATGACGGCTTAGACTCGATCGGTGCCCCCTCATGCTGTTGACGTGCTGTTTCCCGCGCGCCTCGGCGTACCGTTTCGGTGGTTGGTTTCGTCTTCGTGGGTTTCAAACTTTGGTGACGGAATTGCCCTTGCCGCGGCACCGTTGCTCGTGGCATCCGTTACCAACTCGCCGCTGCTGATCTCGCTCGCACCCGTCATGCAGGGGTTGCCATGGTTGCTGTTTGGCTTGCACGCCGGTGCCATTGCCGATCGCTTCGATCGCAAGCACTTGATGATGGCCGCCAACGGGATTCGCGCCGTAATCGTCGCGGTACTCGTTGGTTTCATCGTGACCGGCACGGTGAACATTTGGATTGTGCTCGGGGCGAGCTTTTTGTACGGCGTTGCCGAGGTGTTCGCTGACAGCGCCGGCGGCACGCTCATGCCGATGATCGTTGAAAAGCCCGATTTGGGCGGGGCGAACCAGCGCATGCAGGGCGGGTTCTTACTGGGGAACCAATTGCTCGGTCCACCAATTGGTGCGTTCTTGTTCGCTGCCGGGCACGCGTGGCCGTTTGTTGCCGAAGTCGTTGCGATGCTTTTCGCACTGCTGCTGGTTTCGCGGATGCAGTTGGGGGCCGTCGCGCCAGAAGCGGATGCCACAGAACCGAAAGAGCCATTGCGCACCTCGATCAGAGAAGGCCTCGCGTACATCTGGCGCACACCTTCGATTCGCACACTCGCCCTGGTGATCTTGGCGTTTAACGTCACCTTTGCCGCGCCGTGGGGAGTTCTGGTGTTCTACGCGACCGAGTACCTCGGCATGGATGCTTTCCAATTCGGGCTGCTCACGACGGCGAGCGCGATCGGTGGCATCATCGCGGTGCTGAGTTTCGGATGGCTCGACAAGAAGGTTTCCTATGCCCTCATGATGCGGGTGTGCTTGACGAGTGAAGTACTGATGCACTTGTTGTTTGCCATCAACCGCAGCGTCTACGGCGCATACGCGATCATGTTGTTCTTTGGTGCATACGCTTTCACGTGGGCGACCGTTTCGACGACGCTGCGCCAACGCATCGTGCCCCGGGAACTCATGGGACGCGTGGGTGCCGTCATGGCGGTGTGCGTTTTCGGCGGCCTCGAGATTGGCTGGCTTCTGGGTGGAATCATCGCCGAGCTGTGGGGTCCAACCGCGCCTTGGTGGTTCGCGTTTGTCGGCTCGGGCATCACACTTGCGCTCATTTGGCGGCAATTGCGGCATGTTGCGGCCGATGATGCTAGAATTGGTAGCTGACTTGCGTGTGAGTTTTCTCGCACGAACGTTGCGTGTGGCCCTCTCCCCCGCGCAGCACAACACAATTCATATTTCAAAGCAGTTTTTGCTGCGATAAAACCAGGAAGCTTCAATGGCAAACATTAAGTCGCAAATCAAGCGCATCAAGACCAACGCTAAGCGCACCGAGCGCAACAAGGCGCACAAGTCAGAGCTCAAGACGTACATCCGTCAGACCCGCACCGCGATCGCAGCTGGTGAAAAAGAGCAGGCAGAGGCCGCCCTCCAGCGCGCATCGGTCAAGCTCGACAAGGCTGTCAGCAAGGGTGTCATTCACAAGAACCAGGCAGCGAACCGTAAGTCGTCGCTTGCCAAGCAGGTTGCAGCGCTCTAAAGCATTACGAAAAACGGCTCACCTTCGGGTGGGCCGTTTTTGTTTTCCCGTTGCGTTACCAGGCTCATTGACCATAGGGAGCTTTCGTCGCGATAACGGTCACCATGCGCTCAAGCGCAAACAGTGGGTCACGCGATGCACCTTTGACTTCTTCATCTGCACGCGCGACAGCCTGGATCGCGAGACTCAGTGTCTCTTCTTTCCACCCGGTGAGGTCTTTCTTCGCCCGGTTGACCTGCCACGTTTGCATCTTGAGCTGCTTCGCGAGGTCAGGCGCCTGCCCGGGAACGCCCGCGACCTTTGCCATCGTGCGGAGCTTCATCGCGAATGCAGCCACAATGGGCACGGGGTCAGCCCCCGATGCGAGCGCACGGCGCAAGCCCACGAGTGCGTCACCGAGTCGGCCGGCGATTGCGGCATCCGCAACAACAAACGCGGTCACTTCAACGCGCCCACCGTAGTACTTTTCGACGGTGGCATCGTCGATGGTGCCCGTCGTGTCGTCAATCAGCTGTTGGCAGGCAGCCGCGAGTTCGGCAACGTCGTCGCCGAAGGCGTTCGTGAGGGTTACCAGCGCACTGCCGGCGATCTTCCGGTTTGCAGCCCGGAACTCCCCCGAGGCAAACGCATGCCGGTCGTCGTAGCTCTTGATCGCAGGGCACGCGACTTCGAGACCAGCACCCGCACGAATTGCGTCCAGCAATTTCTTGCCGCGTACGGATGCCCCGGTGTGCCGCAAAACAACCGTTGCACCCGGCTGCGGGTTCTCGATATACGCGAGCGTCTCAGCGAGAAATGCGTCAGTACATTTTTCGACCCCACCCACGCGCACGAGGCGTGGTTCGCC
Organism: uncultured Microbacterium sp.; assembly: GCA_964616805.1. Taxonomy (GTDB): domain Bacteria; phylum Actinomycetota; class Actinomycetes; order Actinomycetales; family Microbacteriaceae; genus Microbacterium. Next base: position 36,305 of record CAZTUC010000002.1, on the reverse strand, counting down.
GAATAACGAAGGGGCGGTGAGCGCAAGCAAGTCACCGGCTTCGTAGTCGTCGGCGCGCACATCGCTGATTTCAAGCGCCGGATCTTCTTCACGCAACAGGTCACGAATGTGCGCAGTTGCCCGCTCGGCAAACACCTCTTCTGCTCCGAAAACCAAAACGACCGCGTCGGGGCGGGCGTCACGCCACGCGAGTGTGCGGGCTTGCGATGCATTCATTCCACCAGGCTACCGGTGCCCTCCGACACCTGCGGGCGTTCCCGCCACACTCGAATGCTGCCGTCAGGTTCTGGGATGAGCACTGTCAAGCCATCTCGGTCGGTTCGCACTGTATGCATACCGGCTTGGGTGAGTACATCAAGGATTTCTTGGCGCGGATGCCCGAACAAATTGCCTTCGCCAACCCCGATGAGCGCAATGCTCGCGCCAAGGCCGTCATACAGTTCGCCATACTGGTCGGCACTCCCGTGGTGCGCAACTTTCACAACATCAGCACGCATGTACGGGTGAGCAATGGCGAGTGCGCGTTGGGAGCTCTCCCCCAAGTCACCGAGGGCAAGCATGCTCAGGCCACTGGAGTGGTCAATCGATACAACGACCGATTGCGCGTTCCCGGGCGCAAAGACCCGTTCACCACTGCGCGGCCACAAGACACGCAGTTTTGCGTCGCCGAGTGTTCCGCTCATGCCGCTTGTCACCTGCTGCACGACGGCTCCTTCTCGCTGCAAGCTCAACAGGAGTGCGTCACTTTCCGGGGAATCGGATGTCCCAAACAGCACCGTATCGACTCGCCCGAGCACGGCGCTCGCCCCACCAATGTGGTCGAGATCGAAGTGGGTGAGCACGAGAACGTCGATGTGGTGTACATCGAGTCTGCGCATGCACGCCTGCAGCGCTTCGGGGGTTTCACCGGTGTCGATCAGCGCAACTCGGCTTGCGTCACGCACGACGAACGCATCCCCCTGCCCCACATCACACGCAGCAATCGCCCAGTTGCTCGGCACGCCAACGGGCGCGAGCACCGTTCGTAAGAGCGCTGCGGACGCACCCCATGCAAGTGTGCAGCACACCACAAACACCGCGATAGGTTGCGCGATGCGTCCGTTGCCGACATCAAAAAAGCGACTGTTGGGGCGAATGATCACGATCGCTACCGCGACGCTCATGAGTGTGACAGCGACGGCAGCGATTGGCCCTGCGACAACCGGCACAACGACGCCGGGCAGGCTCGCTGAGACTTCGGCGGTTGAGGCGATCCACTGTGCGGGGAGCCATGCGGAGGCGACGGCAAGGTTCGCCAACGGCGGGAAGGGGGCCATCAGGCATCCGATCATTCCCACGACGGTCACAACCGGAGCAACCGGCGTCGCCAGGAGGTTCGCCAGAACACTCACGAGGGATTGCTCGTTCGAAAACAGCGCGATAATGGGCCCGCACGCGAGTTGGGCCGAGAGCGGAGCGGCAACAGCCCACGCGAGTGGGAGCGGCACAAACCGTGACAGCCCGAGTGCGAGTGGCGACATCAGAAACAGCAAGGCTGTCGTCGACGCTACCGAGAGCGCGAACCCTGCCGAGATTGCGATCCACGGATCGGCGACGACAATCACCACAACCGCAAGAGCGAGCACTGCCCCACCGATGCGGGTGCGGCCAAGCAAGAGCGCGAGCAGCGCGATTGCCGACATTGTGGCTGCCCGCACAACACTGGGCTCCGGCGTCACGAGCACGACAAACCCGGCCAGCGTTGTGAGGGCAATCGCGACGCGAACACTGCGCGGGGCCCGACACAATGCCGCAGCGCCGAACGCAATTGCGGTCACGATCGCACAGTTCGCCCCGCTCACCGCGGTGAGGTGTGAAAGCCCACTGTGCAGCATCGCCTGTTCGACGTTTGCACTGACGGCGCGAGTGTCTCCAACGGCGAGTCCAGGAAGCAGTTCTGCGCCACTTCCTGGCAAACGAGCAGCGCGGGTGATGAACTTATCACGCAGCACCGCCGCACCACGCAGAACGAAACCCCCGTCCGAGACGATTTCTGGGGCTCGGTGCGCGGTCAACGTCGCAACCGCCGCGCCTGCTCCCCAGGCTTCGCCGAGGTCACCGAAAACTCGTACGGTCGCACCGAATGGGATCGAATCTCCCGCTGCAACGGCGAGCTTCAACGGGACTGCACCGCCGCCATCGATTGATGCGAGCACGTCAACCCAGGTGCGCTCGTTCTTGGGCGCCTTCGAATTCGACATAACAACCGCGTCAATTGTGACGGCGCGTCCGATCGCCTCTCGGGCACCTTCTCGCGCGGGAACCTGTGCTGCGACGCTGAGGCTGACCGCTGCGATGGCAAGCCCAGCAACGAGAGTGATCGCACGCATGGCCGCCAGCTTTCCGGGTTCGCGCCAGCAGACCGCGAACCCGCACAGTGCGACCGCGGCCCCGAAAACCCACCAGCTTGCGCGTTCGAAAAACACCAGCAGCAGCGCTACCGACCATGCCATCAGTGCCGCAGGCACAATGCTCGCAACACGCGTCATCACACGGTCACCTTCTCGCGCAACCCAGCCAGCATCTTCTCGCCAATTCCGCTGACGGCAAGCAAGTCATCGACGCCACGAAACGGCCCGTTGCTTTCACGCCACTCGATGATGCGCTCGGCAAGCGCCGGGCCCACCCTTGGCAGGGTTTGCAAGGTTGTGCTGTCGGCTGTGTTGATATTGACCTTGCCATCGCTGGCAGCCCCCGACGTGCCCGCAGCCACCTCGCCAAACGCCGGCACGATGAGCTGTTCGCCATCGTTGATTGAACGCGCGAGGTTGACCGCTTGCAAATCGGCTTCCGGCAGCGTGCCGCCCGCTGCAGCGATCGCATCAATAACCCGGGCGTCGAAATCGAGACGATACAACCCAGGTGATTTCACTTCCCCGGCGACATGCACGTAGATCTGAGCTGTGTCGGTTTCAAGTCCCGCCGCGACAAGCCGGTCGGGCTCGACCACTTCCGTGGGCGTTGCCATGTTGCGGAGCAGACTCACACCAACGCTCGCCGAAACGAGCACGAGCACAATGACGAGCGCCGACCCGATACCGAGTTGGATGCGTCGTGGCGTACTCGGCCGCGCGCTCTGGGCTGGGGTGTCGCTCACCCTCGCCACGCTAGAGCGCGACGAGGAAATGCACGGGCGAAACTAGCCGGTTGTGTACAACATCCGCGAAACCGGCGTTGTGGGTTTGCTTCTGGCGGATTACCCCTTGACGGCGAAGTTCACAATCTTCGGTGCACGAACGATCACCTTGACAACTTCTTTGCCCTCGAGCGCTCGCTGAGTTTTCGCATCGGCGCGCGCGAGCTCTTCAAGCGTCTCGACCGAAATGTTTGTCGGCACCTCAAGCTGCGAACGCACCTTGCCGTTGATTTGCACAACGGCAACCGTCGTGTCATCAACGAGCAACTCTGGGTCGGGCGTACGCCACACCACGTTCGCAACGCTCGGCTCGTAGCCCAGCACTTCCCACATCTCTTCAGCCGTGTGCGGCGCGAAAATGTCGAGTACGGGGGCAAGCACCTCAGCGGCCTCACGAACAGCCGGGTCGCTTGCGCCAGGGCCCTGATCGATCGTCTTCCGAATCGTGTTGACGAGTTCCATCAGACGAGCAACAAGCACGTTGAACTTTGTTTGTTCGACAAGCCCAGGAGCATCCGCCAAAACACGGTGCGTCACGCGGCGCAGTGCAACATCGCCGTCTTTCCAGAGCACGTCTTTCGGCGAATCAACCTCGTGTGCGATGCGCAGTGCGCGTGCGAGGAACTTTTGTGCACCGGCAGTTGAGACGTCTTCCCAGTTGATGTCGTCTTCAACGGGGCCAGCAAACGCGATTGCGGTACGCACGGCATCCGCTCCCGGGTTTTGCATGCTCTCACCGAACTCGACGAGGTTGCCCTTGCTCTTTGACATCTTCGAACCGTCAAGCAAAACCATGCCCTGGTTGATGAGGCTCGTGAACGGCTCAGTGAAGTCGATGAGCCCCATGTCGAACAGCACCTTTGTGATGAAGCGTGCGTACAACAGGTGCAGAATTGCGTGTTCGACACCACCGATGTACGAGTCAACCGGCGCCCAACGGCGCGCGAGGTCTTCATCGAAGGCTTGTGTGTCGTCGTTGGGCGTCAGGAAACGCAAGAAGTACCACGAGCTGTCGACGAAGGTATCCATCGTGTCCGGGTCACGCAACGCCGGCTCACCCGTTTCGGGGTTCGTGGTTTCAACCCAATCGGTCATCGCGGCAAGCGGCGAAGAACCCTGCGGCAACAGGTCAAGACCCTTTGCTTGCGGCAGAGTGATGGGCAATTGGTCTTCTGGCACGGGCACGATGTCGCCGTCTGCCGTGTGCACCATCGGAATCGGGGTGCCCCAGAAACGCTGACGAGAAATCAGCCAGTCACGCAAACGGTAGTTCTTCGCGGCACGACCGGTACCGGCGGCTTCAAGCTGACCGATAACTCGCTCGATCGCGTTGCGCTTGCTCAGCCCGTTGAGCTCAGCCGAGTTGATCATGCGGCCTTCGCCTGTCAACGCAACACCGGTGACGACTGGGTCAATTGATTCGATGTCAACGGGCTCTTGAGCGACACCCGCTTCATCAACCTCAAGAACCGGAATCGTTCCGGTCGCGGGGGCGAGTGTGTCAACAACGACGCGAACCGGCAGGTCGAACGCGAGCGCAAAGTCGAGGTCGCGCTGGTCGTGTGCCGGAACAGCCATAACAGCGCCGTGACCGTAGTCAGCCAGTACGTAATCGGCGGCCCAAATCGGCAGACGCTCACCGTTAACCGGGTTGATCGCATAACGGCCAAGGAAGACACCGGTCTTCGGTCGGTCGGTCATCTGTCGATCAATATCGGATGACTTTTGCACCTGCTCGAGGTAGTCCTGGAACTTCATCCGAACATCTGGTTCGGCACCAGCAGCAAGCTCAGCGGCCAAGTCAGCGTCGGGTGCAACAACGAAGAAGGTTGCGCCGTGCAACGTGTCGGGGCGGGTCGAGAACACGGTGACGGGTTCTTCGCGACCCTCGATCTTGAAATCGATGTCAGCACCGATCGAACGACCGATCCAGTTGCGCTGCATTTGCAAAACCTTGTGCGGCCAGAAGCCTTCCAGCTGGTTGAGGTCATCGAGCAGACGGTCGGCGTATTCAGTGATCTTGAAGTACCACTGCGTCAGCTTCTTCTTGATAACGAGCGCACCGCATCGTTCACAGTGCCCATCAACAACCTGCTCGTTGGCGAGCACGGTTTGGTCGTTGGTGCACCAGTTGACCGGGCTTTCTTTGCGGTAGGCCAAGCCGCGCTCGTAAAGCCTGAGGAACAACCACTGGTTCCACTTGTAGTACTCGGGGTCTGACGTGTGCAGAACCCGGCTCCAGTCGTAGGCGGAACCATACTCACGGAAACTGCTCTTGTGCTGGGCGATGTTCTCGTACGTCCACTCGCGAGGATCTGCGCCCTGTTTGATCGCGGCGTTTTCGGCCGGCAGACCGAACGAGTCCCAGCCGATGGGGTTGAGCACGTTGTAGCCGCGGTGGCGCCAAAAGCGGGCTACGACGTCGACGTACGCGTAGTTTTCGGCGTGGCCCATGTGCAAGTCACCGGAAGGGTAGGGGAACATGCCGAGCACGTACTTGCGTGGGCGTGTGTCGTTGTCACCACCGGCAGCGAACGTGTCGTTGTCGGCCCAGTACTTCTGCCACTTCTGCTGAAGCTCACTTGCCGTGGGCAGCACGTTGCGATCGTCAGCGTTGGCGTTATTTGACACAGTAGAAACCTCGAGAAAAGAGTGCGGGTGGCGCAAGACACGCAAGCATTCAGTCTACCGAAGTGTTGCGGCCCATTCCGGCGGCAACAGTGCCCCAACCGCGGCAAGTGGCGCTTTGGCCTTTGTCGCAACCTCTGCGACTTCGCTTTTTGCGATCGAGTGCCATGTGATCCCACCGCCGGCCGAAACAGATGCCTGCTCGCCGTGGAACACAATCGTGCGAATAATCATGGCGAGATCGACGGCGCCGGTTCGGGTGACGTAGCCGAAGCATCCGCTGTACAGCCCGCGCGAGCGCTGCTCGAGGCTGTGCAAGATCGTCATCGCGGAACGCTTTGGCGCCCCCGTCATACTGCCGGCCGGAAACGTCACCCCAAGGAGATTCGCGAGCGTGACGTTTTCGCGCAATGTGCCCGCGACGGTACTGACCAGCTGATGCACGGTGCGGTAGGTTTCGACTTCGAGCCAGCGTTCCGCTTTGACGGTGCCCGGAGCGCACACTCGATTGAGATCGTTTCGCATGAGGTCGACGATCATCGTGTTTTCCGCACGCTCTTTCGGATCATTTTCCAGATCGACCGCGAACCAGCGGTCTTCGGTCGCATCATCTGAGCGCGGCCGGGTTCCCTTGATCGGACTCGTGGAAACCCTGCCGTCGCCGACACTCAAGAACTGTTCGGGAGTCGCTGAGGCGATCGCGAACTCACCGATCTTGAGGAATCCACCGTGGTGACTCGGTGCGAGCTGCCGCAGTGTCAGGTAGGCGGCGGATGCTGCGCGCGGATGTGGCACCGCAAACTTCGTCGTCAGGCACAACTGGTAGGCGTTTCCGAGTTCAATTTGTGCGCGGCACGCTTCGACTTGCTCTGCGTATGCTGCGGGAGCGATGGCCGCTTCGGCTGTTGTGTCCGGGGGTGCTGCGCCACCGTCGGGAACGTCGTCAGCGCGAGCGCGTTCGAATGCACGTCGCAGCGTGTCCCCGCCGGCGCTCAGAAGTTGCGCATTCCCCGACAGGTGGTCGAGGGCAATCAGCTCGGTGATGCGTAGCCAGGCGCTCGGCTCGGTCTCGGCATCCGCTGGCGCCCCCACCATCGCTGCCCCGGCCTCATACGATTCCCAACCAACAAAATCGCCCGGCTGTAGCGGCGGCGTGGTGGCCGCTCCCCCGAGGGTCACGCGAAGCACGTCGTCTCGAACCACGGGCGTACCGAGCCCGAGAAAACTCCACCCGGTTGCTGCGTTCGCACCCGCGTCAAACCAAAACAGAGCCGGCTCGGTGGCGAGCGCTGCGAAGACCCGTGCAAGGTTCACGCCACCGGAAAGCTGCTGGATTTGTCGCACAGCACTAAGGCTATGGCAAAGCTCGCATGGCAGACTAGGGACGTGAAAAACGAGCGGGCAACAAACCAACGTGTGCACTGGTTCGCTCGACTCGAACGTCGTTTTCACCGGTGGCGTGAAGTGCACGCTCGCAGCCGCGGCCGAACGCCAGTCGTTGTACCTTTCCCCGGCTATGGTGGCCCCGGTTGGGTGCGCGTCACCGGCCGCGTGCTGATTACGCGGCCCCGCAAGAAGACCTCGTCTGGTGATTACGAGTCCGTGCGCGGATGGCGTTCGTTCTTGGGTATCCCCGTGCAGAATGCGGTCGTGACCATCACAATCGCTGGTGAAGACCACGTCCTCACAGCAGACGCCGGCGGTGTGATCGATCAGGTCATTCCAGCGTCGCTTCCGAGCGGGTGGCAAAAATTCGAAGCGCGTCTTGAGAGCTCACCAGCAGCAACCGGGCGCACGTTCATCGTTGGTGAAGAAGTCAAATTCGGCATCGTGAGCGACGTCGACGACACCGTGATGGTCACCGCTGTTCCTCGCCCGTTCTTGGCCGCTTGGAACACGTTCATTGTCGACGAGCACGCTCGAAACTCCGTGCCTGGTATGGCCGTTTTGTACCACCACCTCGTCGCAGACCACCCCGGCGCACCCATGATTTACCTGTCGACAGGCGCGTGGAACGTCGTTCCGACACTTGACCGTTTCCTCACCCGAAACCTGTTTCCGCGCGGGGCGATGCTGCTAACCGATTGGGGTCCGACGCACAACCGGTGGTTCCGCAGCAGCCGTGAGCACAAACTCGGCAATCTGCGGCAGATCGCGCAGCAGCTGCCTCACGTGAAGTGGTTGCTGGTCGGCGACGACGGCCAACACGACCCCGAGTATTACGCCGAGTTTGCCAACGAATACCCCGACAACGTTGCCGCGATCGCGATTCGACGCGTCACGCGCGCTGAAGCCGTGCTCGCCGGTGGACGCGCAACCCAACACGAAGCCGTCGACACGGTGCCATGGGTTGAAGGCGTCGACGGCGCACACCTCAAAAAGCAGCTGGCGGAGCTTGGGCTGTTGTGAGCTCGGTTGCAGTCTCCCCCGCTGTTTTGGAGCGTTCCGCGTGGCTTGCGCTTGAACAGCGCCACCGCGAACGGGCTCTCTCGTTGACAGCCGCGCACCGCGAGCGCGCGATGCGGGGTGAGAAGCATCCGATTTGGGATTTCCTGTTCACGTACTACGCCTACAAGCCAGCCGTTTTGCGCAAGTGGCACCCGGGTTCTTGCGTTGTTCTAGCGGATGCCGCTGAGCGTGCATCGTGGAAGTATTACGCTGCTGCCACCGGAGTGACCGACGGCGCCACGCCCTCCGCTGCACTGTTTCAAGCTGATAAACCGGCGCTGTTTGACTACATTTCACGCATTCTCGCCGCCCCCGTCACGCGCACTGCACAGTTCGGATGCTTCGGTTTGCACGAGTGGGCGATGGTGTATCGCGAACGTGGGCACCGGCACCCGTTGCCACTTCGTCTCGGCCAGGACGGCACGGATGAGGTTGTTGAATCGCACGAATTACGCTGCACACACTTCGATGCGTTCCGCTTTTTCACCCCGGATGCGCTGACGCGCAATCGTGAGTTGCTGACACGCGAGGGTCAGGTCGCGGCCGAGCAACCCGGCTGTCTGCACGCCGGCATGGACATCTACAAGTGGGTAATCAAGTTGGGACCACTGGTTGCTGGCGAGGTCTTGCTTGATGCGTTTGAGCTTGCGCGCGATATTCGATTGCTCGATATGCAGGCCTCACCGTATGACGTCACGCCGCTCGGATTCGAGCCGGTCGCGATTGAAACCGCGGCGGGCAAAGCCGAGTATGTGCGCCAGCAGCGTGGTTTCGCCGAGCGTGCGAACGAGCTTCGGGTGCGTATTCTCGACGGCCTGGCCTTTCCCACCCTCGACTGAGCGCACGCGAAGCGGGCCACAACCACCGCCGCGATGCACGTGATTCAGAACGTGCGTGTCGCGACAACCATCACCATGTCGGCAGCGCGCGCGTTTGCGATACTGACGCCTTCGGGGCGCGGCGCGAAGCCCGGTATCGCATCGAGGCCGGGTGAACCATCCGCTACCTGCAATTCGACCGGTGCGTTGCCGCGCAGCTCAAGCGTGACGTTGAGCCCATCCGCCGGAGCCGTGTAGAACAGCACCGAGAATGCCTCGCCATCTCCAATCGTGACTTCGCGTCCGGCTACCGACGCCGCCACGACATCAACGTTTTCGATTGCCAGACGCACCCACTGTGCATCGGACCGCTGGCTCACGCGCAACTCGACTTCACGCCCAGCAGCGGTCGCACGCTCGGAAAGCACCTCAACCTCAGGTGCTTCTAGATCGACCACATCAGCATCACCAACCGTTGCGGATGCGGATACCAGAGGCAATTGTTCCGACAAGTCGCGTTGCTCGTTCACCAGCGCAGCGCTCCAGCCGGTTGGGTCACCGCCGCCGCGCACCCAGAACGCCTCGCCGGTATCGGTGTCAAGCGCGTACGTCATCGCGACAGGAATCGGATGCCGCGCATCAAACCGGTCAACCACCAACCCAATACCCACCGCAACAACCGCAACGCACACGGCAATCAGGGCTGGGAGTGCCGCTTTGAACCGACGCCGAGCACCAGTGTCTGCCACTGCCGCAGGCCCATCAGCCACGCTCGGCATCAACAGCTCAAGAGCTGGCAGCACAGTAAACAACGCGAGCGTTGCCAAAACGGCCGGCGCGGCCGCGGTCGCCAATCCCAGGGCCGGGAAGAACAGCACAACGGTGGGCGCCAGAATGACCAGCCCAACGGCAGCTGCGATGAATGCGGCAATCACCCCGATGACACGATGAGCAGTCGCTATCCGCGCGACCGCGGCAAGCCCGCCGATAAGTGCAGGAATCGCCGCAAGATACGATCCGCCTGGCGCAAAGGCCGCAAGCGCAATACCCAGTATTGCGAGCCAGAATAGCCCGCCAAGTGCGAGCGCTTCTGCCCCAACGCGGCGACGCAAGAGCGCGTAAACTGCTGCAACGACGGCGAAAACGATTGCTGCGACAGCGACTCGGTACCAGCCTGGCTGCCAGGGGTCAGCAAATGAGGCGTACCCGGGACGCAACGCCAACAGCACTTGCCAGAGCCCCATCGCTGCAAGAGCGGGTAAAACCAATAGGACAAGCCCGACGATGATCCCAACCACGAGTTTGCCCCCGGAGACCACACCTCGCTGAGACGCGAACACGCACGCGCCAAAAACAATCAGCAACGCGAGAACGGCAATCACCCACACCCACGTTCCCGGATAGACGACGAGGGTTCCGAGTGCCGGGAAGTACGTGGCATCCGTTGCTGACGGCTGTGTAAGCACCGTGAGATCAGTGCCGGCAAACCCACTTGCGACCGCGAGTGCGTTCGAGCCGTGGTGTTGCAGTGTCGCGCCTGAAAAGTGCTCCATGCTGTCTTGTTGCGAATGGTATGCCGCTGAGCCGTCGATGTACGCCGTATTGAGCCCGGTGAAGCGCCCGGCGTCACGGAACGGTGAAAAGTCAGTGTCATTCGGTAGCAGTCGGTACACCTCGACCGCGAAGCTCGTTGCGACGGGGTATGGCGCGGCATCCGCGTACACGTCAACGACGCCTGCGTTGCCGAGCGTGGTCTCAAACATGATTGCCGGCCCGCTCGATCCGCGCGCTTCGAAGTTGAGCACAACCCCGGTCGCGTCGGGATTGTCGTTCACATACGCTTCGGCGCCGCACAGGCACATTTCTTCGGCGTCGGTGAACAGCAACACAACGTCGTTTTGTGGCGTAGCGCCTGCCAACACTGCTCGGGCGGTCTCAAGCAGCGTGCCAACACCAACACCGTCATCGTTCGCGCCGTGCGACCACGTGACCGAGTCGTAGTGTGTCACGAGGTACACCGTTCCGGTCGATGCCGTGCCCTCAATTGTTGCAATGACGTTTTGCACGTTCGCCATGGCAAACCCACCGAGGTTCCCGGCCGCGCCAACCGACGACTGCACTTCGGGTGCAAGCCCCATCGCTTCGAGCTGAGCGACGATGTATTCGCGAACTTCGGCCGCCGCCGCGGATCCGGTTGGGTGCGGCTTTTCGCTGATGACTTCAACGTGTTTCTGTGCTCGTTCGGCGCTAAACACCGTGACCGGAGCATCGGATGCCACAGCCGGTGGCGGCATCACCCGATCAATCGCGAACCACGACAGCGCAACCAAAAGCACCGCTATAACGGCGCCGACGAACCCTCGGTCTGATCGCAAGTGAACCCCCTCGTTCAACGGATGCGCGACTTCAGCATGAAGCCTAGCGTTCAGAGGCCCTCAGCACACGCTTTCGCACTCTCGAGGTTGTAGTAAGCTAGTTGAGTTGTCCGAAACACCGGGCAAAGATGGGCCTGTGGCGCAGCTGGTAGCGCACCTGCATGGCATGCAGGGGGTCAGGGGTTCGAGTCCCCTCAGGTCCACAAATGCGGAACTCGCCTTTAGGCGGGGTCCGTATTTGTGCATTCTGCTGAGCACTCGAACCCCTTGGGTGGGCCCACTGCGGCCGGAGGCTCAACGCGTCGCTTGCGACGTGTTGAGTGGCCGCTGGGGATCGAGTCCCCTCAGGTCCACAAATTCTCGTATGCCCCTTCAGGCACACTCCGCCGGTCGTTGAGCGAAGGCGGCGCAGCCGCCGAAGTCGAAACGCGCCCACCCGCGTCAGTGGCCGCTGGGGATCGAGTCCCCTCAGGTCCACCGAATCTCGTGTGCCGCCGCAAAGACCCTCACGTTCTCCGCGAAAGCGGCTAGCCCAAATGCCGGGCGAAGAACCCTGCCGCGTTCTCCCCCGCGAACGTCGGAACGCCAGTGTGCCCGCCCATGTTGGCGTGCAGGCTCTTCTCTTGGGAGCCAAAGGCGTCGAACAAATCCAGGGCAGCCTGCCTGTCGTTGCCTTCGTCGTCCCATTGCAGCAGGACATGCAGCGGGATCGTAACCTGGCGGGCCTCCTCCAAGATGGTGCGGGGCACGAAACTCCCGGCGAACAGCCCGGCAGCGACGATACGCGGCTCCACCACGGCGAGCCGGACGCCAATGGAGATCACCCCTCCCGAGTATCCGACCGGGCCGCCTATCTCGGGCAACGAAAGCAGAGCGTCCAGGGCGGCGCGCCATTCCGGGACCGCCAGTTCGACCATCGGTAGGACGAGCCGGTCGATGATGTCGGCGCTGACCGACTCGCCGGCCTCCAGCGCTCGGAGCAGGTCTGCACGTGCCTCCTCAGCGACAGCCAGCGGTGGTCGGCGACCGCCTCCAGGGAGTTCGATCGTCGCCGCGGCGAAACCGTCAGCCACGGCGTGCCGAGCGCGGGCGGCTAGCCGCGTGTGCATCCTGTCCAGTCCTCCGGGATGGCCGAGGAGGATCAGCGGGACAGGTGTTGTGGCGGACTCGGGCGTCCACAGGATGCCCGGAATCTCACCGAGAGTGAAGTCGCGTTCGATGACCCCATCAGCGGGGCATCGTTCAGAGGTGAAGTGCATGGTCGTGCCTTTCGGGAGTGCGTCGGAATGGCGCTCCCGGACGACCTATCGCCGAACCGTGACTCCAGAGGGGAGCACCCACGTCAATTCGTTCATGGGTATCACCTCCTCAATCTGCTGCACGGATCCTCGAAGTTTAGCAAAGGGTCGTCGCGGATTGTCGCTGTTGGCGCTCCTCGAAACCGCATTAGGGAAGGTTCTCAGCAACGTGTAGGTTCATGAATCTCCACCTGCTCGTCACCGTCCTTCCCCTGCTTCTCTGGAGCGGCTGGTTCTCTGTGCCGGTAACCATTGGCGTATTCGTAATATTTGGCGTTGTCGGCTGGACAGTCGGCTACCTCATCAATCGACTTCAGCAAAACAAGCGGGCGCACCTCGGCGGGCGGTGACTACATGACACCCTTGACGAGCTTCATAGTCTGGTGGGACTCGATGCTCTTGAGGCCAGGAACGTGGCCAAGGCGTTGGGTGACGAACACTTCGTACGCGGCGATATCGGACACGTTTACTCGTAGCAGGTAGTCAGGTCGACCGAGGAGGCGCCGGAACTCAGTGACCTCTTCGAGCTCGACGACGGCGTTCTCGAACGCTGCAACAGTCTGTGCATCGTTCGCAGTGATGTCGACTTCGACGATGACCTCGCAACCACGCCCTACAGCTGCCGGGTCAAGCACAGCGCGGTAACCGGTGATGACACCGGCCTCTTCCAGGCGGCGCACGCGACGCAAGCACGGCGCAGACGTGAGACCGATGCGCCTGGCAAGCTCGCTGTTGGTAAGTCGGCCGTCGCGGCGCAACTCGTCAAGGATTGCCAGGTCAATGCCGTCTAGTTCGTGCATGTACTTCCTCCACCCAATCGAACCTCACTACGCAATATTTTTCACGAGAAAGCATCCATCACTACTTACATTGTGCGCATCTATCCCAAAATGGCGCAATCTTCGCAACCATATTACGCGGGATTCTTGAGACGATTCGTGCATGACAAAGACGGGCACGGCCCCGACCCAGGAGAACCCGCGCACGACCGCATTCAACGCGCGGGTCGCCCTGCAGTTCATAGGCCTGGCGTTGCTGTGGGGCGCGAGCTACCTGTTCATCAAGGTGAGCCTCGACGGACTCACTGCGACGCAGGTTGCCGTCGGCCGGATCACGCTGGGCGCCATCTTCCTGACCGCAGTCATGATCATCAGCCGGCGAGCCTGGCCCCGCGGCCTGCGAACCTGGGTATCCCTGTCGCTCAACGGTGTCTTCCTCTGCGTCATCCCGTTCCTGCTCTACGCCTGGGCCGGGCAGTTCGTGCCATCCACCATTTCCAGCATCTACAACGCGACCCTTCCCGTCGCGGCCCTGCTCATCGCCGTGATTGTTTTCCCCGACGAGAAGTTGACGCTCACCCGCGGGTTCGGCGTGCTCATCGCCGTTGCGGGGCTCACCCTGGTCGCTGCTCCATGGGATGCTTTCACTCAATCGGGGAACGGTTCGGCGATCCTCGCGCAGGTTGCCCTGCTCGCCGCAAACCTCTGCTTCGCCATCGGGTTCGTGCTGAGCAAATTCCTGCTGCGCGATCAGCCCTACGACAACATCACAATCGCCGCCGGGCAGATCACCTCCGCCGCCGCCATCGGACTAGCGCTTGCCCCGTTCCTCGGTGGCCTCGCAAGTGTTCGTCTCAACCCGACAATCATCGCTTCAATGCTCACGCTTGGCCTGCTGGGCACCGGACTGGCGTACATCTGGAACAACAACATCATCTCGGCCTGGGGCGCGAGCCGAGCCGCCACGGTGAGTTACCTCGTTCCAGCAGTTGGGGTGATTCTCGGCATACTCGTTCTGCGAGAACCCCTGACCTGGAACGAGCCAGTCGGCGGGCTCCTGATTCTTGCAGGTATCCTTCTGAGCCACCGGACCACAGCATCGCGTCACGGCGGTGCCGAAGTAGCCGAATCAACGCCCGCCGAGAGAGAGCCCAATACGTTCAATAACCGGGACGCGACGCGTCGACGATAATCTGCTGTGCGCTAGGAGCTCAGTTGGTCGATGCAAGCGACTCGCCGGTTTCCAGGAGCGTCTGTAGGCCACTCAGAATTGGTGCTGACGTCTGCTCACGTTCTGACTTCAGCGCGATGGGCTCCGTGAAAACCAAGCCGCTATCCACAGGGCCAAATTCGGTGACCGTTTCGCGGTATGTCAACCTGTCCGGTTTGTCGGCACCTATGCTTAAGGAGTGAAGGCAAGTGAAGCATGGGCGCAATCGCACGAAGCACTCCGGAGTGCATTTCGGACGCTCAAGCACCACTGGCTTGCTGTGCTCGTCGCGATGCTGGTTATTCAGGGCACGCTCGTGTGGCTCGTCCTCCCATTGCTCAACGTATTGATGCGTGGCGCGTTGAGAATCAGTGGGATTGACGGCCTCAACCAGACCAGCATCTTCGAACTCGCCAAATCACCGTTGGCAGTTCTGGCAGTGCTGGGTTTCGCACTCGTCGCGACGGTGTTCGTTGTGCTCGAACTTGCGACATTTGCCGTTATTGGCCACCTGGCGTTTGAAGGCGCACGCGTTTCCGTGCGCTCGGTGTTAAAGCGCCTCTGGGCGACTGCACGTAAGGTGTTGACTTGGCAAGGACTCATCCTCTCGCTGTACCTCTGGATCTTGCTGCCGCTGTCGCATGTCGGAGTCTCGTCGGTTTTGACCACTCACATCGCGATACCGAAATTTATCAGCGGCGAGCTGATGAAGACGACGACGGGTGCGATCTTGTATTGGGCGACGATTGCGCTCATCGTCTACGTTGCCCTCCGCTTTTCGCTCGCGCTCGCAACCCTGACCCGCGAGGGCACCACCGTGCTGTCTTCATTGGCCAGCAGTTTTCATGCGACCCGACAACTGCAGTTCCCAATCGCGGCCGTATTTTTGTCGGCGGGTGTTGCGGCGAGCGCGGTGATGCTCATTGTTGTGCTCTTCGGCGCTGGTGTTGTCGCGCTCCTACCAAACGACACAACGGCAACGCTCATGCTGACGCTGGCGCAAGAGGCGCGATTCGCGGTTGTCGGCGTCACCGCCGCTGTACTCGCCTTTTTCCTGGTCGCACTCGTCGGGGTTGGCCTTGTGCCTCAAACCCCAGCTGATGCCACCGATGAAGCATCAGACCCGTTGCCTCTCGCAGCAACACCCGCGCCACCCGCCGAACATGCTGCCGCAACAACACGCTCGTTCGCAGTCTTTGTGATTGTCACGGCCCTCATCATTGCGGTGCCACGCGTGGCTTCGACGAGCGTCAACGCACATGCGGCGGGCCTGGCGGCCGAAACGCTTGTCATCGGACACCGCGGCTACCCCAGCGAAGCTGTCGAGAACTCGCTGGAAGGCTTGCGTGCCGCGGCTGAAGCGGGAGCCGACTTGGTCGAGCTTGATATTCAAGAGACGCGTGACGGCGGTTTCGTCGTGATACACGACACTTCGTTGCGACGCCTCGCAAACGACCCACGCAACGTTTATGAATTGACAACAACGGATGCCGCCGGAGTGCAGCTTCACCAGAACGGATTCATCTCGACAATTCCGACGCTCGAAGCCTTCATTGCCGAGGCTCGCGAGGTCGGCGTCCGCCTGCTCGTCGAGGTGAAGCCGCACGGCCATGAAGCTCCCGGGTTCGCCGAGAACATCGTCGAAACGATGAACAAACTCGATCCGACACACGAGCACATTCTCCAATCGCTCGATCTCGAACTGATTTTGACGATCGCAGACCTTGACCCGCTACGAGAGACTGCATACGTCATCGGTTTCCATCTCGGCGGACTGCCACAAGCTGCCGTTAACGCGATCGTCATCGAAGACTGGTCGTACTCGAGCAATATGCAGGTGGTTGCTCACAAGCAAGGGCAGGGAGTGTTTGTGTGGACGATCAACGATGAACAGCGGATTCGCCATTACCTCGACCTCGGTGTCGACGGTCTCATCACCGACAAGGTCAGTACGGCCACTCGCTTACGAGCTGAAGCAGCGGCCAACATCAACCCCGTGGCGCGGTATCTTCGAACGGGCATGCAACTGATCGCGATCGGCTGAGATTTCGCCGCGGTTCGGCTCGCATTGGCGCGATTCGTGCAAGCACGATAACCTGACGCCGTGCGAAACATGCTGGTCACGATCGGGCGCATCCTCGCGATGCACTGGCCCGCACTGATCGCATGGACGATGCTGGGCGGCCTCGGGCGTCACTTCGCACTGCAGTTCGCTGGCTGGGTTGGTGCATACTCGACCCTCGGCGGTGTGCTCATCTTGCCACTTGCGGCGCTGTCACGACTCGTGAGCATCGTGGCGATGTTCTTAATCGTTCGTGACGCGCTGCTCAGCCTGCAAACCATTGCTCCCATGCCCAAGACAGCGGCAGAGCGGCGCACAACGTTCATCAATGCACTGTTCGTGAGCATTCTGCCGTTCTTCGCCGTCTATGCCGCATGGGGCATGTTTTCTGAAGACCGCCGTATTTTCGTCTCCCGCATGCTCGACGCAAGTCTGCGCGAAGGCACACTCGGCACCGGACAGGCCGATGATCTGACCTTGAATCCACTCACAATCACGGTCACAGCGGTTGCGTTCGCTGCTCGCTGGGCGCTCAAACACTGGCAAGCCAAACTTCCCAAGTGGACAAGCACGATTGCGGTGTACTTCGAAGCACTCTGGGTCACACTCTTCATCGCATTCATCACGTTCACCCTCACCCAGGTCATCGAGTGGATGAACTCGCGAATCGGGCTTGTGTGGCTACACCAACTCCGAGCGTGGTTCAGCGAGCATCTCGCCCCAGTGAGTTGGATCTGGGATTCAATCGAGTTCATTATTGGGCAGATCGGCGGGCTTGTTTTCGAGCCCCTTGCCTGGCTCTTGGTGGCGGGTGTCATCTACGGGCAAACCCTCAAGCTTGATCCCCTCACACCAAACAGTCGTATTGTCAGCAGCGCCAGCAAGCGGGTTTCACAGCTCCCCGAAGAGGTGCGCAACCGTGCGAAAGAGCTCTCTGGTGGTATCACCGACAAACTCGCAAAGCTCGGTGCCGTACTCGTGCTGATGTTGCGCAGCGGCCCAACACTGATCGCAGGCTTCATCTTGCTGTATGTCACCGCGAAGGCTGCCGAACCGGCCGCCGAATGGATTGGAACACGCATCCTCGGCCCGCACGAGGTGAGCTCCTATTGGGTCTACGCCGACATTCTCGTGACCTTCTTTGCACTCATCATCGTCGAGCCAATTCGTGTTGCGGTCGTCGCCGCCGCATACGACACCACGCTCGCCACGACCTTTCCCAAGGCAGAGACAATCACACCGGCCGTCGAACTCGGCGGGGTATCCGCTGCTGCTCTGAGGACTACGACCGAACCGGTCGCGACCACAACCGAGTAGCTAGTCGGCGACGAAGCGCAGCGTTTGCCGCTTGACAGCTTCGTCGGAGAACTGCTCGACCTCCAGCTCGACTACCCACGGACCCTCCGCAGTCGCTGGCATGGCGAAAAACCCAGCGATAACCACTGGTTCGGGCTTCGACGAGCACCACGAACTCACGTTATCGGGGAGGTCGTACAGCCCAAGCTCGGTTGTCGTTTCCAACCACAAGGTGCCGGTTTTCTCTGAAACAACCGCGAGATTACTGCACGTGAGGCCCTCTTTGCCGCCGCTCACGCTAATCGCAGCCAAGACAATCTGCGAGTTTGGTGGCTGATCCCCATCAACAAGCGAGTCGGAAACCTGAAATTCCAGTGGTCCGAATGTGATGCCATCAATCTCAATCGTTTCGCCCGCGGCAACGACCTGGTCGGGCACATCGGATGCTGCAGCGCCGATCAAAATGCGCGGATCGGTCTCAAGCGCAACCGCTCCGACAACACCGGCCGCGAGCACCGGGATCGCAACCAAGGCCCACGCGTTGCGTCGTGCCCACTGTGTGAAATCGGCCACGTCACTCCCCCGTCGCCCAGTGGGCGGGCGCAAGGGTTGCCTCAGCGACACGCTGCAGGTCGTCGGTTTGCACCTTCACCTCGATAACAGAATCAAGCATGCGAATCGGATTGAGTGCGAACGAGATCGCGAGTGTCCCACCGAGTGCATCAGGCGCAAGTTCGAATGCGACGGCGCCGGCTTTCGGTACGCCGGGCACGAGTGCGGTGTCAATGAACGAACTCACGCGCTCGCTCGCCGAATACTCGCGACCGGATGCCACAAGTGTTGCCGATCGCAAGCTTGCTTGCCGTGCTGATTTCACCGCTTGGGCATTGAAGTTCACGACCACCCACGTGCCCGCAAGACTCACGCCTGTGTCATCGGTCACACGATCGGCGATCACGACGTCAGTTACCGTCACCGCAATGTTGCGGCCAAAACCCTGTTCACCGACGGTGACGGTCTTCGTGAAAGGCTGTTCGTTCGCATACTGATCGGGCGTGTATAACTGCACAAACCATGCGCCAACGAGCAGCACAGCGGCCAGCACCCACGGCCCGAAGCGTTTGAACAGCGCCATCATTGTTGGTCCTGCCCGAGGTCTTCGAGCACAACATCCACGTATGCACCCGGTGTGACATCCCATACGATGGCCGATTGTGTGAACATTTGGCGAGAATTCGCATCCGGCAAAACGATCCGAATGATGTCGCCCTCCGCATACGCCTCACGTGGAACGTCCCACTGGATACGAACGACGGTGGGAACATCGGGTTGCAAGACGGCGGCCCTGGATTCGCCAACCCGGGACATCCGCGGAAATCCTGGATCTTCGAGCCCAACAACTGTCACCGGTCGCAATGCGCCATCGCTCGACGAGTGCTTGAACGTCTCTGACAGGTTCGTCACCGCAATGTCAACGAAAAGCTGACGCTCAGGGTCATCTGGCTCAGCGTATGCAGAGTCAGTCAGGCCAGCGCGTTCGACGGCCATGGAAAGATCTGGGCGCACATATGCTTCGCCCGCCACGATCGTTGCAACGTCCGGTGTGGGTGCTGGTTCGAGACCACCAAAGGCTGCCGTTGCCAAGAGAATCAGCGCTGTTGCAGACAGCGTGATCCACTTCATCGGTACTTTGGATGCGGCGGTGCGCATCGAGCGGACGCCGCGGCGGGTACGGCTCGGCGCCTGCTCACCGTTACCGCTGCCCACCTGTTCCACTGTGCCAGCCTAAATCGTGACTGCACCCGGGCGCGAACTGCACCGCTGCCAAGAGCACCACGTGCGCGCTACGCTGGGTCGCATGGGCACGCCGAATCCGAACCGCCTCGCCCTGCCAGACATCTTGCGCGGCGTCGCGATCATTGCGATGGTCATCGCACACGCAGAACCGTTCCTACCGAACTCGCCCGCCGCCGTACACACGGTCACCTCGCTCGTCAGTTCGCTTGCCGCACCACTGTTTGCGTTGGTCATGGGTATGTCAGCGCAGCTGGTGTGGGACGCGCCGCGCGCACACGCCGGCCGCGTCCTCTGGCGCCAAGGTGTCAAAGCAGCCGCACTTTTCGCGCTCGGCTTCTGGATGACTACGTGGGGATCATGGGTCGCAATCGTTTTGCAGTATCTCGGGCTTGTGCTGTTGATCGGTGTACCACTCTTGCTCTTGCCACGTTTGCTTCGGCTCATCGTCGCACTCGTCGGGTTCGTCGTCACACCCCCGCTGCACAGTTTTCTGGCCCAGGTTCGCTACGACATCATGACCGACTCCCCCGGGATGACCGCAAACGCGTGGCAACCACAGGTACTGGCAGTACTCGGCGGCGGGTCGTATTACTGGGTCACCGAACTCATCGGATTCTTCCTCATCGGCAGCCTCCTCGTGCGCATTGGGCTTGGGCTCACAAGCGCTAGTAGCGTACTGGTTGCCGCATCCGTACTGTTCATCCCGGTTGAACTGGTGCTTGCCCAACAGGGCTACCCGACTCCAACCTGGCTCGACATTTGCCGCGATATCGCCGTTGTTGCACTCGTCGTTGCTGTTGCGCACCTGATGCTGACGCGGCAACCACTTGACTGGCTGACGGACGCCATCCGCGACATCGGGCGAGTTTCGCTGAGCATTTACGTTGTGCACGTTCTGTTCATCGCGACGTACGCGCAGTGGCACATCAGCGCGATGGGAACCGCCCGGCCGAGCCACATGATTTGGTGGGCGTGGACGCTGACGGTCATCGGAATCCCGCTGCTGGGCATGTTGTGGTGGCGCTTCGTCGGCACTGGCCCCATCGAATGGGTGCTGCGCATGCTCGAAGGCCGCAGTAAACCTGCTTCTGGTGAGCCGCACGACCAAATCTCAGCAGAAGCACGGTCGTAAGGCGAACCCGAATGGGCTACGCGACGGTCAGGTCTACCTGGATCTCGTTTGCGACGCGTTCGAGGTCTGAAATGGTTGCTGCGGCATCCGCCCCAGCGGGCAGCCGCACAACCGCAGTCGCCTCAAAGAGCACGCCTCCGGCCATGGGGGCCTCAAGTGTGCGGCTTTCAAAGCGATCGATGCTGAGGGTGCGGTGTTCGAGTACGCTCGTGATGTCACGCACGATACCCGGGCGGTCGTTGCCAAGAATCGTAAAAGTCAATGCGGGTGCGGATGCCGCGGGTTCAGCCGAACCGGTCTGCGCCGTGACCCGAAGCAACCCGTCGAGTTGCAACAGATCTTCAGTAAGCGCATCGACGTTTGCGTCGTCCACCGAAACGAGCACGACACCGGCGAAAACACCGGCAAGTTCCGAGAGTTCACTGCGCCCCCAGTTGCCACCGTGCTTGGCGACAACCTCGGCGAGAGCTTTGACAAGGCCGGCACGATCGGAGCCGGCTGCGGTGAGAACAAGCTGAGCCATGGCCTCATGCTATCCGCAACGAGACGCAGACGCCCACATGTGTGTCAGCGCGTGAAACGATAGAGCAATGCCCACCGAGAATCTCACCCGTGAAGAAACCGCCGCGCGTGCCGATGCGATAACGCTCAAGAGCATCCGCGTTCAGCTCGACTTGCTTAGCGCAATCGACCCGGAGCGCACGGGGTTCAGCACGATCACAACGTTGGAGTTCGCGGCTTCCGACCCCACAACGTGGGTCGACTTTATTGGCGAATCCGTTGGTCGCGTGACAGTCAATGGTGAAGACCGCGAAGTGCAGTGGGATGGTGCACGGATCGCGCTGGAGAATCTCGCCGCAACGAACACCGTGTGTATCGAAGCAATCGGTGCTTACAGCCGTTCCGGCGAGGGCATGCACCGCTTCGTCGACCCCGTCGACGGCGAGACCTACCTGTACACGCAGTATGAACCGGCCGATTCACGCCGCGTGATGGCTTGTTTCGAGCAGCCCGACTTGAAAGCCGCGTACACATTCGAGGTCACAGCCCCAGCACACTGGCACGTGCTTTCCAATCAGTCCCCCACACGTACCGAGATTGCTGGGACGACGCAAACTGTTGTGTTCGCAGCGACGCTGCCAATTTCGAGCTACATCACCGCTGTTGCCGCAGGCCCCTACACACGTTTCGACGACGAATACGTCGGTGAGAGCCAAACCATCGCGCTCGGGCTGTACTGCCGTCAGTCGCTCGCCAAGCACCTCGAGCACGACGAGATCTTTACTGTCACCAAACAGGGGCTCGAGTTCTTCTCGACCGCGTTCGCCTACCCGTACCCGTGGGGCAAGTACGACCAAATTTTCGTACCCGAGTACAACCTCGGAGCGATGGAGAACCCGGGGCTCGTCACCTTCACTGAGTCCTACATCAGTAGAGGCGCCGCAACGGATGCTCAGCGCGGTGCACGCGCGAACACGATTCTGCATGAGATGGCGCACATGTGGTTTGGCGACCTCGTCACAATGCGCTGGTGGGACGACCTGTGGCTCAAAGAATCATTCGCCGACTACATGGGCGCGCATGTTTCCGCAGCAGCTACACGGTTCACCGACGCCTGGGCGCGCTTTGCGAATAGCCGGAAGGCGTGGGCATACCGACAAGATCAACTCCCGACGACGCATCCCATTGTTGCCGACATTCCCGATCTCGAAGCCGCAAAGCTCAATTTCGATGGCATCACCTACGCCAAAGGCGCATCGGTACTCAAGCAACTCGTGGCGTTCGTTGGGGCCGATACCTTCTTTGCCGGTTCACAGCGGTATTTCGCTGAGCATGCTTTCGGTAACACAACCCTCGCCGACCTGCTGGCGGTTTTGCATGTCGTCAGCGGTCGCGACCTCAACGCGTGGTCGGCGGCGTGGCTTGAGACGAGTGGTGTTTCAACCCTGTCGTTAGAATCGGATGCTTCGGGCAACCGCTTCATCGTGCAAGATTCCGGCGCCGTGGCACCTCGCCCGCATCGCTTACGGGTGGGGTTGTATGACCTCGTTGCTGGCCGATTGCAACGCCGCGAGCAGATCGAATTGGATGTCATCGCCGACCGCACCCCGATTGCATTCGCGCCGGCTGATCTCGTGCTCATCAATGACGATGACCTCACGTACGCCAAGGCGCGTCTTGATGATGCATCGCTTCGAACAGTCACCCGCGCGCTTTCCACGCTCGATGATGACCTCGCGCGCGGACTCGTATGGTCTTCGCTGTTCAATGCGACGCGTGATGGCGAACTCGCCGCCGCGCACTACCTCGATATCGTTCGCCGGCATGCCCCGCATGAAACGAATGCTTCCTTGCTCGCGGCAACACTCGCAAACGCGGCATACACAATCTCGCATTATGTCGCTGAAGAGGATGTCCCCTCTGAGCGGGCAGCATGGCTGGAAGCAACACATGAAGCCCTCCAAGGCGCAACCCCCGGTAGCGATTCGCAATTATCGTTGGCTCGCGCGTTCGCTTCGGCCGCGGCATTTGATGGCGCGCATGCGACAACCGTGCGCGCACTGCTCGACGGTGACGCGCCAGCCGGCCTCGTCGTCGACGCTGATTTGCGCTGGCAAATGCTTGCAGCGCTCGCGACAACGGGGCACGCTGACACAGCTGAAATCTCGGCCGAGCACGAACGTGACAGGACCGCCACGGGACGCACGGCCGAGATTCGCGCCCTCGCCTCCCGGCCGAGTGCTGACGTGCGAGCTGAGGCGTGGCATTCTGCATGGAACGACACGACCCTCACGAACGACCATCTCGACGCGACAATTGCGGGCATCCGGGCGGGCGGGCGACGCGATCTCATCGACCGTTTTGACGCCGAATACTTCGAACGAATCCTGCCCGCGTGGCACGAGCGCAGTATTGAGCTCGCGCAGCGGCTCGTTGTCGGGCTGTTTCCGGCATCCGATTCACTCGAACCGGTTGATACCTGGCTGGCACAAAACGCGGATGCTCCAGCAGCGCTGCGACGCTTGATACTCGAGCAACGCGATGACCTGCAGCGTGACGCGCGAGTGCGTTCAGTTCAGGCGACGCTCAACGGCCCGGATGCGCAACCCTGAGGCCCGTAACCGAATCACCAACTCTTTTCGGCCTACCGCGACCGCACCAAGCTCGATTGCGAGCGCATAGCGGTCAGCCGGTACGTCGTAGTGGTCGCGATCAAACCCGCGCTCCGGAATGCCCATGAGCAGCGCGAAGGCGTGGAGTTCGGCGTAATTGTCGTCTGAAACAAGGTGGCACCACAGTGTGCCGTGGGCCGGCCACATGGGTTCGTCGATCAGGACCGCCATGACATTCCTGTGCTTTAGCGTTTGTCTTCCAGCTCGAGGTCTTCCAGCTCAAGCAGGAGCGCCGACTTGTCGGTGAAGGCGTCTTTGGGCACAAAAATGAGCGCGATTGCTGCAACCCAGGCCGTCAGACCGCAAATAGCCCACACCGTCATGTAGCCCGAGAGCGAGCCGGCCGTGCCGCCGGTGTCAGCAACACCACTCATGAGGGCGATCGCGAAAACTGCAGAAGCAATCGCGCCACCGAGGGTTTTCGTCGTGTTCGTCATACCGGTCGCCATCGCCGTTTGGCTGCGTCGAGCCGCCGCAGCAGCAGCCGATGGCAGGGCTGCAACAAGTGCCCCCGAGCCAACACCGGCGATAAACATGTTGGTGGCAATGTGCGCAAACGTGTTGTGGAACGGCAAGAACAGCAAGTATCCAATGCCAACAAGCGTTGCCGCCCCAATCAGCGTGATGCGTGGCGTCGTCAAGCGGGCAATCTTGGGGTAGAGCAACGCACCGATGATCATGCCGATGAGATACAGCCCGATGAACAGCGACGCGGTCCCACCGGATGCACCCAGTCCGTAGCCGTACACATCTGGATCGGTACGCGCGAAGGTCGAAAGCGGTGCCTGTGCACCCAAAACGCTCACACCAAACAACCCAGCGGTGAGAAAAATCGGAAACAGCGACGAGTCTTTGAACATGCGAACGTCGATGAGTGGCTCATCTTGGCGCAGTTCCCACAACACGAACGGAACAAAGAGTGCAACGCCCACAAGAATTACGCCCCACGAGAGCAAAGAGCCGGGGCCGTTGAGGCGCAAGAGGCTCAGTCCACCGGTAAAGGCGATGAGCGCGATCGAGAGCAGTGAGATACCGATGACGTCGAGCTTGCCGGTCGCGTGTCCGGGCACGTCTTCAATACCAACCGCGATAACAAGTGTGCAGGCAATCACCAGGAGCGCTGGGATCAGCAGCACAATCCACAACGGTAACGCATCAACGAGTTGACCACCGATGAGTGCACCCGAAATCGCGCCGAGTTCAAGGGCCGCAACCAAAATTCCAGCCGCGCGTGCGGTAAGCAGCGTCGCACCGTCGCGTCCTTGCGTTCGAGACCACATGATCGCGATGTTCAGTGGCAACCAGGCAGAGAAGAATGCCTGCAGCGTCCACCCGAGCAAGAACACCCCGAAGCTGTTCGCGAACGGCAAGATGAGCGATGCGACCGCGGTGAGCGCGGCCGAGACGAGCAGCATCCGCTTCGGTCCGTAAATGTCGGCAAGCTTCGCGAAAACCGGCACCACAAGCACAGCGAGCATCAGCTGGCCGCCCTCAAACCAGTTCACATCGGCGTCGTGGATGTTCAGGTGCCGCGCGATGTCGGTGAGCATGGGTGTGTAATATCCCTGCAGCACACCGCTCGTGAACTCAACAAACGCCAAGAACCCGACAACACCCATGAGGGTGCCGAGTTTCACCTTGGGCGCGGTTCCTGCTGTTTTGCTCATGCTGGTAATCCTTCAATCAGGGTGCGGTGAAATAGCTCACCGCGGGCAAGTTCTGTGATTTCAACACGTTCATCGAACCCGTGAATCGCAGCGCGTTGTGCGGCCGTCATCATCAGCGGCGCAAACCGGTACACGTGGTCAGAATACCGGTGAAAGTGCCGTGAGTCGGTTGCTGCCATCGTGACGTATGGCACCGTCAGTGCGGTCGGATGCGAAACACCAACCGCCTTACGGATGAGGTCGAATTGCGGGCCATCCGATGGTGACTCCGGCGATGCGTCATTGCCTTCCAGCACCTCAACACGAATTTCGCTATCGCCAATCGCCTGGCGTAAGCGGTTGGCCGTACTGTTGACGGTCTCACCGAGCGCAATGCGCAGATTGATTGTGGCGCTGGCTTGCGACGGCAGAACATTATTGGCTGTTCCACCGGAAAGCCGGGTTGGCGCGATGGTTGTGCGCACCATGGCTGCCGGCTCACCACCGAGCGCGGCAAAAACCTTTGCGTTGAGCCACGGCCACGAACTCAGCAGCTTGTAGAGGGGCTTGCCGGGGCCAGTCGCGCGTGGAACAACACTCCCGAGCATGCGTGGAATCGCCTTCGGTGCGCGTGATTTGAATGTGTTGGGAGTGAGTTTGTTGACCGCTTTCGCAACTCGGCCGACCGCGGTGAGCTTCGGCGGAACGGATGCGTGTCCACCCTCGCTCTTGGCAGACAAACGCACGCTTGCGAGCCCTTTCTCACCGACACCGACCATCGCCGCGGGGCCATGTACGAACGGCAACACTGCATCGGTGACAGCGCCACCCTCGTCCAACACGATCCACGGCGTAATTCCGCGATCGTGCAACAGCTTGGCGCCAGCCATTGCAGCCTCGCCAAAAGTCTCCTCGTTGCCGCCTAGCCACACGTACACATCTCGGGGCGGCGTGAAGCCGGCTGCGAGCAAATTCTCAACCGCTTCCAGCGTGACCAACAGCGGGCCCTTGTCATCGAGGGCACCACGTCCGTAGACACACCCGTTCTCAATGCGGCCTTCGAAAGCGGGATACGTCCAGGCGTCACTTTCATCAACCGGAACAACGTCGTAGTGCGCCATCAAAACCGCGGGCCCCAGCGAAGCATCCGCCCCAGCCCACCGGTACAACAGGCCAAAGTCGGTGACCCGTTCCCGCTGAAGATTCTTGTGGATCAGCGGGTAGAGCTCTTCAAGCAGTGCAACAAACGCTTCAAACGGTTCTTGTCCCCGCTGCTCAAGCTCGGCCGAAACGGTAGGCAACTGAATCATACGTGAGAGCCGTTCGGC
Source organism: uncultured Microbacterium sp. (assembly GCA_964616805.1). Lineage (GTDB taxonomy): Bacteria > Actinomycetota > Actinomycetes > Actinomycetales > Microbacteriaceae > Microbacterium. Next base: position 9,140 of record CAZTUC010000002.1, on the reverse strand, counting down.
GGCGCCTTCGCGTGCGATGACTTCGAGGGGCATCTCAAAATGCTAGTAGAACTTGAGCGACGCGGCGGACCAAACGCAAGAACTGCTCGATCCTCGGGCAACAATGAGGTATGCGGATTGTGATCGATGCGGATGCCGACGCCCCACCGTTCGAGCAGGTGCGGCGGCAAATTGTTGCGCAGATTGCAAGCGGTGAACTGCCCGCCGGGTTCAAGCTGCCAGCGGTACGCGCGCTCGCCGCAACGCTGGGCCTCGCAGCCAACACTGTTGCGCGCGCGTATCGAGAGCTTGAGGCCGAGGGCTTTGTTCTCACGCAGGGCCGAAACGGCACAATTGTGGCAAACACAGCGCGTTTGACCGCGCAGTCAGCTGATCTTGTCGACCGCGCAACCACCGAGCACGTTGCTGCGATGCGTGCGCTCGGTCTCTCGGACGAGGCGATTGTCGCGGCCGTTCAACGCGCCGTTTAGCGCACATCACCGCCGCCGCAGCGCATCGCCGATGGCACGCATGAGCGCCATCGCGGTGTCGCGGTGTGCATCGGCTTCGTCGTTCACCGCCCAGTTGAGCAAACAGCAGTAGGTCGAGGTTTCACCCGCAACCGTGACCAGTCCTGCGTCAGCGCGCACACCATCAGCTGTGCCGGTCTTGTTGATAACCGCAATGCCTCGATCGGTTTCGGAGTGCGCGAGCGGATCGAGCGCAAAGGCCGATGCGACCATGCTCAAGTCGGCCGAGTCAGCCAGCCAGGAAAGCACCTGCACCGCGACGGGGTCGTGTTGTTGTGCACGCCCGTGCAGCAGGTCGAACGCGTCAGCGTACCCGCGCGCAGTCCCGGTACTGAGCGTAGGCGGATGCTGCGGCCCACGCTCATCGCGCACAAAATCGTGCAACGTGAAACCCGTCAGACCATATTCACCCGCAACATCGGCGACAACATCAACTCCCCCGAGATGGGCAAGCAAGACGTTTGTTGCGAGGTTGTCTGAAACCGTACCAACGAGCTTGGCAACGTCGCCCAGACTGAGCTGCTGTTGGTCAAGGTGCCACCAAATGCCTGAATCGCGAACGAATGGTGCACTGTCGCGGTCGAGCAATTGCGTGGCATCCGATTCGCCCCGTTCAAGTGCGACAGCGGCCGAAACGAGCAGAGCAATCTTCGCCATGCTTGCCGTGGCGAGCACTGCGTCAGCGTTGTGCGCAAAGCTCGCCGCTCCTTGCGCGTCGCGAATGAACACGCCGACCACTCCGGGGAACGCAGCAATCAACGCTGCCAGTTCAGCCATACGTTTCCGCTCCGTTCGTGTGCGCTATCGCGACACTCTGAGCGTAACGAAGTTCACCTACTAGAGTTGTTCAATCGACCACAGTGGCGCGGTCGATTTTTGAGGCCAGGAGGCACAATGACCGTGCAGTACGTCGACACCGCGAACGTTCGTATCGCGTACGAGAGCTTTGGCAACCCACAAGACCCAACGATCGTTTTGGTGATGGGTCTCGGGGCGCAAATGATCGCGTGGTACGACGGGTTCGTCGAGTCAATTGCTGCCGAAGGATTCCATGTTGTGCGTTTCGACAACCGCGATTCGGGTCTGTCAACGCACCTCCACGACGCTGGTACGCCCGGCATGCTCGAATTCATGCAGCGGCAACCGATTACTTCGTTTGCCTACACACTTGCTGAAATGGCTGACGACGTTGCAGGCTTGCTTGATGGGCTCGACATCGCACAGGCCCACATCGTTGGCGCGTCGATGGGCGGCATGATCACACAAGAGTTCGCGATCCGACACCCAGAGCGCACGCTGAGTGTGACTTCAATCTTCTCGACCCCAGCACCGTGGATCGGCTCTCCGTCACCCGAAGCGATGGCCGCCCTCATGGCTCCCCCGGCAGACAACGAAGCGGATGCCGCAGATCGCTCAGTTGAGCTCTACAAGATCGTCGGGTCCCCCGGATTCGAACTCGATGAAGCGGGTATTCGAGAAAGCTCCGCTGAGTCGTTCCGCCGCGCAAACGACCCTGCTGGCACGAACCGGCAATTGATCGCGATTCAAGTTTCGCCGGATCGTACCGAGGCGCTCGCGAAAGTGACCGTTCCCACCGTTGTTATCCACGGCCTCGCTGACCCGCTCGTGAAGGTTGCCGGTGGCGAAGCGACCGCGGCTGCGATTCCGGGTGCAAAGCTGGTGACTTTTGAGGGGATGGGTCACGACCTCCCGAAAGCGCTGTGGCCGGCAATCGTCACTGAGATCACCGAGGTTGCTCGAGCTGGCAGCAACCCCTGAAAGTGCATCAAACGCCGCCGAGGATGGGTATTGTTTGAGCTATGAGCTTCAGCACAGCAGATCTGTATGACGAGCGAGGCGACCAACTCCAGTCGCTTTCGGTTCAGTTTCAAAACCTCGGCGGTGTTGCCCGCTTCACGGGCCCGGTACGTACCATCAAGTGCTTCCGTGACAACGGTCTCGTCAAGTCAATTCTGAACACGCCAGGTAATGGTGCTGTTCTTGTTGTCGACGGATCCGGCTCAGTCGAGTCTGCCCTCATGGGCGACATGATCGCTGAAGCCGCCGTCAGCAACGGATGGGCTGGGGTCATCATCAACGGCGCAATCCGTGATCGTGTCGCGATTGCAACGCTCCCCCTCGGTGTGAAGGCGCTCGGGTCAAACCCGCGCAAGAGTGCGAAAGACGGCGTTGGCGAAGTCGATGTCGAACTCACGATTGGCGACGTGACGTTCCGTCCCGGCGCGATAGTCTTCAGCGACGAAGACGGAATCCTCGTCGAGTCTTAAGCCTCGCGTTTGGTGTCAAGCTCAATCGGCAACGCTGGGCAGTCTTTCCAGAGCCGTTCGAGACCGTAAAACACACGTTCTTCTTCATGAAATACGTGTGCCACAAGGTCGCCGAAATCGAGGAGCACCCAGCGGGCGTCCGCTCGCCCTTCGCGCCGCAAGCGTTTGAAACCGTTTTCGATGAGCGTGTCTTCAATGTTGTCGGCGATGGCCGCAACATTTCGTTCACTGTTTCCGGTTGCGATGAGAAAGACGTCAACGAGCGGCAGTGGCCCCGAAACGTCAAGTGCAACGAGGTCGGTCGCACCTTTGTCGTCGGCTGCTTGCGCCGCGATTTGCAGCATCTTGGGGGCATTTGAGCCGTCGTTCACGAAAGCGCTCCAGTCATCAGGCCAACAATCAGTGTCGCGAGGGCAGCAACGAGCAACAGCCCACCCGTCACAACCAGGGCAACGGTTGCCCGGTTTGTTTTCTCCGGTTCAGCCGGACGCACCATCTCGGGCGCTTGCGTTTTACGACTTATCGCCGAGGAAGCAGCGACCGGCGTCGGCGACGAGGCCGCCGGCAGTTCGCCGTCGACGAGCACCGAATCAGCACTCTTGTCGTCGACGGTGCCATCGACGTGGCCACGCGATGCTAGCCCCGGCGCGATTGCATGGCTTGCGGTAATGAGCATTTCACCCGTTGCCGGGATCGGGCCGGTCAGCGCCGATTGCACGTCGCCAGGATTGAAAATCAACGTCGTTGAAGAAGCGGATGTCACAGCGCCGCGCGGCCGTGCGGCAATGATCTCGTCGAACGTCAGCTCGCTCGGAGACTCCCACTCGGCCTGCGCCAATACGTCTCCGGCGAGCGGTTCTTCGTCGGTTGTGCCGGCAAAGAGATTCTCCGGACGAGGGTTCTCCGCCGGCGCCGCATGGGCAACAACAGCGGGTGCCGGTGACGGCACCGATTCTTCTGACGCCGCATTCTTCGTAACAGCGGCGTTGCGAGCCTCGCGACGCGAAATACTGGCGGTTTGCACCGGCACAGCGGCCGCTGGCGCAACCTCTTCCGGCGCATCCACAACGTCTTCCACGACGTCTACAACGCCTTCAGATGAAACCTCAACCACACGGCTGGCCCGCAGCGCACGACGCCCCGCTAACACGGGGGTCGTGGCAGAAACGGCTGGTGGCGCCTCGATCGCGCCCTCTGCAGCAGCCGGGATCGGTCGGATCGGCTGAATTTGTGGGCGCGAGAACGACGGCAGCGGCTCGACCGGCTCGCTCGCTTCAGGTTTTGCTGTCTGAGCAGAAGCAACGGGCACCGGCTCGACGGTCATGGCCGGACGCGGTCCGCGCACGACAGGCGCGGAGTGCATCACGATTCCGGCGGCAATGGTTACCGGTCCGCTGTCGGGCTTTGTGGCAAACCGTACTGGCTCTGCGGTCGGTGTTGCGGCGGCATCCACTTCAGGTACGACATCCGCACCAACAACGTCAGCTGCTGGTGTGCCACGCAACTCACGAATCTGACGCCTGGTCAGTCCCTGGGTGTTTTCGGCCTTTTCGGCACTCATGATTCGCTCCGGTACAGATGGTGCTTCGCGATGTACTGCACGACGCCGTCCGGCACGAGATACCAAACGGGCTCGCCGGAGTGGGCGCGCGCACGCACATCGGTTGATGAAATTGCCAGGGCTGGCACTTCGAGTTGCGAAATTGCTTCCGCGGGTAGCTCATCAGTGTCCAGCACATGGCCTGGTCGGGATACGGCAACAAAGTGCGCCAAATCCCAAAGCTGGTCATGGTCGCGCCAACTCATGATCTGGGCAACTGCGTCTGCACCCGAGATGAAGAACAGCTCATCGCCGGGGTACAAATCAGCCAGATCACGCAGTGTGTCGATCGTGTAGGTAAATCCTGGCCGATCGACATCAACGCGACTCACGGTAAAACGGGGGTTTGATGCGGTTGCAATAACTGTCATCAAGTAGCGGTCTTCGCTTGGTGTGACGTCGTCTTTTTGCCACGGTTGCCCGGTGGGTACGAAAACAACTTCGTCGAGTCCGAACGAATAGGCAACCTCACTCGCAGCGACGAGGTGACCGTTGTGAATTGGGTCGAAGGTGCCACCCATGACACCGATGCGACGCCCTGCTGCGGTCGGCATAGGGTGCGCGATCAGTGCCCGCTCGTGTGCGTTTCGTGACCGTGTTCTTCAGCCCAAGCATCAGCCTTACGCTGGTGACGGTTTGCAACGTTGCGGTACGAGAATGTTACGAGTGCGAGCGCAGCAAACGCGATCGCCGCGATGACACCAAAAATGAATGTCTCGGCTTGAACGTTGCCGTGGGTCTCAGCAGCGGCTGCAAGAACGATGGTTGCGGCAGTCATGTTTCTCCAATTACCAGTCGCGCAGCGGTCGCAAGCGCGTGGGGTCAAGTCTAGCGTTTTTTGCCTTGAATTCCCCGCGTTACGCGCGGATCTGGCCGGAACCGCGCCCGCGCCACTTCGTGCTCGTCAGTGCCGACACACCCATGGGACCACGAGCGTGCAGTTTCTGCGTCGATATGCCCACCTCTGCACCGAAACCGAATTCGCCACCGTCGGTGAAACGCGTCGAAGCGTTTGCGAGCACGACGGCCGAGTCAACCTCGTCAAGAAAACGTTCAATGTTGCGCACGTCGGTCGAAACAATCGCTTCCGTGTGGGCCGTTGAGTGCTCACGAATGTGCGCGATGGCCTCGTCGATCGAGTCGACAACCTTCGCCGCGATATCCAGGCTCAAGTATTCTTCATCCCAGTCGGCATCGGATGCCGCAACAACCCCGGAGGTCAACGCTTGTACCCGCTCGTCACCGTGCACCGTGACGCCCAGCGCTTGCAGTTCAGTGAGGATCCCCGGCAGCAGACGTTGGGCGGCATCCGCGTGCACCAAAAGCGTTTCGGCAGCGTTACACACCCCGACACGGTGGGTTTTGGAGTTGATGACGATGTCGCGCGCCCAGTCTTCGGGTGCGGTCGCGTCGAGGAAGACGTGCACATTGCCGGCGCCCGTTTCGATAACCGGAACGATTGACTCGGTGACGACGGTCTCGATGAGTCCCGCGCTCCCGCGCGGAACCAAAACATCGATGAACCCACGTCCACGCATGAGTGCGCGGGCACCGTCACGCCCGTAGTCGTCAACTGTTTGTACGGCATCCGGGTTGATTCCCACGCTTTCAAGCGCATCACGAATAACGCTCACGAGCACCATGTTTGAATCCAGCGCTGCGCTCCCACCGCGTAAGACGACCGCGTTTCCGGCGCGCAAGGCAAGCGACGCGATATCGACAGTCACATTGGGGCGTGCTTCATAGATCGCACCAACAACACCGACGGGAACACGCACTTGTTGCAGGGCAACCCCATTGGGCATCGTGTGGCCTGCAACAACCTCACCGACCGGGTCAGGCAGCGCCACAATCTGGCGCACAGCATCGGCGAGTGCCTGAACACGCTGTTCGGTCAAACGCAACCGGTCAAGCAAGCCGGCCGACATGCCAGCGGCTTCTTCGCGTTCGAGGTCAAGCGCGTTGGCTGCAACGATTGCGGCCGCGTTCGCTTGCAGGGCATCAGCGATCGCGTCTAGCGCAGCTGACTTCTCGGCCGACGTCAATCGTGCCACGGCGCGAGATGCGGTCTTGGCGCGCTGTAACCGTTCTTCGAGGGTTCCGGTTGGGGCTACGGTCTGTGCGACTGACGTGCTCATATGGCCCAGTTTAGCCGCGCCCAAATGCTATCGCTCGTGCGGAGAAAACCACGTACCGACGTTTTCACCCGCGAGGGCGCGAGCAACAACATCCGTGCTCGTCACGAGCGTGCCGATACCGCTGCTTGCGGCAAGCACTGCGGCTGACGCTTTCGTTGCGGCGCCACCCGTTCCAACGCTGTTGACGACGGTTGCGCCGAACTCCCACTGCGAGAGGTCATCGCCGGGGCTCACGATTTCGATCGGTTCAGCACCCGTTTCAGTTGGGGGCTTTGTGTAGAGCGTTTTAACGTCGCTCAACAGCACGAGGGCATCGGCACCGATCAGGCGGGCGACAAGCGCAGCAAGCCGGTCGTTGTCGCCGAACCGAATCTCGGCAGTTGCGACAGTGTCGTTTTCGTTCACGATCGGCAGCACCCCAAGGTGCAACATGCGGTCGATTGCGCGGCGCGCGTTCGAGCTCGTCGTCTGGTTGTCGAGATCACCCGAGGTCAACAACACCTGGCCGGCAGTAATGCCGTGAAACGCAAGTGCCTGCTGGTACTGGTACATCAGCACTGTTTGACCGACGGCAGCGGCAGCCTGTTGCGTGGCCAAATCGTTCGGGTGTTCGTTCGCGTGCAACAGCGGCATACCGTTTGCGATTGCACCAGACGTCACCAGAACGACTTCGACACCTCGGCGGTGGGCGGCGGCGATTGCGCCGACGAGCAGCGGAATGCGCCACCTACCATCGCCCGTAATCGACGAAGAGCCAACTTTGACGACGAGACGTTCCGCGTCGATCAGCGCCTTACGCGCGTTCACTCCCACTCGTCGTCCTCCACCCATTCGACTCGATTATCGGATGTTGCCAGCCGCTCGGCTTCGAGCTCTGCGCGTGCTTGTGCTTTCGCATCCATCCACGCGTGGTACTCCTCGCGGCGCTGCGCGGTTGTGCGACGGTTGTCTTTCAACAGTCGCGGATCGGTACCGCGCGGCGCCGACATGATTTCGGCAGCCGACGACATGGCGGGCTCCCAATCGAAGATCATGCCTTCACCGGGGCCAATAACAACGGGCGAACCGGGTTGGGCGCCCGCACGCAGCAGTGCATCTTCAATGCCGAGTTTGTCGAGACGATCGGCGAGGTATCCGATTGCTTCTTCGTTCTGGAAGTCGGTCTGCTGCACCCACCGCTCGGGCTTTTCACCAAGAATGCGGTACAAGTTTCCGTATGTGCCACCCTCAACCTTGACGGTGAATGCCGCTGATGCCTCTTTCGGGCGAATAACAACGCGCTCGGATACGACCTCGGCAGCCTGCTCAGTACGGTGCTTGACGACAATCTCGGCCAGAGCAAAGACCAGTGGTCGCAAACCCTCGTGAGAAACCGTCGAAATATCAAATACGCGATAACCGCGCGCCTCAAGCTCTGGGCGCACCAAATCTGCGAGGTCTTTTGCCTCGGGAACATCAAGTTTGTTGAGCGCAATCAGTTGCGGGCGCTCAAGCAACGGGGTTTGCCCGTCGGGAACCTCGTAGTTCTCAAGCTCTTTCAAGATCACGTCGAGGTCGCTGATGGGGTCGCGCCCCGGTTCGAGGGTTGCGCAGTCGAGCACGTGCAGCAGCGCTGAGCATCGCTCAACGTGACGCAAGAACTGGTGCCCAAGACCCTTGCCATCGCTTGCGCCCTCGATCAGGCCCGGAACATCGGCAACGGTGAAACGTTCATCGCCCGCCTGCACAACACCGAGGTTCGGATGCAGCGTCGTGAACGGATAATCAGCAATCTTCGGCTTTGCAGCGCTGATCGCGGCGATGAGGCTCGATTTGCCGGCCGAGGGGAACCCAACCAGCGCAACATCCGCCACGGTTTTGAGCTCAAGAACAACGTCTAGCTCATCCCCCGGCGTGCCGAGCAACGCAAACCCCGGGGCTTTGCGTTTCGGCGTCGAAAGCGCCGCGTTGCCGAGACCACCCATGCCGCCACGGGCAACAACGAACTCTTCGCCCGCCGAGACCATGTCGCGCAAAACCTCGCCCGTTGCGGTCTTGGCAACCGTGCCAACCGGAACCGGCAGCCGCGTGCTTTCACCCGCGAAGCCCGAGCGGTGATCGCCCATTCCAAAACCGCCATTACCCGAACTGCGGTGCGGCGAGTGATGGTAATTCAGCAGCGTTGTGACCTGCGGATCGGCAACCAGCACGATGTCGCCACCATTGCCACCGTTGCCACCATCAGGGCCGCCAAGGGGTTTGAACTTCTCGCGGTGCACCGAGACACAACCGTTGCCCCCACTTCCGGCGCGCAAGTGCAACGTGACCTTGTCAATGAACGTAACCACTGTTGCGCTCCCCTTCCGGATGCGTATGGGCCCGATTTCGGGCTAAAAATACTGCCGCAAACGACACAGGGCGAGCCGAAGCCCGCCCCGTGCGCTTCGGTCGTTACGTGATCGAAGCGAGTCGAAATGCATTCCGCTTATGCAGCGGTGACGATGTTGACGACCTTACGGCCGCCCTTGGTGCCGAACTCGACCGCACCAGCGGCAAGTGCGAAGAGCGTGTCGTCGCCACCACGGCCGACGTTGGCGCCCGGGTGGAAGTGGGTGCCGCGCTGGCG
>CAZTUC010000001.1:24567-159673 GCA_964616805.1 uncultured Microbacterium sp. | reverse complement strand
GGCAAGCTAGCCCGTTTCCACTCACTCGCTACGCTCGTTCGGTCAACGACCGGGTAGAAAAGCTCGCACAACGACCGGCGGGGTGCTGCGCTCAACGGCCAAAGCTACTTCGGCAGGGCCTTCGTGATTCGCTGCAGTGAAACCGGCTCCGCGGTGCCGAGCTGCTGGGCGAACAGGCTCACGCGATACTCCTCGAGCAACCAACGCGCCGACAGAAGTGCCGGGTCTGCGGGCATCGGCAACGTACCACCGGCTTCGGTGTACAACGCGCTTGCACGTTCGAACTCCGTCATGCGCGTGCGGTCCTTACCGGGTTCATTTTGCAGCGTTTTCAAGCGCAACAAAACACCATCCAAATAGCGCTTCACATGTGGCAACTGCGCCGTGCCAATACTCGAGATGAAACCCGGATAAATCAGGTTCGAAACCTGCGAGCGGATGTCACCAAGCGGACCCAAGAGCGCAATCGAGTTCGCCTGCTTCAACGAACGCTCAATCTCACGCTGTTTCGTGAGCAACTCCGCAACAAGCGACACCGTGCCAAACAATCGGTCAACAAGCTCACCCGAAACCGCATCGCGCACGCGCTCAAAGTCGGCGCGCCTGCGCACAACACCAGTTCCACCGGTTTCGCGATCAATAATTTCGCGCGCGACGGCGGTGCGAGCATCCTCAATCAACGTCGCAACGTTCTGGTACGGACTCGCAGCGAGAGCTAGCTTCTCGTTCTGCTTCAAATGCTCCTGCACGTAACTCGCTGGAGACGGAACCCCCAAGAGAACCAGCCGCAAAACCCCCGCGCGTGTCGCCGCGAGCGCGTTTTCAAGCGTCGCTTCAACGCGCACCGAAACATCAGGCCCGTTATCGACGATCGCGGGGTACCCCCGCACAACACCACCCGCGACGCGCGTGTCGACGACTTCCAAAAGATCATCGAACGTCCACTCGGTTGCACCGGTCACTTGCGCTACGGCGCTCGGCATCGCGGCTTCGGGGGCGGATGGTTTCATCGGCGCCGCGACAGCTTTCGAAACCGCCCCACGCGCCTTATCAGCGAAGCGCGCTTGCAACACGGGCAGGTCACGCCCAGTGCCGAGTGTTCGACCCGACTCGTCGATCACCCTGAAGTTCATCAGTAAGTGTTCCGGCACGCGCTCCAAATCGAAATCCGTCGAAGTGACCAACTGATTCGCCAGCGGTTGAATTCGGCGGGCCAGGGCATCCGTCAACGACTCAGCCGGAACCCCATCGGATGATTCCGGTCCTTGCCCGGCCAACTCGACAGCGAACTTCTCAGCCCAATCCGCGGCCGGAACCACGTGCCGGCGAATCACTTTCGGCAACGCTCGCAGAAGCGCGGCGATCAGCTCACTGCGTGCCCCAGGCACTTGCCAATCGAACCCGGCCGGGCTGATGCCGGCGAGCAAAGCGAGCGGCACAACAACGCTGACACCGTCGTCTTTCGTGCCCGGAGCGAACCGGTATGCGAGCCCGAGAACCTGATCGTTCTGTTGCCAACGCGCCGGAAACTCGCCGGCGTCCGCGCGTGAATCTCGTTCCCGCAAATCGTCTTCGCGCATCGTGAGCAGCTTCGGCTGCTTTTGCGACGCGGCTTTCCACCACTTTTCGAACGAGCGCACGTCGAAAACATCCGCCGGAATGCGCTCGTCGTAAAACGCGTAGATCACATCGTCGCTGACAACAATGTCGCGGCGGCGCTCGCGCTCTTCAAGCTTCTCGAGCCGGGCCCGCAAGTTCGCATTTGCCCGCCAGAAGGCGGCCGCCTTTTCACCGAGCCCGGCCGGTTGCCAATCGCCCTCAACAAGCGCGTGCCGCAGGCACAGCTCGCGCGCGGCCGTCTTATCGAGCCGAGCGTATTGCACCGTGCGGCGCGGCACAATGTCGAGCCCAAACAGGGTGACCTTCTCAGAAACAACCGCGGCGCCAGACGAACGCGACCAGCGCGGTTCGGCATAGCTTCGCTTGACCAGGTCACCCGCGAGATCCTCAGCCCACGCCGGGTCAATCGCGGCGACGGTGCGCGCGTACATGCGGCTCGTCTCGACGATCTCGGCGGCCATGACGGTGTCGAAGCTTGCTTTGCGCAGCCCAGAACCCGGAAAAATCGCGAAGCGGATGCCCCGAGCCCCGCGATACTCCGCGATCGGTTTGCGAGGTTTCGCCTTCCCGGGTTTCGAAGCCGCCGGCGCAAGGGAACGCTCATCGATAACACCAATGTGTGAAAGCAGACCCGCCAGCAACGCCTTGTGAATGGCATCGGCAGTGTGGCCGGGGGCGGTTCGCCCTTCGTCGTGCGAGCTCTGTTTGCTAGCTGCAAACTGACGCAATTGACGCTCAACATCAAACCACTCGCGCACTCGCACGTAGTTCAAGTATTCATCGCGACACAATCGTCGAAATGCGCTCGAACCGAGATCGCGCTGTTGCAATTGGAGGTAGTTCCATAGCCCGAGCGTGCTGAGGAAGTCACTCGTCGGGTCGGTGAATCGGTTGTGTAGCGCGTCGGCTTTCACCCGGACTTCTTCGGGGCGTTCGCGCACATCTTGAATCGAAATACCAGCGACAATCGCGCGCACTTCAGCGCCGACACCAAGACGCTCAGCCTCGATGAGCATCCGCGCAAACCGCGGGTCGATTGGTATCCGTGCGATCTCGCGGCCGATTCTTGTCAGCCGCGGGTGAGAACCTTTGCCTTGAGCGATCGCGCCGAGTTCGAGTAGCAGTTCGATGGCCGCTTTGATGCCGCGCGAATCCGGCGGCGTCAAGAATGGAAACCGTGCAACGTTGTCGAACCCGAGTGCGAGCATCTGCAACACAACCGACGCAAGTGACGTGCGAAGCACTTCGGGGGTGGTGAACTCGGGGCGTGAATCGAAGTCGTCTTCGGCGTACAGCCGAATCGCGATGCCGTCGCTCGTGCGACCGGCACGGCCCGAGCGCTGATTCGCGGATGCTTGCGAGATCGCCTCGATCGGTAGCCGCTGCACTTTCGACCGGTTCGAGTACCGCGAGATGCGGGCGGTTCCGGTATCGATCACATACTTGATGCCGGGAACGGTGAGGGAGGTTTCCGCAACGTTCGTGGCAAGTACAACCCGGCGCGAAACCCCGGCAACCCGGCTCGGCTCGAAAACCCGGTGCTGCTCCGCCGCCGACAAGCGGCCATAGAGGGGGAGTACTTCGACAGGGCGCGTGCTGTTGCGATAGGCCGCGCGCACAGCATCGGCTGCGTCTCGAATCTCAGCTTCGCCGGGCAAGAACACCAACACATCACCGGGAGCTTCGGTTTACAGCTCGCGCAGCGCTAGCACGATGCGGTCTACTTCATCTTCTGGGCCAAACTCAGGAGATGGCCCACGCCCGCGGCCGGTTTGTGCGCCAACCGCCGCCTCTTCCTGAGTTTGGGCAGGCCGATACCGAATCTCGACGGGGTAGGTGCGCCCCGACACCTCGACAATCGGCGCGGGGCGGCCAGGCAGCCCGAAGTGTTCGGCGAAACTCTGCGGATCAATCGTCGCCGAAGTGATGATGACCTTCAGATCAGGACGCTTGGGGAGCAGTTGCTTGAGGTATCCGATGAGAAAGTCAACGTTGAGGCTACGCTCGTGCGCTTCGTCAATGATGATCGTGTCGTAGCGCTTTAGGAGTCGGTCACGGTGGATCTCGTTCAGCAAAATGCCGTCGGTCATGAGCGCGATCTTGGTTGCAGCGGAAACCTTATCGGTGAAGCGCACTTTGTAACCGACAGTCGTGCCCAGCTCCACCTGCAACTCTTCAGCGATGCGCTCGGCGATCGTGCGCGCGGCGAGCCGGCGCGGCTGGGTGTGCGCGATTGACTCCCGCCCCATTTCGAGCAGCAGCTTCGGCAACTGTGTCGTCTTTCCCGAACCGGTTGCGCCGGCAACGATAACCACTTGGTGCGCACGGATGGCGTCAGCAATTTCGCCACGGGCAGCACTGACTGGCAGCTCGGCGGGGTAGCGAAAAACAGGTTCGGGCATAACCCCACAAGCCTACGCGCCGCCGTGGGCAGAGCCGCCGTAGGCTTAAGCACATGAGCGTTCCAAACATCATCCTCAATGACGGCAACACCATCCCCCAATTGGGCTTCGGCACCTTCCTCGTTGATGACGCGGATGTTGAGCAGGCGGTCACCGATGCGCTTGCAGCTGGCTACCGCCACATCGACACGGCAACGATCTACCGCAACGAAGCCGGTGTCGGTCGGGCGCTCGCAAAAAGCGGTATCGCGCGTGATGAACTGTTCATCACCACGAAGGTTTGGGATGATGCCCACACGGGCAACCTGACTCGCGAAGCGCTCGAGACCAGCCTCGAAAAACTCGGTCTCGAAAAGGTTGACCTGTACCTGATCCACTGGCCGGTGCCAGCGCACGGCACCTATGTTGAAGCATGGCAAAACCTCATCACGCTGCAGCAGGAGGGGCTGACCACGAGCATTGGTGTGGCCAACTTTGTCGGTCAGCGCCTGGAACACATCATTGCCGAGACCGGTGTTGTTCCCGCAGTCGACCAGATTGAGTTGCACCCGGCATTCCAGCAGCGCGACGTTGTTGCCGCGGCACACGCCAACAACATTGCGATCCAGGCGTGGGGGCCGCTTGGCCAGGGGAAATACCCGCTCTTTGAATACCCGGCGGTAGCGGATGCCGCGGCCGCCCACGGCAAGACGCCCGCACAGGCGGTGCTGCGTTGGCACATCCAACAGGGCAACACTATCTTCCCGAAGTCGACCAACCCGGGGCGTGTGCGCGAGAACTTTGACATCTTTGATTTCGAGCTTTCGGGTGACGAAGTGGCTGCGATTTCAGCGCTCGACCGCCCGGACGGTCGAGTCAGCGCCGACCCCGAAGAGCGCAACGAAATCCGCTCCTCAAAATAGCCCGTTTCGACTTCGCGAGCCTGCGGCTCTCTCCGCTCAACGACCGAGAGAAAGCGAAGACCACGGGCGCTCCACTCACGCGGGTTTACTCGAAGAAGAACGCGAGCTTTACCGCAATCAGCACCATGACAACCGCGATGAGAATGTCGATCGCCCGCCACACGGCCGGCTTCTTCAAATACGGTGCCAGCAAGTGTGCCCCGAAACCCAAAACGCTGAACCAGATAACGGACGCCACAACAGCCCCGAGCGCGAAGAGCCAACGTGAAGCACCGTAGGTGCTGGCGATTGTGCCGAGCATGATGACGGTGTCCAGGTACACGTGTGGATTGAGCCAGGTCAGCCCCAGTGTTGTGAGGACGACGGTTTTCAAGGCTGCGCCGGAGGTGGTTGCGGTATCGGCTTCCAACCCGGCGGGTTGCATCGCTGACCTCGCTGAGCGGTATGCGAACCACACTAGGTAGGCAACGCCAAGCCAACGCATGATGTCGACAACCCATGGCGCCGTCTGCAGGAGTGCGCCCATGCCGGCGGTTCCCGCGAGAATCAAAACGGCGTCAGAAATGGCGCAAATCGCCACGACGACGGCGACGTGTTCGCGGCGCACACCCTGCCGCAAAACGTATGCGTTTTGTGCGCCGATCGCTACGATGAGCCCCAGCCCGGTCGCGAAACCGGTCGCTACAGCAACTAGATCCACGACGGCATCCACTGGTGCAGGCGCCAGAAGTTGTAACTCGTTTCAAATCCGAGCCACTGACTCAAGAAGAAGATGCTCAGCGCAAAGCACAGCACCAACAAGCCGATCACGAACACTTGACTGCCGCGGCGCTGGTCGAATGTTGCCTCGGGGCCGAGCCCCGCGGTAACAACTGGCCGGGTGGCAATTTCCCGCAGTGCAAACGCGAGGGCGAGCACCATGAACGGCACCATCGAGATTGTGTAGAACTGGAAAATGGTGCGATCGCCCAGTAACAGCCAGGGCACGTACGTGCCGCCAAGCCCCACAAGCGGAATCGCATATTGCCACTTCGGTCGAACAACGAGGCGGTAGAGCAACCACAGTGAGGCCGCAATTCCGGCGTACCAAATGAGTGGGTTTGGAATACTCGAAATAGCCGAGCACACATTGTCGTCTCCCGAGCAGTGACCAACCCACACCGCGGTTGGGCGCAGCAACAGCGGCCATTGCCACGCGGGCGACTCGTACGAGTGCGGTGATGTGATGCGCTGGTGCGAACCAAGAATGTTCTCGTGGTAGTTCAGCAGTGCAATGAGCGGGTTTGGGTCAGTTTGCCGGTCGTAGCCACCGCTCGTCAGGAGCCATCCGCTCCATGTCAGCAGGTAGGCCACAACCGCGAGTGGCACGAGCTGCAAAAACGAAACCGGGCCCTGTCGTAAAACGGCCGCTTGCGGCCAAAACAGTACCCCAGCCCGTCGGCATGCGAGAGCATCGGATGCCACAACATACACTCCGACGACTGCGAGCACATACGCGCCCGACCATTTCACACCGCTCGCGAGCCCGAACGTGATGCCCGCGGCAACAAGCCACGGGCGGTGCCACAGCACGGGCCCCCAGTTTGTTGGTTTTGCGGATCTGAGCAGGGGTATCGTTTCCTGCCGGTCGCGCACCAGAAACACGAACCCGAGCACGATGAAAAATGTCAGCGTTGAATCAAGCAGGGCAACCCGGCTCATGACGATGCCGAGCCCATCAATTGCGAGCAGCATGCTGGCCGTAGCTGCCACCGCGAGTGATCGCGAAAGCTGCCAGCCAAGGATGTAAACGAGGGTGACCGTGAGGGTTCCGAGCAGAGCGGTCGAGAGGCGCCAGCCGAAGCTTGAGCCGGGGCCGGTTACGGCCATACCCAGCGCAATGAGCCATTTGCCCAGCGGTGGGTGCACAACAAACGATGCTTCGGTCTCCATCCCAGCCGGGTAGCCCGATTCGAACGCGGCGTTGGAGTTTTCCGCCCACTTGCCTTCGTAGCCGAGTTGCCACAGCGACCACGCGTCTTTGACGTAGTAGGTCTCATCAAACGCGAGTTCGTTTGGGTGGGCCAGGTTCCAAAACCGCAGGAGTGCCGCAATGACTGTGATCGCAAGTGGGAGTGCCCACGACAACACACCCATCGATCGTGCGCTCGTGGTAATCGCGAACAATTGCCGTTCGAGCCACGTCGTCGTCGGCTGGTCGGTCGCGGAGCTCACCCGTCTACTCTAGTTTCGCTCGCACCTCGTGAAAGACTTGGGGTGTGCTTATTGTTGCGGCAACCCCGATCGGGAATCTTGGCGACGCGTCGCGTCGGTTGATCGAGGCACTCGAGAGCGCGGATGTCATTGCCGCCGAAGATACCCGCACGGCCAAAAAACTGCTGAGCGCGCTTGCGATCGAGAATCGCCCACGGCTCGTTGCGCTGCACGATCACAACGAGAAAGCGAAAGCCGCCGAGATTGCCGCGCTCGCGGCAGACGAAGATGTACTCCTGCTCAGCGATGCTGGTATGCCAACCGTCAGTGATCCTGGGTTCGGCGTCGTACAGGCTGCGATCACGCAAGGGGTCGCAACAACCGTGCTGCCGGGTCCCAGTGCAGTCCTGACGGCACTCGCACTTTCGGGCCTGCCGACCGATCGGTTTGCGTTTGAAGGGTTCACGCCGCGCAAATCCAGTGAGCGCGTCGCAACGTTCCAGGCGGTCGCCGCAGACCGACGCACCCTCATCTACTTTGAGAGCCCCGCCCGCCTCGCCGCAAGCCTCGTCGATGCGGCTGGAGCGTTTGGCCCCGAGCGCCCCGCAGCGGTGGCCCGCGAGCTGACGAAAAAGTTTGAAGAGGTGCGCCGCGGAACGCTCGCTGAGCTTGCCGAGTGGGCCGAGGGTGGGGTGAAAGGTGAGATCGTGCTCGTGGTCGGTGGGGCAGCGGAACGCGAGGTCACCTTCGCCGATGCCCTCACCCAGGTTCGCGGGTTGCAAACCGGTGGCATCCGATTGAAAGATGCGTGCGCAGAAGTTGCCGCGGCAACGAAGCACTCCTCGCGTGAGCTGTATCAGGCGGCACTTGCCTCGAAGTAGTGGCCCGTAGACTTGAGGGTATGTCTGGAGCCGAATCGTTCTACATCACGACGCCGATTTATTACCCGTCGGATGTACCCCACATCGGCCACGCTTATACGACCGTGGCCGTAGATACTCTTGCCCGTTGGAACCGCCAAGCAGGCGTTGACACGTGGATGCTCACCGGAACCGATGAGCACGGTCAGAAGATGTTGCGTGCGGCTGCGGCAAACAACGTCACCCCGCAAGCGTGGGTTGACAAGCTCGTCACTGAGGCGTGGTTTCCGCTGCTTGACACGCTCGATGTGGCAAACGATGACTTCATTCGCACAACACAAGAGCGTCACGAAACGCGCGTCAAGAAATTCGTGCAGGCAATTTACGACCGTGGGTACATTTATGCGGGCGAATATGAGGCGCTGTATTGCGTCGGGTGTGAAGAGTTCAAACCCGAGTCTGAAATCGTCGACGGCACTGGGCCCTTCGAAGGCCAAAAGGTGTGTGCGATTCACTCGAAGCCGCTCGAGCTGTTGCAAGAGAAGAACTACTTCTTCAAACTCAGCGAGTTTCAGCAGGCGCTGCTTGACCTGTACGAATCACGCCCCGATTTTGTGCGGCCCGATTCGGCACGCAACGAGGTTGTTTCGTTCGTCAAGAATGGCCTGAAAGACCTCTCGATTTCGCGCAGTGCGTTCGACTGGGGAATTCAGGTGCCGTGGGATGATCAGCACGTTATTTACGTGTGGGTTGATGCACTGCTGAACTACGCGACCGCGATTGGTTACGGCGAAGACCAAGAAACGTTCGATCGTCGTTGGCCCGCGTACCACGTCGTTGGAAAAGACATTCTGCGCTTCCACGCCGTTATTTGGCCTGCAATGCTCATGGCTGCCGGCCTCGAAGTGCCGAAGGGCGTTTTTGCGCATGGCTGGTTGCTCGTCGGTGGCGAGAAGATGTCAAAGTCGAAGCTCACCGGTATTGCCCCGAACGAGATCACGGATGTTTTCGGTTCGGATGCGTTTCGCTACTACTTCCTTTCAGCGATCGCGTTCGGTCAAGATGGTTCGTTTTCGTGGGAAGACCTGTCGGCGCGCTATCAAGCCGAACTCGCAAATGGGTTCGGGAACCTCGCCAGCCGCGCAGTTGCGATGATCACGAAGTATTTCGACGGTGAGATTCCCGCACCGGGTGCGTACGAGCCGGGCGATTTGGCGATCCACCAGACAGTTGCGGATGCAGCCAAGACTGCAAACGCCGCAGCCGAGCGTTTCCGCCTCGACGAAGCGATCGCCGCAACGTGGCAGATTGTTGATGCGCTCAACGGCTACATCACCGACTCAGAACCGTGGGTGCTCGCAAAAGACGATGCCAAGCGCGAGCGTCTTGCAACCGTTTTGTACACGGTCGCTGAGGGGCTGCGCGCGCTCGACGTGCTGCTCGCACCCGTGCTACCCAAAGCAACCGCGAAACTGTGGTCTGCGCTGGGCGCGGATACCGCACTGGGCGAGCTTTTGGGGCAAAACATCCGCACGGCAGGCGAGTGGGGCCAGTTGCCGGTCGGCACGAAAGTCTCGCCGCTTGAGCCGCTCTTCCCGCGGGTCGAAGCCGACGATTAAGCGTCGGTGACACCAGTGTCTCAGAGTCTTTCCGCACGACGGCAAACGTTCCCGGCGCTTGCCGAAGCCTTACCCGGCATCATTTATGACAATCACACGCACCTCGAAATGATCGAGGGGCGCGAGCTTGATGAACTGCTCGAGACGGCAGCCTCGGTTGGTGTTGCCGGTGTTGTGCAGTCATCGGGTGATGTTGCCGCGTCGCAGTGGGCAGCTCGGCTTGCCGCAACGCACCCGCGTGTGCTTGCCGCAGTTGCGATTCACCCGAACGAAGCACCGCTGATCGCGGAACGGGCGGGCGCGTTGCAAGAAGCGATCGATGAAATCGATGCGCTTGCAACCCAAGAGCGTGTGCGCGCGATCGGTGAGACGGGCCTTGACTTTTTCCGTACGGATGCCCCAGGCCGGGCAGCCCAGTACACGTCATTCGAAGCCCACATCGAGATTGCGAAGCGCCACGGGCTTGCGCTGCAGATTCACGACCGTGATGCGCACCGGGAAGTACTCGACACGCTCGTTCGTGTTGGGGCCCCCGACCGCACGGTTTTCCACTGTTTCTCGGGCGATGAAGCAATGGCACGTGAGGCAGCCGATAAGGGGTATTACCTGTCGTTCGCCGGAACTGTGACGTTCAAAAACGCCCCAAACCTGCGTGAAGCACTGGCGGTGGCGCCGAAGGATCGCATCCTGGTTGAAACGGATGCCCCGTTTTTGACGCCAGCACCCTTCCGCGGCCGCACCAACGCTCCCGATGTCATGGTCAACACCGTGCGGTTTCTGGCCGCCGAACTCGACATGGACCTTGCCGAACTGTGTGCGCAGGTCGCAGCCAACACGATTGCGGTTTATGGTGAGTTCTGAATCTGAAGTCACCCTGTTGGGGGCCGCCGAGATCCGCCGCCTCGCCGCAGAATTCGATGTGACCCCGACCAAGAAGCTCGGCCAGAACTTTGTTGTCGACGCCAATACCGTGCGAAAGATCGTGCACGCCGCAGGTGTGCAGACCGGCGAGCACGTTGTTGAAGTGGGGCCGGGGCTTGGCTCGCTGACACTCGCGATTCTCGAAACGGGTGCGAAGGTGACGGCGGTTGAAATCGACCACCGGCTTGCAGCCCACCTCCCGAATACGGCGGCGGCGCACGGGGTGCCTGACGGCGCACTCACCGTCATTGATGCTGACGCGCTTATCATCACCGAATTGCCCGGCGACCCAGAAGTCCTCGTGGCGAACCTTCCCTACAACGTCTCGGTGCCGGTTCTGCTGCACTTCATGGAGCATTTTGCTTCGATCAAGCGTGGCGTTGTCATGGTGCAAGCCGAAGTTGGCGAGCGTCTCGCGGCCTCACCCGGCAGCAAAACGTATGGCGCGCCAAGCGCAAAAGCCGCCTGGTATGGCTCGTGGCGACTCGCCGGTGTTGTCTCACGCCAAGTGTTTTGGCCCGTGCCCAACGTCGACAGTGTGCTTGTCGGCTTTGAACGTGCCGAAACCGCGCCGGGCGATGAGGCGCTTCGCAAACGCACGTTCGCGATCATCGACGCGGCGTTTCAGCAGCGCCGCAAAATGCTGCGGCAGGCGCTTTCAAGCGTGCTGGGTGGGTCAGCGGCATCCGCTACCGAGGTGCTCGAACGCGCCGGGGTGGCCGCGACCGCTCGCGGTGAACAACTGGGCATTGACGACTTTGTGCGCATAGCAAAGGCATCTGGTGATGACACTGCAATGTGATGCGGCCGTGCGCGTGCGTGCGCCCGGCAAGATCAACCTGTATTTGGGGGTTGGGCCGCGCGCCAACGATGGGTATCACGAACTCGCAACCGTTTTTCAAGCCGTTTCGCTTTTCGAAGAGGTCACGGCCACGCACGCCGATGCAATCACGGTGCGCACGACCGGACCACAAGCGACCGTCGATGTCCCAACCGATGAGCGAAACCTCGCTGTTCGCGCGGCCAAGCTGCTCGCCGAAACAACCGGCTACACCGGTGGCGCGCACCTTGAGATCTCCAAAGCGGTGCCGGTCGCCGGTGGCATGGGCGGTGGCTCAGCGGATGCCGCAGCAACCCTCATCGCCCTCAATCGGCTGTGGGCGCTTGGGCTCTCACGCGCACAACTGCACGCGCTGGCGGCTCAACTCGGCGCGGACGTGCCGTTCGCACTCCAGGGCGGCACCGCAATTGGCACCGGGCGCGGTGATGAGCTTCATCCCGTGCTGACGACCGGTCGATTTGATTGGGTTTTACTCACGAGCGGCCAGGGCCTTTCGACGCCGGAGGTTTATGCCAACCTCGACACGTTGCGTTCCGGATCGGCTGTCGACAAGCCCCAGGTGGCGCACACTGTCTTGCACGCGTTGCGCCAGGGGAGTGCGGAAGATCTCGCAGAAGTACTTCACAACGATTTGCAGTGGCCAGCAACTGCGCTGCGCCCAGAACTCGCCGACAAATTACGGCACGGCGTTGTTGCGGGCGCTTTGCAAGCGATTGTTTCGGGCTCCGGGCCAACGATTGCATTGTTGTGCGCGAGCGAAGCAGATGCTGAGGCTGTTGTTGAGCGACTCGGCGAGGTTGGCCTTGCCAGTCAGCACGTGTACGGGCCCGTCGCGGGCGCCCGTTAGACCTATTGCGACACGCCGAAAACGCGCTTAAGGTTCAAGCGTTGCTTGAGGGTTTACCATTTTCGACTTGACCCCAGCGAAATACAACGGTGTAATTAGGTAACGAAAATGCTCCGCAACGGTGCGAGCGAATCGATTCAAGGGGAGTGAATACTATGTCGGGCTTTCGATCAGAAGTGCCACAGAACTGGTTTGTCGACCCCGTCGAGCTGGGAATGCCAACCGTTCGCAATTCGTCGCTCGACGACGCAGCCGAAGGAACCTTGGGTTGGCAAACCGATGCGTTGTGCGCGCAAACCGACCCGGAAGCCTTTTTCCCTGAAAAAGGTGGCTCAACTCGCGATGCGAAGCGCATTTGCACATCGTGCCAGGTCAGTGCCGAATGCCTCGAATACGCCCTGCAAAACGATGAGCGATTCGGTATTTGGGGCGGCTTGTCAGAGCGCGAGCGCCGCAAACTCAAGCGTCGCGCAAGCTGAGAAACACCACCCTGCACGGAGTGCCTCGCACCAACTCGCTCAACGCAACATAGTCTGAGCGGGTCATGCCGGTTCATGCTGTTGTTGTTACGCGCCCAAACGCGGGTTCGCCCGACGCGTTAGAGGCGACGCTTGCTGCGCTTCGCAAACAAACCCGTGCTCCCGGGCGGATCACGGTTATTGCGCGCGGCAAGCTTGTCGCGGGCGTTGCCGAAACCGTCGACGCAGTCGTTGAGGTTTCTCCAACAACACGGTTCGCTGAAGCGATCGCAACAGTGGCAGCGGATGCGACAACCGAACACCTCTGGCTCCTGAACGATTCGGTCAGCCCGGATCCCGAAGCGCTCCACGAACTCACTGCCGCGTTCGAGCGGGCCCCGTCGGCCGCAATTGCGGTTGGGAAACTCGTACGACGTAGCGGCCAAGAAGACACGCTGTTGTCATTCGGTGAAACCATGACAACACTCGGGCGTGCCGTCAACGACGCGTCGGGGGAGATCGATCAGGGTCAATACGACGATCGGGATGAGGCGCTCGGCTTTGAGGTTATCGGTGCTCTTGTTCGCGCTGAGCACGTCAACGCACTCTTACCGGATCCGGCACTGCTGGGCGCTGACGAGGGACTCGACATGGGAGTGCGCGCTCGGCTCGCCGGCGGCCGTGTCGTGCTTGCCCGCAACGCCCGTGTTCGCGTGCGCGGGGCAGGTGCCCCAGAACTCAGCGCTGTTACCGGCAGTGAAACCGCATCGCTGGCGTATCGCGCTCGCACCGCACAACTGCACCGTCGCTTGAGCTACGCACCGCTGCTGATGACAGTGCTGCACTGGCTAAGCATGCCGTTCTTGGCGGTTGGGCGCAGCATTTGGCAACTCATTGAGAAGAAACCATCGCTTGTGTGGCCCGAATTGGCCGCGGCGGCGGTTGCGATGGGACGCCCGCACCTGGTCGCACGCTCGCGCCGCAACATCCGCGGCACCCGACTGGCTTCGCGCAGGCAAGCTTGGGGTGCCGTCGAACCATTCCGGGTCACCCCTGGGCAAGCCCGGCAACGCATCGTTGAGGGACAATTGACCCCGGTCGACGCCGATCACGACGTTGACTATTTGGCAAAAGGTGGCGCCTGGGTCACCCTTGCCGCGATCGTTGCCGGTATCGCGGCGTTCATTTCGCTCTTGGCGTGGCCCGCAATCAGCGGTGGTGCGCTGTTGCCGCTCAGTGAGCGCGTCAGCACCCTCTGGCAAAACTCGATGTACGGCCAACGAGACGTTGGCTCCAACCTCGTCGGCCCTGCCGATCCGTTCGCGGGTGTTCTTGCCGCGATCGGCACACTATCGCCAGGAAACACGTCGTACGCGCTCATTCTCCTCTGGGTGCTTGCACTTCCGCTCGCGGCGACGGGGGCATGGTTTGCTGCAACACGTTTGACCGGCAATGCCGGGGTGCGCGCGTTTGTTGCCGTGGCATGGGCATTTGCGCCCACGTTCCTGACGGCCCTCATGCAGGCTCGTCCACACGCTGTCATCGCGCACATTCTCTTGGCGTGGCTTGTCCACGCAGCAGCCGTCGCTTATCGTTCGTGGGGCGCCGCCGGTGCAAGTTCGCTCTTGCTGCTCGCAACCGTCGCTGCCGCACCATCACTTGCCGTGCCACTTTTTGTGGGCTGGATCGTGCTGTTGGCAGCCAATATGGTTTCGGCCGCGCGCGTCGGTTCGAGTGACCCGCAATTGGAATGGCCGCAGCGTCTCGGGCGCTTGGTCTGGTTGTGGGTTCCTACTGTCGTGGCGTTCGCCCCGCTCGCCTGGTGGCACCTGCGTCGAGGAACACCGATGTCGCTGCTCGTCGACCCGGGCAAGGCGTGGCAGGGACCGGGTGTGGCATCGGATGTCGCTGGGCGTCTCCAACTCGCCATTGGGCTTCCCGACGGCAACCTCGGTGCGTGGCTTGGTCAACAACCGGGTGTGTGGGCCCTGGTCTTGCTGGTTCCACTGGCTGCACTCGCACTCACTGCAACGCTCACGAAACGCTGGCGCCTCGCGATCGTGTTCCTCGCTGCCGCATTGCTGGGCGTTTTCACGGCGTGGCTGCAACAAGACGTGGCTTTGAACTTCGATGGCGCAACACCCGTGTCGATTTGGGCCGGTACCGGCGTCAGCTTGGCCTGGTTCGGCTTTGTCGCGGCCGCCGCGCTTGCCCTCGAAGCGCTCCCCAAACGCGCTTGGACGAGGTCGATTGCAACAGCCGTCGCAATTGCAGCTCTCGCGGTGTTCGCTCTGCCGCAACTGACGAGCGTGCACCGTGGCGATGCGATCGTTGCGCGTGGTGACGCATCAACCTTGCCCGCACTCGTCGCGGCATCCGCTGGTAGCAACGACGACGTCGGTACGCTCATCCTGTCACCCAACGCTGACGGCGGTTTCACCGTTGACGTGGCCTGGGGTGCATCCGAAACCCTCGACGCCCAAGCAACAATGTCGTCAACCGCTCAAGCGTTCGTGGGAGATGACCTTTCGCAACTCGTTGGTGATTTGCTTTCAACGGCCGAATCGGATGTCGTCGCAAACCTCGGCCAAAAGGCCATCGGATTCGTGTTGCTTGCCCCCGATGCCCCGAACGCAACGACCCAGGCGCGCGACGCCCGCCTTGCGGCAGCAGCGGCGCTCGACCAACGAGTGGGCCTGCTTCGCGCGGGCGAGACAGACAAAGGCGGCTTGTGGCCGCTGGAGGCGGGCGCCGGTCCACGTCCTGAACTCACCGCCGCACAACAAACCCGCTCCGTCTTGCACACCGGTGTTTTGCTTGCGGCACTCGTCGCCGCCGTACTGCTGAGCGTACCGACGGCAGCGTCACGACGCCTCGCGCGCGCGTATGGGCGCCCGGGCGCTGCCGTGGTCGAACAAACCGAACGCAGGGGCGGGTTCGCCTACGGTGCCGTGAAATCCGCCCAGTGGCTCGCGGGCGCCAGCGTTTCTGGTGGCCTCGTCGTGGCAGTCTTGGTTGCCAGTGCGCTGCCGGAGCCGACGATCACCGCCCAAGCACCGAGCACACTGGTGACTCCTGGTGCACAAGCGAGCACGCTCGTGTGCACCGATTCGTTCCGTGTCTACGGGCGCAATTCGGCGTCGCCGAGCGAAGCTGCTGCCGCTGGCGTTTTCGCAATCACGCGAGGTGGGGCTGCGCAAGCACTTGAGGCCGCGGAGATCACGAGCCCTGATCTGCCGGGTGCAGCAAGTGCGCTGCACGTTCCGGCAGGCACGTCGCTTGCCGGCGCAACACAGTTGCTCACCCTGAATGACGCAGATGTCGCAGGCTTTGCTGCCAGTTCGTGCGGCACACCCCGTTCAGAATCGTGGATCGTGGGTGGCTCGGCGCTGGTCGGAGCATCCGACGTGCTCTTGCTCACCAACCCCAATCCGGTTCCCGCAACCGCCGACATTTCTGTCTACCTCGCAGAACCCGGCATCGCTGACATCGTCTCGCAGCGCGTCGTGATCGCGGCCGAGTCACAACGTGCACTGCCGCTCTCGTCGCTCGTTGTTGGCCAACGTGCACCCGTCGTCAAGGTTGTTTCTAGCGGTGCGCCGATCGATGTGCAACTGCAGTCGACACAAATGTCGGTGCTCGTGCCGGCCGGTATCGAGCAACAAATTAGTTCGCAACTGCCAACCGCCTCGCTTGCGATTGTTGGCGTGCAGCTTGTCGATGACAGCTCAGAGAACGCAACACTGGGCCGCTTGCGTCTCCTCGCCCCTGAGAACGACGCGAACGTGACCGTCACGATGCGCGCGGCGGGTGCTGCGAGCGACACGGGTGAGTCAATTTCGACGCTCGTTCCGGCGGGGGCGCCGGTCGAGCTTGACCTCAATGCGCCCGCCGGCATCTATGAGATTCGGGTGAAAGCGGATGCCCCAATCGTCGCGGCCGCGTGGCAAACCACGGCAACATCCGCCCCGAGCGACTTCGCTTGGGTAGCCTCGGCTCCCATACTTGATTCCGAGGCGCTCGTTGTTGTGCCCGCCGTTGACACATCGATCCCGGCACAATTGCACGTTTCCTCGGTCGCTCGCAACACTGCCACAGTGACGCTGGAAAACACCACAACCGGTGCCGTCGAAACGATCGACCTCGAGGCAGGAGTCAGCCAAGCGCACTCACTCGCGCCGGGCGCGTATCGCATCACGGCATCCGAACCGATTTACGCGGCGGTTGCGATGCACGGCCCTAACGCACTCGCAGGCTGGCCCATTGAATCACCCGCGCACGCGGCAGACGCAATCACGATCTACCAGTAGCTACGAGGCGTCGAGGTAGGCCGCTGCGGCCCGAAAAACCATTGACTCTGTCATCGCGCGACGGTGCAAACGATCATCGTGCCCGGGAGGCAAGAATCGCTCAATCGGAATGCGATACACCGTTATAGTCCCGGCTTCATGGTCAAGCAGATACCGGGGCACGCCCTCTGCCGTCGTGCGCGGCGGAACCGGAGCGGTCAAGAACTCCACCGACGCAAGCTCTGGCCAGACATGTCGCAAGAACTCGGCCGCGCCACCGACGTGCGCGTCGAAAAGCTCGTCGCGAGCATCCGCTGGCCGAAGCGGTGGTCGAACCACGGTGCTGCGCCAGGTGCGACCATGTCGGCCATGCCGGGCGCTCGGATGCGAGCGAGATGCCATACCGTCAATGTACCGCGCCCACGCATTCGGATCGCGACGATAGCGATGTGAAGTATGCTTTCGAGCAAGAACTTGCATGACGCTCCCAGCGATCAGGCAGATTTCACGGGGGTTTCATGACGCATCGCATTCTGGTTGTCGACGACGATCCAGCCCTGAGCGAGATGATCGGTATCGTCTTGCGAACCGAAGGGTTCGAACCCATCTTTTGCGCTGATGGTTCGGCGGCGCTCGATGTTTGGCGTGACAAGCGCCCCGATCTTGTGCTGCTTGACGTCATGCTGCCGGGTGTTTCGGGCATTCAGATTTGCGGTGCAATCCGCGAGGAATCTGGTGTGCCGATCATCATGCTCACCGCCCGCAGCGAAACCGATGACGTTGTGCGTGGTCTTGAAGCTGGCGCAGACGACTACATTGTGAAACCCTTCAACCCGCAAGAACTCGTCGCACGTATTCGAGCTCGCTTGCGCCCCGTCTCGGGGGACGAGACCACCCACTTGCGGGTCGGTGATGTACTGATCGATGTTGAGGGCCACGAGGTGCGCCGCGGTGACGAAGTCATCTCACTGACGCCCTTGGAGTTTCAATTGCTTGTTGCCCTCGCGCAACGCCCCCAACAGGTTTTCTCGCGCGAAATGCTGCTCGAACAAGTGTGGGGATATCAGTACAAGGCCGATACGCGCCTGGTGAACGTGCACGTACAGCGACTTCGCGCCAAGGTCGAACTCGACCCCGACAACCCGCGCGTTGTAACAACCGTGCGCGGGGTTGGATACCGTGCCGGAAGCATCGCCTAGCACGCCCAGCAGATCGCGCATCGGGCGCTGGTGGCACGAAAACGTCAGTGCCGTGTGGCGTCGGTCGCTGCGCTTTCGCACACTCACGCTCGCGTTGCTGTTGACCCTCGTGGCAGTAACAATTACGTTCACGCTTATCGCGATCGTTTTGCAGAACCAAATGTTCGATTCGCGTCGCACACAGGTTTTGCACGATGCTCAGCGGGCCGTTGCAACAGCGCAGCAAACGATCGATGCATCCGATGCCCGAGGCGATAACAAGGCACTCCAGGCCGTCATGCAAAATGCGCGTGACGATATCGGTGGCTCGTCGCTTTCTACCCGGATTGCTGTTTTGCGTGTTGACACGAGCGCCCCTGGCGCGCTGCAAGACTACACAACCTTCTCAACGTCGCTCATTTCGAACGACTTGCGAGCGCAAGTCGCGGCCGAACCGACGAAGCAGTGGTGGCAATCGGTGGCGCTACCGAACCCTGACGGCTCCCAAGACCCAGGGATCATTGCCGGGCAAACCCTCAACGTGCCAGACGTCGGCACGTATGGCGTCTACATTGCGTACGATCTTGCCGACCTGCAACAAACCCTCGATGCCGTGCTCGGAGCGTTGTGGTTCGCCGGCATCGTGCTCGTCGGGCTCATTGGCGTGATCGGGTGGCTGGTGCTGCGTTCAATCGCCAAACCCGTGATTCAAGCTGCTGAAACGAGTTCTCGTCTTGCCGCAGGAGATTTCGAGGTGCGCCTCGATGCTGAGGGCGAAGATGAGATCGCAACTCTTGCGCGGTCATTCAATGCGATGGCCGACGGTATTCAAGAGCGCATTCTTGAGTTGCACGGCCTCTCCCAAGTGCAACAGCGATTTGTTTCGGATGTTTCGCACGAACTGCGAACGCCGCTGACCACAATTCGACTCGCTTCAAGCGTGCTCAACGCCGCGAAAGACACGTTTGACCCCGCATCGGCACGCTCTGCCGAACTCTTGCACACGCAAGTCGAACGTTTCGATCTGCTCTTGGGTGATCTGCTCGAAATCAGCCGGTACGACGCCGGTTCGGTACAGCTCGAGCTCGAACCCACCTCACTCGCCCAACTCGTTGAGGGCATTGTGGAAGAGTTGCGGCCGCTGGCGACCCAACACGAAACCGAGCTCGTTTTCGATGCGCCCGGTGGCCACACCCTGATCGCCATTGACCCGCGCCGCATCCGCCGCATCGTGCGAAACCTCATCGGGAATGCGATCGAACACGGCGAACACGAGCCCGTCGTTGTCACGGTTGATTCGACGCGCTCGCACGTTGCCGTCGGTGTGCACGACTCGGGTGTTGGGATGACACCAGAGGATGCCGAACGCGTCTTTGATCGTTTCTGGCGCGCCGACCCATCACGTGCTCGTACGATCGGTGGGACAGGGCTCGGTCTTGCCATCGCACAGGGTGATGCGAACCTGCACGGTGGCCAGATCACCGTGTGGTCGCAGCTCGGTGAAGGATCGAACTTTGTTCTTGAATTGCCGCGCCGCGGTGAAGAAGACGATGACGTGCTTTCGCGCCCGATTGCAACCGAACCGAACGGGGTCGCGCTATGAGCATCCGATCATTGGCCCGCGTCCGCAACGTGCTGACCGCTGCGGCACTGGCGCTCCTGCTAACCGCGTGCGGCTCGATTCCACAGGCAGGCACGGTGCAAGCGGGCGTCGAGAGCAGTGATGACTGGTCAGGTACCGATGGGCAGTTCTTGCCTGGCGGGCCAACAAAGGACGCCGACCCGATCGCTGTTGTTGAGGGCTTCATTGGTGCTGCCACCTCGCCGGCCGCGAATTGGGCTGTGGCGCACTCGTTCTTGCACCCACAGTTTCAAGAACGTTGGGAACCCGACGAAGCGGTGACGGTTGACGCATCGCCGGGTTCGCGCGCGTTCCGCATTCGCGAAGTTGGCACCGAATGGCCAGATCTTGAGAACCCGACAGGTGGTGTCCCGGCACTGAACTCCAACGCGGAATACGAAGTAGAAGTGCAGCTTTCGCAAGTTGGCACGGTTGATGCATCGGGGGCATATTTGTCCGTTGCGGGTCCCGCGTTGCAAACATACCGGGTGCGACAAGATGCGGCCGGGCAATGGCGTATCTCTGAAGCGCCCAACGGAACCGTGATCGACGAAGTCGCCTTCAACCTTGTTTTCTCGGCGCATCAATTGCACTTCTACGACCGCACGTGGGCGTACCTTGTGCCCGAAATTCGTTGGTATCCATCGGATGCCGATGCGGTCACGCGAATTACGGAAGAACTTGTCTCCGGCCAGCCCACCGGGTGGTTACTCGGCAGCGTTAGCACCGCGTTTGGCCCGAAAGCCGTGCTCGACAGGACACCGGTCGCTACCGACGCTGGCGGAGCGACGATTGAACTGACCGAGGCTGCCCTTGCGCTCACGCCAAACGAACTGGCGCGCATGCGAACGCAACTTGAGGCGAGTCTTGCGCACTTGCAAATCTCAAGTGTGCAGTTCACTGTGCGCGGACGCGACCTGCAAGCGGGTCAAGTCACTGCGCGCCCAATTGCAATTGACGGTCGCTTGATTGCTGATACGGAAGCCGGCTTTGGCATTGTTACCGGCGGTAACGTGACGCCAATTTCCGGGGTGAGCGATGTCGTTGCCGAACTCGGTGAAGACCTCGTTGCGATTGACGTTTCGATTTCGAGCGAGCGGGCCGCGGTACTGCTTCAAGATGGGCACGTGCAGTTTGTCGCCGGCGGTGAGCTGACCCCCGTCGATGAGCGGCCGGCATTGCTCGCGCCCTCGCTTGATACGCACGGCTTCGTGTGGTCGATCCCAGCAGGGCAACCGGGGGCGCTTCAGGTACACACGCCATCGGGTGATCTCGTGACCGAGATCGACACGTTTCAGGACGCCGCTTCAGTACGCTCCATTCAGGTATCGGCCGATGCCACCAAGCTTGCAGCCGTCTTGACGACGTCGGTTGGTGAGCAGCTTGTCGTTGCGGCAATTGTGCGAGCCAACGACGGTCGCCCACTCAGCCTCGGGGTGCCGCAATTGCTGACCAACATCACGAACGAAACGATCGACATGATCTTCTCGGGTTCGCTCGCGATCAATGTGCTCAAACGCGACGGCGAGCAAGTGCGTCTGCTCGAGCAGTTGATCGGTGCGCCAAGTTCCATCATCGCGGCGCCCGAGGGTGCGATTGCACTGCAAGACACCGGTGCACCCGTTTCGTTCGACCCGGGCTACAACACGGGCGCGTCAGTTCGTCTGCTGACGCAAGCGGGTAACGTGCTGACCAAGCGTGGCTCGAGCTGGCACACCCCCGAAACGGGTATTGAGTTGTTCTCCCGTCACACATCGGGCAACTAACCCACAATTACTCGTGCCGCGATGTTGTGCACAATCGCGGATTTGGTTGGTCTCCGAGTGTTGCTTGTGTGCGAGCGTATGGGGATGTTGCGCGATGTCCTTATTGAAGCTGTCGAGTTTGCACTCGGTGAACGCTGTGCAGGTTGCGACACCGCACCGGGAACGATGTGCGAGAGTTGCTTGGCATCGTTCGAGCGGGTCAACCCGCCTGCAACGCCCGCTGGCTTGCCAGTCTTGAGTGCGGTTGTCTATGCCGGGGCGGCGGCCCGCAGCATCCGCCAGATAAAGACGGGGCGTACGAGTGTTGCGCGTGCCTTTGCGGGTCTATTGGCGGATGCTGTCGCCCGCGCCGACCCGCGTGGGTCGAGCGCCGTCATACCGGTGCCAACGCGTGCCGCTGCATACCGCTCGCGCGGGTTTCGTGTGCCCGAGACGTTGCTGCGAGCAGCGGGTGTACCGGCCTATCGGGCCCTCACCGCGACCCGGCGCCGCGTGGCTGATCAGCGTGAGCTCAGCGCCGAAGCGCGTGCCGAAAACGTGCACGGATCGATGCGGATTCGGCGGGGGATTGCCGTGCCGTCACAGGCCCTCGTTTTCGACGATGTGTATACGACCGGGGCCACGCTCGACGAAGCCGCCCGGGTCTTGCGGCAGGCCGGATGCGAGGTAATCGCGGCCGTTACGCTCGCCCACGCGGTTCGTCGCAGAGCCGATATCAGGCCCGCCAAAAATCACTCTGATGAAACTTGTCGAGCAACGTGACTTTTGTGCGCGGGCGCGCTACGTTGGGAACACAACACGCGGCTCAGCCCGCACCGGGCAGCCGGTACGAGGAGGTAGCAATGGACACAAACATCACTGGCGTGGGCGTCGGCATCTCAGACCGTTTTCGCTCAGTCGTTGAAGAGAAAGAGCCGCGGATCGCAGCTCTTGCCCCCAAGGCACAGCGACTTGACGTGAAGGTGACGCAGCGTAACTACTCCAACGGCAATGCAGCCGAAGAGACCGTTGAGCTGACGCTCTCGAGTAAAGGTCCTGTTATCCGCGCTGAAGCGCGCGACGCCGACAAGTTTACGGCCCTCGATCTGGCAATTGACAAGCTCACCGAACAGTTGCGTCGTGCAAAAGACAAGCGCATTGACGCTCGGAAGCACCCGCACGGGGCACGCTTTGAAAAGAGCACCGGATCATTCGCTGGCGTTGACGTACAGCCAGCCTCGGTTGAAACCATGCGCGCTGTTGCGACCGGAACAATCCCTACGCTTGAAGCGGCCGATGAAGATGCTCCATACACGCCGGTCGTGATTCGCGAAAAGCAGTTCGATGCTGAGTGGATGAGCGTTGACGAGGCTGTCGACCGCATGGAACTGGTCGGCCACCCCTTCTTCTTGTTCATCAACGCGGCAAACGACCAACCAAGCGTTGTCTACCGCCGCAAGGGCTGGGACTACGGCGTTATTTCGCTCGCGACCGAGGCGGCGCCCGAGGCAGCCTAAGCCCAGTTCGCGCCTGACGGCGAAAGTCACACCCGGCGGATGTTTCGCGAGAAAATCTCCGCCGGGTTCGCCTTTCTCCGACGCAGCGTCAGCGGCAAACGGGGAGTGACCGGCGCGCGATCAGCCCCTGCCCGATGCACCCAAATCTGCTGAATGTGACCTCAATTCCCCGGGAACGGGTCACTTCTGGCAGATCTACCCGCATCGCGTAGATGCCCTAGTCGAACAACCCGCCGAGGATGCTGCCGATGACCAGGCCGCCGAGCATGCCATCCATGCCGCCGCCGCTGCGTCCGCCACCGCCGCGGCCACCCCACGGGTCTTGCGGGCGTGAAGCATCAATGTCACGTTGCGCCGCACGCAGCGCGTCGGATGCGAGTTGCGCTGAACGACGGGCAACGGTCAAGGCTTCGTGACGGGTGTCTTCGTCAGCTGCCAGCACCGAAAGCTCAGTGTAGAGGCGTTCTGCCTCAGCCAAGTGGGTGCGAGCATCCGCCCCGATCCAGCCGCGATGCCCCGCGATAAGCGAGCGGGCGATCCCAATTTGCCGGTCAGCGTCTGAGATTGCGTGCTGCACGTGCGAGAGCGGTGGCGGCGGGTTCTCAGCACGGTGGCGCGCCTTGGCGACAGCTTCGTCGAGGGCCGAGTTTGCGTGCCGTAATTGGGAGAGTGCGGTGAACGGGTCGCTGCCGATACTTGACGCGGGGATTTCTCGCAGCGCACCATCGAGCGACGCGATTGCGGTTGTCACCTCGGGCGTTTGTGGCACGGTGCGTGCGGCGGCGAGATCTTCGCGTGAGTCTTGGACGACCTTTGCGAGGGTCGACTCTGCCCGCAGTGCTTCGATCTCAAAGTCTTCGATCGAATCGAGGATGACGCCGGCCCGGCGCACGGCCTCGGTTGCGGTTTCGAGGGCGAGGTTTGCCTCTTCGCGCTGCTCGAGAGCGCGGCGACGATCGAAGACATCCGCCCCGTGCTGAGCGAAGTCCAACAGCTGGCTGACTTCGTCGCCGCCCGAGTTAATTGTTCGCATAGCCTCAGCCGAGTACCGCGTTTGCAAGCGCTCGATCGTCGCGATTGCATCCGGCACGCGGCCCCGCAACCGCTCGACGTCGTGCCGTACACGCGCAACAACCTGAGGTGCTTCACGAACGCGCGTGATTGCCTCGGCAAGTTCGCTCGTTTTTGTATCGAGCAGGTCTTGCGCCCAATCGCACAGTTGCACGATGCGAGCGTTTCTGGTGCGCAGTTCTTCGTCGGTGTCTGGAATCTCGTCGTGGTTGAGCTGGTGCATCTCGAATGCTTCACGCAAGTGCACGCGCACACTCTCGAGGGCGGCGCGCAAGTCTTTCGTGCGTTCGCTCCCGAGTTCTACCTCGGCAAAAACGAGTTCGTCACCGGCCGTGCGAATGCGCTCGTCGGCCGAAACGATTGCGGCCTCGGCGCGCTGTGCGAGCACGGCGTCTTGCTCTGCTTGCGCTTTCTTTTCTTTTGAACGCTTTCCCCAAAAACTCGCCATGCTCTGATCTTATTCGCCGTTGCACTGACGCACATAGCCGGTTCGCCGCAAGCGGATGTTACCTTTTGCCTGCCCGCACGATAAACAGGGTAGATGGACGAACTGGTGCAGCTGTTTGAGGCGGATGATTCACGCGAACGCGTGTTTGACGCACTCTTTGCAGCGCACTTTTTGACCATTTGTCGATATGCGCAACGGCGGCTTCCGGAGGCGAGCATGGGTGAAGACGTTGCAGCCGAAACCTTCGCTGCTGCGTGGCAGCGAATCGCTGCCGGTGACGACATTGGTTTGCCGTGGTTGTACACCGTCGCTTCGCGTCGCATCACGGATCACTATCGCGAGCGGGAACGTTGGGCGGCAATCGAGGCCGATCTCGCGCGGGCCGCTGAGCGTTCGGCTGATTCGAGACATCCGCTGGAGTTGCTCGCGCTGCGCGATGTCTTGGCTGCGCTCTCTGAACGGCAACGAGAAGTGGTGTTGTTGCACTATTGGGACGGATGCCGCGTCGCTGAAATTGCCACGATCGTCGGCGCAACACAAGCCTCGGTCAAGATGACGCTTTCCCGAGCCCGTGCCACAATGCGTTCGCTGCTTTCCGATGCTGATGAATCCGCGGAACTCGTTGAAGAAGGTGAACGCCATGACTGACGAATTGGATGACCTCCAACGCGTTCTTTCGCGGTTTGACCGCGCGGCAACGCCGGCCGACGCGCAGCTGACGACGCACGAGATCGACATTCGCGAACGCATCAAGATTGGCGAACTGTCGGTGCGGACACGCACTGAAGCGCCGCGTTCGCGTCGCCGATGGGCGCCGCTCGTTGTCCCGGGGGTGCTCGTTGCGGCATCCGTTTTGGGGTTCTTGGTGTTTTCACCGGTCAGCGAGTCACCCATCCCGGCGTTGTCACCAACGCCGACATGGACACCTCGTTACACGCCGCTTCCCCCGAGCCCTATCCCGGCCCCGACCCCGACTGAACGTGACTTGAGCGTGTGTGACGCGCGCACGCTCGCGGTCATCCACTACGAGCGGGTGAACAGTTACACCGACGAGATGCTCTTGAGCGGAGACTTCATCGATCACGGACCAAACAAATACGCAAATGGAACGGTTGAGCTCAATGATGAGGGCAAGCCAACGTACTACACCGTTGCGTCGGGTGACACGCGCTACGGTATTGGTGAGCGATTCTGTATCGATGAACTCTCCCTCTATTCCTATATCATTCGGCGCTACACCTCCTTGCAAGCTGACGACACGATCACCTTGCGCCCGGGCCCGGGTGAGACGTACATCCCGGGTCGGTTTGCAAGCCCGAGTGACGCATGGGGAGACAACGCTCCGCACGCCACCCGTCAGCTGTACCAGGCCTTCGTCGCCGCTGGATTTGTCGTCGATGGAGAACGAGCGACCTTGCCTTTGCCGTACGGTTACTTCTGGCCGGATTGGGCGCACTCAACTGCGGAAGCGCACGGCAGTCCCGACCGCGCATGGGCGCGGTGGATGGCGGTGCACGCGTACGCGGCCGAGCGCGGCGACGCAGATGCCGCTGCAATGCTCGCCCAGTTCGCTGTGCCGCTCGGCGCATTTGACCCGCAAATCACCGAGTTGATCAACGCGCGAGACTACACCGGCCTGTTTGACTACCTGGCTATCATGTTCCAAGACGGGTTCTACTGGCCAGAGTGGACACAATGACCACGACCGTCACCTCGCTATAAGGTCAGCGGCGGTAACATGATGGGTACTGTGTTGTGCCTGAATTGGCGTGCACTGCAAGACCAAAAGGAAGAAGTATTTCGTGGCGAATCCGTTCGAGAAACTGTTGCGTGCCGGTGAAGGTCGCACTCTGCGCCGCTTGGGCCAAATCTCAAAGGCCGTCAACGCCCTTGAACCCGATTTTGAAAAGCTCAGTGACGACCAGTTGCGTCACATCACGGTTGAATTCAAGAAGCGCATCGAAGATGGCGAGAGCCTCGACAAGCTCATGCCCGAGGCATTTGCCGCCGTGCGTGAAGCTGCAAAACGCACGCTTGGTATGCGGCCCTACGATGTTCAGGTCATGGGCGGTGCGGCATTGCATCTCGGCAACATCGCTGAGATGAAGACTGGTGAGGGTAAGACCCTCACAGCAACCTTTGCGCTGTACCTCAACGCACTCGCTGGCAAGGGCGCACACCTTGTGACCGTCAATGACTTCCTCGCGGGTTACCAGGCCGAACTCATGGGTCGTGTCTACCGTGCTCTCGGTATGACAACGGGCACGATTCTTGAGGGACAGAGCCCGGCCGAGCGCCGCGACCAGTACCTCGCCGACATCACGTACGGCACGAACAACCAGTTCGGGTTTGACTACTTGCGCGACAACATGGCATGGCGTGGCGAAGACCTCGTGCAGCGCGGGCACTTCTTTGCAATCGTCGACGAGGTTGACTCGATCCTTGTTGATGAAGCCCGCACGCCGCTCATTATTTCGGGCCCGTCGTCGGGGGATGCGAACCGCTGGTTTACCGAATTTGCGAAGGTTGCTCGCACCCTCGTTGCGGGCGAAGACTATGAAGTCGACGAGAAAAAGCGCACGATCGGTGTGCTTGAGCCGGGTATTGAGAAGGTTGAAGACTATCTCGGTATCGACAACCTGTACGAGTCGGCAAATACGCCACTCATCTCGTTCTTGAACAACTCAATCAAGGCAAAGGCGCTCTTCAAGCGCGACACGGATTACGTCGTCATGAACGACGAGGTCATGATCGTTGATGAGCACACGGGCCGTATCCTCGATGGTCGACGCTACAACGAGGGAATCCACCAGGCGATTGAAGCCAAAGAAGGGGTTCCGGTTAAGGCTGAGAACCAAACCCTCGCGACAGTCACGCTGCAGAACTACTTCCGCATGTACGACAAGCTCGCCGGCATGACCGGTACCGCCGAAACCGAAGCGGCCGAGTTTATGTCAACGTACGGTCTTGCCGTTGTGCCGATTCCCACGAACAAGCCGATGGTTCGCAAAGACCAAGCGGATGTCGTGTACAAAACCGAACCGATCAAGTTTGATCAGGTTGCAGACGATATCACCGCCCGCCATGAAACAGGCCAGCCGGTACTCGTGGGTACGACGAGCGTTGAAAAGAGCGAGTACCTTTCGCGTTTGCTGTCGAAGCGCGGTATCCGTCACGAGGTCCTCAACGCCAAGCACCACGAACGCGAGGCAGAGATTGTCGCGCGCGCCGGCAAGCTCGGTGCTGTCACCGTGGCAACAAACATGGCCGGTCGTGGTACCGACATTATGCTCGGCGGAAACGCTGAGTTCATTGCTGTGCAAGAGCTCAAGGCTCGCGGTCTGGACCCGGAGGAAACCCCCGAAGAGTACGAAGCAGCCTGGGATGAGACTTTTGCGCGGGTTGAAGCCGAAGTTGAGGCCGAGGCTGAGCAAGTGCGTGCGGCCGGCGGGTTGTATGTGCTCGGAACCGAGCGCCACAAGTCGCGCCGTATCGACAACCAGTTGCGTGGTCGTGCCGGTCGTCAGGGTGACCCAGGCGAGAGCCGCTTCTATTTGAGTTTGCAAGACGAACTCATGCGCCTGTTCCAGTTTGGCGCGGCCGAAAACATCCTCGCGCGCGCAAACTATCCCGACGATGTTCCGATCGAGTCATCGCTTGTCACGCGTGCCATCCGTTCAGCGCAGTCACAAATCGAGGCGCAGAACGCGGAGCAACGCAAGAACGTGCTCAAATACGACGACGTGCTCAACCGCCAGCGTGAAGCGATTTATGCTGATCGTCGCCAGATTCTGCAGGGCGATGACCTGCACGAAAAAGTGCAACACTTCATTGAGGATGCCGTTGGCAGCGTTGTTGACGAACACACGATTGCGCCGCGGTCGGATGGCTGGGATTTTGACGCCCTCTGGACCGAGCTTAAGCGCCTCTATCCGGTCGATGTCACGATCGACGAGGTGGTCGCTGAGGCCGCCGGCCGCAAGGGTGAGGTGACACCACCAGCGCTTCGTCGCGAACTGGTTTCGGACGCCAAGGTGCAGTATGAAAAGCGCGAAGAAATGCTTGGCGAGCCCGCCGTGCGTGAGCTTGAGCGTCGCGTCGTGCTCCAGGTGCTTGACCGGCACTGGCGTGACCACCTCTATGAGATGGACTACCTGAAAGACGGTATTGGTCTGCGCGCCATGGCACAGCGTGACCCGCTCATCGAGTACCAGCGCGAAGGCTATGAAATGTTCCAGACCATGATGGAGCAGATCAAAGAAGAATCTGTCGGATTCCTCTACAACCTCGAAGTGCAGGTCAAACCCGCCGAAGACGGCGCGGCTGCAAGCGTGGACGCGAAAGGCCTTGGCGCCGATCAGGGCCCGCAGAACCTCGAGTACACCTCGCCGAGTGAAGACGGCTCAGTGCAAACCCGCACCGGAACCGGAAAGACGGTTGCGCCGAAGGGCCGCGGAGCGCGCCAAGTCGCATCATCCGCCCCCGCAACGCCCACCACGACCGGCGCATTCGGGCAGCAGGTTCCGGTTGACGCACCCGCGGCAAATAACCGTGCCCAACGTCGCGCAGCAGCAAAGAAGAAATAGCAATGGCTCGCCAATTCGAGAAGTCTCAGAAGCTCAAGAACGTTCTCTACGAAATTCGTGGGGCGGCCCTTGAGGAGGCGTCCCGTTTGGAGTCTGAGGGTCACACGATCCTGAAACTCAACACGGGAAACCCGGCAATTTTTGGGTTCGAAGCACCGCAGCAAATCGTGCGTGACATGCTCGAAAACCTGTCGACGTCACACGGCTACAGCGACAGTCGCGGCGTGCTTTCGGCGCGTCGGGCAATCGTGAGCCGCTATGAAAACGAGCCGGGCTTCCCGCAGATTGACCCGGACGATGTGTACCTCGGCAACGGTGTTTCTGAGCTCATCACGATCACGATGCAGGCACTGCTTGACGAGGGTGACGAAGTGCTCATCCCGTCACCGGATTACCCGCTGTGGACCGCGATGACCTCGCTCGCCGACGGCACCGCAGTGCACTACGACTGCGATGAAGAAAACAATTGGCAGCCGAACATCGAAGATATTCGGGCGAAAATCACGCCGCGCACGAAAGCGCTCGTGATCATCAATCCAAACAACCCGACGGGCGCGGTGTATTCGCGCGAGATTCTCGAGCAGCTGGTACAGGTCGCGCGTGAGCACGAATTGTTGCTGTTGTCTGACGAGATCTACGACCGCATTCTCTTTGATGATGCACAGCACATTCCGACCGCTACGCTCGCACCTGACTTGCTGTGCATCACGTACAACGGGCTTTCGAAAACGTATCGTGTTGCCGGCTACCGGGCGGGCTGGATGGTCATCACGGGCCCGAAGAAGAATGCAAAGGGCCTGCTTGAGGGCCTCCAAATGCTCGCCTCAACTCGCTTGTGCGCGAATGTGCCGGCGCAGTACGCAATTCAGGCGGCGCTTTCCGGTGTGCAGTCCATTGACGCGCTCATCGCGCCGACGGGTCGGCTCTACCAGCAACGCATGATTGCGTATGAAGGGCTGAAGAGTATTCCAGGTGTTTCGCTCGTGAAGCCGATGGGTGCGCTGTATGCGTTCCCGAAGCTTGATCCCGAGGTGTATGGCATCGTCGACGACGCGAAGTTTGTCTACGACTTGCTTGTTGCCGAACACATTCTGGTTGTGCAGGGAACGGGCTTCAATATCACCACCCCCGACCATTTCCGGGTGGTCACGCTGCCTGAACCGCGCGTTTTGCAGGAGGCCGTCGAGCGCATCGGTAACTTCCTGTCGACGTATCGCCAGTAGTTACGCAGCCCGACGGGGTTTGAGTAGCCGATCCGTGAACGATCGGATGTTTTGTGCCAATTGTGCGCGCGGTGCGATCGTGAGCACGGGCGCAGAGCCCAACACCGCGGCATCCGCTGCTTTTGCATCGAAACTGATGAACGAGATTTCACTCACCGATGCGTAGCGTTCGAGCGTGCGGCGAACTTGCCCGCGTGGGTCAACGCCGAGCGTGCTACCGCGTAATCGATTCACGATGACGCTGACGTTCGCTGCAGGGGCGCACGCTTTTGCCTCGCCAAAATCGCGCAAAAACCGGGCGATACTCAAGGGCTCAGCGGACGCCACTGCGACCAATTCGTCGGCCTGCGCAAGCGCGGCAAGCGCTGCTGCATTTCGTGCTGGCACGTATTCGTCGGTTGTGAGTTCCTCGTCGGCTTCGAGCGATGCCGAAACGTCGACGACAACGAAGTCGGCGAGTTGGGCGCACTGCCTCAGGGCTTCGCGCACGCGCGGGTAAGACAGTTCAACCCAGCGGCTGGGGCGATTGATGCCCGCGAGCGAGAGAAGGGTGCCCCCGCCCACGGGAACACCCGTCGCGACTCGATCAAGTTCGGCTTCGTCGAGTGTGTTGGCCAGTGCACGCCGACACGCCGCGGCAAACCCGGGGGAGTGCTCAGGCAGGCTCAGGAGCATCGCGTGCGAGGGTGCATGCGAATCAGCGTCAACGAGAACCGTGCGAAACCCGCGGTGGGCAAGCTCGGCGGCAATCCCAAT
Source organism: uncultured Microbacterium sp. (assembly GCA_964616805.1). Lineage (GTDB taxonomy): Bacteria > Actinomycetota > Actinomycetes > Actinomycetales > Microbacteriaceae > Microbacterium. The sequence continues at coordinate 128,576 of CAZTUC010000001.1, read as the reverse complement.
TGCGACTGTTGAACGCCCCGGAGCCCCGTGCGGGCCCCATACGACGATGACGCGCCCTGACGTAGGCGTCGGTGCAACGGCAAGCCGGATTGTCGGTCCGAGCGCTTGCGTGAGTGCGTCGATTCCGGCAGACGGATCAAGCGGGTCGTGGAGCCCGAGTCGGGCAGCGATGCGGCGGGCTTCACGACTTGTGCCCCACAGCAGTAACCGAGCCCCGGCCGCATCGCACATCGGCAGAACATCATCGGCGCGTGTGGCGTCCTCGAGTACAACCGCAGTGTATTCGCCCGGTTCAATGCGCGGTGGATGCAGCACGCTGTCGGCGGCGATGCCCACAGCGGCTAACCGTGGCACCCAGGCGGTGAGCTCGTCGCCGCCGATCAACAGCATCCGATCGCTGCTCATTGTTGTTCCTCCACGGCTGTGCCTTCTTCGATATCGGCCGGTCGGGCGTTGGCGGGAACCGCCGTGAGCACGGAACCATCCGTCAGTGCAGCAAGCACGCTGGGTACGTCTTCGCGTTTGATTGTGAGCTCGAGCTTCGTGGCATCTTTGCCAACCACGCCGCGTTGATCGTCACGCGAAAGAACGGTCACACCAGCAACGAGCAACGTTGGTGGTGCAAGTGTGCGCGTGTTCGCTTCGGGCTTGGCACGCCACAAATCGATTGTTGACCCGGTCGCGACGGCGGATGAAAGGCTCGCGTCAAGCGGCACGACAACGATCGTTTCGCGGGCTGTTGCGGCATCCGCGACAGCCGACTGCGCGAGCAGTTCACCCGAAACGATCGTGCGACTTGCGATTTGACCGGTCGGCAGCGTTGCGGGCGTGAAATACAGTTCTTGCGCAGCACCGAGGCTTGCCTCAACAACGCGGAAGTCCCCTGAGCGCACGGGTTCACCAACGACAATCGTTCGTGTGGCCTGCAACATTGGGGTGCTTGTGCGACCCGCGCCAACGACAAACCAGACGGCAGCGATCGACGCAAGAATGAGGGCGACACCGGTGAGGAAGCGGGCGTCAGCGAGGAGTTTGACCCGAGGTGTCTTCACCGCGGGCGAATGCGTGGTTGTCATGCACATATGCAAGCACGAACTCGAAAAACGCGTCGAAAGTTATCCACAGGTTGGCGAGTTGCGCGCAATCGGATGCTGCAACGCGCAACAATGAACGCATGACCGAACCGAAACCGGCCCGGCACCTGACGCCAGCGCAGGTTGCCGAACTCTTGCACATTGAAGTCGATGAAGTAGAGGAGTTGGTGGTTTCCGGGCAACTGGTCGGTCGTCAGGTTGGCACGCCGCCACGGTGGCGAATCGAAGAGGCGAGCCTGAATGACTATCTCGATTCGAGTGTTGAAACGGCGCGGTTGATGGCGCTGTGGCGGCAGTCAAACGAAGCGAGTTTTCCCGAACTGTGGGGCGGGGTCACCCCTGCTGCTTCCGCGCAAGACGGCGTCAAGAAGTTCTAGACGCGCGGGGCCGCATTCGCTTCGACGGTTATCGAGGTGATGTGCTCAAACCGCACCAGGTGCATGGCACCAATCGCGCGTGAGCGGCGAGGCGTGTCCCGTTCATGAACGGCGAGGTCGAGGTGATCGACGCCGGCCCGGTCGATGGTTCCGTGCTGCTGCCAAGCCATGCCAGCGTTGACGGTGACGGCAACGCGCCGTCGGGCTAAGTCGCGGGCAAGGTAGCCGAGCGTCATGCGCGAAGCAAGCGTTGGCCGCGTCTCCGATGCATTCGGTGCGGAAACGACCGCCTCGATGCTTGCCCGCGCAGTTTCGGGCTGCATGATGAACGAGAGTACCGCGTGGTCGGGCAGCACATGGAGTGTCTGTGCGGTGGCGTGTGAAAGGGCGGCCCAATCTGCGCCGAAACCCACGAGTGTTCCGGAAAGCACACGCGCATCACACAGGGTGACGGCAACAGGTTCACGCTCGGTGACGAGTGCTTGCAGCCGGGTGTGCCATGTGGTTTGTGCGACGCGCAATCGCTTGCGCTCTGCATCGCGGGCAGCGCGCTCATACTCCCACTCACTTTCGAGGCCCTCGGTGAGGTCATCGAACAGTGCATCCCACGTCATGCCCGCAACAGTAGCCCAAACGTGATTGTGACGTCGTGAGTTATCCACAGGCGGGGAGAGCATAGGCTGGTTGCGTGTCAACGCTCAGTGATCTTGTCAACGCCCAAGGCCTTCTCGGTGATGCCGATGTGGAGTGGTTGCATCGCATCGCAGCAGACGGGCAATTGCTCGCCGACCTCGCTTCGGCCGACATTGTTTTGTGGGCAGCGACAGCGGATGAGTCGTTCGTTGCTGTCGCACACGCTCGGCCCAGCGGGGCGTCGACACTCTTCTATCGCGACATTGTTGGTGAACGTGTGCGCCCGCAGTGGAAGACGCAAGTCACGGCCGCGTTCAATCAGGGTGAGATTGTTGATTCGTCATCACCGGATTGGTATGAGGAAACTCCGACGCGGGTACGCGCCGTTGCAGTCAATCGCATTGTTGACGGCGAGCGCAAGACCATCGGGGTTCTGACGCGACACACGAACCTCGGTGAGGCGCGCGCGCCTTCGCGGCAGCAACTTTCGTTCAACGAGTGTGCTGATGAGCTTTTCAACATGATTATGTCGGGGGAGTTTCCCGACATGGAAGCGCCGACGTCGCCGCGGCGTGGTGCACCGCGTGCTGCCGACGGTTTGTTGCGGCTCGATGTTGACGGCATGGTCACCTTTGCGAGCCCGAACGCACTTTCGGCGTTTAGTCGCATGGGTTTCGATGACGAGCTTGAGGGCGAAAACCTCGCAGCCGTTGTCACGAAGATTGTCCCGCAATCGCAGCAGGTCGATGAGTCGCTGCCGGTCGTTGTGACGGGGCGGGCACCGTGGCGCACCGACATGAACGCGCGCAACGTCGTCGTCTCCCTGCGAGCGATTCCGCTGCGCGACCATGGCAAACGCACTGGCGCAATTCTGCTCTGCCGTGACGTGAGCGAATTGCGGCACCAAGAACAAGAACTCATCACAAAAGACGCAACCATTCGCGAGATTCACCATCGGGTGAAAAACAATCTGCAAACGGTTTCGTCAATGTTGCGCATTCAAGCGCGGCGCACAACATCCGATGAGGCGCGAGAAGCGCTCAGTCAAGCAATGCGCCGCGTCGCATCGATTGCGGTTGTACACGATACGTTGAGCGAGGGGCTCACGCAACAGGTTGACTTCGACGACGTTTTTGATCGGGTCCTCAAGCTCATCCCCGAAATGGTCGCAACGCCAAACACACGTGCGAAAACCCGCAAAGAGGGCCACTTTGGCACGCTACCGAGTGCTTACGCGACACCGCTCGCCCTTGCCCTGACCGAACTCGTCTCGAACGCTGTTGAGCACGGCCTGGCTGATCAAGAGGGCGAAGTCGCCATCGTCGCTGACCGAGACGAGAACCGGTTGCGCGTTGATGTGCGCGACACCGGGAAGGGCCTGCCTGAGGGTGTGGTCGGACAGGGCCTGGGCACCCAGATCGTGCGCACGCTCATTCAGGGTGAACTCAGTGGCTCGATTGATTGGCACCCGCTGCCAGATGAGGGCACCGAAGTCACGATTGAGATTCCGCTGCGCTACATCGCGAAGTAGCATCGCATCGGCCGTCGCCGGACATGCCTAGCGCGCATTCGCGCTACGCTTTCGCGCCATTCGTGCATCGAGATAGCTGGCGTAGTGCGAGATTGCCACGTTGATGAGCACATAGATGACCGTGACCACCAGGTACGTCTGGATGAGGTTGCCCGTTGAAGCTACAAGCACACGCGCACTGTGCTGGAGTTCTCCGTAGCTGACGACGTAGCCAAGCGTGGTGTCTTTCAGCAAGATCACGAGTTGCGCAACCAGCGATGGGATCACCATGCGAATTGCCTGCGGCATGAGAATCATGCGCATGATCTGCCCATCGAGCAATCCAATTGCCGCGCCAGCCTCGCGTTGGCCTGCGGGTACCGCAAGCACACCAGCACGCAACACTTCGGCAATGGTTGCCCCCGCACACAGGGCGATCGGAATCACAAGCTTCCAAAACAGGTCTGGGTTGATGCCATACTGCGGCAACGCAATCAGGAAAATGTAAATGATCAGCAATAGCGGAATCGCGCGAAACAGCTCAATGAGCGTTGTTGAAAGCCAGCGAAGCGGCCGATTCTGACTGAGTCTGCCCACAGCGAGCAGTGCGCCAAGCGGCAACGCGATTGCTGCCGCACCGGTAGCAGCAAGCAGTGTCTTCCCGAGCGCTTTGAGCAGGTACCGAATTGTTGGCCACTGGGTAAAGTTGATCCACTTCTTTGCAGCCAGTTGCCCGTTGGTCCCGAACAGGTAAACCGCGTAGACGGTGAGTGCTGCGAGAGCGATCAGGCTCAGAATTGTGATGATCTGAATGCGGCGTCGAGTTTTCGGTCCTGGTGCGTCAAAAATGGCACTTGTCATCGCAACACCCGCACCTTGCGTTCGATGATGCCGCCAACCCAGGCGATGAATAACGAGATGGCAGCATAAATAGCCGCCGCAATCGCGAAGGTCAGCAACCCGAGGGCCTCTTTGTTGTTGATGTACGCGACCGTCTGGGTGAGGTCGCGAACTCCGACGACGCCGGCGAGCGAAGTGCTCAAGAAAATGGCGATCAGCACGTTCACGAGCGGCTGAATCATGCTGCGGAATGCCTGCGGCAACACCACGTTCTGCAGGACCCCGCCAAATCCTAACCCGAGCGATCTGGCGGCCTCAATCTGCCCGACTCCCACGCTGTTGATGCCACTGCGAAGCGCTTCGCTCACAAATGCACCGCCAACGAGCGAGAGCGCGAGGATCACCGCCGGCACATAATTGAGCACAATTCGAATTTCGGGCAGTGCGTACACCACCAAAATGATGAGACTCATCAGCGGTACGTTGCGGAAGATTTCAACGTAGATCTGGCCGAAGACGCGAAGCGGTGCGATCGGGCTGATTCTGGCGGCCGCGATGAGGGTGCCAACCACGGCGGCGAACACAAAGCTCGCCGCCGTGAGGGCGAGGGTGAGCAACGTACCGTTGACGAAATCGTCAAGGTAGTTTTGCCAGAGCACCCCCATGGTGTATTTCTTCCGTGCGAGCCTTAACCAATCTGGCCTGGGGTCGGTGCGGTCGGCTGAACATCCGTGCCAGTCTTTGCGCCGATGGTGGCATTCCACAGCTCGAGCCAGGTGCCATCGTTGATGATTTCGGTGAGCCACGCGTTGACGAACGCTGTGGCGTCACTGCCCTTCGGCAAGCCGATACCGTATGGGTCGACAGGGCCGAACGACTCGCCAACAATCTTGACATCGTCGTTGGCGAGGAGTGCATTGAGCAAGAGTGACTGATCGATCACGTATGCGTCAGCGCGACCCTGCTGCACCGCCGCCAGTGCTTGTGAGTGAACAGGCAGTGCATCAACCTGAGCCTCGGGGGCAAACTCTTCGAGCAGTGTTACACCCGTGGAACCCGATTGGGTTGCAACGGTCTTGCCAGCGAGGTCGGCAACACCGTTGATGTCGGCGTTGTCGGTTTTCACCAGAATTGCGGCCTGCGATGAGTAGTAGGGGCCCGCGAAGTCAATGCGCTCCTGGCGCTGTGGGGTGATCGAGTACGTTGCGAAAACTGCATCGACGGTGCCGCTGACCAGCACCTCTTCGCGAGTGTCAGAGGTCACCTGGCTGAGGTTCGTGTTCGGTTCACCGATGATGTACTTCGCAAGCAGCTGTGAAAGGCCAGCGTCAAAGCCGATTGCCTTTTCGCTAATCGTCGGGTCGACAAGCGAGAACAGTTGTGAGGTCTCGGTGCCACCCACGCGCAGGACACCTGCTTCTTTGACCGCACTTGCCCACTTGTTTGCTGCAATGTCTGCGTCTGCTGCAACTGCCCCATCGGCGATGATCGCGTTGTACGCTTCGATCGCGAAGCCACCAGGAGTGGTCTCGTCGGAAGTATTTGCGTCAGAGCACGCGGTCAGGCCCGCCAGTGCGAGCGTCGCGACGGCAAGACCGCTCAGAATTCGTGAAGTGGGTTTTTGAGACATGTGTCATCCTCTTGGTATCTCGGTCAACAGTGATTGCATTTGTGCCGAGGAGTTGCCGGCACAGTCTTTGACACTATGTCTTCTGGCCGAACTGGCAGAATTTGACGAAGAAGTGTTACCGAAAAATCCGACGCCTGACGTCGGTGTTACGCCAAGAGGGTTACTAGCTCGCGCGGCGGGCGCGAGCAGCGCGGCGCTTCAAGGCGCGGCGCTCGTCTTCGCTCAGGCCGCCCCAAACACCCGACTCCTGGTTCGTCTCAAGCGCGTACTGCAAGCACTGCTCGGTGACACTGCAACGTCCGCATACGCTCTTTGCCTTGTCGATTTGGTCTGCGGCCGGGCCGGTGTTACCGACTGGGAAGAACAATTCGGGGTCAACTGAGAGACATGCGGCTTTGTCGCGCCAGTCCATCTGGGCTCCTTGATTTGGGTACACGCGCCAGCTTGGGGCGTGCTCACTGCTTCGCGAATGGTGTTCTGCGATAACGTTAGGTTTCGCCCCACCTCGCTGTGGGAGCACGGATTACGGTATCCATTGTCTAACAGCGAGGGTAATTAAACAAGAGTTTTCTTATTGTATTGTGCGAATTGCACGAAAGAAACAGACAGTTAAGGTTTAAGGATGTCGCAGCCATCAACATCGCAGCCTGAACAGCCCAATCGGTGGGCGCGCGTTGTTGCGACGATCGTCGTGGGGCTGGAAGCGATTCTTGCAACGCTTGCGGCACTCCCGCACGTTTTTGGCGCAACGGATGATCAGCGGATCTCGATTCCACTTGCGGTCTTTGCTGGCCTTGCGCTACTGGTTTTGGTGTGGATGTCGTTCGGCATCGCCCGCGGCATCAGCATGGCCCACTCGGGTGCGATTGTCGCCCAGATTGTCATTATTGCGCTCGTGGTGACCGGTTGGCTGACGTGGTCGTGGGCCGTTCTGGGCGTCATCGCGTTCGTCACGGTGTTCATGAGCGCGAGATACGTCGAACGCTAGCTGGCAGCAATCGCGGCGGCGGCGCGCGCCTCGGCAAGCAGGGCCAATTCGGCATCTACAGCGCCGAGAATCTTATCTTTCGCGACCTGTTCGACTCCCGCGCGGAGCTTCCGCTCGGCCTGCGTGGCACGCCGACGGGAGCCGATCGCGGCCAGGAGGCGCGAGATGAGGGCGAGGAACACTCCCACAGCGACACCGCCGACGAGCAGTGCTGAAGGCCACGGCACGGCAACGCCAAAGAAATCAACCGCTGGGGTGAGCTCATTGGTTGGCATCCGGAGATAATCAAGGATTGCCAGCAGCAGCAACCACGCTGCCCCGACGATCGCGACCGCCAAGAAGAGCCACTGTAGGGCACCCAGGAAGCCCCACCAGCGGGCCGGGCGAACCTGTACCGTGCGTGTGATGGCCTGATCCAGATCGGTTGCGAGCCCCGATACGGTCGTAACCGCACGGGCATTGAGGTCTTCGCCACTGCGGGCTGGGAGCGACGCCGAGGCCGCTGCAACATAGGCGCGCGTCGCCGAATTGATTTGGGCCTTCACCGCTGGCGAGGCGGTAGGGAGCGAACTGCGCACGAGTTCTGCCGGTGCGCTCTCGGTCTTCTGCGACTTCTTCGTCGACCCCAAACGCAATCCCAGGGTGCGCAATGGGTCAGCACGAAACTTTCGCACCCAGCGCAACGGTGGCCAGCCGGTTGCAAGCATCGCGTCGCGCACGTACGCCTTGCGTACCGCATCGACAACGAGCGAAACACCGGCGGCATCATCGAGTGTTGCAAGCAATGTTGCGCGAGCCTTCTTGAGTGCGCCACTGCTGTCACCGGATGTTTCGAGCGCTTGCGCAAGCGCCGTTGCAGCTTGCCGCACATCTGCAGTAATGCTCGCGGTGAGTGCCTCTCGTCGGTTCACCGCTCGAGCGACGAGTTTTTGCACCTCCGCAACGCCTTCTCCGGTCAGCGCCGAAACTCCAACAACTTTCGGTTCGAGGCCGTCGGCCCGGACGAGGCGCTTGAGATCGGCGACAACATCGCGTGCGGCGTTCGGGTCGAGCCGATCGATTTGGTTGAGCACGACCACGATCGTGTCGTCGCGGCCCTTCAGGCCCGCGAGGTATTCATTGTGCAAAACCCCGTCGGCATATTTTTGCGGGTTCGTCACCCAAATAAGCACATCGGCACGCTCGGTGACCCGATCAGCCCGAATGCGGTGCTCGGCAACAACCGAATCATGATCGGGCAAGTCGAGTAAAACGAGCCCGTCAGGGTGGTCGCGGTCGATCGGGATTTCGGCGCGTTCATGTACGCCGAGCCATTCGAGCAGCGCCGCTGAGCCGGCCTGGTTTTGTGCGCTTTCCGAAACAACGGCTTTTGGAAATGCCGTTGTCGGTCGTTGCGTGCCGGTGCGAGCGATCTCTTGGCCGGCAAGTGCGTTGAACAGTGTTGATTTTCCGGCTCCGGTTGCACCCGCGAGTGCAACGACGGTGTGCTCAGCGCTCAATTGCACACGTTCTTGCGCACGCTGCACAACGTCGTTGGCGCGCGCGTAAACATCTGGATCAACTCGCCCTTCGGCAGCGGCAACGGTGGATGCGAGGGCAGCCACGCGAGCTTCAAGCGTGGGTTTTGCCATCACTCATCATTTCCGAATAGACGTTTGAAGAACCCGGGTTTGCGTTCAGGTTCTTCTTCGACCGGTGGCGTCCGCTCGCCGAGTGGGCGTGTTGTGTCACGCAATTCGGCCCCGCGCAGCGCCGGTGCGGGCGCGGCTATGGCATCAGACGGCGCACCCGTGCGCGCGGCTTGTTCGGCAGCATCCGCTTTCGCCAAGTCTTTCGCGACCGCGCGGAGCTCGGCTCCCGCGGTTTCGGAAATGCCCAGTGCTTCGATTGCGGTGAGGGCAATCGCCGCATCGGCGTTGAGCAGGCCAGTGAGTCGAGCGGTGAGCATTGCGGATGCTTCGTTAGCCAACCGTCGCACGGCGTCGTCACCGAAAACGGCTTCAAGCAGCTTTTGCGCCGCAATGGCTGTGCCGCCGGCAATCCCGACTTCGGCCCCCGTGAGACCACCGGTTGCACCGAAAACCACGAGCATGAGTGCGACGCCGAGCGCGTTGACACCGAGGCTCAGGCCGCGAGCGATACCGCGCTTGTCGGCACCCTGGTCGGAAATGAGTTCTAGCACGTCGGACTGCCACAAACGAATCTGCTCGGAAACTGCGGTGCGCATGTCAGCGGTTGTCACCCCTGTGACGCCCGCTGTTGCGTTTGCGTCAACGAGCAAACCCGCCCCGGCCGGATCATTGCGCCAAGCTGAGCGTACGCGCTCGCGCGCTGCCTCCATCGCATCAATTGTGACGGCTTGGAGACCGTGGGCGAGGGCAAGTTCAACCGGTTGTACATCGGCTTTCCCCCCGCGGAAGAAGCCCGAAATCTTGTCGCGAATTCGTCCGACACCGCGTTCGATCGAGCGCATGATGTCGCTAGCGCCCACAAAGTCTTGCCAGCGGGCCAATACTTCGCCGCGCAGCATGGCACCATCGTTTGTGGCCTGCCGAATCTGCTCGAGTGCATCTTGATACGCACTGTCGACGATTGAGCGCAGTCGGTCGGCTGATTCTGCTTGCGCGTCGGCGGCGGTCGCAACCGTTGAAATCGCTTCGACGAGGTCTGAAACCACCCCGTCGCGCGTTGCAGTGGCAACCTTCGCTCGCGCCTGGGCGTTTCCGCCAAGATCGGTGAGCCAGCCGGCGATTTCGGCGATGTCGGCAGCCGGCAGCATGCCGAGCTCATCGAGCGTGGCCTCGGGAACCGCGAAAAGCGGTGCCTCTGCAAGACCGTTCTCGTTCATCATGCGGCGCAAGTCGTCGATCACCGCTTCGCTTCCCGGGTCGATGCGGTCGACAACGAGTGCGACCTGAGCACGCCGCTCGGCCGCTTCGCCGAGCAACTCCCACGGCACAGCATCGGCATAACGCGCTGCAGTCGTGACGAAAAGCCACAGGTCGGCTGCGGCCAGCAGTTGCTTCGCAAGGCTGCGGTTGCCCGCTTCGACCGAGTCGATATCGGGCGCATCAAGCAAGGCGAGACCGGGCGGCATCCCCGCGAAGGGCGCCAGGCGCAATGCGCGAACACCCGTAGCGGATGTTCCGTCGCGGTCGGCAACCTCGCCGGCGTCGCCGCGCGTCGTGTGCACCCGGGTCAGATTTGGGAGCACACGTTCAGCGGCAAACCATGGAGCATCCGATGGGTGGTACACCAAAACCGGGGAGCGGGTTGTTGGGCGGAGCACGCCGGGGGTTGTGAGCGGCTCACCGAGCAGTGAGTTCACAAGTGTCGACTTGCCAGCACCCGTCGAACCACCAACAACAACGAGCAATGGTGCGCCTTGAGCACGCAATCGTGGCAGCAAATAGTCGTCGATTTGGTCGAGCGTGTGCTTGCGGCGCTCACGTGCAGCATGAGCGTCCGCCGCTTCAAGTGGCAGTGTGGTGGCAGCCAATCGGCCTCGGGCAGCGTCAACGGCGCCGACGAGTGACGCGGTTGCGCTTGTGCCTGGCGAATCAGGTGGCGGCGGCGGCCCAAGTTCGCCCTCAGCAGCGGTCATGGTTCTATCATGCCGTACCAGCCAACAGTTCACCCGATGGCGGCCATGGGGTGACTTCACGCGAAACGGCTAGAGTGAAAGGTGTTCTGCCCCACAGACCTTGAGTGCACCCGATGACCAGCCAACCCACAACCGCTCGCTTCGCAGGACTTGATGGACTGCGCGCAGTAGCAGTCGCGCTTGTCGTAACGTATCACCTGTTCCCACGGTTGCCCTTTTTTGGCGGATTTGTCGGTGTTGACGTCTTCTTCGTCATCAGTGGGTTCCTCATCACCGCGCTGCTCATACGCCCGTCGCGTGCCGGCGCCTTGGGGACCTGGCCGCGCTTCTTAGACTTTTGGCGAAAACGTGCTCGACGCCTCTTGCCTGCGCTGGTGCTGACCGTGACCGTTTGCGCAAGCTTCGCGTGGTTGCTCGGTGGCGACTTGCTCGTCCACATCCGCCGCCAGGTGATCGGGGCGGCGACGTTTAGCTACAACTGGGTTTCGATCGCTTCCGGCACCGACTATTTCACCGGCACCGCACCCGAACTGTTTCGCAATATGTGGTCGCTTGCCGTTGAAGAACAGTTCTACTTGCTGTGGCCGTTGCTGCTGACGCTACTGATGTTCTTGCCGCGAAACGGGTTGCGCATCGCGGTCGTGTTGTTCGGTGCAGCAGCATCCGCGATCTGGATGATCGTGCTCGTCTCGGGTGGTGCTGATGTGACTCGCGCCTATTTCGGTACCGACTCGCATGCGTTCGGGCTGCTGTTGGGTGCGGGGCTCGCCCTGGCAACCGTAAACATGCACCGCTGGTCGTGGGTGCCCTCCAGGACCGGGCAGCTGGGGCTGGTTGTTCTGGGGTTCGTTGGCCTGGCAGCGGTTGTTGTTGTAGCCCTCATCCCGGAGCGGCCAACGGTCGGCACGTTCCCGGGGACGCTTTTGCTCGCATCCATCGGAACGGCGATGGCGATCTTCGCGAGTATCTGGCCGCACTCACACTTCGGCCGCGCACTCGATAATGCGCCACTTCGTTATGTTGGTGACCGCTCGTACGGAATCTACCTGTGGCACTGGCCGGTGCTCATGCTTGTTTTGGCCGCGTTTAAGGTGCCCGGTCACGGCGTCGAAGTGCCGTGGCACATCGGGCTCACCGTGTTGGCTGCGACGATGCTCGCCGCCGCGCTGTCGTATCGCTTCATCGAGATGCCTGTGCGGCAGCAGGGCTTTCGCGGCAGTATCCGACTGATGGGCGAGAGCCTTGCTGGTCGATCGGGGAGTCGGATGCGACCGATTGCCGTTCTCGCCGTTGGCGGAGTCGCCTTGTTTGGTACCTCAGCCGCGGTCGCAGCAACCCGTACGGAATCCAGTGCCCAGATCGCGATTCGCGAAGGGCAAGAGGCAATCCAGCGCATGCTCGAGCAGCAAGCCTCGCACACCGACGAACCCACACCGAGTGCGACAATCTCGACTCCTGTTGCACCGGAGCCTGAACCGACAACCCCGCCGGCACCGGAACCAACCGTCGGACCAACGACTGAACCGACGCCGACGCCGGAACCCACTCCTGAGTCTGAGCCCGAACCCGTCATTATCTCGGTCACAGGCGACCAGATGCTTGCCATCGGTGACTCGGTCATGCTCGCTTCAGCACCGCAGCTTTTCGAGGTCTTCCCTGGAATCATTGTTGATGCCGACGTTTCTCGCGGCATTTGGACGGCCCCCGAAATTCTGCGTTCGTACGATGCCGCGGGTGAGCTTCGTGAGTATGTTGTTCTTAGCCTCGGCACGAACGGCCTTTTAGACGCCGGCGCCTTGCAAGAAATTGTTGACGTCGTTGGCCCAGACCGCCAACTCATCATGGTGAACGCGTACGCCCAACGGTCATGGATTGACAGCGTCAACGCTGACATTGCCGCGCTTGCCGCAGCTCACGCGAACGTGTGGGTCGCTGACTGGGCAGGCAACATCACCGAACGCCCGTGGGATCTCGCGGAAGACGGTATTCACCCGCACGTTGCGGGCGCCGAGGTTTTCGCGCGGACGATCGAGCAAACGCTCGATCAGATTGCGCTCACGCACCCTGCGCAGTAACGCTCACTGCGGCCACGGCATCGTGGTTCAGCTGAGGAGGGTCTCACCGATGTATCCGCCGGGCATGCAGCCAGGTGGAATTGCAAAAACCGATGATCCGACCGGGGTCGTCCATTCGTTGAGCAGATCAAGCTCGGCAAGCCGTGACTGGATTGGCACGAACTGCCGGTCGACGTCAGCCTGCAACGAAATAAAGATGAGCCCAGCCTCGCTTGTGCTGGCATCTGAAGTTTCAAGATAGTTGTAGCTGCGTCGGAAGATGCGCTCGTGCGTTTCGACGGGGTGTGCGCGCGCCATGTGCGAAAACGTTGGAATAACCGAGAATCCCAACGGGGTCTTGGCGGCAAAGTCGGGTTCATCAAACTCGGCCGCGGCCGGCGTTGGTGTGCTTGTCAGGGGCGCGCCGTTGCTCAAGAAGCGCCCGACGGATTGTTCCCGCCCGGGCCGGTCAAGCTCATCCCACTTGTCAAGCTGCATCATGGTCCGTCGAATGACCATGCTGGTGCCGCCCGCGAGCCATCCGTCACGAATCCACACGACCTCATCAAAATCGCTTGTGCCCGGCCGCACATTGGTTGTGCCGTCGACCTGCCCGAACAGGTTTCGCATGGTCGTGCCAGCGCGCTCTGATCCGTGTGCGCGGCGAAAGCCGCTCTGAATGAATCGCGCATCGGCGAAGCTCCGAGTGTCTTTTGTGAGCATGCGGCTTGCGTGCGCAACCGTCACCGGGTCATCGGATGCCACTTGAATCAGCAGATCACCCCCACTGAGGTTCGCGTCGAGCTGATCGATCGCAAACGCCGGCAGCGGGCGCAGCCACGACGGTTTCGTGCCGCTCGCTCGGGCAACAAATTGCGGGCCAAACCCGAATGTCACGGTCAGCCGGGCAGGTGTTACGGCCAGCTCAGGTTCTGTGTCGGCCAGAGCTGGTTTGCCCTGCGTGAGCCGTGCAGCATCATCGGTGAGGATTCGCATCATGCGACGCAAATCATCGCGTGTGGTTTCTGTGCGAAGGTCAAAGCCCAGCAGCGTCGTGTGTGCTTGGGCGTCGGTTGCGATCCCGGCCTGGTGCGTGCCGTAGAACGCATTCGATTCGGCGCCCGCGACGTTCTCGGATGCCGCGCGTGTGCCAATGATGGCGTCGGTGCCGATCGCAAGTGCCGCACCCGCACCGGCGACCGCACCGCCAAGCAGAAACTGGCGACGAGATGGCACAAAGCGCGGTTTTGATTCAACCATTAGTGATCAGTGTGGTCGTGCTCGTATGTTTCATTCGCGCCGGCGAAGTCTTTCACGACGGCAACGAATGAAATCGGACTGCCTGAATCGAATTGCAGCGTCAGCGTCACTTCATCACCCGCTTTGAGCGCTTCTGAAACGTCCATGAGCATGAGGTGCGAACCACCCGGCTCGAGGGTCACTGATGATTTCACCGGAACAACGATGCCATCGGCGGCTTCGCGCATGACCGCTTGGCCGGCGGCATCCGTGATCGTCTCGTGCAGTTCGACAAATGACGCGGCCGGGGTCGTCGCGCCAACGATTCGCGCCTCTCGGGCGCCTGGATTGTTGATCGTCGCAAATCCGGCGGTCATGCCCCCGTCGGTGGCTTTGACCCATGCGTCGGTCACGGTGAGCTCGGTGGTGGTTTGCCCCGAGGCGCAGGCGCCGAGTGCGAACAGGCTGAGTCCGAAGAGTGCGAATGCGGCGAGTTTGCGTGCGAGGGTCATTGTTGTGCTTTCCGGCGTGAGATGAACAGGACGAGGGCATACGCGGCGATGGCAATTGCCGCCCCACCGAGGGCAACCCAAACAAGCCGTGGTCCGGAGGTTGTGGCCTCTGATTGCGGCTGGGATGCACTTGCAGTGGGCGCTGGACTCAGCGGTGCCGCGTCACCGACGGTGAACGCAACGATGCCAGAGATGGGGTGCCCATCTCCCGAGATTACTTGCCAGCGCACTTCATACCCAGCGTCGGGCATTGATGGCTTGAGCGAAACCCGCACGACGTTGTGTTCGATGACCGGTTGCTCAGCGGCCCAATCCGTGCCGCTTGCATCGACGACAAACACGACGGTGCTCGCGCCACCCAGATCAAGCAGCGCAGCTGAGAACTCGAGTGTGATTTCGCTCGGCGCTGATTCGAGTTGTTCCCCAGCCGCAGGGGTGCTTGAGATGAGCTCGTCATGCGCGGCTGCGGATGGCGCAAAGACAGCCAGCACCGTCAAAACTGCAACAAGCGCACCGACGGCGCGTGTGATCCAGCACACCATGACGTTACCTATGCGTCGATGCCGAGCAGTTTGCGCAGGCGGGCAACGTGGCCCGTCGCTCGAACATTGTGCAGCTCGTGCACGATGTGTCCCTGCTCGTCGAGGACAAAGGTTGAACGGATGACGCCTTCGATCTCTTTGCCGTAGTTCATTTTCTTACCCCACGCGCCATACGCTTCGTGCACCGCGTGGGCGGGATCACTGAGCAGGTCGAAGTTTAGTGCGTCGCGTTCGCGAAATCGTTGCAGTTTTTCGGGTTCGTCGCGCGAAATACCGAGGACCGTGTAGCCGTGTGCCGTAAGCGACGACATGGAGTCACGAAAATCACACGCCTCTTTCGTGCACCCGGGAGTCATCGCCGCGGGGTAGAAGAACAGAATTGTCTTCTGGCCGTGGAGGTCTTTCCGTGAAACGACATTGCCGTCTTGATTGGGAAGTGAAAAATCTGGAGCGAGAGGAGACATCGCTTTAAGCCTAGCGCTGCAAGTCTTGTGCCCAGCCGGGAATAATTGCCCTCCGCTGGGAACTTGCGCGTGCTTACACTGAGCGGGGAGGTACCAGATGACAACCTTCAGTATCAAACGCGTCTACGAGGCGCCAACAGCCGATGATGGTTTGCGCGTTCTCGTTGATCGGCTGTGGCCGCGGGGAGTGAAAAAGACAGATCTGCATGCCGAGTGGTGCAAAGATCTTGCACCATCACCACAATTGCGCACATGGTGGGGACACGATCCGGCACGGTTCAACGATTTCGCCGTCGCTTACCGTGCGGAACTTGATGATCGGGGAGCGGCGCTCCTCGATGAGGTGCGTGAGTTGTTCGGCACCGCCGCGCACGTGACACTCGTGTATGCCGCGAAGGATCCACACGTCAATCACGCACTTGTGTTGCGTGATTGGCTCACCGAACACTTCACGGATCGCTGAGTTTCTCTAGCGGCCAGCGATCGGGAAGGTCGAGAGCAACCGTTGTAGCGAATCCAGACGGGCTCGGCCAGCCTCATCGAGCGAGGCGGCAGCCAACACAAGCTCACAATCGGATGCATCCGCCATATGCGTGCACCCACGCGGACAGGTCTCGGCAATCACCTCAAGATCGGGGTACGCCCGCAGAATGTTGTCGGGATTGATGTGCCCGAGTCCAAATGAGCGCACGCCCGGCGTATCGATGATCCACCCTGGACCATCGGCACCCGCATAGCGCAGGGCAACGGTCGAGCTCGACGTGTGGCGTCCGCGCCCCGTCACCTCATTGACGTGCCCCGTCGCGCGTTGCGCTTCGGGGACGAGCGCGTTCACAAGTGTCGACTTGCCGACACCCGAATGACCGACAAACACTGTTGTGTGCCCGCTCAGCGCTGAACCGATTTCTTCGAGCGGCACGTCGCTTTTTTGGCTGGTGAAAACCCGCAAGTCGTCAAGCCCGGCAAAGTGTGAAAGAAACTCGGTCGGGTCGGCCAAGTCGGTTTTGGTGACAACCAGGAGGGGGCGGATGCCAGCGTCAAGGGCTGCAACCAAGTACCGGTCGACAAGCCGGGGTCGGGGTTCGGGGTCGGCTGCGGCGACGACAACGAGCATTTGGTCGGCGTTGGCGACAATGACCCGTTCGACCTGATCGGTGTCGTCAGCACTGCGCCGCAAGAGTGAGGAGCGCTCGTTGATGCTGACGATGCGCGCGAGTGAGCCTTCTTCGCCTGAAAGGTCACCGACAACCCGCACGATGTCGCCCGTGACAATCGCGGTGCGGTGCAATTCGCGGGCACGGGTTGCACGCAGCATCCGCTCGTCTGGGCCGTCTTCATCGGCGAGCACGTCATATCTGCCACGGTCGACACCGACAACTCGGCAATCAATTGCATCGTCGTGCGTGGGACGCCGCTTCGTGCGTGGCCGGTTCGCCTTGGGGTTCGGGCGCTGCTTTATTGTGCTCTCGTCGAACTCGTCGTATTCATCGGGTTCGTCGTCGGCCAACCAACTCACGAGCCAGAACCACCCGTGGCGATCGTCTCGGCCCACAACCGGGTGAACTCCGGAAGCGTCTTTGCGGTTGTCGTGATGTCGTCAATCTCGACACCCGCAATCCGAAGCCCAATGATCGCACCTGTTGTTGCGATCCGGTGATCGTGGTACGCAGCCCACGGCCCGCCGTGCCCCGGGGCTGCATCACTGACGGGGAAGACACGGATGCCGTCCGGAAGCTCTTCGGCGCGAACCCCAACGTTTGCGAGGTTGTTCACGAGAGCGGCGAGTCGGTCGGTTTCGTGTCCGCGAATGTGCCCCACGCCCGTGATGGTCGAAGGGGTTTCGGCAAACGCTGCCAGAGCAACAATCGTTGGGGTCAATTCGCTTGCTTCGCTCAGGTCAATGTTGATACCGCGCAAGTGCCGGCCGCCGCGAACCGTGAGCGCGCCGCCGCGGCGCGAGGTGTGTGCACCCATTGAACTGAGGATTTGCGGCAGCATCGCACCGGGCTGGGTTGAGTGCACGGGCCAATCAGCGATCGTCACTTCGCCGCCACTGACGAGAGCCGAGGCCAAGAAGGGTGCTGCATTTGACAGGTCGGGCTCGATCGAAACGGTCTTGCCGCGTGGCACACCAGCTTCAACAAGCCATTCGCCGGGTGCCGGGCGCTGCACGTGCACGCCACGCTTCGAGAGCGTTTCGATCGTCATGTCGATGTGTGGCACGCTCGGCAACTTCTCACCGGTGTGCACAAGGTGCAACCCAATGTCGAAACGCGGTGCAGCAAGCAACAAACCAGAGATGAACTGGCTCGAATCAGACGCATCGATCTCAAGTCGTCCGCCGCGCACATGCCCATGCCCATGCACGGTAAACGGGAGCGACCAGGAACCCTGATCGTCAACGTCGATGCCCAAATCGCGCAGTGCCTGGATCATCGTGCCCATGGGGCGGTGGAGTGCGTTTTCTGCCGCAGTTATCTGCACAGGACCGTCGGAGCGCCCCGCGAGCGGGGTAACAAAACGCATGACGGTTCCGGCCTGGCCACAATCGATCGTGACGTTTCCTCGCAATTTCGTGCGCGGGACGATCCGCAAATCGGGTCCGAACCCGCGACTGGATTCCAGCTCGGTGATCTCAACACCGAGTGCGCGAAGTGCGGTAATCATGTGTCGTGAATCGTCGCTGTGCAGCGGGCCGACCAGGGTTGAGGCCCCATCGGCGATCGCCGAAAGGATGAGTTCACGGTTGGTCAGTGACTTCGATCCGGGAATATGGAGGTCAGCCGAAACGGGGCCGCTCGCCACCGGCGCACGGTAAACCTTCTCGTCAGCATTGACGATTTGGGAATACGAAGAGGTAGTCATTGTGTTTTACCTTATCGAACGCCGTGCAACACGCTGGAATTGAGAGGGGAGTGGCCTTGCTCTTACTTGCTGAACCCGAAACCGCACCAGCGGCTCTAAACTGGCCGATGATGGATGATTTCGCCCCCACTCTGACGCTCTCGCAACAGTTCGAGCAACAAGCGTTGCCGTTTGCTGAGCAGCTTTATGCTGCTGCGATGCGCATGACGCATAATCCCGCTGACGCCGCCGATCTTGTGCAAGAGACGATGGTGAAGGCTTTTGCCGCGTTCAAAGGCTTCGAACAGGGCACGAACCTGAAGGCGTGGCTGTACCGCATCCTCACGAACACGTACATCAATCTGTATCGCAAACGTCAGCGCGAGCCGTACCAAAACCCACTCGATGAGCTTGAAGAATGGCAAATCGGTGAGGCGACAAGCACAACCTCGATGGGGTCACGTTCGGCGGAGGCCGAAGCGCTCGACCGGATGCCAGCGTCGGTTGTCAAAGACGCGCTCGCGGCGTTGCCGGATGACTTCCGCATGGTTGTCTACTACGCAGACGTTGAAGGTTTTGCGTATCAAGAAATCGCCGACATTATGGGCACGCCCATTGGCACAGTTATGAGCCGGTTGCACCGGGCCAGGCGCATGTTGCGTGAATCGCTCGCCGAGTATGCGGTCGAGCGTGGCATCGATGTGCCGAATAAATATCGAATGGATGCTGCGGCATCCGCTGTTTCAGAGGAGTTGGCGAAATGAGCGCCACCGAAGGTAAAGATTGCGGTTGCGAGGTCGCCCGTCGGGATCTCGAAGAGTACTTGCGCAACGAAATCTGTCAGGGGAGCCAGGCAGACATTCGCGCACACCTCGAAAGCTGTGCGTCGTGCCAAGACGAAGAGCGCGCTGCTCGAACGCTGACCGAAGCCGTGTCACGAGCGTGCCAAGAGGCTGCCCCCGAAGATTTGCGCGACCGCGTTCTGCTGCGCCTGCGCGAACTGCAGGCTGAGCACTAGGTAGCGAAGCTCGGGCGCACCGTAGCGGTGAGCCCGAGCGCCCGCTCCTGAAGGCTAAACCGCGAGGGCAGCCTTCAGGAGAGCAGCTTGTTCGGCCGCGTGCACCTTGCTGGAGCCGGTTGACGGCGAAGCGGCGGCGGCACGCGAGATAACCTTCACTTCGCGACCCAATTCGGGGGCGATGTTCAAGGCAAAGAACGGCCAGGCGCCCTGGTTTTCAGGTTCGTCTTGCAACCAGACGATTTCGGCACCGGGGTAGGTGTCCAAGATCGCGCGCAGTGCTTCGGTCGGCGCCGGGTAGAACTGTTCCAGCCGCACGAGTGCGATGCCATCGTTCGGGTGCTTCTCAAGCTCGGCCTTGAGATCCCAGTGCACCTTGCCCGAGTGCACGAGCACGCGTTTGATGCCGGCCTTGTTGATTTGACGGTCGTCATCGAGCACGGTTTGGAACTTGCCACTCGTGAAATCGGCAACCTCGCTTGTCGCACCGCGCAATCGCAGCATTGCTTTCGGCGTGAAAACCACCAGCGGGCGGCGGGGGCGAGCATACGCCTGACGACGCAACAGGTGGAAGTACTGTGCCGGTGTCGACGGGCGAGAAATCGTCATGTTGTCTTGTGCGGCAAGCTGCAAGAACCGTTCGATACGCGCCGACGAGTGGTCAGGGCCCTGGCCTTCATAACCGTGCGGCAAAAGCAGTACGACGCCGGATTGTTGCCCCCACTTTTGATCAGCGGATGACACGTACTCGTCGATGACGCTCTGGGCTCCGTTGACGAAGTCACCGAACTGCGCCTCCCACAAGGTGAGAGCTTCGGGGCGCTCAACCGAGTAACCGTATTCGAAGCCCATCGCCGCGTATTCGCTCAGCAGTGAGTCGTAGACATAGAAACGGCCCTGGTTTTCGGCCAGGTTTGCCAGCGGCAGCCACTCTTGGTCGTTCTTCCGATCGTGCAAGACCGCGTGGCGTTGCACGAACGTGCCACGACGCGAGTCCTGGCCAGCAAGACGCACGGGGGTGCCTTCCACGAGGAGTGAACCGAATGCAAGCAACTCGCCAAAGCCCCAATCGATGCCACCGTTGCGGCTCATCTCGAGACGCTTCGAAAGCAACTGATCAAGCTTCGGGTGCACCGTGAAACCCTCAGGCTTGTTGACGAACACGTCTCCAACGCGGTGGATGAGATCTTCCGTGACACCGGTCGTCTCGGGTTCGCCAACAACCTGGTTCGTGTCGGTGAGCGGGCCGTTGATGTCGGCCGCACCGGTTGCTGCATCGTGCGTTTCAGCGAATGCAATCTCAAGACGGTTCTGGAAGTCGGCTTTTGCCTGGTCGTACTCTGCTTCAGTGATATCGCCACGACCGACAAGTGCATCGGTGTAGAGCTTGCGCACCGAACGCTTAGCTTCGATGAGGTCCGTCATGATGGGGTTCGTCATCGACGGGTCATCACCCTCGTTGTGACCGCGGCGGCGGTAGCAAACCAGGTCAATAACGACATCGCCCTTGAACTTTTGGCGGTATTCAAACGCCAACTGGGCAACACGAACAACCGCTTCAGGGTCATCGCCGTTGACGTGGAAGATCGGAGCTTGAATGGTCTTTGCGACATCCGTTGAGTACACCGACGTGCGCGAGTCATCAGGAATCGTGGTGAAGCCGATTTGGTTGTTGATAACAACGTGCACCGTGCCACCGGTGCGGTAGCCGCGCAACTGCGACATTTGCAATGTCTCAACAACAACACCTTGACCGGCGAAAGCGGCGTCACCGTGAATGAGAATGGGCAGCCACGCGAACGTACCGATGGGCTTGCGGTCTTGCTTCGCGCGAACGATACCTTCGAGCACACCATCGACCGTTTCGAGGTGGCTGGGGTTTGCCGCGAGGTAAACCGGAAGCTCTTTACCCTCTTCGGTTTGGAAGGTGCCCTCGGTGCCGAGGTGGTACTTCACGTCACCGGAACCGCGCTTGTTGCCAACTGCAGCGCGACCTTCAAACTCCGCAAACACCTGGCCGTATGTCTTGCCGGCAATATTGGTGAGCACGTTCAAGCGGCCACGGTGGGCCATACCGATTGCGGCACCGTCGAGCTCTTCTGCGGCAGCAGCACGCAAGATTTCATCGAGCAGTGGAATAACGCTCTCGCCACCTTCGAGTGAGAAGCGCTTCTGGCCAACGTACTTCGTCTGCAGGAACGTCTCGAACGCTTCACCCTCGTTGAGTTTGCGCAAGATACGCAGCTGCTCGTCGTGGCTGGGCTTTTGGTACTTGACCTCGACCTTTTCTTGGAACCACGCACGTTGCTCGGGATCTTGGATGTGCATGTACTCGAGGCTGATTGTGCGGCAGTACGAGTCACGCAAAATACCCAGAATTTCGCGCAACTTGAGGGTGCGCTTGCCACCAAATCCACCCGTGACGAACTCACGATCGAGATCCCAGAACGTCAAACCATGTGACTCAATCTCAAGATCAGGGTGGGTGCGCTGGCGGTAAGCGAGTGGGTCGACATCTGCCATCAGGTGCCCACGCACGCGGTATGCGTTGATGAGCTCTTGCACGCGAGCGGTCTTGTTGATGCGCTCAGCGGTGTCAACCGTGATGTCACTTGCCCAGTGGATGGGCTCGTACGGAATGCGGAGCGCGGCAAAAATCTGGTTGTAGAAACCACGCTGGCCGATGAGCAGTTCGTGAACCTTCTTCAAGAACTCCCCAGAGCCCGCACCCTGAATAACGCGGTGGTCATAGGTGCTCGTGAGGGTGACAGTCTTGCCAATGCCCATGTCAACGAGGTTGGTTTCGCTCGAACCCTGGAACTCGGCCGGGTATTCGAGGGCTCCCGCACCAATGATCGAGCCTTGGCCCTTCATGAGCCGCGGAATCGAGTGCACCGTGCCGATGCCGCCCGGGTTCGTCAACGAAATGGTCGTGCCAGCAAAGTCGGTTGCGGTCAGCTTGTTATCACGAGCACGCTTGACGAGGTCTTCGTACGTTGCCAAGTACTCGTTGAACGAAAGCGTCTCGGCCTTCTTGATGCTCGGCACGAGCAGCGCGCGGGTTCCGTCGGGCTTAGGAATATCGATTGCGATACCCAAAGCAACGTGTGCGGGAACGACAACCGACGGCTTGTCGTCAACGATGTCGTAGTAGACGTTTTGGCCCGGCATCTCTTTCAGCGCCTGAATGATGGCCCATCCGATGAGGTGTGTAAAGCTCACCTTGCCACCGCGCGTGCGAGCGAGGTGGTTGTTGATCACGATGCGGTTGTCGATCATGAGCTTGGCCGGAATTGTGCGGACGCTCGTTGCGGTCGGGACCGTCAGCGACGCGTCCATGTTCGTCGCGAGGGTCTTCGTCATGCCGCGAAGCGGTGTGACGACGTCTTCTTCGACGTCAGCGGATGCATCCGCTTCGGTTGCTTCTGCGGGGGCCTTTGGCTTCGGTGCCTGCGCAGGAAGCGGTGCTTGCTCGGCGGGCTTGGCGGTTGTGCGGGCGACGGGCGGTGTCTGGTTGATCACAGCGATCGGCGTTGTCGGGGGAGCGACCTCAACAACAGGTGCTGGAGCTGGAGCCGGGGCCGGTGCTGTCGTGGTCGGCAACGGTTGACCGGCGGCGGCCTTCTGCATCACTGCGTAACGCTCAAGGGTTGGCCACCACTCTTTATCGACCGTGTGTGGGTCGATCTTGAACTGCTCATAGAGTTCTTCAACGAGCCATTGGTTAGCTCCGAATTCACCGTCACTGTCAGCGGGCCCTGAACCGGGAACCTGGCTCGTCACGTTTGATCGCCTACTCTCTCGTTTGCAGTCGTGCAGGCGCTACTTTGCGGCACGCACATGTCACACAATCAACACTTAAGCGTACCCGGTTTCAAACACCGCAAGCGGCATGCGCGGTAACGTTGCCGTATGCGTTTTATTGGTGAGATGCCGCACGTGGATTTGACG
The DNA here is from genome assembly GCA_964616805.1 of uncultured Microbacterium sp. Lineage (GTDB taxonomy): Bacteria > Actinomycetota > Actinomycetes > Actinomycetales > Microbacteriaceae > Microbacterium. The sequence continues at coordinate 105,276 of CAZTUC010000001.1, read as the reverse complement.
TACTCGGATGTTTTTTTGGTGCCCAGCAAGAGCGACATCACGAGCCGTTTGCAGGTTGATCTTGCCCCCGTTGATGGCACGTCCGCGACGATTCCGCTCGTTGCCTCAAACATGAATGCGGTTACCGGCCCACGGCTTGCCGCGACACTTGCGCGCCGTGGTGGTTTGGGTGTCTTACCGCAGGATATTCCGCTGCAAGAACTCGGTGACGCGATTCGCTGGGTCAAACGCCAGCCTGTGCAATGGGATTCGCCCATTGTCTTGCCGCCGCAGACGACCGTCTCCGAAGCACTCGAGGTCATCCCGGCGGCGGAAGGTCACGGCATTGTTGTCACGAGCGCTGTCGAGGGTGCAATCGACCTGAAAGATGTACTGGGTGTTTTACCAGCAACCCGGCTCGCCACAGCGCTTGGCGATGCACGGCTCGGTGACCTGGTGCACGAAATGCCGCCCGCGCTCGACGCGGAAGAAATAACCGATGCGCGTGCCGCGTTCGATGCGGTGCACGCAACCGGAGCCGAAACCGTCGTGGTTGTTGACCACGGGCATCTCGTCGGAACCATTTCGCAAAAAAGTGCATTGCGGTCGAACCTGTACCGTCCGGCTCTCGACAACGATGGCCGGCTCGCGGTTGCCGCGGCGGTCGGCATCAATGGTGACGTTGCGGCGAAAGCGCGGGCGCTGATCGAAGCCGGCGTTGACATCCTCGTTGTTGACACCGCCCACGGGCACCAGGAAGGCATGCTCAAAGCGATCGCCGCTGTCGCAGACCTCGGGTTCAGCATCCCGATCGTGGCAGGCAATATCGTCACCGCGGATGCCGCACACGACCTCGTCTCAGCTGGTGCCACAATCCTCAAAGTTGGGGTTGGCCCGGGCGCAATGTGCACAACTCGCATGATGACCGCTGTTGGTCGTCCACAGTTCTCGGCGGTACTTGAGTGCGCTCAAGCCGCGAAAGAGCTTGGCGCACATGTGTGGGCGGACGGCGGTGTGCGCTACCCGCGCGACGTTGCTCTCGCGCTTGCAGCTGGAGCTGCATCCGTCATGATCGGTTCGTGGTTTGCCGGAACAATTGAAGCCCCGGGAGTTTTGCAAACGGATGCCTCGGGTCGCGTCTACAAAGAGTCATGGGGCATGGCCTCAACGAAGGCCGTGCAAGCTCGCTTCGGCCGGCTCGATGCCTACGAGCGGGCCCGCAAAGAATTGTTTGCGGAGGGGATCTCGTCATCGAAAATTTATCTTGACCCGCTACGCCCCGGTGTTGAGGACCTCGTTGACATGATTATTTCGGGCGTGCGCAGTTCGTTTACCTACGCCGGTGCCGCAGATTTGAATGCATTCCACGAGCGCGCAGCCGTTGGCCTGCAATCTGCTGCCGGGTATGAAGAGGGCAAAGCGCTGCCGGTCTCCTGGTAGATGCGCCTCATGGGGCGAGCCGGTACAGTTGTTTGCACAATGGATGATCCTCCGAGTTGTCATACGTCGCCCGATCTGATGCGCCCTGGACTCACATGCTGTGCATGCGCCCCCGCTCGTGAAAGCGGGGTGCTGTAGTGGATCCGTGGCTGGGACTGCTGATCGGGCTTATTCTGACCGTGGGCACGGGATTGTTTGTTGCCAGCGAATTCGCGCTCGTCAACCTCGACCGTGCAGACCTTGAAGTCCGCCAAGAGCGAGGTGAATCGCGCCTAGCGATGACGATCGCCGCGCTTCGCACGACATCAACGCACCTGTCGGCGGCGCAATTGGGCATCACGCTCACGACGCTGCTTGCTGGCTACACCCTTGAGCCGGCGCTGACAACATTCACGCAACCGCTTCTGAGCTTTTTGCCCGAAGCAGCCCAGCGCCCAACCGCAATGGTCGTTGCCGTGTCGCTCGCGACCGTGGTGTCGATGATTCTCGGCGAGCTCGTACCAAAAAACTTCGCGCTTGCGCTGCCGCGGCAAACCGCCAAGCTTGTGATCCCGTTTCAAACTGCGTTCACGAACGTTTTTCGCCCAATCATCAAGGTACTCAACGGCAGCGCCAACGCAGTTTTGCGGGCACTCGGTGTGGAACCGAAAGAAGAGCTCTCGAGTGCGCGCACGGCCGACGAACTGTCGTCGCTTGTGCGCCGCTCGGCAAGCGAGGGCTTGCTCGAAGAAGATACCGCTGGACTGCTTGATCGCAGCCTGAATTTTGCTTCACTCACGGCGGCCGATGCCATGACGGCGCGGCCGAGTATGCACGCGGTTGCCGCCGACGAACCGGTCGATGAGATCATCCGATTGGCTCAGCGCACCGGTCATAGCCGATTCCCGGTGTATCAGGAATCGCTCGATGACATTATGGGGATCGCCCACTTGAAGTCGGCGGTTGCTGTGCCATCCGATCGCCGCAGCGAAGTACCCGTCGGTGCGATTGCAACCGATGTTTTGCGAGTGCCCGAAACGCAACACCTCGATCAGCTTGTCTCTGAACTGCGTCAAAACGGTTACCAGGTGGCAATTGTCGTCGACGAATACGGCGGTACCGCCGGGCTTGTCACGATGGAAGACCTCGTCGAAGAAATCGTCGGTGAAGTCAGCGACGAACACGACCGCAGACGCGCAGGTGTCGTTCGTGGCGCAGCGGATGCCGTGACTTTCCCGGCCGAATTGCGCCCCGATGAAGTGCTTGCGCAAGGTGGCGTCGTGGTGCCGAACGATGATGTGTATGACACGGTCGGCGGCTACATCATGAGCGTGCTCGAACGCATCCCCACCGTTGGTGACACTGTTGCAGTGCCAGACGGAATACTCGAGGTCATCCGCATGGATGGTCGTCGTGTTGACCGCGTCAAATTCGTGCCGCACGAGACCCCCGCCGACGAGAGTGAGGTGAACCAATGAGCGATTGGGCAGGTCTGGTTTGGCTTGTTGTGTTGCTCTTAGTCAACGCATTCTTTGTCGGCGCCGAGTTCGCCGTTATCTCCGCGCGCCGGTCACAGATTGAGCCACACGCCGAACGCGGCGTCAAGCGTGCTGTCACATCGCTGTACGCGATGGAACACGCAACGCTCATGCTCGCGACATCGCAGTTGGGGATCACGGTGTGTTCGCTTTTGATTCTCAATGTGTCGGAGCCTGCGATCCACCACTTGCTGGCGGTGCCGCTTGGTGCGCTGGGCTGGTCGGACGCGGTCGTTAACGGTGTCGCGTTTGCAATGGCGCTGATCATCGTGAGCTTCCTGCACGTCGTCTTTGGCGAGATGGTGCCCAAGAACCTCGCGTTCTCGGTGCCCGATAAAGCAGTGCTCGCGCTTGCACCACCGCTCGTGTGGATTTCGCGTATTTTTCGGCCCGTCATTTGGGCGCTTAACACCGCAGCCAATGGGGTGCTGCGCCTGTTCGGGGTTGAACCGAAAGATGAAGCAGCGTCCGCGTTCACGCTTGACGAAGTTGCCACAATCGTGGCGCAGTCAAAGAGCGAAGGTGTGCTGCACGACGCAGCAGGGGCAGTTTCGGCGGTTGTTGAGTTCACCGAAAAGACAGCGAAAGATGTTGCGGTTCCGCTTGACAGCCTTGTTGCGCTGCCGCAATCTGCAACGCCTGCCGATGTTGAGCGCGCGGTCGCAAAGAACGGCTTCTCACGGTACGTCATCGTGGATGACGAGGGGCAACCCACCGGGTATGTGCACCTGAAAGACGTGCTGCGCTCGGTTGCGGGTGAAGATGGTGCAGGTCTCCTGCACGAACCGATTCAACCGCGACGTATCCACCGCATGGTGCCGGTTGCTGAAACCACTGAGCTTGAAGACGCCCTCGCGAATATGCGCGCAGCCGGGCGTCACCTCGCCCAGGTGCGCGACACCAACGGCAACACCACGGCGGTGCTGTTCTTGGAAGACATCATTGAAGAGCTCATCGGCGAAATCGACGACGCCACGAGCAACCGTCGGCGCTAAGACTTCGGGCGGGTCCTAGTGCCCGGCGAAGATCTCTTCGTCATCGTCGTTGTCGTTTTCGGGCGTCTTGATAAGCCACGAGCCGATGAGCGTCAGTGACGCCAGAATCGCGGCGACCGTGAACGCCAGTCGCGCACCAGCAGCGACCGCTTCGGGGCTGTGCGCGTCGGCAAAACCCGCAGTTGCTGCACCCATGAGCGCCATCAGGACGGCAACGCCAACTGCGCCGGCCACTTGCTGCGCGGTGTTGACCGTTGCGCTTCCGTATGAGAACAGTGAACGCGGCAGTGAACCAAGCGCAGAAGTTACCAACGGCGTGAACGAAAGCGAAAGGCCGATCGAAAGCGAAATCTGTGCGATCAGAATCAGCACGAATGACGTCGAAGGCGTGACGGTTGTGAAAAACCACAGCACGCTCGTGACGATGATTGCTCCCGGAACAAGCAAAACTCGTGCGCCCTTGGCATCGTAAATCCGGCCGATCACCGGGCCCATGAGCCCCATCAGCAGCGCGCCCGGCAGCACGGTGAGCCCGGCTTCGGTGGGGGTCATGCCTGCCGAGTTCTGCAGGTAGATCGGTATCACCGTGATCGCACCGAAGAAAGCCATCGACAAGATGAAGAGCTGAATAACAGCGAAGCTGAAGTTCTTCTCGTTGAAAATGCGCAGGTCCAGCAGTGCATCGTCTTTCTTCTGCAATCCCAGCTGGCGCCACACGAAAAAGGCAAGCGAGACAACGCCAACGACGAGGGAGGTGATCATCACGCTGACGCTGACACCCGCGACATCCGCTTCGCCCTGCAGGACGCCAATGTTGCTCAGCCCAAAAACGACGCCACCAAAACCGAGCGCACTCAGCACGACCGAGAGTGCGTCAATGGGTTGGTGAGTTTGTTCGCCAACGTTGGTCAGATAGCGAATGCCGAGTACCAGTGCGATCAGCGCGATCGGCAGCATGACGGCGAAGTTTGCCCGCCACCCAAAGTGATCCAGCAGAATTCCCGAAAGGGTCGGCCCGACGGCCGGTGCGAAGGCAATCACGAGGCTAATGCGCCCCATCATGCGTCCGCGGATCGCCTTTGGTACCAGGTCCATCACGGTCGTCATGAGCAGGGGCATCATCAGGGCCGTACCGGTTGCCTGGATGACACGGGCGCAAATGAGTATCGCAAAGCTTGGTGCGATGATGCCCACCAGGGTGCCAATTGAGAACAGCGTCAAGGCTGTGATGAACATTTGCCGGGTTGTGAACCGACGAATGAGAAAACCACTCGTCGGGATTACGATCGCCATCGTGAGCAAGAAGGCGCTCGAAACCCACTGTGCTGCCGAGTGTTCAATTGCAAATTCATGCTCGAGAACCGGGATGGCGATCCCCATCGTCGTTTCGTTCAGAATTGCAACAAACGCCGCTGTCAGCAGAATCCAAATCACCCGCGAGTTCTCCGGGGTCAGTTCGGTGGGGGCAGCGGATGTTGAGTTCGAATTCATGTGAGGCTCTCTGAAAAATGCGCGATTTTCTAGTCTACTCGCCAGCTCTGGCCCGAGCGCGCTAGCGTGTACTCATGAGCATGATGGGTGGCGGCGGTGGCCGTGGTGGTGGCGGTGGCGGCGGCTTTCGCGGTGTCGACGAAGACGCGCAACGCAAACTCAATGCCGAAGCGCCCAAGGTTGACAACCTGTTGCGCCGCGTAGGCGAGCTCTTCACGCCCTACAAGGGGCAACTGGTGATGACCGTTTTGCTCGTCTTCCTGGGCGCTGCAATCGCTGTCGTTCCACCGCTGATCGTGCAGCGCGTTTTCGATGACGCGCTCTTCCCGATCGGAGATGGCGGTCAGCTGCAACCGGTCAACATGCGCCTGTTGATCATTCTCATTTCGATCATTTTTGGCCTCACCCTGCTTTCCACCGGGCTTGGCATCGCGCAAACGTATTTCACATCATCCGTCGGAAACAGCGTCACGGGTGACTTACGTGTGAAGCTCTTTGAACACCTCCAACGAATGGAGCTGGCGTTTTTCACCCGCACGAAGACGGGTGTCATTCAGTCGCGATTGCAAAACGATGTTGGTGGCGTTTCTGGTGTGCTGACCAACACGCTCACGAGCATTCTTGGCAACGTTGTGACGGTTATCGCTTCGCTTGTCACAATGATTATTCTCGATTGGCGATTGACGCTCATCGCGATCATACTGTTGCCGATTCTTATTTGGGTGCAGCGCAAAGTCGGCCAGCGTCGGGTGAAGATCGCGGCCGCAACACAAGAATCGCTCAGTGAACTGACAGCCATCACTCAAGAGTCGCTTTCGGTCTCTGGGGTAATGCTCTCGAAGTCGTTCAACCGCCAACGGATTGATTCCGAAAAGTACCGCAACCAAAACGCGGTGCAGATCAAACTGCAAGTCAAGCGTGCCATGAGCGGCCAGGGCTTCTTCGCGGTCGTTTCGGTCATCATGGCTTCGATTCCGGCTGTCATCTATCTTGTCGCCGGTATCTTGATGGGCCGCGGCAGTGACGCCGTCACAGCAGGAACGATCGTCGCCTTCACAACCGTGCTCTCGCGCGTTCTGCAACCGATGACAAGTCTCATGCGAGTGGCACTTGACGTGCAGACATCACAGGCTTTGTTCGCGCGCATTTTTGAGTACCTCGACATGACGCCGCTGATATCCGATGCTCCAGACGCCATTGCGGTCAGCGAAGCCCGCGGCACACTCGGACACATTGAGTTCAAAGACGTCGTGTTCCGGTACCCCGACGCGGTGCCGGATTCGCGCCCGACGCTTGGTGGGATTTCGTTTGCTGCTGAGCCCGGCCAGCACATCGCCTTCGTCGGCCCCAGCGGTGCGGGCAAGACCACGGTGCTTTATTTGACACCGCGGCTGTATGAAGCAGAAGCGGGCACGGTATTCTTCGCGGGCGAAGACGTACGACACTTGATTGGTGAGTCGATCATCGACCACGTCGGTATCGTCTCGCAAGAAACGTATCTCTTCCACGCGACGATCGCCGAGAACCTGCGCTACGCCAAACCCGACGCGACCGATGCAGAACTCATCGAGGCATGCAAGGGCGCAAATATCCACCACATCATCGAGACCTTCGAAGATGGCTACGACACGGTCGTGGGCGAGCGTGGCTACCGGCTCTCCGGCGGGGAAAAACAGCGCCTCGCGATCGCGCGCGTGATGCTGAAAAACCCACCCGTTCTGCTGCTTGATGAGGCAACCTCAGCGCTCGACACGGTTTCTGAGCGTGTCGTGCAAGAAGCACTTGAGAAAGCATCGAAGGGGCGCACGACGTTCTCTATTGCACACCGCCTTTCGACGATTCGAGACGCCGACGTCATCAACGTGCTCGTCAAGGGCGAGATCGTGGAGTCTGGCAGCCACGACGAACTGCTTGCACTCGACGGTGTCTATGCAGACCTCATCGCCGAGCAACTCTCGGATTGATCACCCGTCCGCGCTACCAGGACAGCCCGTCGGTCAGGGGCACTGGACTATGCCGCCGCGGGGTCGATCTCTTGGTGCTCGATGATCCACTTTTGTAGGCGTGGATAGACCCAGAAACCATAGATGCCGAGGGTGATGATGCACAGCAGAAGCCATTTGACCCACTGCCCGAACAGGCTGAAGGCGTTTCCAGTGAATCGCAGGCGGTGGCCGTTGAGATAGGTGTGTTTCGTTTTCCAGCGGTACGTCATCACGATTGCCCACGGATAGCAAATGCCGAGGGTGAGTACCGTAACCAACAATCCGCCGATGCTGACGCCGATCCACGTTGCAGCACCGCCGTCGAAGGTGAAACGAACTGCGGGCACTCGGGAGTTGGGCAGAGTGTTCGAGAACGCTTCCGAGCTCTGCGCGTTGTGGGGATGGGAACTCATGGTCTTGATACTAGTGCTGCGGCGGTGATGGGCGGATCCCGGCAAACTCGGACCACGTCGAAATCTGCAGTGCCTTACTTCTCGGTAGGAAGTGGCACTCGGCCGGCTTTGACACGATCGTTATAAGACCAGGTGGTGACGAGCCCCAAAAGCAGCACGAGGCGCGCTACCAGGACAGCCCGTCGGTCAGCGCTGGGTCGGCCGGGGCAGTTTCAGCGCGGGGGATCGTGGCGAGCCAATCGGTGAAGGTGCGTAGTTCAGCGCGGTAGGCATCATCGGGGTGCTCGGTCGCGATCGCGTCAAGTGGCGGCAGGTCGATCGAGCGGATGAGGCGCACGCGTTCGAGCGCGGCATCCGTTTGTCCTGCATCGAGAAAAATGCCCAACCCTGCGCGCAGCGCGGATATGTATTCGCGCAGAACCGGCAGTTCGTTGCGGGATGCGGTGATTGAACCGGGACGCAAACGCCACTGCACAAGTGGCTCAGCAATGGTGTCGAACGCATGGGCGCTCGTGTAAACGGATGCCGCGATCAACTGGTCTTCATACGCGCCCCCCGGAAACCGGAGCCCGTGTGAGCGCCAGAAAGCAGTGCGGTAGAGCTTTGACCACGCCACAACGTTGCCGACCGCTGCGGGGCGCTCGGCAAGCGTGAGGCTGTCGGCTGCAGGCGAAGTGGCAGCGGCAGCCCACGGTTGTATGCGCCCAGTGGCATATGTTCCATCGGGCTGTGGGCGAAGGCGCACATACGCTGCTGCGGCGAAGTCGGAACCCGTGCGGTCGAGGGTTTCCACCCAGCGCTCGAGAGCATTGGGGCTGAGTACGTCGTCACCGTCGACGAATCCGAAATACTCGGTATCGACCCCTGCAAGACCGCTGTTGCGTGCCGCACCGAGTCCAACCGATTGGGGCATGCGCAAAACGGTTATTCGCTCGTCGCGCGCCGCGAAGGAATCGGCCACGTCTCCGGTGGCGTCCGCTGAACCGTCGTCGATGACGATCGCTTGCCACGCGTCGAACGTCTGCGCGAGCAGCGATTCGAGCGCGGCAGGGAGGAACTCGGCGATGTCACGTGCGGGCACAATAAGGCTCACTCGCGCTGACGTACTCATACGAAAACTCTAGGGCGTTGAACCAGTGCAACTGTCGGGGCAGAACCGGCGTGCGCGGCGATGTAGGCTGGGCGCATGAGCGGCGCTGAACCCACATCTCGCTATACCGTGCTACGCGATCGGCACGAAGCCCTCGGGGCATCGTTCACCGACTTTGGTGGCTGGCAAATGCCGGTTCGGTATAGCTCTGATCTCGCCGAACACCACGCGGTACGTGAGTCAGTCGGCATCTTCGATATTTCGCACATGGCGGAGTTCATCATCGAGGGTGCAGACGCTGCCGACTACCTCGATCGTGCGCTCGCGAGCAAGCTCTCGACCCTCGCGATCGGAAAAGCCAAATACACGTTCGCACTCGCCGATGACGGCACCATTATCGACGATCTCATCGTTTACCGGTTGGCCGACGAAGAGTACCTCATAATCGCCAACGCCGGCAACCGGGAAAACGTTGCTGCGGCCCTTGCCGCGGTTGAAACGGATGCCGCGGTCACCGATGCAACCGACGAGTACGCACTCATTGCGGTGCAGGGGCCGAAAGCTGAAGCCCTGCTCTCAGGGCTTGACGAAATCGAAAACGTTGCGACCGGGTGGGCAGAGCAGAAGTATTACGCCTTCACCGAAGCCACCTTTGACGGCGTACCGCTGCTCATCGCCCGCACCGGATACACGGGCGAAGACGGTTTCGAACTGCTTGTGGCAAACGAGAAAGCTCCCGCACTGTGGGACGCTGTCATCGAAGCCGGCGCAGAATACGGCCTCACCCCGGCGGGACTTGCCGCGCGCGACAGTTTGCGGCTTGAAGCGGGTATGCCGCTCTACGGGCATGAGCTCAGCCGCGACATCCGCCCCGCTCAAGCCGGGCTCGGCCGGGTTGTGACAGCTGACAAACCCGAGTTCGTTGGGAAAGCAAACCTTGAGCCCGCCGCTGACGCGCCTGTGCTGATTGGTCTCAAGCTCACCGGCAAGCGGGCAGCTCGCGCGGGCTACGCTGTTGTCGATGCTGCGGGCGAGACCGTTGGAGAGGTCACTTCGGGGGCGCCCAGTCCAACGCTCGGGTATCCGATCGCCCTCGCATACGTCGCGCCCACAAGCGCTGACGGTGAACTTTTTGTTGATGTGCGGGGCACGCAGATTCCCGCTGAAAAAACCCCGCTGCCGTTCTACCGGAGGAACTTATGAGCGCACCAGAAAACCTGTTGTACACCGCTGAGCACGAATGGGTGCTGATTGACGGTGACATTGCCACGATTGGTATCACCGATTTCGCAGCCGATGCACTCGGTGACGTTGTGTATCTAGATTTGCCCGCCGTCGGTACCGAAATTGAGTCGGGTGCTGTTGTTGGTGAGATCGAGTCAACAAAGTCGGTGAGCGAACTCTATGCACCGCTCGCAGGTGAGGTGCTTGAGGTCAATGACGCAGCCGTCGCTGACCCCTCAATCGTCAATGCTTCGCCGTTTGAAGACGCGTGGCTTCTGAAAGTGCGCGTTACCGGTGGTGTCGACGAACTGATCGACCACGTAGCGTACGCGGCCCTGACCGAGGGTTAAGGGTGAGTCGCGGTTTCGCCGAGCGCCACATCGGCATCGATGCGGCTGCTCGCGCCCACATGGTGCAAACACTCGGCATTGATGTTTCGGATGCCGCACCGCTTGACGCGTTCGCCCGGGCTGCGGTGCCGGGAATCATCCGATCGGATGTTGCAAGCATCACCGGCCTGGACCTGCCAGCAACTGAAGCTGAAGCGCTCGCGGAGTTGCGTGCGCTCGCGGCAAAAAACACGGTCCGAAAACCCATGATCGGGCTGGGGTACTACGACACGTTTACCCCGAGTGTGATTCAGCGAAATGTGTTGGAGAATCCCTCCTGGTACACCGCGTACACGCCGTACCAACCCGAGATTTCGCAGGGCCGTTTGGAAGCGCTCATCAACTTCCAGACGATGGTGACGGATCTGACTGCGCTTGAGACCGCGAACTCGTCGATGCTCGATGAAGCAACCGCCGTCGCTGAAGCGATGCTGCTGGCCCGGCGCGCCGCGAAATCAACGTCGAACGTTTTTGTTGTTGATGCGGATGCTTTGCCGCAAACCAAAGCCGTGCTGTACACGCGTGCCGAACCACTCGGAATCGAGCTTGTCGAACTTGACCTGACAACCGAGGCGCTCCCGGCGTGCTTCGGTGTGCTCGTGCAATACCCGGGTGCATCCGGACGTATTTTCAATCCGAGCGACGTCATCGCCGTCGCGCACGATCATCAAGCGCTCGCGGTTGTCGCCGCTGACCTGTTGGCTCTGACACTCTTGACTCCGCCCGGCGAACTCGGCGCCGACATCGCTGCCGGTTCAACCCAGCGCTTCGGTGTGCCGCTCGGTTTCGGTGGCCCGCACGCCGGCTACCTTGCCGTCAAGGCGGGACTCGAGCGTCAGTTGCCTGGGCGCCTTGTGGGCGTCTCAAAGGATGCCGAGGATTACCCGGCATACCGTTTGGCCCTGCAAACGCGCGAGCAGCACATTCGTCGCGAAAAAGCGACGAGCAATATTTGCACAGCGCAGGTTTTGCTCGCCGTGATGGCATCGATGTATGCCGTCTACCACGGTCCCGACGGCTTGCGTGCAATCGCCAGCCGTGTAGGCGGCCTGACCCAGTCGCTCGCTGAAACACTGCGCCAAGGCGGAGTCGAACTCGTACACGACGCGTTCTTCGACACCGTGCAGGTACGTGTTCCGGGTGGTGCTGGAGCCATCGCTGATCGTGCTCGCGACGAACACAACATTCTGTTGCACGTCGTCGATGGTGACACGGTGGGCATTTCGGTTGATGAGACAACCGACACCGACACGATCGCGGCGCTTGTGACGTTGTTTGCAGCATCCGCCACACCCACGAGTGCGCCGGCGGCACAAGATGTTGCCGCTGCGATGACGCCTGATGTCGCTTTGCACCGTACGAGCGAATTCTTGACGCACCCGGTGTTTTCGAGCTACCACTCCGAGACGGCCATGATGCGTTACCTCAAGCGCCTCGCCGATAAGGACTACGCGCTTGACCGCGGGATGATTCCACTCGGTTCGTGCACGATGAAACTCAATGCGGCAACCGAAATGGCTGCTGTTTCGTGGCCCGAGTTTGCCGGGATCCACCCGTTCGCGCCCGAGCAAGACGCCCGCGGCAGCTTGGAGTTGATCGAACAGCTCGAAACTTGGCTTGCTGACATCACCGGCTACGACGCGGTGAGCTTGCAACCGAACGCCGGTTCACAGGGTGAGCTTGCCGGGTTGCTCGCGATTCGCGGCTACCACCTCGCCAACGGCGACACTGACCGCGTCGTGTGTTTGATCCCCGCCAGTGCGCACGGTACAAACGCTGCCTCGGCTGTGCTCGCCGGGATGCGCGTTGTTGTTGTCGCGTGCGACGAGGCCGGAAACGTCGACCTCGCTGACTTGCGTGCCAAGATCGCGGCGAACGCTGACGCGCTCAGTTCGCTCATGATCACCTATCCGTCGACGCACGGCGTCTACGAGCACGACGTGCGCGAGATTTGCGATGCAGTGCACGACGCCGGCGGTCAGGTCTACATTGACGGTGCAAACCTCAACGCGCTCGTCGGGCTCAGCCAGTTCGGCGAGCTCGGGGGAGACGTCTCGCACCTGAACCTGCACAAAACGTTCGCGATCCCGCACGGTGGTGGCGGGCCCGGTGTCGGGCCGGTTGCGGCCAAGGCACACTTGGCGCCGTACTTGCCGGGGCATCCGATGGCACAGCGCGCCGAGCACGCGGGCGGCTTCGTCTTCGAGGGTGGGCCGGTTTCGGCAGCACCATACGGCTCCTCAGGTGTCTTGCCGATTTCGTGGGCGTACATTCGCATGATGGGACTTTCCGGCCTGACGGATGCCACGAAGGCTGCTGTCCTGAGCGCCAACTACATTGCCGCGAGCCTGAAAGAGCATTACCCGGTGCTCTACACGGGCGAGGGCGGTTTTGTTGCGCACGAGTGCATCCTTGATCTCCGACCGTTGAAGGAAGCAACCGGCATTACGGTCGACGACGTCGCCAAGCGTCTCATGGATTATGGGTTCCACGCGCCGACGATGTCATTCCCAGTTTCCGGAACCCTCATGGTCGAGCCGACCGAGAGTGAAGACCTCGCGGAGCTTGATCGCTTCATCGAAGCGATGGTTTCGATCAAAGCCGAAGCGGATGCCGCAATCGGTCAACCTGACAACCCCCTCGCGCACGCGCCACACACGCACGCGAGCGTTGTCAGCGATCAGTGGCACCACGAGTACTCCCGCGAACAGGCTGCCTACCCGGTTGCGAGCTTGCGCACCAATAAGTATTGGCCACCGGTGCGCCGCGTCGACCAGGCCTGGGGAGACCGCAATCTGGCGTGCGCATGCCCGCCGCCGGAGGCATTTGCCTAACGACGTGGTGCCGCGAGATTTGTTTACGACGTAACCAAAATCAGTGAAACGGCGCCAGGTCGGGTCGGTTAAGGCTCGGTAACATTTTGATTCCTATGGCGCCAATCGCGTGATGGGGCGTGTTTTCGCGCGTAAAGTGTGTCTATCCGCGCCGACGCGTCTAACCCTGATGCTCCGGCGCATCACCCTGTACAGGAGAAATACACTATGAAGTCCACTCGCCTCGCTTCGGCTACCGCCGTTGTTGCAGCAGGTGCGCTCGTTCTGAGTGGTTGCGGCTCGTCATCGTACGAGTCGGATGTCGTTGAGGGCACCGAGATCTCGGTTGCTTACAACAGCGGCTTCTTCCACTTCAACAGCGGCAGCTCGGCTGGTAACAACACCGCAAACGGTAACGTCAAGTACATCACCGACTCGGGATTCGCATACTACGACTCGACGCCTGAACTCATCCGCAACGAGAAGTTCGGCAAGTTCGAAAAGACCAGCGACGAACCGCTGACGGTCAAGTACACCCTCAACGACGGTCCGGTTTGGTCGGACTCGGTTGAGGTTGACGAAGCAGACCTTCTGCTCGGCTGGGCAGCCAGCGCAATCGGTGAAGACGGCGCACAGCTGTACCCGCAGTTCACCCCACCGTCGGGCGCTGCTGTTGCAACCACCGCTGAGATCGGTGACGACACGATCACCCTGACGTACGCAGAGCCGTACCCGGACTGGGAGCTTGGCTTCGGCATCGGTGTTTCGGCACACGGTACCTACGCTTTGGCGTTCCCCGACAAGTACGCAGACGTCCAGGCTGCTTACGACGCAGCCAAGACCTCGGGCGACTACGCCGAGTACTACGAGGCAGCAGAGGAATTCGCTGAGACCGCAAAGGCTGAGGTCATTGCGGCTATCCAGACCAACGACACTGCCTTCCTCACCACGTACGGTGCAGCATGGAGCACAGGCTACGCCTACACGACGCTTCCTGCGTCGCCGGCAGCAGCACTGACGAACGGTGCATACGTTATTGACGAGATCGCGGAAGACTCGCACATCACGCTCAAGGCAAACCCGCTCTACGAAGGTTGGGGCCCGGAGCCGAAGTTCGAGAAGATCACGATCCGTACCATGACTGACCCGACGGGTGCTCTCCAGGCTCTCGAAAACGGCGAGATCGACATCTGGAGCGGCCAGCCGACTGCTGACTCACTCCAGATCGCACAGGGCATGGAAACCGCTGACATCGAACAGCGCACCCAGGCTTCGTACGAGCACATCGACCTCACGCTGAACAACGGCGGTCCGTTCGACGCGGCTACCTACGGTGGCGACGAGGCGAAGGCTCTGAAGGTTCGCCAGGCGTTCCTGAAGACCATCCCGCGTGATGAAATCATCGAGAAGCTCATCAAGCCGCTCGACGCTGAAGCTTCGGCACGTAACTCGTTCCGTCTCATCCCGGGCAGCCCGCACTACGACGACATGGTCGCCAACAACGGCCTCGTCGAGGCATTTGGTGAGCTCGACATTGAAGGTGCAAAGGCTCTGCTCGCAGAAGCTGGCGTCACCGGCACGGTTGACGTGAAGTTCTGGTTCCCGACCGGTAACGCACGCCGTACCTCGGAGCACGAGATCATCGCACAGTCGGCAGCACTTGCTGGCTTCAACGTGATCGCAAACGACGAGCCGGACTGGCTGTTCACCGACCCTGAGGCTGAGCCGATCAACCCGCACGATGCTACGATCTTCGCTTGGTCGTCGACGTCGCTCGCTGTTTCGGGTGACGACCAGCTCTTCGGTTGCTACGACAACCCCGCGAACAAGGGTGGAAACTACTCGGGTTACTGCAACCCGGAGGTTGACGCACTGATCGCACAGCTGAACACCGAGCCCGACGCTGACGCACAATACGAACTGTTGCTGCAGATCGAGCAGAAGCTCGTTGAAGACGCATACGGCACGGTTATCTTCCAGTTCCCGGGTCTGTTGGTTTGGAACAAGGACCGCGTCAGCGGCGTTGTTGACAACCCCCTCAGCCCGAACTACTTCTGGAACTTCTGGGACTGGACCCCAGTCCAGGCCGGCTAAGTTCCAGCCAAGGAATAACCACTCTGTGACGGGGCGGGCAAAGCCCGCCCCCGACCGGAACACTGTGAGAGGGGTGCCCAACCCGGGCACCCCTCAATCATGTGGTCACACGTGCCTCACCCGGGTAGGATGGCCGCTACACATTAAACTTGGAGACTCACCCAGTGCTCAGTTACATCGCGCGCCGGCTCGTATCGATTGTCGGCGTCTTGCTCGTTGCGTCGTTCTTCGTGTACTTGCTTACCGCTTCATACGGAGACCCGCTTCAGGATCTCAAGGGCTCAAACTCGCCCAACCGCAACGAGCTCATCGCGCGCCGCACTGAAGAACTCGGTCTTGATAAGCCGATGCTTGCGCGGTACTTTGGCTGGCTCGGTGGAGCGTCACGATGCCTCATTCTGCAGTGCGACCTCGGCGTTTCGTACTCGCGCGGTAATCAAGAAGTCACCGCCGCGCTCGCGACCGCATCTTGGTCCACGATTCAGCTCGTGACCGGAGCCACGATCATTGCAGCGGTTGTCGGTATTGCGATCGGTATGATCACCGCGCTTCGTCAGTACAGCGGTTTTGACTACACCGTCACCCTGATCTCTTTTGTCTTTTACTCGCTCCCGATCTTCTGGGTCGCCGTGCTCTTGAAAGAGTTCGGTGCGATTCGCCTCAATCAGTTCGTCGACAACCCTGACGTTCCTTGGTGGGGTTACATTCTTGTCGGGCTCATCGTCGGTCTGATCGCCGCGAGCGTGGCGGGTGGCGACATCCGCCGTCGCGTGCTCGTCGGCGTTATTGGCGCACTTGCCAGTGGCGGTCTGCTGTTTGCCCTCGTTGCATCGGGCTGGTTCCAAGAACCAGCGCTCGGTTTCGTCGGTGTGCTCTTGTCGGCACTCGCAATCGCCCTCGTCATTGTGCTGCTGTCAAATGGCCTTTCCAACAAACGGGCCCTCATGATCGCCGCTGGTGTTGTGGTTGTGGGCTCGGTGCTGTGGTTCCCGCTCCAAGGCTTGTTCGCACAGGTGCGCGGACCGCAACCGCTGATGACACCGCTGTTGTTGCTCGGGCTGCTTATCGCGTTTGTCGGGCTCGGCGCGCTGGCTGGATGGTTCTTCGGCGGTGACGACAAGCGCGCGATCGCCCGTACCGGCGCTTTTGTGGCGTTGTTTACGTTCTTGCTCATCGTCGTTGACATGCTCATGACGGTGTACCCGTTCTATAAGAAGGCCATTCCGCTCGGAAACGGTTTTATCGCAACCATTGGGGCTACGACGCCCGGTTTCCAGAGCCAAGACATGTGGATGCAAATGCTCGACTCGGTCGCGCACTTGATTCTGCCGACTATTGCCCTCTCGATTGTTTCGATCGCGAGTTGGACCCGGTATACGCGTGCTTCGCTGCTTGAAGTGCTCAACAACGACTACGTTCGAACGGCACGCGCAAAGGGTCTCACCGAGCGCACAACGGTTATGCGTCACGCGTTTCGGAACATGTTGATCCCGATTGTGACGATCATCGCGTTCGACATTGGTGGTCTGCTCGGTGGTGCTGTTATCACCGAGACCGTTTTTGGCTGGCAAGGTATGGGCTCGCTCTTTGTGAAGGGGCTCGAGGTGACCGACGTCAACCTTGTGATGGGCTTCTTCCTCCTGGTCGGAGGCATGACGATTGTGTTCAACCTGATCGCCGACATTGCGTACGTGTATCTCGACCCGCGTATTCGCGTGAAGTGAGGTGAGTGAAATGGCTAACGAAAAAGACAACGAAACGAACGCGCTCACGAACAGCGAGCTGTCGATCGAACAGCGTGAGACCGAAGGTCTCAGCCAGGGCGCAATCGTGCGCCGGCGGTTCTTCCGCCACAAGGGTGCCATCATTTCGCTTATCGTGCTGATCGGGATCATTATTCTCGCGTTCAGCTCTGTTGGCGTCGTTCTCGGCGGCGACCCGGGCAAGCTCGTCGTCGTTGACGGAAAGCTCGCTCCGGCGGGTCTATATCTGAAGGGCTGGTGGCCATACGACTGGTTCACCACCTACCCGCTCGTGAACAACGGAACCCCAACGTGGGTTGGCATCAATCCTGGTGACCACCCGTTCGGCCAGGACACGCTCGGCCGCGATATTTTTGCCCGTGTCATGCGTGGCACGCAGCAGTCGATCATCGTGATGTTCCTTGTCGGCATCATCTCGACGGTGATCGGTGTTGTCGTCGGTGCACTCGCCGGGTTCTACCGCGGTTGGATCGATGACGTGCTCATGCGCATGACCGACGTCATCATCGTTATCCCACTGCTGGTTCTGGCAGCCCTTGCTGGTCGCATGTTCGGTGGCAACGCCGTCTCGATCGGTGTCGTGCTTGGCTTGCTGAGCTGGACGGGCCTTGCCCGTTTGGTGCGTGGTGAGTTCATGTCGCTTCGGGAACGAGAGTTTGTCGATGCGGCTCGCGTTGTCGGCGCGGGTCCGGCACGAATCATCTTCAAACACATCCTGCCGAACTCGATTGCCGTTATCGTTGTGAACGCCACGCTCCTCATGAGCGCGGCAATCCTCATCGAAACCTCGCTTTCGTTCCTCAACATGGGTATTACGCCGCCGGATGTTTCGCTGGGTCAGATTATTTCGGAGTACCGTGAGGCATTCCGGACGCGTCCGTGGTTGTTCTGGTGGCCAGGTCTGTTCATCGTTGCGATTGCGCTGTGCATCAACTTCATCGGTGATGGTTTGCGTGACGCATTCGACCCCCGACAGCGCCGTATGCCCAAGCAAAAGCAGGTTACTGCGGGTGCCGGTGTTGTCGCACCAGGAGCGGGCGTCGTTGAGATCGCCGCTGATTCGGGAGCAGACCGTGGTTGAGCTAGCTCAACGCCACAATAGCGGCCGCGGTGCAGAACAAGCCAGCGCCGATAGTGGCGGTGTGCCACGTTGTTTTCACTTCGGCCGTGGCGTCCAATTGGGTGCTTTCGAGTTCGTGACGGATGCTCATGGCAGCCGCTCCCGAGTCGGTGTCGGGGTCGTCGCTCAAACGGGCCGTGCCCTGCTCGTACGTCGCCTCGGGCAAGTGCTCGAAGTTTTTGGGCTTGACTCGCATCGTATGGAAAACACCCGGGGCGGGAGCCGCCCACGCACTGTGCTTGCGGCCACCAGCGGTGATTTCCAGACCCCATCGGGTGCTGACATGTTCGATCGCGCTCAACGGGATTTCGCGCGTGCGAATGATGTTGACGAGTTTGACGCTGTCACCCGTGACCTCAACGTGCGGATTCCACAAAACAGCCCACGCGAACCACAGCGCGAGGGCGCACGCCACGAACGCGCTGACGCGGTGCTCGGGCGAGAAGATGAAGGTCGTGATGGTTATCGCGACGGCCATGATCGCCAAAACCGCGCCGGTAAAACGTGCCGCGCGCGAGGCGACCGAAGTGGACTGCTGGCTCATATGTCTAGTCTTTCACCATTGAACGTTGTCTTTCCGGAAGTGAGCGCAGCATGAACGAACGCAAGATTCTTGAAGTCAACGGGCTCGGAGTGGAGTTCTGGGTTGGTGGCGACTGGGTACCGGCCGCTATTGACATGAGCTACACGGTCAGCTCGGGTGAAGTTCTCGCGATTGTGGGTGAGTCAGGCTCGGGGAAATCGACCTCGACGATGTCGATGCTTGGCTTGCTCCCCAAAAACTCGCGCACGACAGGCAGCGCAAAGCTTGACGGCGAAGAACTCATTGGGATGAAGCCGGAACGTCTTCGCGCGGTGCGTGGAAAAGACGCTGCGGTTATCTTCCAAGAGCCCATGACGGCGTTGAACCCGCTCTACACGATTGGGTTCCAGATCTCCGAAGCGCTGCAAACCTACGACCACACGCTGACGAAGGCGCAAGCGAAAGAGCGCGCGATCGAGCTGCTCACGATGGTTGAGTTGCCCGACCCGCCAAAGGCGTTCGATTCATACCCACACCAACTCTCCGGTGGTCAGCGTCAGCGTGCCATGATCGCGCAGTCAATTTCGGGTGACCCGAAGTTGCTCATCGCGGACGAGCCGACGACCGCACTTGACGTGACGGTGCAGGCTGAAATTCTCGATCTGCTGCGAAACCTGCGGCACCGGCTTGACTCGGCGATCATCCTCATCACGCACGACATGGGCGTTGTCGCCGACCTCGCCGACCGCGTGCTCGTGATGAAAGATGGCGCGGTGGTCGAGCAGGGGACGGCCACGCAGATCTTCAATGCCCCGCAGCATCCGTACACGCAACTGTTGTTGTCGTCGGTTCCGCGCCTTGACACCCCAGCCGCACACGACGAAAACGAAGCCTTCGACGCGCCCGTTTTGGTGATGAAGGATGTTGCCATCGACTACCCCAAGCAGGGGCGCGTTGCGGCATTCCGTGCCGCGGAGAACATCAATCTCGAAATCGCTGCCGGTGAGGTCTTGGGCCTTGTCGGTGAATCAGGCTCGGGCAAGACAACCGTCGCCCGTGCCGTGATCGGCCTGTTGCCGGTCGCCGAGGGCGAAATGACCGTTGGCGGCACCTCGATGGTCGGTGTGGGAACAAAAGAACTGCGCGCGTTGCGCCGCAAGATTGGCATCGTCTTCCAAGACCCCGGTTCGTCGCTCAACCCGCGTTGGCCCGTCGGTGAGTCGATTGCCGAGCCACTTGTGCTCACCAAGCAGTACGACCGTACTCAAGTGAACGCTCGCGTGACCGAGCTTCTCGACCAGGTTGAACTCCCACGTTCGTTCCGCAACCGGTACCCGAACGAGCTTTCTGGTGGTCAGCGCCAACGCATCGGTATTGCCCGTGCGCTCGCGCTCACCCCGCAACTGCTTGTTGCAGACGAACCGACCTCGGCACTTGACGTTTCTGTGCAAGCGCGCGTTCTTGAGCTCTTGCTTGACCTGCAAAAAGACCTGAAATTTGCGTGCTTGTTTGTCAGCCACGACCTCGCGGTCGTCGACATGCTCGCCGACAAGATCGCGGTTATGCACCACGGAAAAATCGTTGAGCAGGGTCCGACGGCACAAATCTTGCGCAACCCGCAAGACCCGTACACGCAGCGACTGATTTCTGCTGTCCCTGTTCCCGACCCGGAAGTGCAAAAAGAGCGTCGCGAGCAGCGCTTGGCTGCGCTCGGGCAGTAACGCTGACACTTGCCAATGGCAAGCACCAGCGAGAACGGGCGTCAGACGCGCTTCTTCTGGGCGCACCTTCGCGCCGGTCTCCGGCCCCTTCTAGCGCTCGCGGTTGTTACCGCGGTCGCCGCGACAGTGGTCATGCTCGTGGTCGGTGCCGTGTACTCGACCGAAGTTCTCGCCGATGATTCGAGCGCCGCAATCACCGAAGTGCGCGGGCTTCGCAGTCAAGCCGCGATGGCAATTGGGATTGTTGCCGTGCTTGCCGCGGTTGTCGTGGCCGCTGCCGCAGCCGAGCCAGTTCGTCTGCGTGCGGCCGAACGCGCGCTATTGCGCGCTCGCGGTATGACCAAGGTGCGGCTCGTCAGCCTTGCCGTGAGTGAGACGATCCTCGCGGTCGTCAGCGGTGCGCTTGTTGGCGCAGCGGTGGGTGTTGCTGTTTCGGGGCTCATCAGTGGTGCGTTCTTGCCCTGGTGGGCGGGGCTTGTCATACCGGGGGTGCTCACCGGGGTCGGTGTGCTCGCGGCAGCTGTTGCAACGCTGCGGGGCATTGATGTGCGTGCCGGGCGCGGGGAACTGTTCGCCGGGATCGCCGCCCTCGTGCTGCTCGGAGTCGTGGGCGGCTTGGCGGTCTGGCAATTCTGGCTTGCGGATGGGGCGGCTGTAACGTCCGATTCCCGTGGGAATGTGCGTTTCGATCCGCTCATTGCCGTTGCCCCCGCGCTCACCATTGTTGTCTTGGCACTGTTGACGGTTGTGCTCGCGCGCCCGATCGCATCGGGGCTTTCGGCAGTCGCCGCAAGAAGCCCGAAACTGCAACCGGTGCTCGCCTTGCGGTTAGCGGCGCGCCGCACGGGCCGGCACGCCCTCACAACGGGCAGTGTTGCGTTCGCTGCCGCGACAATCGCGCTCGCGGCGAGCTATGCCGGTACCTTGCAGGGGCTCGGGGCGATCCCCGAAGAGGTTCGGGTGGGCACAGAGGTGCGGGTTATCTCGATTACGGATGCTGCCGAAGTCGCGACGATCGCAGAGCTCGACGGCGTCGGGGACACAATGCGTGCGGGAGTTTTGGAAGTGCGCGGTTCCGGGTCGAACTATCCACTCCTCGCGGTTGAATCTGCGGGGCTTGGCGCGACGATGCACGATGCGAACGGTCAGATCAACCCGGGGAAGTTGGGCGCTGCCATCGCGGTGCCCGCATTCGGTGCGCCGGTACCTGCCGGGACAGGGCAGTTGCAGCTGACGCTGGAGGTTTCTGGCGACGGCGACTTCGTCACCGGCGTCAATGTCGAGTTGCTGTTGGTTGCCGATGACGGTGGTGTGCTGGCACCGGCTGTGTCAAACATCCGCCTCGAAGGCACAGACAGCGGTCAAACCGAATACACGTCAGCGCAGACCACGCCCCGAGCGCAAGAGACGGTGCCGCTTGCGGGTAGCACGACATGGCGCATTGTCTCGATCACATTCGATTCCGGGCACTCTGTGTGGTCGGCCGATTCGCGTGCAAAACTCACCGTGACGGCCGACGGCGCACCCATCGACTTGGCAGCCCTCGGCGGTACAGACATTGACATCGCCGGTAATGTGCTCTCGATCGCACCGCTGCCGAACATGGAAGTTCGTACCGCGACCGTCGCTGACCTCCCAACGCGGTTCCCCCTCGTTGTGACCGAAGCGCTCGCCAAGACGCTCAACGTCACGCCCGGTTCAACACTTTCGCTCGCGGTAGCGAACTCCCGCACGGTGATCGACACTGAGGTTGTCCAACTGGTGCCACTGATTCCAGGGCTCATCAATGGTCAAGGGGCAATGCTCGACCTGAAAGGTGTCGCGCTGAGCAACCGAGACGCATCGGCGGCAAACGAATTGTGGCTTCGTGCGGACAACCCGACCGAGATTGCCACCGCGGTGACGGATGCCGTGAGTGGGGTGCGAGTGCTGGCATCCGATACCGACCTGCAAGACAAGATTTCACGGGCGATACTCGCGTTTGTTCTTGCCGCGCTCGGGGCGACTGCGCTCGCGGCGATTGTGCTCGTCTTGCGCCGCTCGCGAGCCGGGGACGACACGGAGCGCGAACTTGGCGTGCTTGCCGTCTTGGGCCTCGGGCGCGCGGGGGCCGCGCGGGTTCGAGCGAGCGAAGATGCCTTTGCGATCGTACTCGGTGTGCTTGGTGGCGTCGCCACGGGTCTTGCGATCGCTTGGCTTATTGTGCCGACGCTCGTGCGCGGCGTGTACCCGAAAATGCCCGATTCCTACCCACTCGTCCTCAATGTGCCCTGGCTGCAATTGTTGCTCTGGGTACTTGCTGCCCTCCTGCTGTTCGTTTTGATCGCGGCGAGTGTGCGCGCGCCGAAATCGCTCGCTCGCATTTTGCGGGAGGCGGAATGAGCACATCACCCGGGCTTGTCTCGCTCACCAAACGCCGTTTCGCGACCCCGCGAAGTGCCGCGGCGATCATCGTCTTGTTGACACTGCTCGCGTCGTTTTTGATCGCCGCCGCACCACGACTGCTGACGCACACCCTGCACGATGAGATTGCGTTCCAGATCGACCAGCTCTCGGACACAACACGGGATCTTTCCGCAACGAGTGCGGGCGCACCGCCGAGCTTCGGTGCCGCAACCGACGAGTCGCTGACGGCAGGGTGGGGCGAAGGCGCGGGTGCTGTTTTCGGCGGCGTTGCGCAGAAGCTGTTCGACAACCGGGAAGCCGCATCCGCCGAGGTACAAGCGCTGACCGATCACGGTGCGTTCGCCGTTGTAACTGAGCCACTGAACGCTGTGAGGGATCCGCAAAATCCCGCGGATCCTCGGTTGTTGCTGCAGGCTGTTGGCGACCCGACCGTACGCGAACACTTGACCCTGGTCTCTGGTGCGTGGCCGGTTGCGTGGCACGAAGATGTATGGGACTCGGGTGTCGGCGAGATTGCTGAAGACGGCCTGGTCACTCCAGCTTCACTCGTGTTCCAGCATCCGATAGAGGTTGTCGTAGCGAGCGAGGTCGCGAGTGATCTCGAGTGGCAGCTGGGTCAAGACCTGGTTGTGTCTTCAACAACATACGACGGACGAAATCTGGAGTTGCGCTTTCGACTCGCCGGAATCGCCGAACCGATTGACGCTGCTGCGGCACGATGGCTGCACATCAACACGCCCGTGCTCGATGCCGCATACTTTTTCGACGGGAACAGTAAACCCTCGTACACGGCTGGTGTCTTCGTCGACGCGGGCTCTTGGGGGAGCATTGGGCCGGTAACAAGCCTTGTACGGGTCAACGACCCATCAGTTTTCGGATTCCGCGGCGTGCGCACCGACCTGCACGCTTGGTACCCGGTCTCTGCGGCCGCTGCGACGGCGCAAGACCCCGAAACGCTCCTCGCGGGACTTCGCGCGTTTACCGGCCAGGCGGTTTCGCTCGGCACCCCCGAAACGGGAGACGCGCGCGCCCGCTTTGAAAGCCAGGTCACGACCGTGCTTGATACGTCGATCCGACGGGCCAATGCAACAACAATGACCCTCGCCGTGGCTGCCGTCGGGCCGATCGCGGTGAGCATCGCCCTCATCGTGCTTGCGGCGGGGCTCATCATCCGCCGCCGTCGCCCCGACCTGCAATTGCTTTCGGCCCGAGGCACGACACTTGCCCGGTTACGCCGTTTGCTGGCCTACGAGGGGCTCACATTGGGTGTGCTGCCGGCGATTGCGGGAACGACGCTCGCACTCGTGCTGACACCCGGGCGCGGGGGCGTCTGGTGGACGATTACGGCGCTGCTCGTCGGGCTCATTCCTGCCGCAGCCCTTGCATTCAGTCTCACCCCGCGAACACTCGAACCAGGTCGTGCCGACCTCGGGGTAACCGGGCACAGCCGGTGGGCGCGTTTGGGGGAACTGCTCGTCATCGTCGTTGCTGTCATCGCCGTCGCTGTGCTGCTGTACCGAGGCATCAATCGCGACAGTACCGTTGTTGACCCGCTCGTGATCGCAGCGCCGTTGCTCGCAACCGTCGCGCTGGGGCTCTTGGCAGTGCGGATGCATCCACTGTGGCTTTCTGGTGTGCTGCACCGTGCGCAAAAGCGCACCAAGCTCGTACCCCTTGTGGGTGCCGCGCGTAGTTTGCGTGACCCCGCAGCCGGAACAACCGCCGTACTCGCAATGCTTGTCGCCGTTGCGATCGCCGTGTTCTCGTCGCTCATTTTGGCAACCGTTGACAAGGGGGCCGTGACGGCAGCCGAGCGCCAAGTCGGTGGGGACATCAGTCTTTCCGGCCCCGTATTCGACGCTGACACAATCGATCAGATTGCCGCTTTCGACGGCGTTGCAGACGTTGCGGGGCTCTACCAAGCCGGGCGTGAAATTGTGCAGCTGGGCTCCGAACGCATCCCGACCGACCTGTTTGTGACCGACACAAATGCACTCCAGGCGGTACAGCGCGGGTTCACCGAGGGATTCCCGGCTGGCATCGTGACGCCCGGGGGACAGCCCGCACAGATTGTGGTTTCGAGCGAGGTCGCAGCGCAGACCGGGGTGGGCGTGGCATCCGATTTACTCGGGGGCGTGCGCATTGTTGGAGAGCTACCGGTGCTGGCCGGAAATCGCGCAGGCTCGGCGTTCGCTGTCATCGACACCGCCGATTTCACGGAGCAGACCGGTCGCGGGTTCTTCCCCAGGCAGGTGCTCATCCGTTTGGTGCCCGGCGCGGATGTCGATTCGGTCATCACCGAGCTCCGCGACACGGTAGCCGGCACATATGTCGTGCAGAGCTTGCAGGAAAGCACGAGAGCGATTGGTGCATCGCCCGCGGTCACTGCCTTGCGGGTCGCGCTTCTGGGTGCTGTCGTGCTGTCTGTTGTGTTGTCAATCATCGCAATCCTGCTCGTTTCAGGAGTGTCTCGAGACGCGCGTTCGCGCGTCGTTGCGCTACTTCGCACGATGGGTATGAGCAAGGCTTCGGGGCGTCGCATCGTCGCGTGGGAGTCTGTACCGCTCGGTATCTCATCGCTCGTCGGTGGGCTCGTGCTTGGCATCGTGCTGCCGCTTCTGGTGTTGAACTCCATCGATTTGCGTTCGTTTACGGGCGGTAAGGTGCAACCCGGGCTCACAATCGACCCGATGTTGACCATCGGGCTTGTTTTGGCTGTTGTTGTCGCGCTGGCAATTGCCGTTGTTGGTGGTGTCTTGTCGGCGCGCACAACGTCACTTGTTACTGTGCTGAGAACTGAGGAGGGCCAGTGATGACCACATCAACCGGGCCAGACATTTCCTGCCACGGACTCGTGCGCATCTTCACCGTTGCTGACATTGAAGTTCAAGCGTTGCAGGGGCTTGAACTTGAGGTCGGCGCAGGTGAGCTTGTCGCCCTCGTGGGCGCTTCGGGGTCAGGCAAATCGACCTTGCTATCGATTCTGTCGGCACTCGATGTTCCCACCGCCGGTCAAGCGATCGTCGCGGGTCGTGACTTGACGGCCATGAGCAACCGGCAACGCGTTGACTATCGCCGCGAAGTTGTCGGCTTTGTCTGGCAGCAAACCGCGCACAACCTCTTGCCGTACCTCTCGGCGGTTGAGAACATTCACCTTGCCCGTGCAATCGGGGGTGATCGTTCAAACCCGGCACGAGCGCTTGAGCTGCTTGATCTCGTTGGTGCGGCCGACCTTGCGGATCGGCGACCGGCTGAGCTTTCGGGTGGTCAACAACAGCGGGTCGCAATCGCCGTGGCGCTTGCAAATGACCCACGCGTGCTGCTTGCCGACGAGCCGACCGGTGACCTTGACGAAGAAGCATCCGTTGAAGTCTTGCGCACGTTCGAAACCGCAAACCGCGAACTCGGCACAACGGCGCTCATCGTGACGCACGACCCAGCAGTTTCCGAGCATGTGCAGCGCACGGTGCAGATCCGTGACGGGCGTACTTCGACCGAGGTCTTGCGGTGGACCCACACCGATGACGAAGGGCGCGAACATGCCATGGCTGAAGAGTTCGCTGTGCTCGACAAGGCCGGGCGGATGCAGCTACCGACCGACTACGTGACCCAGCTTGCGCTGCGGGATCGCGTGCGCTTGCGACTTGAAGACAACCACGTTGGCGTGTGGCCGGGGGATCGGGCGGTGCCGGTCGAGCTGAATGTGGAGGCATCCGTTTCCACGTCACCTGATTCGCCTGATGCCGTGACGACGACGCGACGAGAGCGACGACAACGGCGGGAGGAACAGCAGTGACTGAAGCAGTACTTGAAGCCAAAGGCCTGTTGGTTGTGCACGAGACTCCGGCTGGTCAGGTCGTGGCGCTTGCCGAGGCGAGTTTGGAGCTCGCGCCAGGGGAGTTTGTTGCGCTCGTGGGGCCATCGGGCGCCGGGAAAACAACGCTGCTGCACGTGCTCGGTGGTATTCAACAACCGACGACCGGGACCGTACGGGTTGGTGATGTTGCGTTGACTATGGCGAGAGAGCACGAAATTGATCGCGTACGACGCAACGACGTCGGGTACATTTTTCAGTCGTTTGGGCTGCTCAGTGCGCTCTCGGCACGTGAAAACATCGAGGTGCCACTGCGCATTCAAGGTGTTTCGGCAAAACAACGCGACGAGCGCGTGAACGCACTGCTTGACAGAGTCGGACTTGCCGGACATGGCGAGCAACGGCCGGGTGAACTCTCGGGTGGGCAACAACAGCGCGTCGGTATTGCCCGTGCGCTTGCGGGGAGCCCGCGCATCTTGCTCGCGGATGAACCAACCGGCCAGTTGGACTCGGCAACCGCCGCGACCGTCATTGAATTCATTGCCGAACTTGCGCACACAGATGGGCTCGCGGTTCTGCTTTCGACACACGACGCATCGATCGTTGACCGGGCCGATCGGGTGCTTGAGATTCACAACGGCGTACTAAAAGCGCACGTGCGATAAACTGGTACGTCGGCATCCCGGCAAATCCCATACTTCCCGCAAGGATTCCCTTCATGGCGCATGCCCTCCGCTCTGACCTGCGTAACGTCGCGATCGTCGCACACGTTGACCACGGCAAGACCACCCTCGTAGATGCAATGCTGCGCCAGACTGGCTCATTTGGTGAGCACTCGCACGTCGAAGAGCGTGCGATGGACTCGAACGACCTCGAGCGCGAAAAAGGCATCACGATCCTCGCGAAGAACACCGCGATCACCTACAACGGTGAGCACAGTGAGGTTCCCGTCACGATCAACGTGATCGACACACCCGGCCACGCCGACTTCGGTGGCGAGGTTGAACGCGGACTTTCGATGGTTGATGGCGTTGTTCTGCTCGTTGACGCATCAGAAGGCCCGCTGCCGCAGACCCGCTTCGTGCTTCGCAAAGCGCTGGAGGCGAAGCTTCCGGTGATTCTGCTGGTCAACAAGACTGACCGCCCCGACGCACGCATCGCCGAGGTCGAAGAAGAGGCCCACGATCTGCTGCTCGGCCTCGCCGGCGACCTCGTTGACGATGTTCCAGACCTCGATGTTGATGCGCTGCTTGACGTGCCTGTTGTTTACGCATCAGGGCGCAATGGTGCGGCATCCGCGAACCGCCCGGAGAACGGTGAACTGCCCGACAACGACGACCTCGAGCCGCTCTTCGAAGCGATCCTGAAGCATGTTCCGGCACCGTCGTACGATGACGAAGCGCCCTTGCAGGCGTGGGTGACGAACCTTGACTCGTCGAACTTCCTCGGTCGTCTCGCGTTGCTGCGCGTATTCAACGGCAAGCTCAAGAAGGGCCAGCAGGTCGCTTGGGTCAAGCACGACGGTTCGGTCACGAACGCGAAGATCACGGAGCTTCTGAAGACCCGCGCACTTGAGCGTTACCCCGCCGAAGAAGCGGGCCCCGGTGACATTGTTGCAATCGCTGGTATTGACGAAATCACGATTGGTGAAACGATCGCCGATCCATCTGATGTGCGTCCGTTGCCGGCGATTCACGTTGACGACCCCGCCATTTCGATGACGATCGGAACCAACAACTCACCGCTCGCCGGCAAAGTTAAGGGTCATAAGCTCACCGCTCGTATGGTGAAAGACCGTCTCGACCGTGAGCTCATCGGTAACGTCTCGCTCAAGGTGCAAGACATCGGTCGCCCGGATGCCTGGGAAGTGCAGGGCCGTGGTGAACTCGCGCTCGCAATCCTCGTTGAAAACATGCGTCGTGAAGGCTTCGAGCTGACCGTTGGCAAGCCGCAGGTCGTTACTCGCAAGGGCGAAAACGGCAAGGTTCAAGAGCCGTTCGAGCACCTCACGATCGATATTCCCGAGGAATACCTCGGTTCGGTCACCCAGCTCATGGCTGCCCGCAAGGGTCGCATGGAGTCGATGACGAACCACGGCACCGGTTGGGTGCGGATGGAGTTCATTGTTCCTTCGCGTGGCCTCATCGGTTTCCGCACCGCGTTTATGTCGCTCACCCGTGGGACGGGTATCGCCAACGCGATCAGTCACGGCTACGACGATTGGGCGGGCGAGATCATCGCGCGCGCTTCGGGTTCGATCGTCGCTGACCGTTCTGGCGTTGTGACACCGTTCGCGATGATGGCTCTGCAGGAACGCATGAGCTTCTTCGTGGAGCCGACGCAAGAGGTGTACGAGGGCATGGTTGTTGGTGAGAACTCACGTGCCGATGACATGGACGTCAACATCACGAAAGAGAAGAAGCTCACGAACATGCGGTCTTCAACCGCTGATGAGCTCGAGCGTCTCACCCCGCCCCGCAAGCTTTCGCTCGAAGAGTCGCTTGAGTTTGCCGGTGACGACGAGTGTGTTGAAGTGACGCCAGAAATCGTGCGCATCCGTAAGGTCACGCTCGACCAGACGATTCGCGCGCGCGAGACCTCACGCAAGAAGCGTCAAAACGCCGAAGCGTAAGCGCACCCCGCCGAAGTCGCTTGTACTGTGCGAGCGTCAGCGAGTCGGAGTGAAGTGAAATGGGTCATCTTCGGCGACCGCGTTTCGTCTTCGTTCGCTTCGCTCACTCCGCTCAACGACCGCCAGTGGGATCGTAATCTCCACCGGTCGTTGAGCGAGGGCGCAGAACAGAGCCGGTCGTTGAGCGGAGGCGGCGTAGCCGCCGAAGTCGAAACGCGGTGGCCGTAGACACAGTGCTCCCGCTTAGAACGGGCAGTCAAGATCGTCGGGCAGCCCCGGCCACGGATTATCGGGGTTGAATGGCATCGTTACGCGTGGTGTTTCGGGTTCTTCGGCTGGTGTGCTCGCACTGCGCGCGAGGTTCTTTTCGGTCGGGTTGCCCCGCGCGGACGGTGGCGGCGGCATTGCCTCACTCGCAGAGCGGGGTCCCCTGCCCCGATGCTCGCGATGCAACGCCGCCACCACCGTCCGCGCTCTCTTCAGAGCGTCACCCGTCTTCTTATGGGTGGTGCGCGGGATGGGCGGGCATCGAGCCCGCACATCCCGCACTGCCGTCCTCTTCGGCGGTGGCTGGCATCCGGCATCCGGGGAACCTGCAGTGCACGTCCCTGGCCATGATGGTGCGGCGCATTGCCATGGTTGGGGTGTATTGGCTTGTTGAGATGACTTGTTGTTCGTGATCGAGGAACAGTTTCGTCCAAATCGGGTTCAACCCCGCAAGTTCGAGCGCGGTTTCCGGGTCGAGGGCACCAAACCCGTCGTGCTCGGCCAACCCGAAGGCGTCACCACTGAGGAGTTTCGCGTCGAGGGTGACGGAGATGTTGGCTTTGAGTGCTGCAAGCCCGTTTGCTTGCACGGTTTCCGGGTCGGAAGCCAAAAGCATGTCGAGTGCGAGGTCGCAACGGATTTGGTCACGGGTGCGCGGGTCAGTGCTGCCGGGCAGTTCAGCGAGTGCTTTGGCTTGTTTCGATGCCCGATCGTACGCACCCCGCACAAGGATCATGGGCCCGTGGATGATCAACTCACCCATCCCGTTGCCGCAGTCTTCAACCCGCACATGACGTTGCTCTCGCGCTTTGCGGTGCCGATCAATGGTGTCGTCAGGGTCGATCGTGTCAACCAGTTTTTGTGCCCGCAGCCGTGTCGCCCGCGGGGTTGCACCTAAAGCGAACTCAACGATCTGTTGCTCGTACAGCCCGACAACAACATGGTCTTGGGCGATCTGGTGTGCGGGTTCAACAATTGCTCGTACGTGCTCCAAAGAGAGTTCCCCGGCAGCGAACGCGGCCCCTGTGGCGGTGAACGTGTGCCGCACCGCGGTAGCGATACTCATCAGCCCACCAACCGCCCCCTCGCTCATGCGCGCATCAACCGCGAACTCGGCAAGCAACGAGTGAACCGCGGTCTCATACTCGTTCGCGTGCACACCAGAAAGCGCATCCGAAGCATCCGCCAACAAACTCAACCGTTCAGCCTCACGCTTCGCACGTTCAACACCGGCTGCGGTGAACGCAGCAACCAACCCCGCAGGGGAAGGAGGTTCGGTGCTGGATGGTTTGAACATGCTTCTAGTTTAGAACAAATCTCCACTTCTGGCAAGAGTTCGCTTGTTCTTTTCTCGAAGATTTTTGCTGTGGGGGTGGGTTTTGTGCGGGCGCGTTTCACTTCGACTCGCTGGCGCTCGCTCAGTACAAGCGACTTCGGCAGCTACGCTGCCTCCGCTCAACGACCGGGGAGGGAGCCGCTTGACTGGGCGCGTTTCACTTCGACTCGCTGACGCTCGCTCAGCACGGGCGTCTTCGCCGCTGATGCGGCTCCGCTCAACGACCGACGAAAATGCGGGCGCGCGGCGATTGACTCAAAGGGGCACTCGCGCGGCGGCGGAGGCAATCCCGAGCCAGGTGTGCCGATTGCGCCACCAACACCAGCCGACCTTCGGCGCGCCCTTGCGGTCTTTCCCGTCGCGGCCGGTGCCGCTTGAAATCCACAGCGCGGGCGTTCGGGTGTCGAACGCCCCGTTGTTTTTGACAAGGCGGGACCCAATCGTCATGAAGCATGCTCCCGGTTCGATTACGTCGGGTGTCTGCAGCGCCAAGTGGATTCCCTCGACCAAGGTGAGCGGGCTCCGTCGAGCTGACCGCAGCGCCGCGGATGCCTCTTCGGGTGACCAGTTTTGGAATTCGTCGCCGCGCTGAACGTCCGTCACAAGGTAGATGTCCGACGTTGGCAGTTCGGAATCATCGGTCGGGCGGAACAGATCGACGTCGGTCATATCGGTGACAACGAACCCCTCTCGGGTTTCTCCCGACGTTCCAGCTCGCCCAGGGGCAGGCAAGCTCATGAGTGGGGCGAGCTTGGACGCTGGCGCCACTCGCTCGTGGAGTGCCAACAGAGATCCTGGCGCTGCCGAGGCAGCCATGAGTGCCACCGACTGGCGCAGGCTTTCTTGCCTGTTTTCGGGCACAAGGCCGAGCGAGATGAGCCGCTCCGCCTGATCTTGGAGCTTCGGTAAAACGAGCGATGACGCGACAAGCTGTGACAAAAGTTCTCCTTCTTCCAACCGGTACGGCGTTCCAACAAATCTGTGGGGCAATTTATTCCCAACCTCACCCATGTGGCATAGTTAGGTGAACCTAACTAGGAGTTGCATGTCTGAGGCAGAGAACCGCACCGGTTTCGTGCGGAAGTCGTTTTTGCGGTTGAGCTGGCCGCTGCTGATCGTCACACTCGTGACCCTGCTTGCCGCACTCGGCAACGTCGTGATCTTGAGCATGGCGTCTCCCGAGCTCAACGCGGCAACGGCGACGGCCAATCAAGTATTCGGTGTGCTGTACGACATTTCGGTCATCTTCTCGATCGGGGCACTCGTTGTCATTGCGCAGTACCTCGGTGCCGAGAAGTACGCCTCTGCCCGCAAAGCGAGCAAGGTGGCCCTGTGGGCGAGCGCGCTGCTGGGCGTAGCGATCGCAGCGTTCGTGCTCATCGCTGGCCGCTGGGTGCTCGGGCTCATCAACACTCCGGCAGACATCATCGACGATGCGTGGACGTACATGTGGATCGCCGGCGTCAGCCTCATCTTCAACGCCTTCATCGTTGCCGGAACAGCGGTCTTGCGCGCCTACGGGCGAACTCCGGCGCTGCTTGTCGTGGGCATCATCATCAACGTTCTCGACGTTGTTTTGCTCTACGTTCTGATTCACGTCGTTGGCCTCGGGGCTGCTGGCGCTGCGCTGCCGAGCCTCATCGTGCGGGGCATTGGAGCACTCGTGCTGTGGCTCATGATTCGTAACGCGCTTGCGAAGGCTCCCGAAGCGGATGCTGTGGCATCCGATACTCCCGAAAGCGCACCGCTCGCCGGGCTCATGGCAAAGCTTTCGTGGCCGACTGTTTTGGAGTTGTTCGCCTTCAACGCGATTGTTTTGATTTCAATGGCGTGGCTCAACCCGTTTGGTTCGGATGCCATCAACTCGCGTTCGTATGCGCTGACGCTCACGGCTCTCGTGACCGGCATCGTGCTTGCCCTCGCGCAGGGCAATGAAACAATCGTGGGTTGGGATGTTGGCGCGAAAGAGGCCGTGGCCGCCAAACGCACGACGATTCGGGTTGCGATCGGCGCCGCGATTGCTGCGGCCCTTTTGGCGGTTGTGCTGTGGTTCTTCGCCGACGCAGTGCTTTCCATTTTCGGCCCGAACGAGGCTGTCGTCGCCGGGGCGAAGTCGGCCCTGCTCTACAGCATTGTGCTGTTGCCGCTCGCCGCAATCACGGTTGTCATGTACGGCGCACTGCGCTCGGCAGGCGACGTCATCATGCCGATGGTCTACTCGATCGCCGCGAGCGTGCTCGTGCTGCTGCCGCTTTCGTGGTTCTTGATCAAGCAACAGGGGATGGGCGTTTCTGGCGTCTTTCTTGCGCTTATCGCACTGGAAGCGGTACGCGGTACGCTTCTTACTGTGCGATTTGTGCGAGGTCAGTGGATGCAGCGAGGAAGCCTCGCGCACCAAGAGCCTGCTGTCGTATTGGCACCGTGAGCATCGAGGGCTCCGGCCCAGTTTCACGCTGGGGCGCCTTGCGCTCGTACGGCTATGACGCCATCCGGGCCGGGATTGTGCGCGTGCCTGGCCGCAACGACAGCCATCATGACGCGGCATTCCGCAGGTATCAACGCGACTTTCGCCAGGTCATGAAATCGGATGCCGCCGAGTTCACGGTGCTTCAAACGCGCCCTGTCGCGGTCGGCGAGACAAACCAAGTGATCGAGCTGCGGTTTGCCACCTCGGCGACCGTAAACCCCGGTGACATGTTGTTGCTGGATTGGCAGAATAGCCCGCAACAGGTCGCGCGTTTTCATCCGGGCGACCGGGAACTGCGCTACTTTACAACGCCGCAACCGCACTTGCCAGCAAAGCACGCGCGCGCGAGTGAAACCGAAGTGCTCACCCGCGTGCTCGACTTGAGTGGAACAACATCCGCTTCGCTTTCCACAACCGACCGCATTCTGCCGCGCATTTACACGGTTTCGGGCGCCGTGCCGGGCGGGTCTGGCCAGCCCAACGAGGTCAGCATCCAGGTGACACTCGAAGACTCGTGGCCGCAACGGGCATCGGCGTACTTAGGGCGACTCGAAGCAGGCGACATCGTGCGAGGGCGGGTGTTGCCGCATCCACACCGCATCGACCGGACAGTGCCCACGCTTGCGATTGTGACAGGATCGGGAGCGGCCGGAGTTTTCGCTGCGCTGCGCGCCGGATGCGCGCCAATTGAGTTCGTCTGGGGGCTCGGAGACAAAGAGCTCGAACCGTGGGTTTTTCAAGAGCTCGCGCGCTTTCGGGAGGCTGGTGTGCTTGGCCGGGTTGATTTTGCGCGCCGCCCCGACCGGGTCACCGATATTCTGCGTCCGATGATTCAGGCGCCCCGTTCGATTTACGTCAGTGGTAATGAAGACATGGGTGTCGCGGTCGACTGGATGCTGCGCGAAAGCTGGGGCGACTCGACGGTTGAAGCGCTCCAAAACGACATGACCTACATCGCGAGCTGGTAACGCGCGCCAAGCGAAACAGAATTCTGCACCAGAATAGAGAGGTGACAGACGTAGCCGAAGTTCGCCGCGAAGCATTCGGCGTTGTTCTGGCTACGAGCGCCTATGGAGTCTCGTTCGGTGCGCTCTCGGTCGCGGCCGGTCTCGATGTTTGGCAAACGTGCGTTTTGAGCCTGCTCATGTTCACCGGTGGCTCGCAATTCGCGTTCATTGGCGTCGTCGCCTCGGGCGGACTTTCAGCGATCCCAGCGGCAATTGCGTCGTCTGCAGTCCTCGGCTTGCGTAACGCGGTGTACGGCATGCGGATGTCGCCACTGATCGGCCTCGGCCCGGCAAAACGCGCCGTCGCAGCCCCGTTGACGATCGACGAATCAACAGCCGTTGCACTCGCGCAACCCACGCGCGAAACCGCGATGCAGGGCTTTTGGATTACCGGCATCGGAATCTTCATCGGCTGGAACCTCACAACACTCATCGGTGCGCTCGCCGGAAACATCATCGGGGACGTTCGCGCCTATGGTCTTGACGCCGCAGCCGCAGCCGCGTTTTTGGCGCTGTTGTGGCCCCGACTCAAGTCACGCCAGGCCGTCGCGGTCGGTGTCGCCGCCGCTGTTGTTGCCGTTTCGCTCACCCCTGCATTGCCAGCCGGGATTCCGCTGTTGATTGCGGCGTTGGTTGCTGCAGCAATTGGCTGGTTCAACTGGTTTGAAAAGCGTGAGGGAGAGGTGGCAACATGACGATGTGGACTGGGGTGCTGTTGGCATCCGTTCTCTGCCTTGCCATCAAGTACGTCGGGTATCTCATTCCCGTCAAAGCACTCGATGAGCCACGCCCCGCCCGTACGGTCGACTCGATCACGGTCGGCTTGTTGGCGGCGCTCGCGGCAACCCAAGCGCTCACCGCAAACGGCGCTGTTGTGGTTGATGCCCGACTCGTCGCAGTGATCGTCGCGGGTGTCTTGCTGTGGTTCAAGCAATCGTTTTTGATTGTTGTGGTTGCAGCAGCCCTCGTCGCTGCCGGTTTACGGGCGTTTGGCTGGGCGGTTTAGCGGACGTGTCAAAGGCAGTCGCGCTACGCTGACGCTATGCAAACGTCCTGGCCAGCACGCATCCTCTATTGGACGCTCGCGCTCGGGCTTGGGGTGCTTTTCGGCGCCGCGGGCACCATCACGCATGCGATCACGATCGGCGGTTTTCCGCTCGGGCTTGTTCTGGCAATCATCGCGGTCGGGGCTTTGTTGCTGGCGCTTCGCTGCCTCTTTCCGGGCCGCACCACGACGGTCATTTGTGGTGTTGCCATGCTCGGCGTGACAACCATGCTTTCAGGTGTGGGTCCCGGGGGATCAGTTGTCGTACCGAACACACCACTCGCGCAAGTGTGGCTCATCGCGCTTGCAGCGATCGTTCTCGTCGCAGTCACGTGGCCCGAATTGACGCGCGCCGGGTCTGCCAAGCCCGCAACGAACCTAGAATAGAACTGTGACCTACGT
Source organism: uncultured Microbacterium sp. (assembly GCA_964616805.1). Lineage (GTDB taxonomy): Bacteria > Actinomycetota > Actinomycetes > Actinomycetales > Microbacteriaceae > Microbacterium. The sequence continues at coordinate 69,343 of CAZTUC010000001.1, read as the reverse complement.
AATCGCTTTGCCGTGCGTCGATGTAAAAGACCGCGCGTGTGTTGATGAGTGCCCGGTCGACTGCATTTATGAGGGCGAGCGGATGCTGTACATCCACCCCGACGAGTGCGTTGACTGCGGTGCATGCGAGCCCGTGTGCCCGGTTGAAGCCATCTACTACGAAGACGATCTGCCGGAAGAGTGGGCCGACTACTACAAGGCAAACGTCGAGTTTTTTGAAGAGATTGGCTCGCCCGGTGGCGCCGCCAAAATCGGTGTTATCGAGCACGACCACGACGTCATCAAGGCGTTGCCGCCGCAGGCTCCACCGTCGTTTGGGTAACTTCCAGTGAGTGTTCACGATCTCCCGGATTTTCCCTGGGACACAATTGCTGATGCCGCGGCTCGCGCACGCTCGCACCCAGACGGCTTCGTTGATCTCTCGGTTGGCTCACCCGTTGACGAAACCCCGGCTGTCATTCGCGAGGCCTTGCGCGAGGCAACTGACGCGCACGGCTATCCCGTAACGATCGGAACGGCCGACTTACGCGCGGCAATTGCCGACTGGTTTGCGCGTCGCCGTGGTGTGTCGGGCCTCGAAGCCAAGAACACGATTCCCACGGTCGGGTCGAAAGAACTCGTCGCGCTTTTGCCGATGCTGCTTGGCCTCGGCGCGGGCGACAGCGTCGTTTACCCCGAGATTGCCTACCCGAGCTACGAAGTAGGCGCGAAGCTTGTTGGCGCGACGCCGGTGGCATCCGATACCCCCGCCGAGTGGCCGGAATCAACAAAGCTGGTCTGGTTAAACTCACCCGGCAACCCCGACGGCCGTGTCTTGAGCGTTGCGGAACTCCAGGCTGTTGTGCAGCGGGCACGCGAACTCGGCGCCATTGTTGCAAGCGACGAGTGCTACGCAGAACTTGGGTGGAACGACGCCCCCGTGCCGAGCTTGCTTGACCCAGCAGTTGCCGGGGGAGACCTCACGGGCCTTATCGTTGCGTATTCGCTCAGTAAGCAGTCGAATCTCGCCGGGTACCGCGCTGCCTTCTTGACGGGCGATGCCGCGGTTATCTCGCGTATTGCCGATGCGCGCAAACACTTGGGGCTTATTGTGCCGCAACCTGTTCAGCACGCCATGGTCGCAGCCCTCGGCGATGATGCACACGTTGCCGAGCAAAAAGAGCGATATCGCAAGCGCCGTGACGTGCTTGCCACCGCGCTGCAGGCGGCCGGCTTTACGATCGACCAGTCTGAGGCCGGGCTGTACTTGTGGGTCACGGACGGTTCGGATGCGTGGACCCTGCTCGACCGCTTTGCGTCGCTTGGCATTCTTGTCGCACCCGGCACGTTTTACGGGGTTAAGGGTGCCGAACACACACGTATTGCGCTCACAGCATCCGATGCTGACATCGCGACGGCAGCAGCACGTATACACCCCGCCTAAAGCGCCAATGCGGCTGATGCATGTGCGGTTTTCGACAACTGCTTTTGTGCACTCTCTCAGTGCGTTCGGTGGGGCCCGCGAAGTCCGTTAGTGTGGAGGAGCGCACAAAAATGCGCAGCACATTTGCAGAGCCCGTACAAGGAGGTCCGCGTGAGCGACGCTGGTATTCCGACGACCGCCAAGCTAACCGTTGGCGACAAAACAGCCGAGTTTGGATTGCTCGAGGGCACCGAAGGTGTTCCTGCGATTGACTTCTCGACTCTGACTCGACAGACCGGTTACACCGGGCTGGATTACGGGTTCGTCAACACGGCGTCGACCAAGTCGGCAATCACCTACATCGATGGCGATCAGGGCATTCTGCGCTACCGCGGGTATCCGATCGAAGAGCTCGCGGCAAACTCGACGTTCCTCGAGGTTGCTTGGTTGCTGATCTACGGCGAGCTGCCGACACCCGAGCAACTCGCCGAGTTCGACGATAAGGTCCGTCGCCACACGCTGCTGCCGGAAGACCTCAAGCTCTTCTTCCAGGCACTCCCGTCAAACGCACACCCGATGGCCGTGCTCTCCTCAGCAGTTGCAGCACTTTCGACCTACTACGACACCGACCCGAACAACGAGGTCGAAGTTGAGGCGAACATGGTGCGGATGCTCGCAAAGCTCCCCGTCATCGCGGCGTATGCGCACAAGAAAGCCATCCGCCAAGCGTTCCTGTACCCCGACAACTCACTGAGTTTTGTTGACAACTTCTTGCGCTTGAACTTCGGCGTCATGAGCGAACCGTACGAAATCAACCCCGTTGTTTCGCGCGCGCTCGACCAGCTGCTGATTTTGCACGCAGACCACGAACAAAATGCATCGACCTCGACGGTTCGTCTCGTCGGTTCGACGGGGGCAGACCAGTTCGCTTCCGTTTCGGCCGGCATCCAAGCCCTTTCGGGCCCTTCACACGGTGGGGCAAACGAGGCGGTGCTGACGATGCTCAGCCAGATTCAAGAATCGGGCGAGGGCGTGAAGAAGTTTGTTGAGCGCGTGAAGAACAAAGAGCAGGGCGTCAAGCTTATGGGCTTTGGGCACCGCGTCTACAAGAACTACGACCCGCGCGCAAAACTCGTCAAGCAAACCGCCGACGAGGTTCTGAGCGAACTCGGCGTGCACGACCCGCTCCTTGATCTTGCTCGTGAACTTGAGGCAGTGGCTCTTGCCGACGACTACTTCAAAGAGCGCCGCTTGTACCCGAACGTTGACTTCTACACGGGCGTTATCTACAAGGCGATGGGCTTCCCGACCCGCATGTTCACGGTGCTGTTTGCCATCGGGCGTCTTCCTGGCTGGCTTGCACAGTGGCGCGAGCTCACGCTAGACCCGCAGAACAAGATCGGTCGCCCGCAGCAGTTGTACATGGGCCAGGCTGAACGCCACTACCCGAAGCGCTAGTTCGCGGCATCCGTTCTTGCGGAGAATCCTCATTCTCGCGGAAAGAATCGCCGAGAATCTCCGCGAGGTTGGGCTTTTTCCGCGAGGGCGGATGCTTCACCCGACGAGTTCACAGCACCCGAGTGCTAGAGTGAGATGGTTGTGATGAGCATCATTCATCACGCAGCGTCGTTCTGACGCGACCGGTGCGGCTACAGCTTTACAGCACGAAGCCCCGGTCGATTCAAGCAGCGGCGAACTTCGGTGCGAAAAGCACCGTCGCCCTCCAGCGCTCATGTGAGCGCGTTTTCGAAAGCAATCTTTTATGCAAACTTTTCATGACTTTGGCGTGCCTGCGCCAATCGCCGACGCGCTCAAAGCCGACGGCAAACTGACCCCGTTCGCGATTCAGCGCGACACACTGCCCGATGCCCTCGCCGGGCGCGACGTTCTCGGCCGCGGCAAGACCGGCAGTGGCAAGACGATCGCGTTTAGTGTTCCGCTTGTCGCACGCCTCGCGGCGGCACACAAGCGCACCCGCCCGGGTCACCCGCGCGGTCTCGTTCTTGCACCCACCCGTGAGCTGGCAACGCAAATTGCTGCAACCATCACGCCGCTTGCAAAGGCTGTCGGCCTGAGCGTCACCACGATTTTTGGTGGCGTGAGCCAAAAGCCCCAAGAAGAAGCACAGCGCCGCGGCGTCGATATTGTTGTGGCGTGCCCGGGACGACTTGAGGACTTGATGAAGCAGCGCATCGTCTTTCTCGACGCTGTTGAAATCACGGTTATTGATGAAGCCGACCACATGGCCGACCTTGGCTTCTTGCCGATTGTCACGCGCATCCTTGGTGCAACGCCGACAGGCGGGCAACGCTTGCTGTTTAGCGCCACGCTCGACAACGGTGTTGACAAGCTCGTCAGCCGCTTCCTGCCGAACCCCGTGAGCCACTCGGTTGACGAAGCATCCGTACCGCAAGGCGAGATGACGCACCGCGTCTTCGTCATCGCTGACGCTGACGCGAAAAAAGACCTCGTACACAATCTTGCTTCGGGCCAGGGCCGACGCATTTTGTTCACCCGCACGAAGCACCACGCCAAAAAGCTCGCGAAGCAACTCACGTCGGCGGGTATTCCGGCGGTCGATCTGCACGGTAACCTCTCGCAGAACGCGCGAGACCGCAACCTCGCTTCGTTCAGTGCTGACCCAGCAAAGGGTGGTGTGCGCGTGCTTGTGGCAACGGATGTTGCAGCGCGTGGTGTCCACGTCGACGACGTCGACCTCGTCGTACACGTTGACCCGCCCGCAGAACACAAGGCGTACCTGCACCGTTCCGGTCGCACGGCTCGCGCCGGGGCTTCGGGCACGGTCGTCACCCTCGCAACCAACGATCAGCGACGCGACGTGAAGGATCTGCTGCGCAAAGCCCAGATCACCGCACCGCTTGAAGACATCACGGCTGACGCGCCAGCGGTCAGCGAACTCGTCGGCGAACGTGCCGCGCACGTGAAGCCCGTTCCGGTCGTCAAACAACAGCAGCGTCCGGCAAAGAAGAAGCCGGCTGCAGCCACTGCGACGCGCTCGGTGCGCGAGGCAGCCGCAGCTCCAGCCGGTGGCTCATCACGCAACCGCAACCGTCGTCGTCGCCCAGCCGCGCACAGCAGCGCACGCTAGCAAGCCACATCCGCTCTCGCGGAGAATCCCCAACCTCGCGGAGTTTTCTGGCGTTTCTTTCCGCCAGAATGAGTATTTTCCGCGAGGTCGGATGATTGCCTATGCCTGAAAGCGCAAGATGCGCCCGATCGCTTCTTCGACGGCTGCGGCGCCAGCGGCATACGACAGGCGAACGGTGCGATGCCCGCCAACGGGGTCAAAATCGACGCCGGGCACGAGCGCAACGTTTTCTGCCTGTAAGAGGGCATGCGCATACGCCGTTGATGAATCAAAGCGCTCGAGCTGGCTCCCCAAGTCGGTGTAATAGTAGAACGCCCCATCGGATGGTGCAGCCGTACCCCAGCCGAGGGCTGGGGCTGCATCGAGCAACAACTGTCGTGCCGCAGCGAATTCGGCGACCATGGCGTCGCGTTCGAGGTATGTTTCGTCATCAAACGCGGTGAGTGCGAACTGTTGCGAGGGCGTCGGCGGTGCGAGCGCGAAATTTGATGCGAGTGCCTCGACCGTCGGCGTGAGCTTGGGCGGCAGCACGAGCCATCCGACTCGCCACCCGGGCATGCCCCAATACTTCGAAAACGAACTGATCACAACCGCGTCGTCGTCGAGTTCAGTTGCACTCACCCCGCGTGGGTCGTCGGCGCCGGCTTCGGGATAGGTAATGCCGTGGTAGATCTCATCACTGATGAGTTGCGTTTCGTTTGCTCGACACCACGACGCGAGAGCTGCGAGTTCGCTGCGATTGAGCATCGTGCCGGTCGGGTTCGCGGGAGACGCGACAAGCAACCCCGCGAGCGGACCGTGTTCGGCCACGGCAGCGTCGAGCAATTCAGGTGTTGGTTGAAAGCGGGTTGTCGCATCCGTTTCAATTTCTACGACAGAAACACCGAGCGAGGTGAGGATGTTTCGATACGCAGGGTACCCGGGGCGCACAAGCGCAACACGATCACCGGGGCTGAACAGCGCCAAAAACGCAAGCAAGAAAGCGCCTGATGAGCCGGTCGTGATCGCCACACGGGCAGGATCGACGGTGACGCCGTACCAGCGTTTGTAGTGCCCAGCAATAGCTTCACGAAGCGCATGCGTGCCGATCGGGCCCGTATAGCCGGCGGAAACGACTTGGCCGCGAAACTCACGTGCGGGTGGCTCACCAGCACACAGCGAAATGACGTCATGGCCGGCCGCGCGGCGCCGCGCGATTTCGTCGGTTATCTGCATGACCGCAAATGCGGGCACTTGTGAGCGGGCCGATGGCAACCGGTGCATGTGCGCCTCCCGAGCGTTCAAGCGTGCTCAAACCAGTCTGGCACGCGCGAAACCAGGTAGCGTGGCCACATGACTCGTGAGTGGACGCCGCAGCAAACACGAGCGCTCTTGCGCGTGCCTGGCCCCAACGACGACAAGTACTCGCGCGGCGTTGTTGCACTGCGCACGGGGTCTGCCGAGTATCCGGGCGCTGCCGCGCTCGGTGTTGAGGCTGCGTGGCGCACCGGCGCTGGCTTCGTGCGGTATGTGGGTTCGGCGGCCGAGGCGGTGCTTGCGCGGCGGCCGGAAACGGTTGTCAGTCATGGGCACGGCATGCTGCGGGTTGACGCGTGGATCATCGGTTCGGGCACCGACCCCGAATACCGCAGCGTCGACGAAGCGCGGGCGTTGCGTGAGATCCTGACCGGTGACGTACCGGTTGTTGTCGATGCCGGCGCGCTTGATCTTGCCCTCGAAGCGACGGCGCCGGTCATACTGACACCGCACGCGGGGGAGTTCGCCCGCCTGCAAAGGCTTCTGGGTCTCGACGCAGTCAGCACCGTTGATCAGCAGCTCATGACGGCCGCGGATGCCACCGGGCACACCATTTTGCTGAAGGGTGCGTGCACACGTGTCGCCGCCCCAAACATAGAGCTGATCGTTCTGCCAGTGGCAACGGGCTGGCTCGCAACAGCGGGCACCGGCGACGTGCTCGCGGGCATCGTGGGAGCCCTCGCGGCAGCAAACCCACAAGCGCCACTCCAGGAAGTCGCCGCGGCTGCGGCTCATCTCCACGCGAGTGCAGGGGCAGTTGCTGCCGGTGCAGCAGATGGTGCTGTGGGGCATCCGATTGTTGCGCTCGACGTCGCCGAGGCGTTACCGAGCGCAATTGCTCGGCTCTAGCGATTATCAGACGCCCTAGGCGTGCAGCGCCTTGTTGAGGGCAATGCCTTCGCCGCCGCGGCGACGAGCTTCAACCGCCCCGGTTTCGCTGTTGCGCCAGAACCGCCAGCCATCTTGGCCGGAAAGCTCGCGAGCCTTCACAACACGTTGCTTGCCCGATGCCAAGCGTGGCGCATCGGGCACGATGACCTTCGTGTTCGCTGTCACGTACAGGCCCGCTTCAACGACACAATCGTTCCCGAGTGAAATACCGATACCGGCATTTGCGCCCAACAGCGTGCGTTGACCGATGGAAATGCGGTCGGTACCGCCGCCCGAAAGCGTCCCCATCGTTGATGCGCCACCGCCTATGTCACTGCCGTCACCGATAACAACACCCTGCGAGATACGGCCCTCGATCATTGCCACGCCGAGGGTCCCGGCATTGAAGTTGACGAACCCCTCGTGCATGACAGTCGTGCCGGGCGACAAGTAGGCGCCCAGGCGCACCCGCGAGGCATCCGCGATGCGAACACCCTCGGGGTGCACGTAATCGTTCAACCGGGGAAACTTATCGAGGGCATACACTTGCACACCCGCACGCTGCAGCTGCACACGCCGTTCGCTGGCCACTTCGGGCAGAATCGGGCCGGCGTTTGAGAACGCAACAATCGGCAAATGCCCAAAAATACCGTCGAGGTTGAGTTCATTGGGCTTGATCAGGCGGTGCGAAAGGGCATGCAACCGCAAATACGCATCGGATGTCGACGCGGGCGGTGCATCAAGATCGATTGACCCGGCAAAAACCTGCACGCGCACATCGCGCAATTCGTCGACGGTTTCGAGTGCCTCAAGCTCAGCGAGCGCTTTGGAGTCTTCGGGTGCATCGCCAAGACCGAGGGTCTTGAACCACGTGTCAAGGACCGTTCCGTTGCTCGCAATTGTCGCAAGGCCGATACCCCAAACGGTGCGCTGTGCAGATGTCATGCCTCTACGTTACCGCCACGATCTTTGCGGTCTTGTTACGCCATTAGGCTTGAGGGATGCCTCTTGATCTCAGTGCATCATCAATCGACATCACCCGGGCCCTGTGCGACATTGAAAGTGTTTCGGGCAATGAGCAGCACCTCGCTGATTTGATCGAAGAAACCCTCACACCGCTTGCACACCTCGAGGTTATTCGGCACGGCAACACAGTCGTCGCGCGGACGAGCCTCGGGCGTGATCGCCGCGTCGCAATCGCAGGACACATCGACACGGTGCCGGTGAACGGCAATTTGCCAACGCGGTTTGAAACACGCGAGGGCGAAGAGATTTTGTGGGGGCGTGGCACGGTCGACATGAAAGGTGGCGACGCTGTGCTGCTCAAACTCGCCGCCGAACTCACCGAGCCGGTCAGCGATGTGACATGGATTTGGTACGACAACGAAGAAGTCGATGCGAGCCTCAACGGGCTGGGTTTGCTTGCGGCGGCACGTGCTGACCTCCTGCAGGCAGACTTTGCGATTCTTGCTGAACCGACGAGCGCCGAAATCGAGGGTGGGTGCAACGGCACCCTGCGTGCAGTCATCCGCACGACCGGCAGCCGTGCGCACAGCGCCCGCGCCTGGATGGGACACAACGCAATTCACGACGCATCTACGGTGCTTGAGATTCTGGCCGAATATCGCCCTGCGCGTGTCATGGTTGACGGCCTCGAATACCGTGAGGGCCTCAACGCCACCGGAATATCAGGTGGTATTGCTGGCAACGTCATCCCCGATGAGTGCTCGATCGAAGTGAACTATCGGTTCGCGCCCAGCAAGTCCCCCGATGAGGCATCCGAGATCGTCAAGAAACTGTTCCAAGGGTTCGACACGACAATCGTTGACGTGGCCCCCGGCGCTCGCCCCGGTCTTGACGCACCGTTCGCGCAAGAGTTCATCGCGGCAACCGGTGGTGAACCACGCCCGAAGTACGGCTGGACGGATGTTTCCCGGTTCTCAGCATTGGGAATTCCGGCTGTCAACTACGGTCCCGGCGACCCGAATCTTGCACACCACGACGACGAGCACGTTCCCGTCGTGCAGATCACCGCGGTTGAGTCGGGGCTGCGCAAGTGGTTGACGCAGTAGCAACCCGCACCGGTTTCAAACACGGGACACTCGCACGTATTGCGATCATTTATGTTGTCGCGCGCTTCGTGACGACGGGGTTTTTGCTGCTCGCGAGCGCCCTCGCGCCAGCCACCTCGCGGTTCGGTGAGAACCCGAAGCTTCTGGAGTTCGCGGCCGGCTGGGACGCTTGGTGGTACGGCGTGGTCGTGCACTGCGGCTACCCACGAAGCATCCCGATTGGCGAGAGCGGTGTTGCAGCCGAGAACGCCTGGGCGTTCATGCCGCTGTACCCGTTGACATCACTTGCAGTCGGTACCCCGTTTGAGTTTTTCTTCCCGGAACAGACACTGGAAAGCTGCGCGACCCCGCACGCGAGCTGGGTTCTCGGGGCGCTGCTTGTTTCGCTCATTTCGGGGTTCATCGCAACCCTCCTTCTGTACCGGTTATCTGTCCCGCGTATCGGCGAGACGGCCGCGATGTGGGCGGCGACGTTTTTCGCATTCGGTCCGCTCGCAGCGCTTTTTCATGTCGGCTACGCAGAGGCGATGTTTCTCGCGCTGTTGCTCGGCGGACTTGTGCTCGTGCAAGAGCGGAATTACGCCTGGCTCTATGCGGTGATCCCGGCGATGGCGTTCACCCGTCCGGGGGTTTTGGCGTTTGCGCTCTTCCTCGCGCTCTATTGCGTGTGGCGTTGGTTCCGCCGGGCTCACGACCCTTTTCCCGCGAAACAGATCGCGCTGCTTGTCGGTGCAGGCCTCCTTGCCGCAGCGCTCGGGTTCGTCTGGATGATCATCGCGGCGGCGCATACGGGTACTCCCGACGCGTACCTGGAAACTGAACTGTCCTGGCGGCGCGCGTGGATGAGTGACCCGACGATCGAATTCGTGCCATTCGCTGGCTGGTTCCAAGCGGCGCGGATGTGGATGTATCAGTGGTTTGGCACAAGCACGGGGGCGTACCTGCTTGTTGTTGCGGTCATGGCAGCATCCGTTTTGTTGCTCTTCAGCCGCAACGTCAAAAAGCTTGGTGTGCCGATCAGACTCTGGAGCTTCAGCTACCTGCTCTACTTGTTTGCGGTGTTCTTTCCGCAATCGAGTACGTTTCGATTGCTCTTACCACTCACCCCGCTTGCGGGCGCGCTTGCCGTGCCGAAATCAACCGCGTATCGCTGGGGTGTACTCGTGGTTTGCATCTCATTGCAGTGGGTATGGCTCTACAACATGTATGCGTTCGGCGCGACGACGTACTGGCGCACGCCATAACGGTAAACTAGAACAGAACCTACGGAAGGAAAGCTCATGGCAGCAATGAAGCCACGAACCGGCGATGGCCCGATGGAGGCAGTAAAAGAAGGTCGCCTCATTATCGTGCGGGTACCGCTGGAAGGCGGCGGGCGTCTGGTCGTATCAGTCAACGACGACGAGGCGAAAGAGCTCCACAGCGTACTGGCTGGGGTTATCGGCGCAACTGCATAACTCGTCAACAGCAAAGAAACGGCGTCCCACGGGGCGCCGTTTCTTTGTGGAATCGGGTTTTACGACTCTGTGGCTGCAGTAACGAGTTGCAACAGTCCACCACCGAGCGGCGAAATTGTCGCAACACCGGCGTCGGATTGCATAACCGTTTCAACGAGGTCACGGAACGCTCTTGCCGCCTCATCTCGGGTGACCGGGTCGGCAACGTTGCCGACCTCGAAGACTCCCGGCACCAGCACGATGCCGCCTGGGCGCACGAGATGTAGGGCGTGCTCAAAGTACTCAATGAGGTGCGCGGCATCCGCATCAAGAAAGACAACGTCATACGAGGCTTCATTCATGCGGGGGAGCACCTCGAGCGCCTGACCCCGAATGAGGCGTGCGCGCGTCGCTGGAACACCCGCGGCGGCAAACGCATTCTTGGCCGCGGCGAGGTGTTCGGGCTCGCTGTCAATGCTTGTGATGGTTGCGCCGGGGGCACCGTGCAGCAGCCACAAACCACTCACGCCCGTACCGGTGCCAATCTCGATGATCGATTCCGCGCGGGCAGCGGCAGCCAAAACCGCGATTTGGCTGCCGAGGAGTGCGTCAATTGTTGTCACACCAAGTTCGTGGGCGTCTTTGTACGCTTTTGTGAGCGCGTCTGGGGTGTTGATTGCGTCGCGCACGAAACGCAAGTTCGCGTCGAGTTCAGTCACATTGCCTCCGAGCTTTGACCATTTGCATCAAGCGTAGAACGAACTGCGCGTTGCGGTGGGAACGCGTGCGCCGCGTCAGCCAATCCATCTGGCAACGCGCTAGGGTGAAGGCATGCAATTCGGGCTGACAATGGAGAAACTTCTCCTCATCGGCGTCATCGCGGTGATCATCATCGGTCCCGAACGCCTGCCCGAAGTTGCGAAGAAGTTTGCCGAGTGGGTTCGTAGATTCGGTGACATGCTGCAGGGTGCAAAGAGCACGATTAAAGCCGAAATGGATGAAGCATCCGGCGACATTGATTGGCGCAGCCTCGACCCACGTCAGTATGACCCGCGCCGCATCATTCGGGAAGCCTTGATGGATGACCCCGCCCCGACTCCGGCCACCACCGCAGTGGCGCCAACGCCCGCGGCCGTCGCAATGCCCGCGGCGCGGATTGTGCCGACATTCTTTTCGACAGCTTCGCCGCCGCCGTTCGATCCGGAAGCCACGTAGTACTTCCGCGCAGTTGTGCAGTTGGAGGTCCTCCACGCCCAACGCGTGTCGGCCACTAGGATTACTCATAACACGGCTTGTGTTGCGCAAATCAGAATGCCGGGCGCAATCCCCGGTGCGTCAAGGAGTTGGTATGAAGAAGTTCTTCGCTCATGTTGGGGTTTCTCTGGCAAGTTCGGCAGTGGCGTTGTTGCTGGCTTCGTGGCTCGTTCCTGGTGTCGAATTGCGCCTGAATGGCTTCCTTATCGCCGTTGCAGTCTTTACACTCGCTCAGGCAATCTTCACCCCGATCGCAACAAAGCTGGCGGCAAAGTACGCTGATTGGCTCGTCGGTGGAATCGGAATCATTTCAACGCTTCTTGCGCTCTGGATTGCCACGATAGCGCCCAACGGGCTGACGATTTCGGGAACCCTGGCGTGGGTTGTGACCCCGCTTTTGGTTTGGGCTTTCGCTGCTGCTGGAACGTTGCTGATCCACGCCTTCTTCAAGGGCAACAAGATTGAAGCAGCGCGTGCGGCATCCAAGGCCGCCGGCAACTAGCCTGATGCGAGCGTGAGCTCGCGAGAACAGACTGGCGCACCGCGCACCTAGCGTGCGGGCGCGACGCGCAGTGGGCGGCCAGCAAGTGATGGCCCGGCAGCATCAATGCCTTCTGCGATGCGGCTGATTTCGCGGGCGGCAGCGTCATGCGGGTCGCTGACGACAATCGGCTCACCACGGTCGGCTGATTCACGAAGCGCCATGTCTAACGGCACAGAACCGAGCAGCTCTACCGGCTCGGCATCCGTTCGTAGTGCCTCAGCAACAGCATGCCCACCGCCACTGCCGAACAGGTCAACAACCGTGCCGTCTGGAAGTGTCAGCGCGGCCATGTTCTCAATCACACCGATCACGTGTTGACCCGTTTGCCGGGCAACCCGGCCGCTCCGGATGGCAACATCGGATGCCGTGTGCTGCGGAGTCGTGACAACAACAACCCCCGCGTGTGGCAGTAACTGGCCGATGCTGATGGCCACGTCGCCCGTGCCGGGCGGCATGTCGATCAGCAAGAAATCGAGGTCGCCGAAGTGGGTGTCAGTCAAGAACTGGTTGACAGTGCGGTGCAGCATTGGCCCACGCCACGCAACAACGGCGTCGGGGTCCGGCAAAAACATGCCGATCGAAATGACCTTCACATCGTGTGCGACCGGCGGCACCATAAGCGAGTTGATGCGCGTTGGCTGCATGGTGTGGCCTTGGGCGTTGGTCAACCCCATGAGCTGGGGGATTGAAAACCCGTGCACGTCGGCATCGATCAACCCGACGTTTCTGCCCCGCTGGGCAAGCGCCACGGCAAGGTTTGCCGCGATCGTCGATTTGCCGACCCCGCCCTTGCCAGAGCTGACCAGCACAACTCGCGTGAGTGATTCTGCATCAAACGGCATTGCGCGTTTGCCGCCGCGCAGCTTTTCGGTCAGCTCGGTTCGCTGGGCAGGTGACATGACACCCAAGCGCACCTCTGCAGCGGTAATACCTTCGACTCCCAAAGCGGCTGCGCTGACGTCGGCCTCTATGCGATCGGATGCAGGGCACCCAACAACCGTCAACAAGATTGAAACGGCAGCAACCCCATCGGTAACTGCGACAGATTCGACCATGCCGAGCTCGCCAATAGGCAGCCGCAGTTCCGGGTCGGTGACGGCCCCGACAGCGCGGGTAACGGCATCCGTTTGCGCCTGACTCATTCTTGCTCGGCGCCGCGGTCTTGTTCGCGCAATTCGGCGATCGCATCACGCAGGTGTTCTTTTGTGAGCAGCTTCGATTGCGAGTCTTCGATGAGCATGCGAAGTGCCACGAGTTCCCGGGCGAGGTACTCGGTGTCGGCAAGATTGCGCTCAGCAATTTGTCGGTCTTGTTCGGCGATCACGCGATCGCGGTCAGCCTGCCGATTTTGGGCCAACAAAATCAGCGGCGCAGAATATGAGGCCTGGAGCGACAGCATGAGCGTCAACGCGGTAAAGCCGTTTGCGGCCGAGTCAAAACGCCACGATTGCGGGGCGAGCGTGTTCCACAGTAACCACAGCACACAGAAAACCGTGAGGATCAGCAAGAACGCGGGTGTGCCCATCTTGCGGGCAATCCACTCAGTGAAGTTGCCGAACCACTCGTTCTCGCCTTTCTGGCGCTTGACAGCTTGCCCAGCCGGGGTCGACAGTGCGTCTTCGCGACTCATACGCCTGCCCCTCTTTTGCCGGTGGATGTTTCACTCGTACGCCAGTCTTTCGGCAGTAAGTAATCCAGAACATCGTCAACACTGATCGCCCCAACGAGCGCACGGTGCTCGTCAACAATGGGCACGGAGACGAGGTCGTAACTCGCCAGGATGCGGGCAACTTCGCCGGCCGATGCTGAAACGGGAACGGGTTCAACACTGATGTCGAGGATGTTACCGAGCTTCTCGGAGGGGGGATAGCGAAGCATCCGCTGAAAATGCACTGTGCCCAAGTATGTGCCGGTCGGTGTTTCAAACGGCGGGAGCGTGATGAACACCGCAGCCGCCAACGCAGGGTGAAGTTCGTGGCGGCGAATGAGCGCGAGCGCTTCGGCAACGGTGGAGTCTGCGGAAAGGATGATCGGCTCGGTTGTCATGAGTCCACCGGCGGTCTCGGGGGCGTATTTCAACAGTGTGCGGACATCTTCGGCTTCTTCTGGATCCATGAGTGCCAAGAGTGCTTCGACTCGGCTGGTTGGCAGTTGCGCGAGCAAGTCGGCGGCGTCGTCGGGTTCCATCTCGTCGAGCACGTCAGCGGCACGTTCGTCATCAAGCTGGCTGATGATTTCCGCTTGCTCGTGCTCGGGCATCTCTTCGAGCGCGTCAGCGAGTCGTTCGTCGGGGAGTTCCTCGGCGACATCTTGGCGGCGTTGCTGCGACAGGTCTCGCAGGGCGTCAGCAAGATCCGACGCGTGCATGTCGGAGTAGCTGGCGACAAGCCTTTCGGCGGAGTGGTCGCTGCCAGCTGCCGGATCGAGTTCGATCTGGCGCCACGGCACAAAGACGGTCTCGCCTTTTCCAAATGGTGAAGCGCTGGTTTTCGGCAAGCGCAAAAACACCTGGTCGGCAAACCACTCACCGCGGCGCTCGGATTCGATCGCAACGTCTTCGATGACGCCGCTGCGGTCATCAATCAGTTGTACTTTGCGTCCGATGAGGTCGGTGAGTACTCGAACTTCACCGGCGCGTGATTCAATGCGGCGCACATTGATGAGGCCTGTTGTGATGACTTGGCCCGACGTGATTGCGGTGACACGACCGATCGAGACGAACACTTGGCGTCGCCCGGGGATCTCGACAACGAGCCCAACCACGCGCGGGCTGCCTGATTGGCGGGGCACGACAATCACATCGCGCACCTTACCGAGGCGATCACCGTTCGGGTCAAAAACACCCAACCCGACCAGTCGCCCGACGAAAACTCGCTGCGTGCTCACGATTTAAAGACTAGTGCGCGCCGAGGAGAATGCGCCGGTCATAGCAGCGAGTGAAACAATGGGCTTGTGAGCATGTTTAGTAAGGCCGGTGTTGCCCAGACCATCACGACAGTGGCGTCGTATCGCGACCGTGCGGCGGTAAACGCCGCTGCGTCCAAACTCATCGCGGCCGAAATCGACCCGAAGGCGATTACGATCACCGGCACAGGGCTGGAATCTGTTGAGCGACTCATCGGGAAGTTCACCGTTTCAACGGCGCTTCGCAACGGCGCTGGAAACGGGCTCTTCTTCGGCCTCGTGTTGGCGTCGTTCTCACTCCTGTTTCGCCCCGAGGCGCCACCCGCAGCGTTTCTTGGCATGCTCCTCGTGGGCCTTGCGACCGGGCTCTTGCTCGGTGTGCTCAGCTACATGATGACCCGTCGCAAACGTGCTTTTCAAAGTACCACCGAGGTCAAGGCACAACAATACGATCTTGGTGTCACAGCCGCTTTTGTCGCACCCGCGCGCAAGGCGCTCGGTTTAGTCACCGAAGTTACCCGCCCACCCGTCGACCTGTCAGAGCCGCCGCGCTATGGCGAGCGCATTGCTCCGTCAGCGGATGCCACCCCAGAGACATCCGCTGACGATTCCCCAGCTCCTAACGACGAATAGCGACAACGTCGTACGTGAGAGCCCCGGTATCGCTGCATCCGAGTTCCAATCCGAAGTCCGTCGGGTTCACGTTCGTGTGTGCGGTCCCGGTCAGGCGGTTGGCCACGCCATCGACGATGTCGGCAGGCACGAGATCGTACTGTGAAAGCCAGTCGAAAGCGTCGGGAAATTCTTCACCGGTGTCATCAAATGTGCACGATACCGTGCTGGTTAAGAGATACGAGACCCCGTCGGCGCCAAGCGCCTCATAGTCACCGACGTACGCTTGTTCATCCCAGTCCCACCCCGAATCCACGGCGCCGGTGCACCGCCCCGAAGCTTCGCACTGACCTGTTTGCGTGTACGTGACCATCGTCTCGTAAACCGTTCCAGGCTCAAAGTACGGAAATTCGCTGTCGAGGAGCGTTCTGCTCACAAGCCAATCGCCCGTGATATCGACGACAAGATCGGGCTCGGGCTCGGGCTCGGGTTCGGGCTCCGGATCTGGCGTGGCGGTCGGGGTCTCGGGTGCTGCGAGTGCAGCGACGGGTTCGGCGGCGACGGATTCTTCTGGTGGTGCAGCAGTTTGCGTGCCGCATCCGGCAAGCAAAACCACGCCCGAAACTGCGGCTGCGATCTGATAAAGCTTCATGTTTTCCCCCTTTTGGAACACGAGGTTTGTTCAGACGTTACAGAAACGTGCTTACGCTGCGCTTATCGGTGGCACTAAGCTGGCGCCGTGTTCGTGTACTTGCTGGGGCAGGTGACGGTCAAACCTGTGGGGGGTGTGCCAATTGCGGCGCCTGGGGCCGTCGCGTCTGGCGTGCTTGCAGCACTCGCGCTTGATGTCGGGCATAACGTGTCGGTCGAGACGCTGACCCGGGCCGTGTGGGATGATCCGCCCGTGAGCGCAAAGAACGCAATCCAGGTTGCGATTTCGAAACTGCGCAAGCTCCTGCCGCCCGAAACGATTGTGGCAACAGCGGATGGCTACCGGCTGGCCGAAACCGTCGGTGTTGATGCACTTAAGCTTGAGCGGTCTGTCGCCTACGGGACCCGCCTCGATGCGAGTGACACACTTCGTGTTACACAGGGGGGACTCGCAGTGTGCAGTGGCACGCCGCTTGCCGGGCTTGAGTCTCGATGGGCTCATGGGCACCGTGAGCGACTGAGCGCCCTCGCGCGGGAGTGCCGACTGTTGCACGCACAAGCACTCAACGAGCTGGGTCGCACGAGTGAGGCAGTGGGTGTTCTGGCTGCGGCGGCCGACGAATCACACCTCGATGGGCGTTTCACCCTCGTTAGCATGACGGTGCTGGCCAAGCTTGGGCGCCGCGCAGAGGCTCTCCGTGCTTATGAACACCATCGTGTGGCGCTCGCGGATGAGTTGGGGATTGATCCGAGCAGTGAAGTGCAGGATGCGTTTCTGGCGCTGTTGGGTGCGCGGGATGCGCCACCGGCGCCACATCCGCAACAAGTACGCTTACCGCGTTTGACCGGGCCGACTTTCGGTCGTGACGTTGACCGGGAACGTGTCACTGAGCTGTTTTTGCGCGGCCACAACGTTGTGACGCTGCTCGGCATCGGCGGGATGGGGAAGACTCGCTTGGCGGTCGCGGTTGCGGCAGACATTGCTGCTGCGACCGGGGATTCGGTGTGGTTTGTTGATTTGAGTGCGGTCAACAGTGCAATCGGGGTGCATGCGACAACGGCATCCGTTTTGGGTGACGAAATTGAGTCGGTGCTCGCGGCCGGGAGGCACCTGATCGTGCTCGACAATGCCGAGCACGTGTTTGCGGGAGTCACCGAAGTGCTTGAGCGGCTGCTCGCGGCTGGTGACGTAAACGTGCTCGTCACGTCACGGATTCCGTTGGGAGTCGCCGGCGAAGAACCGTACTGGTTGACCGAGTTGCACGGTGGCAGTGTCGAGTCGCCGGCCGTGCAACTCCTTGTCGAACGCTCGCAGACATGGACTCATGTGGCGGATGAAGCCCCGGAAGTCTTCACTCGGCTCGCCCAGCACGCGGATGGCGTGCCGTTGGCACTGGAATTGACTGCCGCCGCAATGCGGTGGCGTTCACCGCATGAACTGCTCGAATCGCTCGATGACGAACTGCGCCGGCGCAGCATTCCTGCGCTGGGAGACCGGCAAAACAGTGTTGTTGCAGCAATCGAATGGAACCTCGCCCAGGCGAGCTTCGAGTCGCGCACGGCCCTTGGTGCACTGCTGGTTTTTGCCGGATCATTCGCCATGGAAGCAGCTGAACACGTCGTTGCTGCCGCGATCGCTGGCGACGCCCGCGCGGCAATTGCGGAACTGTGCGACCTTTCGCTCGTGCAACGTATTGCTGGCTCCGACAGTGTTCGGTTGCGCATCCTTGAACCCATTCGTATTGCGGCAACCGGAAACGCACTCATTCAAGTCGCATCCGATGCTGCAGTTGGTGCGCATGCTGACTGGTACGTACACACACTCGACCAAGCCGTAGCAGCGCTTGATGATTCGGTCTCCGCTGTGACTGCGTATCGTGCCAGAGATGAGCAAAACCTCGCGGCAGCACTGGAGTACTACTGGACCGACACATCAGATGCCGCCCTGGTAGCCCTCGCGAATGCCATGCGGTACTGGTTTCACCACGCCGATGACGTTCGTCTTGAGCTGTGCTGGCAGCGTTTGCGTGAGAGTGCGTCAGAGGTGGTGTTCAACTCACCCGCTGGCGTGAAATGCATCATTATCTTGCGCGCCTGGCACAGTGAGCGTGGGCTTGATGTGCCCGAGTTCGGGGATGAGGCTTTGGTACACGTTGAAGAGATTGATCCAACGTGGCGGCGATTGTGGGTGATAGCTGAATCGCTGCGTTTGTGCAACGAAAACCAACCAGATGCGGCTGCCGCAGTGCTGGACACCGCGCCTGAGCCGATCGGGCTACACGCACGGTTTTTGCTCGAACTCGAGCGGGTGAGGGTGGCAACCCAGGGTGGGAGTGACACGTTCGCCGACGGGCTCGAACGGCTCCTACCGGAAATCATTGCGACAACCGATTCCGAACTCATCGTGCGCGCAGCATCCAGTGCTGCCTACTACCGGCTGACACGCAACGACCTTGACCGTGCTGCAGAGCTCATTTCACTCACCGCTGCGTGGGCTGAGAAATGCCAAGTCCCACTTGATGCAATGCTCGAAGTCGTCAACCCGGCTTGGTTGCAGTTGGCACTGGGGAATGCCGCCGCCGCCTTTGACCTCGTCAGAACCGCCCAGGCGAGCGCACCCGCCGACCCGGCAAGTGTCGCCGACCTCACGCTGATCGCGGCGCTCGCACTTGACGAACTGGGACACACCGAGCTGGCGGATGCTGCGTGCGGTGAGCTTCGCGCAGTGCTCGATACGGCATCCGATGGCATTTTTGATGCGTGGTCGAGTGCCCAGGCCCACGCGCTGCTGGCGCGCTACAGTGCCAAGGGGCACCCAGCAGGCGTCGCGTAAGCCCGGGAGTGTGTCGAGTTTGGGCTCTTAACCCAACAGGCGTGCCATCCAAGCCTCAACCTCATCGGCCGAACGGGGGATATCGGCGGAGAGATTGACTGGACCATCCGCGGTCATCAGAATGTCGTCTTCAATCCGCACCCCAATGCCGCGGTACTCGGCGGGAACGGTTTCGTCGTCGATCTGGAAATACAGCCCCGGTTCGATCGTGAACACCATGCCCGGCTCAAGCACTCCGTCGTAGTACATTTCACGGCGGGCCTGAGCGCAATCGTGCACATCGATCCCAAGGTGGTGGCTCGTGCCGTGCACCATGTACCGCCGGTGTTGACCGCCTGTTTCAGCGTCGAGCGCCGCTTCTGCGCTGATGGGCAACAAACCCCACTCGGCAACCCGCGCGGCAATCACCTGCATGGCGGCGGCGTGCACTTCGCGAAACGCGACTCCCGGCTGTGCGGCGGCGAATGCGGCATCTGCTGCCTCACGAACGGCTTCGTAAATCTTACGCTGTACTGGGCTGAACGTTCCGGTGATCGGCAGTGTGCGGGTGATGTCGGCGGTGTACAGTGAGTCGACCTCGACGCCCGCGTCGACCAGAATCAAATCGCCCGGCAAAACGCCGCCGTCGTTGCGCGTCCAGTGCAGGTAACACGCGTGTGCGCCCGAAGCGGCAATTGTGTCGTAGCCCTCCCAGTTGCCGTCCGTGCGGGCACGGTGATGGAAGGCGCCTTCAACAACGCGCTCGCCGCGGTGGTGTGCGACCGCTTCGGGTAGGGCGCGAACAATGTCGTCGAAACCCGCAGCGGTGACGGCAATCGCTTTTCGCATCTCGGCGATCTCAAATTCGTCTTTCACGAGGCGCAGCTCGGAAACAAACTCGGTGAGCTTCTGGCTCGCGTCACTTTCACCATCGACGATGAGATCGTGATCGGATGCCACAAAGTCCACCAATTGCGCGGTGGTGATACCCAGTTCGGCGGCCGTTTGTGCCAGTGACGGGCGTGGACCAATCCAAAACTCACCGATTTGTGCATCCGAGTAGAACTCACTGGTTGTGCGATCGGCGCGCTCACGGAAATACAGTGTGACATCGTGCCCAGCATCCGTCGGCTCAAAAACCAGCACTGAGTCTGGTTCGCAATCGTTTTCCCATGCGGTGAGGTGTGCGAACGCAGAGTGTGCGCGGAACGGATAGTCGGTATCGTTCGAACGCTGCTTCAACCCGCCGGCCGGCACGATGAGGCGCTCACCGGGGAACGCACGCGAGACTTTTTGGCGGCGCGCCTGGGCATATGGTGCCTGCGCGCGCAACGCGGGAAGCGACTCGGGGCGGGTGGCCCAGCCTGCGCCAATCGTGTCGAGAAAACCCTGCGGAAAAGGTGCCTTGCGGTTGGTCACGGGCTGTGCCGCGGCGGATTCCGTGGCGGCTGTTTCGGTGTTGCTGTTCACCGTTCTAGTTTCTCACGCTCTCCCCGGCGACAGGTTCGAGCTGCACGATGACGGGACGGTGATCGCTGCCGTGCACGGTGCCGGTTGACTCAAGCACCTCCGCTCCCTGGGCTTCCCAATGCGAACTGAACATGATGTGGTCGATCGGGGCGCCCAAGAGCGCTGGAAGACTCGTCGGCCACGTACCCACACCGCCTGCGCCGGTGACGGCTGCGGCATCTGTACACGCGCCGAGTTCACCAGCACCAATGCCGTAACTTGCCATATGGTCAAGCGTCGCGTTGAAATCACCGACGAGAATCACGTTTGCGCCAGCGGGGCACTGATCACCGATCCACCGCAAGTCGTCACGCCAGTCGTCAATCGCGTTTTGCCGTGGTGCCATCGCATGCACGGCGACAACCGTTGGTCCCGTGCCGTCGATTGGCATTGCCACAACACTCGGCAGCGCCGATGTGTTCGATCGGCCTGTGGTGGAGTCTTCAATGACGGCGTATTCGCCCAGCTCGGGGGTTATCAGCAACGTTGTTGACCAGGCTTCGGGTGCATGTGTGACTTCGGGGCTGAAGCGTACGTGGTGCACCCACATTGGCAGGCCCGCATCGCGCATTCGAATCGCGACTTCTTCGCCGGTTTCTTCGGTTGTTTCAGGCAGCGCAATGATATCGACCCCGTAGCGCACAGCGATGAGTGCGATTTGCTCCGCCGTCACCTCGCTGCCGAGGGTGTTCCAGGTCATCACACGGATGCTGCTGTCGGTTGGAGCCGGCAGTGCTGTGTTTTCAACACCGCGCCAATACAGGATCGCGCCGTTGACGATTGCGCCAATGAGGGCGATCACGAGCATTGAACGGGCCCAACCTCGAAGCCGTTTCGAAAACAGCAGCATGATCGCCACGAACGCCACGATTACCAGGCCCGCCACGAGCGCGCCACGCATGGCAACAATCTGTGCAAACGGGTTCGTCGTTTCCAGTCGAAAAAACTGCGGCCACGTCACAACGGTGAGCCCGATCGCGAAGATCAGGCTGATAAGGGTGCCGAAAAGCCGTGCCATGCGTTGAGCCTACTTCTGCGAACATTCCGTTGCCTGGATTAGGCTCAGGGTATGACTCCACAGATCGATTTGCATACGCATTCAAATCGTTCTGACGGCACGCAAACGCCCGCGGAACTCGTGCGTGAAGCATCCGAGTCCCTCGACTGGATCGCCCTGACCGATCACGACACGACATCCGGGTGGGCTGAAGCGCGTGAAACGGCCAGCGAGACCGGCCTTGGGTTCATCCCCGGGATGGAGATTTCAGCGAAAGACGGCTGGCGCAGTGTGCACATTTTGGCGTATCTGATTGACCCCGATTCGCCCGCGCTTGTGGCAGAACTGGAACGGGTTCGGGGCGACCGCAAGGGACGCGCCGAACGTATCGTCAAGAACATCTCGCGCGACTACGAGTTGACGTGGGACGACGTCGTTGCGCAAACTCGTGACGGTGCAACAGTCGGACGCCCGCACATTGCCGATGCACTCGTTGCCAAAGGCATCGTCTCAGATCGTGGTGACGCATTCGATGGCATTTTGCACCCGCGTGCGGGCTACTACGAGGGGCACTATGCGCCTTCGCCACTCGAGATTGTACGGCTCGTGAAAGCGGCCGGGGGAGTGAGCGTTATCGCCCATCCCACACCCGCAGGACGGTCACGGATGATGCCGCTTGAGCTGTTCGAGCAACTCATCGCCGCGGGCTTGGGCGGGCTCGAGCTTGATCACCGTGAAAACACACCCGATGGTCTGAAAGTACTGCGCGGGATGGCCCGGGACAACGATCTCATTGTGACCGGGTCAAGTGACTACCATGGCTCGGGCAAGCCAAACCTGCTTGGCGAGCACACAACAAGTCCCGAAATGCTCGAGCGCATCCTCGCCGCGGGCACCGGCGCGGCCCCGCTTTTGCCGTCTCGCTAGGCGGCGGGGGTTGCTCCGCCACCTGATGGGCGACGGCGACGACGACGCGCGGGGGCAGGTTTTGCCTCGTGGTGTTCGCCAGTGTGCTCGGATGCTGCACCCTCAGCCTTTGCTGGCTCCGACCCTTCGACAAATGTTGTGCCCACCTTCGCGCCGGTGTTGCGGCGGCGACGACGACGTGTTGTTGCGGAACCGGCTTCTTGCGCTGCATCCGATGCGCGCTGCGGCTTCTTGGCGCCGTCGCTGGTTTTGACCGACGTCGTGGTGGGCGCGGTAATCAACCGACCCTTCGTGCCCTCAGGAATGTTCAGGTCAGCAAACAGGTGCGGGCTCGATGAATACGTCTCGACAGGTTCAGGTTGACCGAACTCGAGGGCACGGTTGATGAGCGCCCACTTGTGCAGGTCTTCCCAGTCAACAAAGGTGACAGCGATACCGGTACGACCGGCGCGTCCGGTGCGGCCGGCGCGGTGCAGGTACGTCTTGTCTTCGTCGGGAATCGTGTGGTTGATCACGTGCGTGACATCGTCAACGTCAATACCGCGAGCGGCAACATCCGTTGCAACCAAAACGTCTTTCTTGCCGGATTTGAACGCGGCCATCGAACGCTCACGAGCCTCTTGGCTCATGTCACCGTGCACCCCGCCAACGCTGAAACCGCGGTCGGTCAGTTCATCAACGAGCTTTTGCGCTGCGCGCTTCGTGCGGGTGAAGATCACGACCTTCTCACGGCCTTCGGCCTGCAAGATTCGGGCAATCACTTCGTCTTTGTCGAGCGAGTGCGCACGGTAGACAAGGTGTTTGATGTTGGCCTGGGTGAGGCCTTCGTCAGGGTCAGTTGCACGAATGTGAATCGGGTTCGACATGAATCGGCGGGCCAGGGCCACGATCGGACCAGGCATGGTCGCCGAGAACAACTGCGTGTGACGCTTGTCGGGAATGCGCGCGAAAATCTTCTCAATGTCGGGCAAGAAACCGAGGTCAAGCATCTTGTCGGCCTCGTCAAGCACAACTTCAACCGCACCGGAAAGGTCAAGGAGTCGTTGGTTTGCCAGGTCAATCAAACGTCCGGGCGTGCCAACAACGATTTGCGCACCCGCTTTGAGCTGGTCGATTTGGCCCTCGTATGCCTTGCCGCCGTAGATGGCAACGACGCTCGTGGCTCGGTTCGAGGTGAGCAGGTCAATGTCTTCATACACCTGCACCGCAAGCTCACGAGTCGGCACAACAATGAGCGCCTGAACGCCAGGGGCCGGGTTTTCGCCGAGCCGCTGTACGACGGGGATGCCGAAACCAAACGTCTTCCCGGTACCGGTTTTGGCTTGACCGATGATGTCTTGACCACTCAGACCGAGGGGAATTGTCTGTTCCTGAATCGGGAACGCGTCAACAATGCCTTTTGACGCGAGCGCATCGACGATGTCTTGTTCAACGCCGAGGTCAGCAAAGGTTGTCATGGGGCAAAGCCCCTCTCTGGCGCTGTGCGCCGCAAAGTTATCGGATGCACGCCCGGTAACTCTCGCGTAAGGCGCACCGCCTCGATCCTGCGCCGAAGCCCTTTCAGCCTACGGCACACAAGGCAAACCCATTGCCACATCGGCGGCTATGCTGTGAGCGTGGCAAATTGGAAGTTTTGGCAGCGACGCCCACAAGCTCCGTCGCTCAAAGTGCGTACGCGCGGCGACAGTGGCTCGACCGAACGTGTCGATTTTGCGGAGCTTGCACCCGACATCGACACGTTTTTTGGCCAGTCGGCGTACTTGCAGTTGGGTTATTTTGAGACCCTCACGCGTCTGATTCGCTACACGCCATCGTTGGAAGAAAAAGCACTCTTAGTGCGCGCAGCCAGTGCAGCACTGCATAAGCACCGCGCTCTTGTTGACATGATTCTTGACCGCGGCGGGGATCCGAATGAGATCATGGCGCCGTTCAAAGACGACCTCGACGCATTTCGTCGCAAGACGATTGGTGTGCGCCAGCGCGAAACGCTGCTTGCGGTCTATTTGACCAGCGGTATGCTCGACGACTTCTATCAGGCACTTGCGAAGAGCTATGGTGACGACGCAAAACACGCCGCCGAGATTCTTGATTACGACGCCGATGACCGCTCAAGCATTGA
This sequence comes from uncultured Microbacterium sp., assembly GCA_964616805.1. Lineage (GTDB taxonomy): Bacteria > Actinomycetota > Actinomycetes > Actinomycetales > Microbacteriaceae > Microbacterium. The sequence goes on along the minus strand of CAZTUC010000001.1, from coordinate 44,829 downwards.
ACCGTTGCTGCACGAATCAATCGCTGCCGACGACGAAATGCGCTGGATGCTCTCGATGTGGGGGCGTCGTCTCGTTGGTGACACGCTACTGGTGGCACGCTCTGCGCTCGCCGATGGCAGGCTTGACAGCCAAGCCGAAGCTCAGGTTGAGCCGGTATTCACAAAACTGATGCACGCGCACGCAAAGCGCATGGAAGCGCTCGGGCTCGCGGCGTAGCGTGTTTGGGGGACAGACAGCCCCTAGCCGACGAAGCCAACCTTGCGAGAAGACTCCGCACCAATTTCGACATAGGCGATTTGCTCTGCGTTGACCAAGTAGGTCGCGCCGCGCACATCCGTGAACGAAAGGATTTCTTCTTTCGCGAGCGCTGCGTCGAGGGTCTTGCGCACGTCTGCGGCGCTTTCGTTGACCTCGAAGCTGAGTTCGCGGCCCGACTGGGTGATACCGATGCGAATTTCCACGTTCGTCCCTCTCTCTGGTTCGTCTCAACCTTAGCCCGCGGCTAATTGTCGCGGCGGCAGTTTCGCCGCGAGCGTAGCGATGTCGGACCTCACCACTAGCGTTGAAGACATGAAACTTGACCGTGCACAGCAACAGGTGACGGGGCTTGCCCCAGCAACATCCGCTGTTGTGCTCGGCGCACCCGGAACGGGTAAAACGAGCGCGCTCATCGCACGCGTTTGGTATCTGTTGGGGCAATCGGATGCTGCGGCGACCCTCGCCGCCGACGAACTGTTGGTGCTCACCCCGACGCGCTCGTCGGCAACTGCTCTGCGTGATGAGATTGGCGTCGGCTTACAGATTGCAACGCCTGGGCCGCTCGCTCGCAGCATCGGTTCGCTCGCCTACCAGATCGTCAGTGCTGCCCGCGTTGCGGCTGGGCGTGCACAGCCGGCACTTTTGACGGGCGCCGACCAAGACCGCATCATCGCTGACTTGCTCGATGGCGATATTGCCGACGCTCAGCACGCCCGATGGGGCCTCGATGACCTGACGGTGCTTTCATCCCCCGATTTTCGCAGCGAACTGCGCGCGCTCATCGATCAAGCAACCGAGCTTGAGCTTTCACCACAGCAGCTTGGTGCGCTGGGCGATGGGGTCTGGGCCGGGGCGGCATCGTTCATCCGCGAGTATCTTGAGGTCTTGCGACACTCGCGCCCCGATCATGCCAGTGCGCCTGAGCTGCTCGTCGAGGCAACGCACGCGATTCAAACCGGCCAGCTTGTCGGCGAGCTTGCGCGTTTGAAAACCGTCCTCGTCGACGACGCACAAGAACTCACCCGTGGTGGCATTGAGTTCTTGCGTGCACTGCACGAATCTGGGTGTGGCGTTGTTGCTTTCGGCGACCCCGACATTGCCGCGGGCTCGTTTCGTGGTGTCACCCCGCAAGGGTTCAATGATTTGGTTGCGCTCTTGGGCGGCCCAATTGTTTTCGCTACATCGCATCGTCAGCGCGAAGCCGGCCTCGTCGAGGTATATCGCGAGGTTGTCCAGACGCTCGGCGTTTCAGCCCGACTCGAGCACCGAACTCCGCCGCGACTTGACCGGCGCGGCGGAGTCCGCGCGCGGGTGACCGATACGCCATCGGGTGAGCGTGATGCGATTGCGCAACAGTTGCGGCTGTGGCATTTGCAAGACGAAGTGCCCTGGCACAACCTGGCCGTCATCGCGCACGATGCCTCGGATGTTGCGCTGCTCGAACGTGAACTCGCGAGTCGACACGTGCCAGCGCGCGCGTTTGGGGTGCAGCGGCCACTTGCTGAAGTGCAGGCGGTACACGACATCTTGCGAATCGTGCAGGTTGCACTCGGTGAGGCAGCAGAGCGCACGCCCGCAGTTGTGCGAGAACTTCTTGAGGGTACCTTTTGTCGGCTGACGCCCGTTGCGCTTCGGCGATTGCGGGCTGCACTGCGACAGCGTGAGTGGCAAACCGGCAACGACCGATCAGCCGATGAACTCATGCTTGAAGCCTTCAACAACCCCCTTGTGCTTGCCACGCTGGATTCGGGTGTTGCCCAAACGGCGGCGCGGTTTGCGCAACTTGTCGAGCAGGTTACCGCCGCGGCTGAGCGAGGTGAAACTGTGCACCAACTGTTGTGGCTGGTGTGGTCGCAGGCTCGAACACCCGACAACAAACCGTTGCATCGATCATGGTCGCGTGCCGCAACGCAGCCGGGGTCGTCTGCCTCCCGAGAGCTTGATGCGCTCGTGCAGCTGTTCGACGCGGCGAAACGAAACGGCGAACGCGAACGTATCGAACCAGCGCACGTTTTCGTTTCGGAAGTGCTCGCGAGCACGGTTCCACTGGACGTGCTTGTTGGCCGAGCACAAACTGCCCAGGTCGCGATACTGACCCCGGCCGCGGCTGGTGGGCTCGACTTCGATCGTGTGATCATCGCGCGTCTGCAAGACGGTGTGTGGCCCAATATGCGCTTGCGCGGCTCGATTCTGGGCGCCGCTGAGCTGGGGGAGGCTGTTGCGACACTGCGCAGTGGTGAGACAAGCACTGACACGACCGACCGACGCAGGGCCGTTTTCGCCGACGAGCTGCGCTTGTTCGCCCGAGCCGTCTCACGCGCCCGCGACGAAGTTGTTCTGACCGGTGTTGCTGACGAAGACTCCGCACCCAGCATGCTGTTGGAGTTTGCAACCGAGCACGGTGACGCGCAACATGCGGATGTGGCGGGGGAGGCATCCGATTGGGATGACGGGTTTGAACTCACCTTGCGCGGCGCTGTAGCGATGTATCGCCGACGCTTGACCGAGAGCACGGCTGAAGACGTCCGTCAGCACGCGGCGGCACAATTGCGCTTGCTTGCCGACGAGGGGGTCGCTGGGGCGGATGTGGCGCAATGGTATGGCACGCGTGGCCCAAGCATCGATCGTCCACTGTTTGATCTGGACCGCGGACCAGTACCAATCGCGCCTTCGGCATTGGGATCCTTCGAGACCTGCTCGCTCGATTGGGTTATCGCACGGCTGGGCGGCAGTAAGCCGAGTATTTCGAGTGCTGTTGGCACGCTCGTGCATGCCGCCAGCGAGGAGTTCCCCGGGGGTGGCGACGATAAGATCGCCGCGTTCATTGACGCGCGCTGGGGTGAACTGCATTTTGATAGCGCGCTCGATGCTGCCCGCGAGCGCCGCAAGGTGCACCGCACGCTTCGGCGCCTGGGTATTTACCTTGACACCGTCGCGGCCAAGGGTGGTGTGGTTCTCGGCAACGAAGCGCCGTTCGCGCTCGAGCTCACCGAAGCGGATGCGCAGCGAGTGATCGCAGTCCTCCGCGGCAAGATCGATCGCATCGAGCACTATCCCACCCACGCGCCACAATCGCACGATGGGGCAGGTACGGCGCTCATCGTTGACATAAAGACCGGCGGTAAGACGTATGCGAGCGAAGTAAAAGATGACAAGCAACTCTTGGCGTACCAGTTCGCCTACCGTGCGGGAGCAATTGAAATCAACGGCGAACGCGTACCAGCACAAGCCTTACCACCGCTTGGTGGGGCACGTCAGGTTTCGCTCGGTGCAAGAACCATGACGAAAGCCGAGCCACACTATCGCTTACCGACACAGCCGGCGATGACAGCAGAGGCGGCTGATGAGTTTCGGTCGAGCATACTTGCAGCGGCCCATGCCATGGCATCCGATCGATTCGAATTTGATGCTGATGAGCACTGCATGAAAGAAGGCGCCTTCAGTTACGCCGTGTGTGCGCCGCACACCGTCAAGGCGGTGAGCGCATCATGACCTCATGGCCGCACACTCCCACGTTTTCGGCCGCCGAACTTGCTACCCGGCTCAAGCTGCCTCCGCCAACCATCGAACAGCAAGCCGTGATCGAAGCTGGCCCCGAACCCGCGATCGTTGTTGCCGGTGCGGGCAGTGGCAAGACCGAAACGATGTCGGCGCGGGTCGTCTGGCTCGTGGCCAATGGGTATGCGGCACGTGACCAGATCTTGGGACTGACATTCACACGCAAAGCCGCTGGCGAACTCGCGGACCGCATCGACGAGCGGCTCGCGCAACTGCACCGGTTGGGTATCACTGCGAGCAGCGATGATCCGCACGCGCGGTTCTTGCGCCCCGCTGTGTCGACCTATAACTCGTTCGCTGACGCACTCGCACGAGATTTTGGTGCACACATCGGCCGCGACCCCAACGCTGAACTGTTGAGCCCCGCGGCGTCGTGGCTTGCAGTGCGGCGCATCGTTGAAACGAGCACTGACCCGCTGCTGCTCGCGCGGGATGAACGTATCGACGCACTCACGCACGCTGTGCTCGCGCTCAACGGCGAGCTGCTGGATAACCGCGCCGATCCAGATGCGGCAACGGCGCACATCAAAGCGGTTCTGCAACGCTTCGAACCGCACATTCCGGTTGACGATATCGCAACCGGTGGCGGCACACTCCTGAGCGCAGACGAGGCAACGCTCAAGGGCACGCACACCAAGCTGGGTGGTTTCGCGGTTGTCGCTCATCTCGCCGAGCGCTATCAGCAGTTCAAACGTGAAGCGCGCGTTTACGATTATGCCGACCAAGTCTCGAGTGCCCTTGATGCGGCACTGGGCGCGCCACATATGCGAGCCGAACTGGCTGAAACCTACCGATTTGTCTTACTTGATGAGTATCAGGACACATCGGTTTTGCAAACGACGCTGCTCGCAACGCTCTTCGCAGGGCGTCCCGTGATGGCGGTGGGTGATCCGCACCAGTCGATCTACAGTTGGCGCGGCGCATCTGCAAACAACCTCGCGCAATTCGCGAAAAGCTTCGCCCCCGAAAACAACTGCGCGGAGTTCACCCTCTCTACCTCGTGGCGGAACGATCGCACGATCTTGCAGGCGGCAAACGCAATTATTCGTGATGTGCCAACCGGGGTCACCGTCAATGAACTCGTCGCGCGGCCTGAGGCGGGCGACGGGTGGGTCACGCCACAGTTCTACGACACGATCGATGAGGAAGCGGCTGCCGTTGCAGATTTCTTTGCACAAACGCAAGCTGCCGACGATACCGAGACAAAGACGGATGCTCGAGCCCACACTGGCGCCATCTTGTTCCGCACGAAAAAACACATGCAATTGTTTGCCGAAGCGCTTGGCGAGCGAGGCATTGCGCACCGTATCATCGGTCTTGGCGGACTGCTCGATACCCCTGAGATCGCAGACCTGGTTGCGACGCTGCGGGTATTGACTGACCCGCATGAAGGCTCAAGCCTCATTCGTTTACTCGCCGGTGCCCGCTTCGAAGTCGGTGTCGCAGACCTTTCGGCACTACAGCGGCTCGCGAGCTGGTTGACGAAGGTCGACGGCAACTTGCAGGCGCTCGGCGAAGATGTCACCGAGCGGGTGTGGAACTCGGTCGAACTCGACGAGAAATCATCGATTATCGATGCGCTTGACCGTTTGCGCGAACTGCCACGTGATCACGATCTGTGGCGGCCATTCAGCTTTACCGGGCGTTCGCGGCTCCTCGAAGCCGCGCGGCTGTTGCACCGGTTACGCGGTGCGTTGAGCTTGCCAATCCCCGAACTGTTGCGTCTCATCGAACAGGAGTTACGGCTCGACATCGAGTTGGCTGCAAACGAATCGCTGGGGCCCGCGGCACGGTCAAATGTGCAATTGCGCGCGTTCAATGACCAGGTGCGCAGTTTCGTGGCCGCCAGCGACCGGGTCTCGCCTCGAGCGCTGTTGAGTTGGCTTGATCGTGCTGATGCCGAAGACGAGCTCAAACCTCGACCCGAACCGCCTGAGCCTGGCGTTGTGCAATTGCTCACGATTCACGGTGCGAAAGGGCTCGAGTGGGATAGCGTCGCGGTTGTTCGCATGACCGACACAGAGTTGCCCAGCAGCCCCAAGTCAACGTTCGGCTGGCTCGACCTGGGCAAACTGCCGTATACGCTGCGCGGTGATCGACAAGCGCTCCCAATGCTTGAATTGCCGCCCGAACCCACGACGGCGAAAGCGCTCGCGAGCGCGATCAGCGAATTCAAGAACGAGGTCAGGGAGCACGCTCGCGCCGAAGAGCGCAGACTCGCGTATGTTGCGCTCACCCGCGCGCGCACGCGCCTGCGCCTCAGTGGTTCGTATTTCACTCACGGCAAGCAAGCCAAGAAACCCAGCCCGTATCTCGTCTCGGTGTGTGAAGCCCTCGGGCACGAACCTCCCGCCGAGAAGCCGGAGGCAAAAGACAATCCACGCGAGGTCCGCGCGCAACCACAACTGTGGCCGCTTGACCCACTCGGTCACCGCCGAGAACGTGTCGAAGCCGCTGCCGCGCTCGTGCAAGAAACACCCTCAGCAACTCACGCAGATCCGCTCGTGGCACGCTTGCTCGCTGAGCGCGACCGGGCAGACGTCGACCTGCTCGCGCCCGTGCGGTTGAGCGCATCAACGTTCAAGGATTACGTCACCGATTTCACTGCGACCGTGCAACGTATCAATCGGCCGATGCCAGAAAAGCCGTACACGCAGACACGTCTTGGCACGCTGTTTCACCAGTGGGTTGAACAGCGCGCTCTCGGTCTTGGTGCAGCAGCCCCGAGTGGTTCGGGCACGGACGATCTGTTCGCTGAACCCGAGTTTGATGACACCTTGGGGCAACGACCAATTACCGCAAGTGAACAGCGTGCGCTTGACCGCTTGCGGGACGCGTTTTTGCGTTCAGAGTGGGCCGATTTAGCCCCCGTTTCGATCGAGCAAGAAATCAATTACCGGTTCGAAGCTGACGGGGTAGAACACATCATCATTTGCAAACTCGACGCTGTCTACCAGCGCGGTGATCGCATCGAAATCGTCGACTGGAAAACCGGGCAACCACCACGTGACGAGCAACAGCGCGAAGAACGGATGCTGCAACTCGCGCTCTACCGCATCGCGTATCACCGCCGCTACGAAACACCGCTCGACAAAATCGATGTCGCGCTGTTCTACGTTGGAGACGAACTGGTCTTGCGTGGCGGAGACTACTCCGAAGACGAGTTGCGCCAGCGCTTCAGCGCTGCCTCTGCGGCCCGTTGAGCCTCATCAAACTCGGCACTGTCTGCTTCGGCTTCGAAGTCGAAGTCATCAAGCGGCCCCGTTGTCGCCGAATCGAGCGGGCTGATCGGCTGGGTATCTTCATCAAGCGCGATATCGAACTCGGCCGGGGCTTCGTCAGGCGCATCGAAGTATGCGCCAAGGGTGTCGCGGTCGAAGGCATCCGTCTGCATCGAAGTCGCAACAACATCGTCGGTGACAAGTGCTCGCGAGAGCACTTCATCACTCACGCCGAGCACCTCGTCGGTTGACCATGTGTGTGCCGGCTCCGTGTGGAGCTGCGCCAGATTGGGGTCAGAAACCAAATCTGCGAGCATTTGCTGTGCGTCATCAATGATGTCTTGCTGTGAGGTGTCAACGCCGTACACGAGCCACTTCGCAAGTGCGAGTTCGCTCAGCAGGCGCGCACGAGCTTCAATACCCGAATCGGGGTGGCGCGCCGACGCCTGAGCGTAGCCACTTCGCACATATTCGGCCGCGTCACCAACCGTGTTCAGCCATGCCAAGTCGATGGCCGGGTCGCCAACGGCGAGACCGTGCCACCCGCGCACACCCGTGACAACCGGAACGCCAGCAACACCCTGAATGGTTGAGTCTCCGAAAACGAACGAGCGCGCTTCGGCGCCACCGAGCGTGACAGCTGGTTCAAACTGCCACAGTGCGTCGTCGCCGAGCGCCAAACGCCATCGTTCAATGAGTTTGCGCGGGGCAAGTGACGTGCGAGCGGTGCGGTCGATGAGCGTACGTACCTCTTCGCGTACAGCAACCGCGGTGCGCTCACGCAGGCGTGCTTGGCGCACCACGCTTGCGGGCAGGGCATGTATCGCGGCCAGCGCCGCACCAATCGAGGTTGCAGCCCCCGCACCAGCGGGGATCTCGGTTTCGGCGAGCTGGTAGCCAGGCAAAAACGTAAAAACACCGGCCCGCTCGGTTGCGAGACTGACAAAGTTCACAAAGTGGGGTGCAGCGAACGGGAGCAGCGCGCGTGCCCCATCGGTCAGAGCGTGTAGAGCCTTCGCATCCGCCGCCAATTCGAGCGCGGCATCGTTGGTCGTGGGGATGCGCACGAGCAGTTCGATTTCGGCCGGCGTTGTCACAACTGCACAGTCGTAACGCCCGCTGGAACTGTCGGTGAGGGAGCGGGCGCCGAGGATATCCGCTCCCGGCACGGCAGCCGATGCTGCCGCGGCTAGAGTGAGTGGTGAGCGTGGCATTTTTACAGGTTATTCGCCTCCACGAGCCTTCGCCGTTGCCACGCCCGAGAGGACTCACTTATGGCCGCGCTTGACGGGTTGGACGACGATCAACGTCGTGCAGCTGTAGCACTGCGCGGACCGGTGCAAATCATCGCGGGTGCCGGGAGCGGAAAAACAACTGTGATTACGCGGCGTATCGCACACGGGGTTGACGTTGGCGCATACAGCCCACCACGTGTGCTCGCGCTGACCTTTACTGCGAAGGCCGCCGGGGTGATGCGCTCACGCCTACAGGCGCTCGGCGTTGGGGGAGTGACGGCCCGAACCTTCCACTCACACGCGCTTGCGCAACTCAACACGTTTTGGCCAGGCCTTGCCGGTTCAACAGCGCCGCGAGTGGTGGAAAACAAGGTGCGGATGCTTGCGCAAGCCGCCGCGTCGTTGGGTTTACGGCCCGACACCGCAACGCTTCGTGATGTCGCAGCATCGATTGAGTGGCGCAAAGTGTCGATGCTTTCGGTTGCGCGGTTCGCTGAGCTGGGGCGTTCGGTTGGCAGTATTAGCCCTGAAAAACTCGTCACCATGCACGAGGCGTACGAGCAGATAAAAGACGACCGGAGCGAACTCGATTTCGAAGATGTTTTGCTCGCAGCCGCCGGAATGCTGGAAACCGAAGAACACATCGCTGTACACATCAATGAGCAGTTTCGTCACTTTACGATCGATGAGTACCAGGATGTCTCGCCGTTGCAAGCACACCTCTTGCGATTGTGGATTGGGGCGCGGCAAGACGTGTGCATTGTGGGTGACCCATCACAGACGATCTACTCGTTTGCGGGGGCAAACCAAAGGTTCCTCCTCGGGTTTTCCAACGAGTACCCCGAAGCGTTGCAAGTGCAACTGCGGCGCACGTATCGCAACAGCGCACCGATCGCTGCGCTTGCAAACCGGCTGATCGTGAGTTCACCGGGTGCTGTTGCGCTGGAATCAGCCCGTGAAGCGAGCGTTGTTTCGCCCGGGCTGACCGCGCGGGGGTTCGCGAACGACGCAGCTGAGACAGCAGGCGTTGCAGCCCAGGTTGCCGCGTGGCAACGCGAAGGCGTTGCACTTTCGGACATTGCAATTCTGTACCGCACACACGGACAATCGGTGGCTATGCAACAAGCACTTGCGGCACGGGGGATTGGTTCGACCGTTCTGGGTGGGAAGCGGTTCTTTGACTTACCCGAGGTCAAACAAGCCGTGCTTTCGTTACGAGCTGCCGCTGTTGCACCACTGGAAACCGACCTGCTCACGACCGTGCGCGAGACACTGCGAGCACTGGGACTCACCGCCGAGCCGCCGACAGTGCCCGGAGCGATCCGCGATGCCTGGGACGCGCGAGCCGCGATTTACCGGGTGGCAGAAGAGTACGTAGCTGAATGTGCGGTGGAGGGTGTTCCACCGTCGCTCTCACGATTCAGCGCCGGTTTGGTCGAACGAGCCAAGGCTGGCGAAGACGTGAGTCTGGATACCGTGACGCTTTCCACCTTGCACGCTGCGAAGGGCCTCGAATGGGCTCGCGTGCACCTGCTTGGCATGAGCGAAGGGCTCATGCCGATCTCCTATGCGCGCACGCCCGAACAGGTCGCTGAAGAGCGCCGACTGGCGTACGTTGGCATCACCCGGGCGAAAGACGTCGTAACCGCATCGTGGGCCGGGCCGGGGCGGGAGCCATCCCGATTTCTCGCCGACGCGGAGTTCAAGGCTGTCGGCAACCACACTGGGCGTGCCAACTGACCTGACGCCAAATGACCTGTCGTGCGTTCGTCACGATTGCCCAGCGCGAGGCTTCTGGCGCTGCATGCTCAGCGAGTAACTCGTGGGCAAGCTCAACGGCGAGGCTTGTCCGATCAAGGGTGATCAGGGCTGGCCTTCGCCCGATCATTTTGGTTTGGAGTGTTGGCCACGCGGCATCTTCGTCGCGCAACGCCAAATCACGGCACATCAGGCAGGGTGTTTTGCCGGGCCGCACGAAAGGCCCCACGCGAATACCGCCGGGCTCAAACGCAAGCGGGAGGAACTCGCGATCATCTCGCATGAATCGTGCGCAGTGCGTTGGGGCGACTGCGCCCGTGACAACCACGAGTGTTGTGGCTGTGTCAGTATCCGTGAGATGGAGCGCGGTCGTCATTGTTCCGATCGCTGCACGCACGCGATATTCGATCTCATCATCGTGTGCCCCAATCGACTCGGTACGTACCTGAACCACGCCGCGCGCGTCTTGCTCGTGCAAGACCGGCTCGAGCGCACGCAACAGCCGTGCTGATTGCTCACGTGAGGCACCCGAAGCGAAGGCGGCAAGCTCAAGCGCATCCGATCGGATACCGCCACTGAGCTGTTCGACAAGCGCGCGCTGCCACGCGTGTGGGGTCGGCATGCGGTGGTCAGGGTTCGGGCCGAACTGCAACAGTTCGTCGCTCAGGCGGATAGGGGCAAACTCGGGTTTGAAGGTCACCAGTGGCATGCACCGATTCTGCTTCGAACATGCGACCGCGAACGGCGAACCAGCGATGTTGTGGACAACTACGCCTGTGGGTTTACAAATACTGCGGCACACGCCGCGCAATTGCTAGACGGATGTCTCAGGATTCCCCGGTTCTTTGCCACTCTCGCCGGTGTCGTCGGGCTCGCCCGACTCAGCATCCGATGCTTCGGCTTCGTTGAGCAACTGCTCGAGCGCGACATCGAATGCATCCGGTTCGCTGGCGCCACCGCGCAAACGTGCGATGAGTTGTGCGGGTGCGTCGATATCTTCACTCGTCGGGATGAGGTCGGGGTAATCCCACAGGGCGTCGCGTGCTTCAATGCCCAGCTCATCGCCCACCTGTCGCCACATTTCGGCTGCCTCGCGCAAACGCCGTGGGCGCAAGTTGAGTCCGACCAGGGCACCGAGTGCCTCTTCGGCGGGGCCGCCAGCGGCACGACGACGCCGAATTGCCTCGGTCAAGCGGCCCGCATCGGGAACCCGCTTGAGGGCGTCTTCAGCAACAACCTGGACCCAGCCATCAATGATCGCGATGAGTGTCTCGAGTCGGGCGAGTGCCGCTCGCTGCGCCTCTGACTGGGTCGGCGCGAGAGCGCCTGACTCGAGGGCGGACTGCAACTGCTCAAGATCTTGTGGATCGAATTGGCGTGCCATATCTTCGAGCGCGGCAACATCAACCTCGATGCCGCGAGCAAAGTCGCCAATTTGTGAGAGCACCTGCAGGCCAAGCCACTTGGCGTGTTTGTGCAGACGAGCAGCAGCCAGCTCACGCGCGGCAACATACAACCGCACTTGATCGGCTGAAACATCAAGGCCGTCAGCGAAGTCACCAACGTTTTGCGGCACAAGCGCGGCCGTTCCGGCCGGCAAGACGGGGATTGAAACATCCGAGCCTGAAATCACCTCGGTTGAGAGTTTGCCAAGCACCGTACCGAATTGGCCGGCGATTGCCATCTGGCCGATGCCGCGCACAATCGGATCGAGCCCGCTGAGCATCGCTTGCGCCTCTTCAGGCCCCTGATCGCGCAGGGTTGACCCCAACACATCGGCGATCGAATCCGAAACGGGGCTGACAACCGACTTCCACACCTCGATTGTCTGCTCTGCCCACTGTGCACGTGTCAAAAGTTCGGGTGTGGCACCAATCTCGGGCAAAACCGTCGCGTCGCTCAACCACAATTCAGCAAGCGCAACCGCCTGCGCGTAGTCGCCCTTCTCGGTTTCGGTCACCGAGCGGCCATGCTGGCCGGCCACGTGGCGAGCCTGGCGCAACGCGTTCTCCCACGGGTCACCAAACATCTTCGAAAACCCAGCAAACAACTGCTGCACCATCGACGAGTCAAAACTGCCCAAAAGCTGTTCGATATCGGGCATGCCGCCGACCCCGTCGGGCAAGATGTTGCTGAGGTCGCCCATGCCACCGCCAAGTCCACCGAGCAGACGCTTCATCAACTCGCGCAAGTCTTCCGGGCCGTCAAAGCCTTCTTCGTCAGGTTTTTGGCTCATACACTCACATCTTTCAGCGGATCCTGTGGCATCGGTTCTACGCTAGTTGTTCTAACGTTGGTGCGGTCTGAAACTCGGCCGTTCGCGCTACGCCGCTGGCGAACGCTCAAATCGGAAGCAACATGAACTCGACTCAATCGAAGCGAAAGCTCACACGAGGCAAGCTCGGCTCGTACGCCCTGCTGATTGCTGTTTTAGCGCTCGCGGGGGCGACTGCGCTGCCCACCAACTACGTTATTCAGCGGCCCGGCTCGGCCGTCAACACGCTCGGTGAAGTGAACGACGCGAATGGCAACGAGGTTCCGCTCATTCAAGTCCATGATGCTGAAACCTACCCAACCGACGGTGCGCTGTATTTGACAACGGTCTGGGTGCGTGGCTCACGAGAGAATCGTCCGACGTGGCTCGAATTGGGCATGGCATGGTTCGACAAATCACAGGCCGTGCGCACAATCGACGAAGTCTTCCCGCCCGGTGTTACCGACGAAGAAACCAAAGAGCAAAACGCGCAAATGATGAGTGATTCGAAAACGGATGCCGCGGCAGCCGCATTGAATTACCTCGACTTCGAAACCAACCCGCAACTCGAAGTCACCTACGTCGTCGAGGGCGAACCCGCTTTTGGGCACTTCGAAATTGGCGATCTTGTGTTGACTGCAAACGGTCAAGACGCACGCACAATTTCGCAATTGCGTGCTGCCGTTGCTGACTCGAAGGGTGCAGAGGTTGCATTCACCGTGGAGCGCGGTGGTGAGGTGGTAACCCTCAATGTCGCGCCGCGCGAAATCGAAGATGCAAGCACACCGTCGTGGCTCTTGGGTGTTGGAACGCAACAGACGTATGAACTCCCGATCGACATCACTCTGCAGCTCGACAACATTGGTGGGCCAAGCGCGGGCATGATGTTTGCACTCGGCATCATTGACACGATGAGCCCGGGTTCGATGACTGGGGGAGCACAAATTGCCGGTACCGGCACAATCGACGGCTCAGGTGCGGTCGGGCCAATTGGTGGCATCCGTCAAAAACTGTTTGGCGCACTCGATGCTGGCGCTGAGTACTTCCTCGCACCTGTCAGCAACTGCAACGAAGTTGTTGGACACGTACCCGACGGGCTTCAAGTGATCGCGACAGCAACGCTCGACGAGGCAGTTGCCGCTGTTGAGCAGATCGGCTCGGGCGGCTCAACCGACGACCTGCCAACGTGTGAAATGGCACTCGAAGCGTTGGATCAGTAACCGCCTGGGGCGGCGCAAAGGTGCCGTCGGTAGGATGGCAAGGTGACTACAGCCACCTCGCAGAACAATTCTCCTGCCCGTAACGCACTGGTAACCACCCTCATTGTCGTGGGTGTACTGGTTGCGGCCTTCTTTGCCTTCACCGGGTTCTACTCCGACTTCTTGTGGTTCGACCAGCTCGGCTACAAAAACGTTTTGACCACACGATGGATCGCAACGGCGGTCATGTTCGTGATCGGTTTCATTGCGATGGCCGTCCCCCTGGCGCTGTGCATTCAGATTGCCTACCGTGTGCGCCCTGTCTACGCGAAGCTCAGTGCTGAGCTTGACCGTTATCAAGAGATCATTGAGCCCCTGCGCCGCTTGGCCATGTGGGGTATTCCCATCTTCTTCGGCGTCTTTGCGGGTCTCTCGGCTGCAGCGCAGTGGCCCACAGTTTGGCAGTTCTTTGCCGGTGAAAAAACCGGTGAGACAGATCCACTCTTGGGTGCAGACATTGGGTTCTACCTGTTCGATCTGCCGTTCTGGTCGGCAATCGTTGCGTTCATCTCGGCCGTGCTGATCCTGAGTCTGCTGGTCAGCGTTGTTGTGATGTATCTGTACGGTTCCGTTCGCATCACTGGCAACGAGCTCCGTGTCTCCAAGCCTGCCCGCGTGCAACTGGCTGTTCTTGCCGGGCTCTACCTCATCGCGCAGGCGGCAAGCTTGTGGCTCGGCCGCTACAAGAAGAACGTCACGATGGACACCCGTATCACGGGTGCCGAATACACGACGGCGAACGCGAACATCCCGGGTCTGAGCATCCTCGCGGTCATCTGCCTCATTGTTGCCGTGCTGTTTTTCATCACCGCAGTCATCGGTCGTTGGCGCCTGCCGATCATCGGTACCGGTGTGTTGCTGGTTTCGGCGCTCGTTTTGAGCATGGCCTACCCGTGGGCGGTGCAGACCTTCCAGGTGCAGCCGAACCTCAACGCGATGCAGAGCCCGTACTACCAGAACAACATTGATGCGACACGCAAAGCGTACGGTGTCGACAACCTGCAGGTCACCGACTATTCGGCTTCGACCGAAGCGTCCGCTGGTCAATTGCGTCAGGATGCCGAAGCGACCGCTTCGATCCGCATCATGGACCCGCTGGTCGTTGGTCCGGCGTTCAGCCAGCGTGAGGGTTCGCGTGACTACTACCAGTTCCCCGCGGCACTCGACGTTGACCGCTATGAAATCGACGGCAGCATGCAAGACACGATTGTCGCCGTGCGCGAAATCGACGAGACGCGTTTGCCGCAGCCAAGCTGGAACAACCAGGTTGCCGTCTACACGCACGGTTATGGCCTGGTTGCTGCCGCCGGTAACCAGCGCAGCACAACCGGTGAACCGGTTTTCCTTGAGCGGGGCATGCCATCGCTCGGGTTCTTGACTGATGAAGGGTATGAGCCGCGCGTTTACTTCGGTGAGAAATCCCCCACGTATTCGATTGTGGGCGCGCCGGAGGGCACACCCCCGGTTGAGCTTGACTTCCAGCGCGGCGCCGATGGTGCTTCGGGAACATACTCGACGTTCAATGGCGACGGTGGACCAAAGATCGGCGGATTCTTCAACAAGCTCGTTTATGCCTTGAAGTTCCAGTCCGAGCAGATTCTGTTCTCAGACCTCGTCAATAGCGAGTCGCAGATTCTCTATGACCGCAACCCGGCCGATCGAGTTCGCGCAGTCGCACCATATTTGACGCTTGATTCTGACATCTACCCCTCGGTTGTTGACGGTCGTGTGGTTTGGATCGTTGATGCCTACACCGTGAGCTCGTCGTACCCGTACTCGCAAATCGTGAACCTGCGCGAAGCGCTTGCTGATTCAACGGTTGCGCAAATGCGCTTTGCCGCCGACGATCTGAACTACATGCGTAACTCGGTGAAGGCAACCGTTGACGCGTATGACGGCTCGGTAACGCTCTACGCGTGGGAACCGGACGAACCGATTCTCAAGGCGTGGCAGAAGATTTTCCCGAACACCGTCAAACCGATCAGTGACATGTCTGGCGAGCTGCTGAGTCACGTGCGGTACCCGCAAGACTTGTTTAAGGTGCAGCGCAGCGTTCTGGGCACGTACCACGTTGACGACTCGTTGTCGTTCGCACAGCAAGACAACCGTTGGCAAACCCCGCAAGACCCGCGCGACCAGCAGCAAACGCGGCTGCAGCCGCCGTACTACCTCTCGATGAAGGTGCCGGGTCAAGACAGTACGCGCTTCTCGCTCTTCTCGACGTTTATTCCGTTCTCGCAGAACCGAAACGTGCTTACCGGCTATCTTTCGGTTGATTCTGATGCTGGCTCAACAGCCGGGCAAGTTGCTGACGGTTACGGCACGATCAGTCTGCTCGAAATCGACGCTGACACCACTGTTCCAGGCCCTGGCCAGGTGCAAAACTCGTTCAACACTGAACCGGAGCTCGTGAGAGATATCAACCTCATGCAGCAGGGTGAGTCGCGCGTTGTGTACGGCAACTTGCTCACGTTGCCTGTTGGCGGCGGCCTGCTTTACGTGCAACCGGTTTATGTGCAGGCATCCTCTGGTACGCAAATGCCGGTGCTGGGCCTGGTGTTGGTTTCGTTTGGTGACCGCATCGCCTATGCGAACACGCTGACCGAGGCGCTCAACAAACTGTTTGGCGGCGATGCTGGTGCGGATGCCGGTGACGGCGACATTGCGCCGGTCGATCCGGTACCACCGGTTGATCCGATCCGCCCCGATGAGGGAGAGACCGATCCGCTGCCAATTGTGCCGGGTCTTCCGGACGACCAGGCTGCGCTCGAGAAGACGATTGTTGACGCGCTCGCGGCGAAGGATGCGGCGCTCAAGAGTGGTGACCTCACCGAGTTCGCCAAGCAGGACGCGATCCTCACTGAGGCCCTGACAAAGCTCTTGGGGCTCGACAACTGAGCTCGTGCCCCGCGGGGCGTGTTAGACTAATACACGTAACGCGGGGTGGAGCAGTTCGGTAGCTCGCCGGGCTCATAACCCGGAGGTCGCAGGTTCAAATCCTGTCCCCGCAACGAAAAAAGTAATGGCACCCCAACGGGGTGCCATTACTTTTTTGTTTCGGTGGCCGCGCTTTGAACCGACTTGGGCCCCGAAGGCGCCGAGAGGCTCCGCGCGCCGCTCCTTGTTCTAGATGGCAATTCTCTTTCTGCACCTGCGAAACGGGACAGGTCTGCAAAACGGGAATTGGGGCAACCGGCGAATTCAAGTGGTCAACGCAACACCTGTGGTTGGTGTGTTGTTCTCGAGTAGCTTACTGATCGCTCCCGTTTTGACATGGGCACGAAGACGCGCGGAGTACACTGGAAAAGTCTTGTTCCCGACGGATGGATAAACCGATGACTGGCATCGACACACTCGCATAACAGCGCTGTTCGTCGACGCCGGCCGGTTCTTGGCCCGTTTTTTCGCAATTCAGATCTGCCGAAGATCAGCGCATCCACGTATCGATTCTTCGGAGACACAATGACTGCTTTAACGTTTGACCGCCTCACATTTGCTTGGCCCGATGGCACTGTCGCCTTGAACGGTGTTTCGGGCAGTATTGGTACTGGCCGCACGGGACTGATCGGCCGCAACGGCTCGGGGAAGAGCACGCTCTTGCGCCTCGCCGTTGGGGAGCTCCTGCCAACCGGCGGGCGAATTGCCGCCGACGGCACGGTGGTATATCTGCCGCAAAAGCTCACGCTTGACGTTTCGGCTCGGGTTTCAGATTTGCTCGGTGTGCAACCGGCACTTGATGCGGTGCGCGCGATTGCTGCGGGGGATGTTGCACTCGAGCGCTTCGACGAGGTCGGTGATGACTGGGGCATTGAGGCCCGCGCCGAAGCGGCCCTCGCAACAGCAGGGCTCTTACCGAAAATGCTGGACCGTCTTGTCGGAGAGCTTTCGGGTGGGGAAGCGATGCTTGTTGCCCTGTGCGGCATCCGATTGCGAAACGCTGACATCACCCTGCTTGATGAACCAACCAACAATCTCGACCGCGATGCACGAGGGCGCGTGTACGACCTCGTTTCGTCGTGGCCAGGTGCACTACTTGTCGTTTCGCACGACACCGAACTGCTCGAGTTGATGGACAACACAACAGAGTTGTACCGCAATACGCTCACGACATTTGGTGGGCCATACTCGCAATTCCAAGCGTGGCTCGCGGGTGAGCAGGCGGCAGCCGCACAGGCTGAAGCTGAAGCCAAGAAGACGCTCGCGATTCAGAGACGTCAGCGCGTCGAGGCCGAGACAAAGCTTGCTCGGCGTGAACGATACGCCAAGACTGCGGCGACAGGTGGGATCGGTAAGGCCGAGCAAGCCTTTTTCACCAACCGTGCGCAGAAATCAGCTGGAAAAAACCGCGGCGAGATGCTCAGCAGTGAAGCCCAAGCTCGCGAGGCGCTTGACGCGGCGGGTCGTCTCGTTCGGAACGACGCCACGCTGCATATTGCGTTGCCCGATCCACACGTTCCGGCTTCAAAACAGATCGCGGTGCTCGGCGATGGTGAGCGCAGCTACATCGTGCAGGGCCCAGAGCGGGTTGCCCTGGTGGGGCCGAACGGGGCTGGAAAAACCACGCTCTTGCGTGCACTACTCGGGCGCCAATCGGATGCCGCAGCGGTTGGGCCGAACCGGCTCGAAGGAACCGGGGTAGACCCCATTGCACGCGTGCGTGCAGCGTCACACCTCGCAACTGATCGCTTTGGCTACCTGTCGCAGCGGGTCGACCAGTTCGATGATGCACGCTCAGCCGCAGAAGTGCTTGCAGCGGCGGCCCCAACGCTCATCGACCGAGAGATCACAAACCAGCTCGCGGGGTTCTTGGTGCGTGGCGATGCGGCTCACCGTCCGATCAGTGAGCTCTCTGGCGGTGAACGGTTTCGCGTCGCATTGGCATCCGTTCTACTTGCTGACCCGACGCCACAACTGCTGATTCTGGACGAGCCGACCAACAATCTCGACACGGAGACGGTTGACCACCTCGTGCAAGTCTTGCGTGACTACCAGGGGGCCGTACTCGTCGTCAGCCACGACAACGACTTCTTGCGTCGCCTCGACGCACACCTCACGCTCGAGCTGCGCGATGACGCCCTGACACAGTTTTCGTGACGCTTGACGTAGGCGCCAAACTCGTCGGTTACAGCACCCCGTGGTCGCGAACCGTGTCGCGCTCGGCGATCAGTTCATCAACCGACGCTGCAATGCGTGAGCGAGCCCAATCATCGAGGTCGATACCCTCGACAATGCGCCACTGGCCATCGATCGACTGCACCGGGAACGAAGAAACGAGGCCCTCGGGGATACCGTACTCGCCCTGCGACATGATCGCGGCCGATGTCCAGTTTGTGGTCCCGAGCGTCCAGTCGCGCACGTGGTCGATTGCCGCGCTTGCTGCAGAAGCGACCGACGATGACCCCTTGACTTCGATGATCTCGGCCCCACGCTTTGCCACCCGAGGGATGAACGTCTCTTCTTGCCAGGCCCGCACATCGCCGACAACCGGCGCGAGTGCATCCGTTGCCGGTGTGCCGTCGATCACCGCATGCGCGATGTCGGGGAACTGGGTTGCCGAGTGGTTGCCCCAAATGACGACGCGCTCAACGTCACCAACGCCCGTGCCAATCGTCTGCGCGAGCTGCGCGCGAGCGCGGTTCTCGTCCAGCCGGGTGAGCGCTGAAAACCGGTTCGCGGGGACGCCTTCGGCGTGTGCCGCAGCAATGAGCGCATTCGTATTGGCCGGGTTGCCGACAACGGTCACTCGAACATCGGATGCCGCATTCTTTGCAATCGCCTTGCCCTGCGGGCCGAAGATACCCGCGTTTGCAAGCAAAAGATCGCCGCGTTCCATCCCGGGGCCGCGCGGGCGGGCGCCGACGAGTAATGCGTGGTTGCAACCGGCGAATGCGACCGCGGGGTTGGTTGTCACTTCGATATCGCCCAGCAATGGAAACGCGCCATCTTGCAACTCGAGTGCCGCACCCTCGGCGCTCTGTAGGCCCTGGGGAATCTCGAGCAATCGCAGATTGACCTGCTCATCTGGCCCAAGCATGTCGCCCGCCGCGATGCGAAACAGCAGTGCGTATCCGATTTGCCCGCCGGCTCCGGTGATCGTGACTGTCGTCGTCATGTCTCGAGCCTAATGATGCACACATCCCCGTTCACGTTGACCCGCGCGGTTTCCCCAGCGCCGCACAGTTGCTTGCGAAGAAACCGCGCGGGTCAAGCGGAAACTGCGCGGGTCAACGTGGGACGGGCTACTCAGGGTCGATTTCGACGTAGCGCTTGCTGTCGAGAAACGCGCGACGGAACGGGGTGATTTCGATCCGTTCGAACAGGTCGGCCTGGGCGAACGGGTCGTTGTTGACGTACTGTTCGGCTTCTTCGATTGTCGGTACGTCAACGAGGTAAACGCCACCGGTTGGTTGCCCCGTTGTCTCATCGAGCTTGGCCCCGCACATCGCGAGGACGGCCTTATTGTCGTCGAGGTAACGTAAGTGCGCCATCCGAACAGCCAAGCGCTGCTCGCTTGTCCCAGGTTTGTCGAACGTTTGAATCAAATACATTGCGTTCTTCTCACAGGGTTTTCGTGTCGATAACAACGCGGTAGCGCACGTCGGCGTCCATGACACGCTGCCAAGCAGCGTTTACCTCGGCGGCATCCGCTGGAATCAATTCCGTCTCGGGGTGAACGCCGTGCTCGGCACAGAACTCGAGCATCTCTTGAATTTCGCCG
>CAZTUC010000001.1:0-24557 GCA_964616805.1 uncultured Microbacterium sp. | reverse complement strand
TGCTCCCGGTGCTTGAGCCCGCCATGGACTTGCGGGTACTGATGAGCGCAAAGGCAGGTACCGAATATGGCTCGGGCGGCGCACCAACGTTCACGAGCGTGCCGTTAATGTCAAGCACCCGCAGGTAGTCACTGATTTTCAGCGGCGCCGAAACAGTGTTGATGATCAGGTCGAGCGTGCCGCGTGCCGCACGCATGGCTGCGACATCGGTTGTGTCGAGGTACCCGGTTGCGCCAAACAGCTCGGCGTCGGCGCGTTTTGCGTCGCCGCGCGACAGTACGGTGACGTCACAACCGAGCGCCACGGCGATTTTCACACCCATGTGCCCGAGGCCACCCATACCAACGATTCCAACGCGGGTTCCGGGGCCAGCGTTCCAGTGACGTAGTGGCGAATAAAGCGTGACTCCCGCGCACAGCAGGGGAGCCGCTTTGGACACGTCGAGTCCGTTGGGGATACTCACGACAAAGTCTTCGTTCGTGACAACCATTTGCGAGTATCCGCCCTGCGTGATTGTGCCATCGGCGTCAAGGCTCGCGTAGGTTTGCGTGTTGCCGCGCAAACAGTATTGGTCGTTGCCTTGTTGGCACTGTGCGCACTCACGGCACGAGTTGGATTGGCATCCGACGCCGACCACATCGCCCACTTTGTGCTTCGTGACAGCCGAACCGATCTCGGCGACACGCCCAACGATCTCGTGGCCGACAACCTGCGGGTAGGTAATCGGGCCCCATTCGCCGCGTGCGGTGTGAATGTCACTGTGGCAGATTCCGGCGTAGTCAATGTCGATGAGCACATCGTGTTCGCCGACATCGCGTCGTTGGATCTCGAGTGCTACCAGGGGATCGGATGCATTCGCCGCACCAATTGCCTTGACCATACGCATGTTGTGCTCCTTTGCTTCACCGGAACTTCGGCGATTTTCGTTGCGATATTTCCAGTCAACACCACGCAAACCGCACCTCGCGCGCAAAACCGTTTCTTTCTTGTGATCAATGCCTCTTGAGTCTTTGGTGATGACGGGGGTATCGTGTATGGAAACGGTCCCAAGGGCAGCGCTCCAAGGTGGTGTGGTGTACTGGGACAAGACGCTCAAAGAGGAGAAATCATGCAACGTTCCACTCGTGGACGCTTAGCAGTCTCAATTGCAACCATCTCGATCGGTGCTCTTGCGCTGGCCGGTTGTGGTGCACCCGGGGGAACCGGTTCAACCCCGGCCCCCTCCGCGACGACAGATCCGTCGGCAACAGATGACCCAACGGCAGCACCTGAAACGGTAACCGTTTACGGCACGATCGTCGACGACGAAGCTGTCCTTCTGCAAGAGTCGTGGGCTGCATGGGCTGCTGAGAACAACATCAACATTGAATACGAAGGCACCCAGGAATTCGAGCAGCAGGTCGGTACTCGTGTTCAGGGCGGCAACCCGCCAGACATCGCAATCTTCCCCCAGCCCGGTCTTTTGGCAACGTTCGCAGAGCGTGGCTACATGAAGGAAGCACCCGCCGCCGTCAAGAGCAACGCGGAACAGTACTTCGGTGAAGACTGGATGAACTATGGCACGGTCGATGGCACGTTCTACGGCGCGCCGTTGATGGCAAGCGTAAAGGGCTGGATTTGGTACCAGCCGAGCGTCTTCGCAGAGCACGGTGTGTCGGTTCCGACGAGCTGGGCAGAAATGCTCGCTGTCACCAAGACACTGCAGGAAAAGACGGGCACGCCGGTTTGGTGTGTTGGTTTCGAATCGGGCGTTGCAACCGGTTGGCCGGGCACGGACTGGATCGAAGACGTTGTGCTTCGCGAGCATGGCCCCGAGGTCTACGACCAGTGGGTTGCCGGTGAAGTGAAGTTCGAAGACGAGCGCATCCAGAGCGCATTCAACACGCTCGGCGAACTCCTCTTGGACCCCAACTACGTCAACGCTGGTTTCGGTGACGTGAGCTCGATCAACTCGACGGCATTCGGCGACGTTGCTGGCAAGGTCGCAAGCGGCGAGTGCCTCATGACCCACCAGGCCTCGTTCCTCGCCGGGTTCTTCCCCGAGGGCACGAACATCGCTGAAGACGGCGATGTCTGGGCATTCCTCACCCCCGACGGCCCGGCCGGTACCGGCATGGTCACTGGTGGTGGCGAAATCGTTGGTGCCTTCACTGACACCGAAGCAACCCAAAAGGTGCTCGAGTACCTCTCGAGCCCAGAATGGGCAAACAACCGTGTTGCACTCGGTGGTGTGATCTCGGCAAACAAGGGTCTTGACGCTTCGAACGCGACGAACCCACTGCTGAAGCAGGCAATTGAGATTCTGCAGGACCCGGGGACGACCTTCCGCTTCGACGCATCTGACCTGATGCCCGGTTCGGTTGGTGCGGGTTCCTTCTGGACCGGAATGGTTGAGTGGATCAACGGCACCGACGTTGCCACAGTGACCAAGCAAATCGATAGCGCGTGGCCTTCGGAGTAACGTGACCGCGTATTTCACATGGCTCGGCAGCCTGCACCCTCTGGTGCAGGCTGCCATAGTCGTTGCCACTTTCGTGGCCGTTGTTGCGCTGATTCTATTTTTTATTGACATCGCACCCCGGCCAGGGAAGGTCTACACCGTCGCGCGTTTGGCGATGTGTGTTGTCATCCCCGTTGTCACACTCCTGTTGTTTAACTCGTGGTGGTGGGCATTGGGTGTTGCAGCAGCCGTTGGGTTGCTGTGCTTTCTTCTTGATCTGAAGTCGCGCCAGGGTGCCGGATATCTCATTCAGCTGATTGGATTCCTCACCCCGGCGCTTTTGCTGTTGTTCATTGGCTTGGTCTTGCCCACGCTTCAGACGTTTATCGCGTCGTTTCAGAACTCGACCGGAACAGCGTTCGTTGGGCTGATGAACTACGAGTGGATTTTGTCGCGGCCCGACGGCATCCGTGTCATCCTCAACACCCTCGTCTGGGTGTTGATTGTGCCGGCGGTTTCTACGATCATCGGTTTGGCGTACGCCGTTTTCATCGACGGAACTCGCGGTGAGAAGTTCTACAAGATTCTGGTCTTCATGCCGATGGCCATCAGTTTTGTGGGCGCAGGTATCATTTGGCGGTTTATCTACACATACCGCGGGGCTGGCTTTGAGCAGATTGGTCTGCTGAATGCGATCGTTGTCTCTCTCGGTGGCGAACCACAGCAGTGGCTGCAAAACCAGCCGTGGAACACGCTGTTCCTGATCGTTGTGCTCATCTGGATTCAAACCGGTTTTGCCATGGTTGTGCTTTCCGCCGCGATCAAAGGTGTTCCGGCAGAACTTCACGAAGCTGCGGAACTCGACGGGGCAAACTCCTGGGAACGTTTCCGAAACGTCACGGTGCCGTCAATCAAACCAGCGCTCATCGTTGTGCTGACGACCATCTCGATCGCGTCGTTGAAGGTCTTCGACATCGTTCGCACCATGACCGGTGGAAACTTCGGCACTTCGGTGCTGGCCAACGAGATGTTCACCCAATTCACCAAGTTTGAGCAGGGGCGTAGTGCGGCATTTGCCGTGATTTTGTTCTTCCTCGTGCTGCCGATCGTTGTGTACAACGCTCGTCAAATCAGTAAGGAACGTGAGATCCGATGACATCGACGCATACGGATGCTACGCAGACGCTCGTTACTGGCAAGCGCGTCACGAAAGACGAGTCGGCCACCGCACGGGTGCACAAGAAGCTCTCGCGGCCGTGGGCCACGGCGGCATCGATTGTCATCGCGGTTTTGTGGACGATCCCGACGGCGGGATTGTTCATCTCGTCGTTGCGGCCGGCTGATCAAATCACCGCGACCGGCTGGTGGACTTTCTTCAGTAATCCAGAGGTAACGACAAAAAACTACACCGAAGTGTTGCAGAGCGGCACAACGCAGCTGACGATGGCGCAATCGTTTATGAACTCGTTCGCCATCACGCTGCCGGCAACGATCGTGCCACTGTTGATTGCAGCGCTTGCCGCGTATGCGTTCGCGTGGATCGACTTCAAAGGCCGCAATGCGCTGTTCATTTTCGTGTTTGCATTGCAGATCGTGCCGCTGCAAATGGCACTCGTGCCGTTGCTGAGCACGTTTTCGCGTGGTCTGAACTTCTTCGGAATTCAGGCGACCGAGCCGCTTGGCGCATCAGGGGGCTTTGCGCAAGTCTGGATTGCACACACGATGTTCGCTTTGCCACTTGCCATATATTTGCTGCACAACTTTATGTCGCAAATTCCTGGCGACGTGATTGAGGCAGCACGTGTGGACGGTGCATCACGGGCGACGATCTTCTTCCGAATTGTGTTGCCATTGACGATGCCGGCGATCGCGTCGGTTGGTATTTTCCAGTTCCTCTGGGTATGGAACGACCTGCTCGTTGCGTTGATTTTCGCTGACGGGAAGTCGGCGCCGATCACCAAGGTGCTTGCCGAACTCTCGGGTACGCGAGGCGAATCGTGGCACTTGCTCACCGCGGGTGCATTCGTTTCGATCATCGTGCCGCTGCTGGTGTTCTTCTTCCTGCAACGGTATTTCGTGCGTGGTCTGCTGGCCGGTTCGACGAAGGGCTAGTCCACAGGTGCCCTCCCCGCCCAGCAGGGAGGGCACCTGATATCGGCAAGAATATGAGCATGAGCCAACTCGCCATCGCAGTCGCGCAAATTGCCCCGGGTGACAACCTCGCGCACAACCGTGAGGCTGCAGCGGATGCCGTTGCCAGGGCGGCCGTCCAGGGAGCGAAACTCGTCGTTTTGCCCGAGTACTCGAACTACTACGCGACGCCGTTCGGCCCGACACTCCTTGCGAACAGTGAACAACTTGACGGGCCGTTCGTTTCGGCGCTGCAAGAAGCGGCCGCAACGCACGACGTCACGGTCGTCGCCGGCATGCTCGAGACGGGGGCCCAACGCGTTAGCAATACGCTCGTCGTCGTCGACGCTTCCGGTGTTGTGGCCACCGCACGCAAGCAGCATTTGTATGATGCGTTCGGGCAGCGCGAATCAGACTGGGTTGAACCTGGCCCTGTTGGCCAGCCCACAACGTTTGAACTGGCGGGCTTCTGTTTTGGCCTCATGACCTGTTACGACGTGCGGTTTCCCGAGGTCGCCCGCACACTCGTTGACGCGGACGCGAATGCGATCGTTGTCCCGGCACAGTGGGTGCCCGGCCCCAACAAGCAGCTGCACTGGCAGACGTTGCTGACGGCGCGTGCGATCGAGAATCTCAGTTTCGTGATCGCCGCCGGTCATGCCGCACCGAGCGGTATCGGATGCTCGATGGTTGTTTCACCGTTCGGCGAAACGCTTGCCCAACTCGGCACCGAACCGAGTAGCGCAATTGTCACGCTCGATGAGGCAGCGGTCGCGAAGGCGCGCGCGGCCAACCCGGCGCTTGAACTCAGACGGTATGAAGTGGTGCCGCGAGAAGTCGACTGATCGCCTCGTCGATCGCTTCGGATGTCTTACAAGCGGCAAAGCGCAAGAGCGGGGCGTAGCTCGGCTTCGAAGCATCCGAAACAAAGACATCCACGGGGATCGCAACAACACCCGCGGTGTGTGCGAGTTCAACACAGTAGTCACGTCCGTCGGTGCAACCGAACGCACTCGCGTCGGCGACGGTGAAGTATCCCGCCTCGGGGGTGATGACGGTAAACCCAACCTCGGCAAGGCCCGTTTGCAAGCGTTCTTGCCGTGCCGCAAGCGATGAACGCACCTCGTTGAAGAACGAATCCGGTAAGGCGAGCCCGGCAACAACCCCCAGTTGCAGGGGAGTGGCCACACTGTAGGTCATGAACTGGCGCACCGCAAGCACGGCGTCGAGCAACTGCGCGGGCCCCGTTGCCCACCCGATCTTCCACCCCGTGCAAGAGAATGTCTTGCCCGCGGAGGAGAGCGTTATGGTGCGTTCTGCGGCCCCGGGTGTGCTCACAAACGGCACATGCGCACCATCGAAGACGAGGTGTTCATATACTTCGTCCGACAGAATGAGCGCGTTGTGTTTTTCGGCCAGCCGCACGATCTCGGTGCGTGCGATATCCGACATGCGCTTGCCGCTGGGGTTGTGCGGGTCGTTGACAACAATCATTCGAGTCTTGTCGTTGACAACAGCTGCAAGAACATCAAGATCCGGCTGAAAATCGGGTGCAAGAAGTGGCACGGTGCGCACCTTCGCATTTGCGAGCGCAACCGAGGCGATATACGAGTCGTAGTAAGGCTCAAACAGCACGATTTCGTCGTCGGATGCCGCAACAAATGCCAGAATTGCTGCCGCGATGCCTTCGGTCGCGCCCGCGGTGACGAGCACTTCGCTGGCCGGGTCGAGGTGCTGTGCGAAGAATCGCTGCGCGTGTGCTGCGATGGCTTCGCGCAACTCGGGCGTGCCGCGGCCGGGAGCGTACTGATTGCGCCCTGCAAGCATCGCTTCGTGTGCGGCTGTAATAACCGCGGCGGGTGGATTGTCGTCGGGCGCGCCCTGGCCAAGATTTACCGCGCCAAGTGTTGCCGCGAGGGCGCTCATTTCTGCGAAAATTGTTTCAGAGACCGCGCCATCACGTTCTAAACCAGCCCCGCGAACCACGCGTTGCCATGCTGAAACCTCGGCGGAACCTGACGTCATGGGATCAGGGTATCCGGTTGCACGCGGAATCTGAACGCGATGCATAGCAAACTCGCGCGTGCTCCATACGTTGGTGATAGCAAATCCACAGAAACTCAGGACAGGCTAGAGGCAGTCAAGCGTTTGGCTCGAGAGGAAGACTATGACCATCAATAATGACCAGACCGTCCCGGGCGCTCCGCCGCTTCCGCCGCCGACGGGATTGCCGTACACAGGTGTGCCCGCCCCCGAACTTGGCGTGACGGCAACCGGTGGGTTTGATGAGCAACCGACGCAGCCATTCGAGGCCGAACACCGCAACGCAACCCTCCCGTTTACGACCGATGCGCAGGCGACGGCGGTCTTGCCGCCGGCTTTCGGCGAAGCGTTCCCCCCAGTTCCGCAACCTTCTGCACAAGCAGCGCCGCTGCCGAACGTGCAACCATCGGCGGCGTGGGCCGAACCGGTCTCGAAGAAGAAGCGCTCGAGCGGCAAGCTTGTCGCGGCCGGCCTCGGCTTTACGCTGCTGGCTGGCGCCGCCGGTATTGGGGGCGCATACTACGGTGCAACCCTTGCCGCGCCAACAACGCCGGGCACACCGTCGATCACGACAACGACGACACTCACCGGTGACCCAGCAAACGCGAACGCCACAACCCAGACCGCGGCCATTGCGTTACCGAGCGTTGTGACAATCTACGTCAACAACGCAAATGGTCAAGGAGGTTCTGGCTCGGGAGCGATCATCAGTGAAGATGGCTACATCATCACGAACACGCACGTGATTACGCTTGACGGGGCATCCGCAAACTCGACGGTGCTCGTGACAACAACCGATGGCCGCATTTACGAAGCCGAGGTTGTCGGGCTCGACCCGCTCTACGATCTCGCGGTTATCAAAATTGATGCGACCGGTCTTGACCCGATTGCGTTCGCCGACTCGAACTCACTCGCGGTTGGCCAAACGACCGTCGCCCTCGGTGCGCCGCTGGGTCTGGAAAACTCGGTCACGACCGGTATTATCAGCGCACTGCACCGCAGCATTACGATCGCGTCGAGTGCGGTTGAAGACTCGGCCGGTCAAGATGCCCCCGACCCAGACGCGCCCGAGGGTGGCGAACGCTTTCAGTTCGACATTCCCGGTTCATCGGCGCCTTCATCGCAAAGCCAGTCGATCTCGATCGCCGTGATTCAAACGGATGCCGCAATCAACCCGGGCAACTCCGGTGGCCCGCTCGTTGACGCAAACGGCGACCTCATCGGCATTAACGTTGCGATCGCTGGCGCTGGCGACAGTGAAGTTGCGGGTTCAATCGGTCTGGGTTTTTCGATTCCATCAAACGTTGCAAAGCGCATCGCCGATGAAATCATTGCGAACGGTTCGGCAACGCACGGCCTGCTCGGTGCAACGGTCATGGATTCCCAGTACCAGGGGGCGAGCCAGATGGGCGCCTACATCCGCGACGTG
Organism: uncultured Microbacterium sp.; assembly: GCA_964616805.1. Taxonomy (GTDB): domain Bacteria; phylum Actinomycetota; class Actinomycetes; order Actinomycetales; family Microbacteriaceae; genus Microbacterium. The sequence goes on along the minus strand of CAZTUC010000001.1, from coordinate 16,515 downwards.
ACTGCCGGGGGAGCAGCCGAGGCTGCTGGCCTGCAACCGGGCGACATTGTCGTGAGCTTCAACGGTGTTCCGATTCGCGGCGCGAGCGACCTCACCGCGCAGGTACGAGCAGTGGCGGCGTACTCAACGGCCACGATCGAGGTGTTGCGCAATGGTGCGGTACAAACGTTCGACGCCGTGCAATTGGGCGAACTCGCCGGCTAGCTACCACGGGGCTTTGTGCCCGACAGCCTCTTCGCGACCGCAGTTACTCCCTGAGTGACTGCGGTCGCTGCTGCTGTTGTGGCATTTGCGGCGAGCTTGGCGCCGCGAACGAGCTTCTTTTCCAGCGGCTCGGCATCGGGGCGCGGTTCAAGCTCTGGTGCAAACATCAGTGGTGCCGGGCCAAACGCCTGACGGGCGGTGTTCAAAATGGGGCGCGCCATCAAATTGTTGCCGACCCCGCCGATTGCCGCACCGATTCCGAACGGCGCGGCCTTGCCGAGTACGGAAGCACCGCCCCGCTTTGCGAACTGGCGTAAGAAGATTGGCTTCAATTGGTCAACGAGCCGAGCAACTGAAGAACTCGGCACCGCCGAGGTAATCGCGTCGCCCCAGCGTTTTCCGACGCCCAGGGTGCCACTTGCGGTTTTTGTGAGCTGTTTGACCAATTCGACACCGGGACCACCAAGCATGAGGGTCAGTACGAGCGCTTTTGCTCGGTCGGGTTCCTCAACGGCGATACCGTGAACTTCGGCAACCGACTGGGCAAAAAGCGCGGTTGTTTCGATGAATCCGAATGTTTCAACTCCCGCGAGGGCGAGGCTTGCCCCCGTGCCAACTCCGGGCACGATTGCTGTTGCGCCAACACCGGCGCCGCCTGCGGTGACCGCTGTGATGTAACGCTTCTCCAGGCGGTGAATGAGCTGTGCCGGGGAGTCTTCCGGGTGCCGCAAACGGATGCTCCGAATGTGTGCGAGCACAAGCGGGCGCTGCACCGCGAGAACCGCGTCAAGCCCGCGCGCAAAGCCCTCCGGAAGGTTATCCGCAGGCGCGTGTTCATGATTCATAACAACCATTCTCCTGGCTGGAAGCTTTGGCGCCGCCCGTACCATGTGTCGTGACGAAAACATGCACTTTTGGGCAGGAATCTGCTGTTCAGCGTGCAAACGTGCGGCAGAGTTGTTAGCGTTGGATACGTGAGTACCAAAGCGCCAGACTCGAAGCGCGCGACGCCGAGCATGTCGGCTGATGAACGCGCGAAAATTGCCGCGCTCAAACGTGCTCAACGTGAACAGTCTGGCGCTGATCCAGAACAAGTTGCGCGCGAAACAGCAGCCCGTCGTCTCGCGGCCGCTGAAGCTAAGCGTGTCGCTCGTGCGAAAGCGAAAGCCGAGAAGGCAGAGCTTGTTCGCGCGCAAAAAGCGCAGGTTGAAGAGCAACGGGCCGAGCGTGCAGCGGCAGAGTTGGCCCGAGCTCAGCAAGAAAAAGAAGAGCAGGCCGAACAAGCCGATCGCGCTGCTGAAGTAGCCGCCGAAAACGAAGCCGCAGCCGAACAGCTTGAAACGGAGCGACTCGAGCGGATTCGGGCCGAGAAAGAGCGTGCCGAGGCCGCTCGACTCGAGCGCGAACAGCTGGAACAGGAACGCCTCGAACGTCAGCGCGAGGCCGACAAAGCCGCGGCCGCGAAACCGGCAAAGCCCAAGGCCAAACCGAAGACGGCGAAGAAAACCGCTGTCGAGACGATCGTTGTTGACGACGAGGCAGCAGCCCGTGAACGTTTGCGTCGCCAACTGCCACGCGATGCCGTGCAACCGGCTGCGGATGCCCCAACCGCGGTGAAAATCTCGGGCCTCGTGAAGGAGTTCTCTGACGGCCGCGGTGTGCACGGCATTGATTTGGAGATTCCTGCTGGGTGCTTCTACGGCCTTGTCGGGCCGAATGGTGCGGGTAAGAGTACGGTCATTTCGATTCTTGCGGGATTACAAAAAGCTGATGCCGGCACGATTGAGATCGCCGGCCACGATCTGGCGTCGGAACCTCGCGCGGCAAAAGCGGTCATGGGCGTTTTGCCTGATCGCCTGCGCACGTTTGACCGACTGACCGGTTGGCAACTGGCCCGTTACGTTGGACAATTGCGCGGACTGAAAGCATCCGAGATAGACGCTCGCACGCGTGAACTGGCGCGCGCTTTCGATCTGGAATCAGCCCTTGGTCGCGTTATTGCCGATTATTCATCGGGTATGACGAAGAAGCTCTTGCTTGCAACTGCCTTGTTACACGCACCGAAAGTGCTTGTGCTCGATGAGCCGTTTGAAGCGGTCGACCCGGCATCCGCTGAAGTGATCTTGGGTGTGCTGCGCGTGTACGTGCAGGGCGGGGGCACGGTCGTGCTTTCAACGCACGGCATGGACTTGATTGAACGTGTGTGCGCCCAGGTTGCGGTTATCAATCAGGGACACGTGCTCGCATCGGGTGATGTTGACGAGTTGCGCGGTGAGCAAAGCCTGGAGTCACGCTTCGTTGAGCTGATCGACTACTCCGGTGACGGTGGGGGGCTTGATTGGCTCTACGCATCCTCCAACTGAGGGCAGCACTCGCGCTCGCTGCGCTTCGGCCGGGGACTGGAAGCAGCACGCGGCGAATCTTCACGACCGTGCTATTTGCGGGGTTCACGGCCTTCTTGTGCTGGTGGCTCCTTGACTTGCGAACAGCACAAGCGGCAACGGCCGAGACGGTTATCGTTTTGGGCATCGCGGCCTTTTGTATTCTTGTGCTCGTCTACCCGCTCCTGTTCGGCGCTGACGATCCGATCGATCCACGTCGATTCTCAGCGCTCGGGCTGAACACGACAAAACTTCCCTGGCAGCTGCTCGTGGCGGGGCTTGTGAGTCTCAGCTCGGTTTGCTCGCTGGCAATCTCCATCTGTATTGGGTTGGTTGTGTACGCCCACGGGGCGTCAGCGTTGTTGTCGGCCCTTGTTGTGCTCGGGCTGTTTCTGACGCTGTACCTGTTCCAAGTCGTTGGTGTTGCAGGTGCGACTGCCTATCATGAGACAAAGCAACCCCGCGAAGCACTCATTCTGCTCGGTGTTATCGTCGTGATGCTCGCCGCACCTTTCGCTGTCTTTGCCCTTTCGCAACTTGCCCGCGGCGCACTTCCTGAGGTCTACAAACAGGTTGCGCGCATCGTCGAGTTCACGCCGTTCGGTGCGGCAGCCGGTTGGGGCTTTTTGGCTGCAGATGATGCCACCGCTCGTGCTTGGATCGTGGGCATCATTACGATCGCAACAATCGTCGCGTTGGCGTTTGTGTGGCTGTTTTTTGTCAACCGCGCGCTCACGCTCCTGCCGCGCCAGGCGACGGCACGCGATCGCAGCCTTGGTTGGTTCGCCGTGCTGCCGAAGAATGCAACGGGCGCGGTCGCAGCACGCAGTTTGCTGTACTGGAGCCGTGATCGCCGCTATACAGCAAACCTGTTGGCGGTTCCGATTGCTGCGGTACTGTGTGCGATTCCACCGGCCGTTGTCAGCGCTCCACGCGAACTCGTCTTCATGCTGCCAATTCTTGTTGCAGCATGGTTTTTCGGGTGGATCCCACACAACGACATCGCCTATGACTCATCAGCCCTGTGGACCCACGCCGTCAGCGGCATGAACCCGATCGCTGACCGTCTCGGCCGCCTCGTGCCGACCGCACTCGTCGCGATTCCGACCCTCGCCGTTGCAACGCCCATCGCATGTGCCCTTGCCGAACGCGTTGATCTGCTGCCGGCTCTTTCTGGGGTTGCAGTGGCACTGTTGCTGACCGGATTTGGGGTCTCGAGCGTGTTCTCGGCGCTGACCGCATACCCCGTACCCAAGCCTGGTTCGAGCCCGTTTCAGCAACCGCAGCGAACAAGTATGCGCGGCCCAGCTGGCCAAACCCTTGTTTTGCTCTTGACAGCGCTGATTTCGGCGCCGGTTATTTGGCTTGGCGTGCAGAGCGTCGAAAGTGGTGTGGGTGTGTGGCAAGTTGCCACGATCGGAATTGTCGTCGGGCTCCTCATGCTTGCGGTCGGTGTGCTCATCGGTGCCGCACTCATTGACCGCCGGTGGGCAACGCTGTTGACGGTCGCCGACGCTTCCTAGCAAAAACGATTTAGACTCGCAGCATGAGTATTCCCCTTGACACCCCAGGTGGCGGCGGTATGAGCGTGCTCGACCGTGAGCTCGAAGAACTGCTCAAAGAAGAGCACATTGAACCTGGCGATCATGAGCGCTTTTCGCACTACGTGCAGAAAGACAAGATTGTCGAGTCCGCGATCACTGGAAAACCCGTTCGTGCGTTGTGTGGCAAGAAATGGACACCGAGTCGCGACCCCGAAAAGTTTCCGATGTGCCCGGAGTGTAAGAAGGTCTACGACCGTTTGCGTGGCTAAGCGGTCACGAAGACCGTGTCGATCGCGGGGTCTGATTTTGACAGTGCAAGTGCCCGAATAGGGAGTTCTTCGCGCACTTGCAAGTGGTGTGCACGTGCCTTCGCAACACCTTCAGCACCCTCGAAACCGGCAACGATCTGACCATCGATGATGTAGTCGACGTGCAGGGCGCGACCGGTCACACGCTCAGGCTTCGTCAAGTCTGTTCCGGTATGCAAAACGACCGTTTCCACCGTTGCTTTGCCGTTGACAAGTTCGCGGTACGCCGTCTTACGGCCACCGTTTGAGCCTTTGTCCGCCGACGTCTTCGCGACCGAGTGCCACGAACCATCCGCCGATTGCCGCGCGACAAGCTTGTAGACCATACTCGACGTGGGTGACCCAGAACCCGTCACGACCGAGGTACCGACACCGTAGCTGTCAACCGGCGAGGCGGCCAACGCTGCGATTGCGTACTCATCAAGATCACTCGTGACGGTAATTTTGGTTCGCGTCGCACCGAGCTTGTCGAGCTGTTCCCGGGCCTGAGCTACAACGCTTGGCAGATCGCCGGAGTCAATGCGGATGCCACCGAGTTTGGTGCCAGCAACTTCGATCGCGGTATAAATGCCAGCCTCGATGTCATAGGTGTCAACCAGCAGTGCAGTTCCAACGCCGAGTGCGGCAACCTGCGCGGCGAATGCCTCACGCTCAGTGTCGTGCAAAAGCGTCCACGAATGCGCCGCGGTGCCCATCGTTGGAACGCCCCACTCACGGCCAGCTTCAAGATTGCTTGTCGCATCAAATCCGGCAATGTAGGCGGCACGGGCGGCAGAAACCGCGGCCCGTTCTTGTGCGCGGCGTGAGCCCATCTCGGCGAGGGGGCGATCGCCCGCGGCAATTGACATGCGCGCTGCCGCGGTGGCAATTGCTGAATCGTAGTTGAGCGTGCTGAGCGCGAGCGTCTCGAGAATTACCGCGTCAGCAAACGTTCCCTCAAAAACAAGCACGGGCGAATTCGGGAAGTACAGTTCGCCCTCGTGGTACCCACGCAGCGAACCGCGAAAACGGTAGTTTGCAAGATACTCGAGCGTTTGGGCGCCAACAACGTGGTTGTCAGAAAGAAACTGCAACTCCTCGTCACCGAATTTGAAGTTGCGGATGTCGCTGAGCAACCGGCCCACACCGGCGACAACACCGAAGCGGCGACCGCCGGGAAGGCGACGGGCGAACAGCTCAAAAACACTTTGCCGGTGCGCTGTGCCATCTTTCAGCCCCGCATCGATCATGGTCAGTTCGTAACGGTCGGTCAAAAGTGCTGTCACGTTGCTCATGAGTGCCAGCATAACGATTGTTTGAGGGGCAAAAGCGAGAAGCCTTCAGTGCAAAACGGCCTAGGCTGGTGAGTGTGAATCAAGACCCGATCGGAATCTTCGACTCTGGCGTCGGCGGACTGACCGTGGCGCGCGCGATTCGGGCACAATTGCCCCGCGAATCGCTCATTTACATTGGCGACTCGGCAAACAGCCCCTACGGGCCAAAACCGATTGCTGATGTGCGCCGGTTCGGGCTTGAAGTGCTCGACACGCTCGTCGAACAAGACGTCAAGATGCTTGTGATCGCGTGCAACACGGCATCCGCCGCGTTGTTGCGCGACGCCCGTGAACGCTACTCGGTTCCCGTTGTCGAGGTCATTCAACCGGCCGTGCGTCGTGCTCTCGCAACAACGCGCAACGGCCACATCGGTGTCGTTGGAACGCAGGGCACGATTGGTTCTCGTGCGTATCAAGATTTGCTTGAGGTCAACCCCGACGTGACAGTTTCGGCTGTCGCTGCGCCGAGATTCGTTGAGTTTGTTGAAGCCGGTGAGACCCAGACGCCAACCGTGCTGGCAGCCGCAGAAGAGTACTTGGCGCCCATGCGTGACGCAGGCGTTGACACACTCGTGCTCGGCTGCACGCACTATCCATTTTTGCGGGGTGCGATCGGATACACGATGGGCCCTGGGGTCACGCTCGTGTCGAGCGACAATGAGACCGCGAGCGAGGTGTTTCGGCAGCTCGTTAAAACGGATGCCCTTGCCGACCCGCATTCGACGCCGACATACCGTTACGAAACAACCGGCGAGGCTACCGACGAATTCGAACGCCTGGCAAACCAGCTCATGGGTGGCGAAGTCCACCAGGTTGAGCACGTGCAGACCGGCATCATTACGCTGCCCGACTTGGCACAACTGAACGAAGGAAACAACTGACATGACCACCATCCGCACTGACGGCCGCACGCCAGACCAGCTTCGTCCCGTCACGATTGAACGCGGCTGGAGCGCGCAAGCCGAAGGCTCCGCGCTCATCTCGTTCGGGGGCACAAGAGTGCTGTGTACCGCCTCGTTCACTTCGGGTGTGCCACGCTGGCTCGTTGGCAAGGGCACTGGATGGGTTACTGCTGAGTACGCGATGCTGCCGCGTGCCACGAACACGCGCAACGATCGTGAAAGTGTCAAGGGCAAAGTCGGGGGGCGCACTCACGAGATTTCGCGGCTTATCGGTCGGTCGCTGCGGGCGGTTATCGATACGAGCGCGCTTGGCGAGAACACGATCGTCATCGACTGCGATGTGTTGCAGGCAGACGGTGGTACGCGCACAGCTGCGATCACGGGCGCCTATGTGGCCCTGGCGGATGCAATCGAATGGGCGCGCGGCAAGAAACTTGTCAAAGCAAACGCGCGCGTGCTGACTGACTCGGTCGCGGCAATCTCGGTGGGCGTTATCGACGGGGAACCCATGCTCGATTTGGCATACGTCGAAGATGTTCGCGCCGGAACCGACATGAACGTCGTTGTTACCGGCCGTGGCGGGTTCGTTGAGGTGCAGGGCACCGCTGAAGGAACGCCGTTCTCACGCGAAGAGCTCGACGCGCTGCTTGATCTCGCCCTCGCCGGCACAAGCGAGCTTGCCGGCATCCAAGCTGCGGCTTTGCAGGGGTAGACATGGCTGCGTCAATCCAGGTTGTGCTGGCAACTCACAACCCCCACAAGGTTGAAGAGTTCCAAGCCCTCATCAACGAGGCGGGTCTGACCGGTATCGAGATCGTTGCCTATAACGGGCCAGAGCCGGTAGAAGACGGCGTGACCTTTCAACAAAACGCGGCAATCAAAGCGCAAACTGCCTCCACCCACACAGGCCTGCCGGCAATTGCCGATGACAGCGGCATCCGGGTCGATGTTCTTGGTGGTGCCCCGGGTGTTTTCTCGGCGTATTGGGCTGGGCACGCAAAAGCGGATGCCGCAAACCGAGACCTACTGCTCGATCAGCTTTCCGACGTTGGCTTTCCACATCGCGGTGCCGAGTATGTTGCCGTACTTGCGCTGCAGGTGCCCGATGAAACGGTGCAGTTTGTTGAGGGTGTGTGGCGCGGATCGCTCGCGTTCAGCGCGGCCGGTACGAACGGGTTTGGCTACGACCCGATTTTCGTGCCCGAGGGGGCTGATCGCACTGTCGGTGAATACTCGGCTGAAGAAAAACGAGCCGAATCGCACCGGGCGCGCGCGTTCGCAAAGCTCGTGCCACTGCTGCAACAGCTAACCGACGCGTAAGTCGAGGGCGGCGAGCGCCCTCTCGCACCACGTAATCGTGCCTTCTTCGAAGGCGATTCCGCGCATGAGCGTGAGGTACGGTCCGATGCGTTTTGCGTCGGTGAAAAACGCGTCCTCGTCGCGCCCTTTGAGAATGGCCTGCTGCGTTGCGCGATACTGCTCAGCTTTCGCGCGGGAGAGCTCGAGCTGCTGCGCAATATGGGCGCGCACCGCCGCGGCACTCGAATCATCAACGGCTTCGACCTTCACGAGCAGCTCGTCACGCAACGCGGTCGGCTTCGGGGTGCGCGCCACAAAACCCTGGAGTGCGTCATGGCCGGCAGAGGTCGCGGAAAACAGTCGCTTGTTTGGGCGGCGCTGTTGCTCCACACTTCGCGCAACGATCAAGCCGTCGTCTTCCATGCGGTCAAGCTCGCGATAAATCTGCTGGGGTGTTGCTGTCCAGTAGTTGGCAACACCAACATCAAAGGTTTTCGCAAGGTCATACCCTGATGACTCGCCATTGCCGAGGGCGGCGAGTATCGCGTGTTTGAGAGCCACCGGCTACACACCTCATTTCGTTGCGGCGCGATTGTCTGCGCCGTGTCTTAGGTTAGCCTCATTTGTGAATAATAAAAAAATTGACTACCTTGAAGCGCAACCACACCCCGAATCGAAGGAGACTCGCATGCAAGCTTTCAAATCAGCCGTTGAAGCAGATGACCTCGAAGCCCTCGCGGCAACGATGAATGAAGACGTCGTCTTCAAAAGCCCCGCTGCCCACAAAATCTATGCGGGACGCGACGTCACGATGACGCTCCTGGCCAACGTCACCGCCGTCTTCGAAGACTTCACCTACCTGTACACGATCGGGGCCGAGGGTGACAAGCACCAAGCGCTCGTTTTCGAGGCGAAGGTCGGCGAACGAACCGTGACCGGTTGCGACTTCATCACACTCGGCGACAACGGGCTCATCGATGAACTCATGGTCATGATTCGTCCCCTCAGCGGCCTCGTCGCGCTCGCAGAAGCCATGGGCCAACGCCCAGAGGTCATTGCGATGAACGAATCACGTTAGAGCAACCACCATGACTGGGCAGTATCCGAACCTTCTGGCACCGATCACGATCAATGGCATCACCCTCCCGAACCGGGTGATTATGGGGTCGATGCACCTCGGCCTCGAAGAAGCACCAAACGGTTTCGAGCGGATGGCGGCGTTCTACGCTGAGCGCGCTCGAGGTGGTGTCGGCCTCATGGTCACGGGCGGTATTTCGCCCAACTGGGCCGGCCGTCCCGCCGAGGTGGGCGCCATTTTGTCAAACGCCGACGAAGTTGCCGAGCATCGACTCATCACCGACGCGGTGCACGCGGCCGGCGGACGAATCGTCATTCAACTGCTGCACTTCGGGCGGTATGCAAAACACGCCGACCTGGTTGCCCCGAGTCCGATCGCGGCCCCGATCAATCCGATTACGCCACACGCACTGACGGATGAAGAAGTGCACCAGACGATTGCGGATTTCGCGCATGCCGCCGAGCTGGCACTTGCGGCCGGGTATGACGGTGTCGAGATCATGGGCAGTGAAGGCTATTTGCTGAACGAGTTCACGGCCGCGCACACCAATGAGCGCGATGACGACTGGGGTGGCGACTTTGCCCGACGCATCCGCTTTCCCCTCGAAGTCGTCAAAGCCGTCAAGGCAGTGCTCGGTGACAGTGCGCTGTTGCTGTACCGGCTTTCGGTGCTCGACCTCGTACCCAACGGTGCCACGATCGATGAGACGATCGCGCTCGCGCGTGAGATCGAGGCGGCCGGCGTCGATATCATCAACACCGGTGTGGGTTGGCATGAGTCGCGCGTGCCGACGATTGCGACCCTCGTGCCGCGCGCGGCGTTCGCTGAAGCAACCGAGCGGGTCGCGCAAGCGGTGAGCATTCCGGTTGCAGCGTCGAACCGTATCAACGACCCGGCACTCGCGGAACAGCTACTGGTCGAAGGGTCGGCACAATTCGTATCGATGGCACGTCCGCTGCTCGCTGACCCGGAGTTCGTCGAGAAAGCTCGTGCGGGTAAGCCGCAAACCATCAACACGTGCATTGCGTGCAACCAGGCCTGTATCGACCACACGCTCACGGGCCGGCTGACGTCGTGCCTGGTCAACCCGAGGGCCGGCAACGAGACGATTCTGCTGGGTTTACCGGCGGTGCGCTCCAAGACGGTCGCCGTTGTCGGGGCTGGGCCGGCTGGCTTGGCTGCGGCGACAAACGCGGCACGCCGCGGGCACAAGGTGACGTTGTTCGACGCGCAAACCACGATCGGTGGACAGTTCGATATTGCTCGCCGCATTCCCGGAAAAGAGGAGTTCAACGAGACCCTGCGGTACTTCGCCGCCGAGCTGGATGAAACTGGCGTTGATCTTCGACTCGGAGCGCGAGTTGGGGCATCCGATTTGAGCGGGTATGACGAGGTTGTTGTCGCAACCGGTATTACCCCGCGCACGCCCGAGATCGTGGGGATCGACCACGTGAGTGTCGTCAGCTACCTCGATGTCTTGCGCGGCAATGTCGTTGCGGGTGATCGCGTTGTCATCGTTGGTGCCGGTGGTATTGGCTTCGACGTTGCAGCGTTCTTGCTGTACGAGCCAGGCGAGACGATCGACGGGTTCTTCGCGCAGTGGGGCGTTGACCCGAGCTTTGAAACGCCGGGTGCGCTTGTGCGCCCGCAACTTTCACGGCCATCGCGACAGGTTTCGCTCGTGCAACGCAAACCGAGCAAGGTTGGTGCTGGGTTGAACCCGACGACCGGGTGGATTCACCGGGCCGAATTGCAGATGAAAGGCGTTGAGATGATTTCTGGCGCCTCGTACGATCGCATTGACGACGAGGGGCTGCACATCACCGTCGATGGAGTGCAGCGCGTGATCCACGCCGACACGATCGTGATCTGTGCCGGACAAGAACCGAACCGCGAGCTTGCAAACGCACTGGTCGAGACCGGTGTGACACCACACGTGGTTGGTGGGGCGGATGTTGCTGCCGAACTCGATGCGAAACGTGCGATCAAACAAGCAACGGAGTTGACCGACTCGCTGTAGGGCGCGTCTGTCAAACCCTACGCGTGAGCGGCGTCTTCGCTGCGGTGTGACACCGGCTCAATCTGGAACGTCGAGTGCTCGATCGACACGGGGAAATGCTCGGCAACACAGGTTTGCAGCGACCGCAGCAGCCCCGCGTAGGTGTCGGCGGGTAAGTCATCGTCGACAACGACGTGCGCGGACAGTGTCGGGAGGTCAGTGGACACCTGCGACGCGTGCAAATCGTGCACAGCCACGACGTGATCAAGCGCAAGGATGTGCTCGCGTACTTCGGCCAGGTCAAGCCCGGGAGGAGTGGCTTCGAGCAGCACGCTTGCTGCCTGCTTGATGATGACCAGCGTGCGCGGAATGATCAGCAGGGCGATCACAATCGCTGCGATTGCGTCGGCGCGATACCAGCCGAACGTCATGATCAACAAGGCGCTGACGATAACCGCAACCGATCCGAGCGCGTCGTTGAAGACCTCAAGCACGGCCGCTTTCACATTGAGGTTGCGCTGCTTCGAACCACCCAGCAGTACGATGAGCGCAATGAGGTTCGCGACAAGGCCGATGATGCCGAAAACCAGCAGCATCCCCGACTGGATGTGCGGCGGCTCGAAGAGGCGTCGTACGCCCTCGATGAGCGCGTACACTCCGACCGCGAGCAGGAGGGACGCTTGGAGGAGTGCACCCAGGATCTCGGCGCGCTTGAGACCGTAGGTATGCCGGTCAGATGCTGGGCGTTGCATCAGATGCGCGGCGCCCAGCGCGATACTGAGCCCGACGACATCCGTGAGCATGTGCACCGCGTCAACGAGCAGTGCGAGCGAGCCGGTGATGATCGCCCCAACGATTTCGGCAATGAAAACCACCAGCGTGATGCAAAATGCGATCAGCAGGCGCGTGCGAGACGTTCCGCTTGATGCATGCGAGTGCCCCGCATGCGAATCGCCGGCGTGCTGATGCATACTTCGAGCTTAGGGCGTGTGTGACACGGCGCCGCCGGGCAACCAAAGTTCACCATCGGATGCCTCGACGAGCCCGTCTGTGATGAGTGAGTCGATCGCGCGGTCGCGCTGTGCGGCATCCGCCCAATCACCAATGACCGCGAACGCGGGCAACCGGTGCCTGTCAGCCTGGCGGAGGGCTCGCAGTATCGCGCCACGGGTTTGACGGTCACTGCCTTCGTATTTGGCCTGTTTCGGGCGCGTGTCGCCCGTGTCGGGGTAGTCGGCTGCACGCCACGCGCATGAATCGGCGAGCGGGCACAGTTCACACTGGGGGGCGCGCGAGGTGCACACGAGTGCGCCGAGTTCCATCGTGGCCGCGTTGAAAATGGCGGCCTCGACATCCGAAGCGGGCAACAGGGAGGCCATCTCATCCAGATCTCGTGACGAGGCGGGCCCCGGCTGCGAACGTCCATGTATCGCTCGCGCGATGACGCGGCGCGTGTTCGTGTCAACAACGGGGTGTCGATCGCCATAGAAAAACACCGCAACCGCGCGGGCGGTGTAATCGCCGATGCCTTGCAGTCGCAACAGCTCATCGACGTCACGGGGGACGACACCTTCGAAGCGGTCACGAATCTGTACGGCGGCAGTGTGCAGCCACAGCGCTCGCCGCGGGTAGCCAAGATTTGCCCACGCGACGACGGCTGCTGCGGGGGAGTCGGCGGCAAGGGAGCTCGGTGTCGGCCACCGTTGCAGCCACGCTTCAAGCAGCGGCGCCACCCGCGAAACTTGTGTCTGTTGCAGCATGAACTCGCTCACGAGCACACCCCACGCACCATATTCGGCGTGAAACTTGTCACGCCGCCAGGGCAAGTCGCGCGCATTCGCCGCATACCAGGGCAAGAGGTTCGCTGCGAGTGGAGATACGGGGTCAGAGCGCACGCCCCCAGTATTCCAGGTGGACCGGCTGGGTCTCGCCCCCGAAATCCGGTAACGTAGACGGGATACCGCGCGAGCGGCAAGAGCTGAATATGGAGGCCGTTATGGATATTGATCTTTCACTGCTACGCACCGTTGAGCGTGAGAAAGAGATTCCTTTCGATGAATTGGTTGCAATCATCGAACAAGCGGTTTTGACCGCGTACATCAAAAGTGCTGACGGCGAAGCTCCAGAGGGTGTTCGTGCACGTCTTGACCGCAAGAGCGGTCACGTTGCGATTTTTGTTCCCGTGCTTGACGAAGACGGTGAGCGAATCGGCGAAGAAGAAACCACACCGGAAGATTTCGGTCGCATCGCGGCATTTGCTGCCAAGCAGGTCATCAGCCAGCGTTTGCGCGACATTGCCGACGACGCTGTGCTGGGTGAGTTCCGCGGCAAGGAAGGCGATATTGTCGCCGGTGTCATTCAGCAGGGCCCGAACCCCCGCATGATCCACATCGACCTCGGTTCGGTTGAGGCGATTTTGCCGCCTGAAGAGCAGGTCCCTGGCGAAGAATACCCACACGGCGGCCGTGTGCGCGTGTATGTCACAGCAGTGCAGAAGGGCCTCAAGGGTCCGCAGATTACGGTTTCGCGCACACACCCGAACCTTGTTCGAAAGTTGTTCGCACTCGAGGTGCCCGAGATTCAGTCGGGACTTGTCGACATTGTTTCGCTCGCTCGCGAAGCCGGCCACCGCAGCAAGGTCGCCGTTCGGGCAAACGACCCGGCAATCAACGCAAAGGGCGCTTGCATCGGCGAACTTGGTCGTCGCGTGCGTGCCGTAACCGAAGAACTCGGTGGCGAAAAGATCGACATTGTCGACTACTCAGACGACTTGCCGACGTTTGTCGCAAACGCGCTTTCACCCGCGAAAGTGAGCAGCAGTTTCGTGCTCGACGAGAAACTCAAAGCTGTGCGCGCGCTCGTACCCGACTACCAGCTTTCGCTCGCGATCGGCAAAGAGGGACAAAACGCCCGCCTTGCGGCAAAGCTCACCGGCGCGAAGATTGACATCCAGCCTGACAGCATTCTTGACAGCGACGACTAACAGCAATCCGGCAGCGGCGGGGGTGTAAGATGGAACCCGTACGAACGTGTATTGGATGCCGTTCGCGCGCCGATCGAGCACAACTTCTTCGAGTCGTGTTGCAGGGCCAAAAACTCATCATTGATGAGCGGACGGCTTTGCCTGGTCGGGGAGCGTGGGTGCATCCTTCATTCGAATGTGTTGGTACTGCGATAACGCGAAATGCTTTCACACGTGCACTTCGAGCATCAGGCAATCTTGATGCTTCAGACCTACGAGAACGGCTGAATAGCTATGGAAACAAAGTGAACGGCTCAAAATGAGTTCCGCTCGCCATTGAGGTCTGCCCTGTTTTGGGGAGACCAACCCAGACAGGAGAATTGTGGCTGCCAAACCACGCGTGCACGAAATCGCCGCCGAACTCGGCGTCGATAGCAAATATGCCCTCGCGAAGCTGAAAGAGCTTGGCGAGTTCGTCAAGGGTCCATCCTCGACGATTGAACCGCCGGTTGCTCGTAAGCTTCGCGCTGCGATTGCCGACGACCCGAGTGCCCCGGTCAAAAAGGCCGAAGCGGATGCTGCTGCATCCGCAAGCAAGCCCGCGGCCGAAAAGAAGCCAGCTGCGGCCAAGCCTGCCGCTCCCGGCCCGAAGCCCGGGCCCGCAGCACCGGCCAAGCCGGCTCCAGCACCCGAGGCCCCGGTGGCTGCAGAAAAGCCTGCCGCTGCCGAAGCTGCACCGACTGAAGCTGCGAAGCCGCAAGGTTCCGCTTCACGCCCGACGCCTGGCCCCGGCGGCCCCCGTCCGGGCAACAACCCGTTCGCTTCACAGCAGGGCATGGGCCAGCGGCCCGCTGGCCCGCGTCCGGGCAACAACCCGTTTGCTTCACAGCAGGGGATGGGTCAGCGCCCGTCGCCCGGCAACATTCCACGTCCGCAAGCACCGCGCCCGGGTTCTCCTGGCCGCCCTGGTGCGCCAGGCGCAGCCGGTGCACGCCCAGGTCGACCTGGTGGCGGCCCCGGCCGTCCGGGCGGTAACGCTCCGTTCCAACAGCGCCCCGGTGGTGCTGGCGGCTTTGCTGGTCGTCCCGGTGGTGGCGGCGGCGCACCCGGCGCTCCAGGTGGTGGCTTTGCTGGTCGTCCCGGTGGTGGTGGCGGCCGTGGCCGTGGTCCCGCAGGCGGAACCGCAGGTGCCTTTGGTAAAGGTGGCGGTAAGAGCAAGCAACGCAAGTCGCGTCGGGCGAAGCGGCAAGAATTTGAAATGCGGTCGGCACCCGAGGTCGGTGGCGTCAACGTTCAAAAGGGCAACGGTGAAATCATCCGTCTGCGCCGCGGTGCCTCGATCGCTGACTTCGCTGACAAGCTTGAGCAATTGCGCGGGTACACCGTGCAGCCTGGCACGCTCGTAACCATTCTGTTCAACCTTGGTGAGATGGCAACGGCAACCGAGTCGCTCGACCAGGCAACGTTTGAGATTCTTGCTGAAGAACTCGGCTACAAGATTCAGATGGTCTCGCCAGAAGACGAAGACAAAGAACTGCTTGAAGGCTTTGGTCTTGATCTTGAGGCAGAGCTTGAGAGCGAAGAAGAGTCGGATCTCGAGATTCGCCCGCCGGTCGTGACCGTTATGGGTCACGTTGACCACGGTAAGACCCGTTTGCTCGATGCGATTCGTCAAACGAACGTGACCGAAGGCGAAGCCGGTGGCATCACCCAGCACATCGGTGCGTACCAGATTTGGACCGAACACGAAGGCATCGAACGTGCCCTCACGTTCATTGACACCCCGGGTCACGAAGCGTTTACCGCAATGCGTGCTCGTGGTGCGCAGGTCACTGACATTGCGATTCTCGTTGTTGCAGCTGACGACGGCATCATGCCGCAGACGGTTGAGGCGTTGAACCACGCTCAAGCCGCTGGTGTGCCGATTGTCGTCGCAGTCAACAAGGTTGATAAGCCCGAAGCTAACCCGGCCAAGGTGCGTCAGCAGTTGACCGAGTACGGTCTCGTCGCCGAAGAATACGGTGGCGATGTGATGTTTGTGGACGTTTCGGCAAAGGAAGGTCGCGGCATTCAAGAGTTGCTCGACGCTGTTTTGTTGACAGCTGACGCCGGTCTTGACTTGCGTGCCAACCCGAACAAAGACGCCCGTGGTGTTGCTATTGAAGCCAAGCTCGACAAGGGCCGCGGTTCGGTTGCAACCGTGCTCATCCAGTCGGGTACGTTGCGCGTTGGAGATGCGATCGTTGCAGGTACGGCCTACGGCCGCGTGCGCGCCATGATCGACGAGCACGGTGACCACATTGAAGAGGCGTTGCCGTCACGCCCCGTGCAGGTTCAGGGTCTGAACTCAGTGCCGCGCGCTGGTGACACGTTTATCGTGACCGAAGAAGACCGCACTGCGCGTCAGATCGCTGAGAAGCGTGAAGCTGCCGAGCGTAACGCTCAGCTCGCGAAGGCCCGCAAGCGCATGTCGCTTGAAGACTTCACGCGTGCGCTCGAAGAGGGCAAGGTCGAATCGCTCAACC